>NZ_JAWPEN010000011.1:0-114542 GCF_033342815.1 Exiguobacterium artemiae
TTTCCACTCCTAGTTCATCTCCCTACATCTGTTCTAAATACAGTGTAGCGAAGAAGTATTTGATTCGAGAAGTGTTGGATTCAAATCGTCGCGGATTGTTGTCTTCATCTTAGCAGTCACAGCAAGCCGTCGCATCTCCGCCGGTCAGATAAAAGCCGGTGATGTCATGTTGCGCAATGAATGCTGCGAAAGCTTCGCTTGTTAAGGCATTCCCCTTATATTTCGTGAAAATGTGATCCGACACGATCTTTAAATCAGGTGCCAACTCGGCACCACGTGTTCCGGTCTTAAACGTTCTTGTTCCAGCCGATAAATTCTCATGCCGGATATAGACCACATGCATGTTTTGTTCGATTGCCCAGTCAATCGACTGATTGATCGTCCCAATGACTTCTTTGTAGTTTTTTGTCATGTCATTTTGAATATCGATGACGACTAAAGCTTTTTTTGGCATGTGAGTTCCTCCTGATCAATGAACGGATTTTTAGTTTCGATTCGTATCGGATAACGTACAATTAAAGTATAAAAAGACTAAAGGAGACATGCCGCGTGAAAGAAAAATACTATTTTGACGTCTTTCCTGAACTGACGAGCGAACGGCTCCTGTTAAGGGAAATCCGGTTAAGCGAAGCAAACCAAATGATTGAGATTACGGCCTATGACGGGCAACAGGCAGAAAATAATCGCGACGTCGTCCGGATCTTGAGTCAAATTGCTCTTGATTACTTCAACGGGGACGGCATCACGTGGGGACTCTATTTAAAGTCGACCGGCGAATTCATCGGCAACTGCTGTTTTTGCAGAGGCTACCAAAACAACATCGCCGAGATTGGTTATGTACTCAAAGCGGACTTCCGCGGTCAGGGCTACATGACGGAAGCTGTCAAAACGGTTACCCGGTTTGGACTGCAGGACATGAAGGTCAGACAGGTTTGTGCCTATACCGCACCTGATAACCGTGCCTCACAGTCCGTTCTCTTAACAGCCGGGTTCACGACAGGGATTTGCGACCAAGACAGTCATCAGTTCATCTGCCAGTAATATTATTCGTACTTCGTCCCATCATTTCGCTTTAAAATTATAAAGCGGCTTGATGACTTTTAATAACTCGACCGTGTCCTCTGTGTTCCGGATGATTTCCTCCATCGGCTTGTAGACGAACGGCGACTCATCGCGTGTCGATTCGACAACCGAACTCGACCAGACCTCCTGCATCGTCTCCTCAAAATCCTTCAAGTCCACTGATTTAAAGGCTTTCGAGCGGGACATGATCCGGCCTGCCCCGTGTGGCGCGGAATAGTTCCAGTCCGGATTGCCTTTTCCTCTCACAATCAATGAACCGTCCCGCATGTTCATCGGAATGATGGCAATCTCACCGGCCTGTGCCGAAATTGCCCCTTTCCGGAGAATCATCTGCTCGAGATCGATATAGTTGTGAATCGTATCGAATTGATCGGTCGCTGACCAGCCCATTGCTTCCAGGATGACCTCCGTCATCGCTTGACGGTTCAGTGCTGCGTACTTTTGAGCGATTTTTAAGTCATGTAAGTAATTGTCCATATCAGAACCGGAGACGTAGGCTAAATCTTTATTCGTTTCATTAAATTGACTCTTCAGCTCGACCAACGTGGTTTGAATGTCCTGCTCCCGTCCCTGTTCTTTCAGCGAGGAGACGATTGATTCCGTATCAACCGTGAATTGTGCGCTTTCCGCCAGCTTTTGATAATGCTCAGCAATCGTTTTCCCGAGGTTACGGCTGCCGGAATGAATGACGAGATACAGATTGTTTTCCTCATCCACATTCAGCTCAATAAAGTGATTTCCGCCGCCTAATGTGCCGATCGATAACCGGGCTCGTGTTTCGTTAAACGGTGCCAATACTTGATCAAACGGAATCTGTTCCGCCAAGCGGTGCGGCTGATTACGGACCGACATGCCACTCGGCACCAGCTCCTGGATCGTCGCATCCAATTTTTCATAGTCGATGCCGGCTGTGCCGTTTCGCATAATCTGTGTACATAACATCCCGCAACCGATATCAACACCGACGAGATTCGGCACGACTTTATCTTGAATCCGCATCGTCGTTCCGATGACCGACCCCTTGCCGGCATGACAATCGGGCATAATCCGGACATTCCCGTCGACGGCAATATTTTCATTCAGCATGCCTGTCACCTGCTCAATCGTCATATCATCGACGTTCTGTGTAAAAATCTTCGCTTCGCCGTATTTTCCGCGAATCGTCTTCATCTTGTTCTCCCCCTGCTCAGTTCACTTTGTTCAAGTATCCTACAAAATTCCTTTTTTAACAATTTATTCTCGTTCGTTAACAATCGTCAGAAATTGTTGTGTTAAGGCGGATTGCCCGTCTTCCGTCAACCAGACAAGAGCCGTCGTACTCGTCGCGTCCGTTAACCGTTCCTGAACAAGTCCCGTCATGTCGAGCTCACGGAGTGTACTTTCAGGTAACAGTGTCACGGCTTGTCCGCACCGGACAAGTCCGATCAAGATCAGGACGTCGGAACAGGTTTCCTGCGAGACGACGCCGAACTGCTGACTGAGCGTCTGAAAGACACCCAGTCCTTCCTGACTCGGAATGATGACGTCGGCGTCCGCATATTCCGGATGATGGACGCGATAAAACGGTTCTTCCTCCATCCATTCGATTGTGACGCCCTGGGCCTCGATCGGCAGTCGGACGAGTGCCACGTCAATCGCATGATCCTTCAGGCGGTCAATCAACACACCCGACTCGCCTTGATGAATTTGCAACGTGATCCGGGGATATCGGCGTTTCATCTCTTGAACCCAGCCTGTCAGGCGACCGGCGGATAATGTATTGACCCCGATCCGTAAGATGCCGGCTCGTCCCTCCTTGATGTCACTGACTTCAATCCGCGTTTCTGCTTCATACCGCAACAATGAGACGGCGCGTTCATACAGCCGCTCACCGCTTGCCGTAATCCGGATGCCACGTCCCGCCCGTTCAATCAACCGCACCCCAAGCAGTTCTTCCATTTTCCGAATCTGTTGTGTCAAAGCGGGTTGTGCCATCCGTAAGCGTTCAGCCGCCCGCGTCACCGATTGTTCTTCAACAACTGCGCAAAAATACCGATATTGACGTAAATCCATCTTCATCATCTCTTTCATATGTTTTCAGTCATAAATATGTATGAATCATAACATCATTCATATGATATGATGCTGAAATCAGCGATTTTTAAAGGAGACGATTTTTGTGAAACGTACGACGTCCACGATCCAGTGGATCATTTTCTTATTAGCCAATACGATTGCCTTGCCCATCGTCGTCGCCAGTCTGTTCGACCTCTCAAGTGTTGAAACAGCCGCACTTGTGCAACGATCTTTCTTCGTCGGCGGGATTGCCTGTTTTCTCCATGGTGTCTTCGGTCACCGCTTACCGATCGTGTCCGGTCCGGCCGGTTCATGGGTCAGCATTTTTGTTGTCATCGCCGCGTTACCGGTCGATTCAAAAACAGCCTTCACGATTGCGATGGCCGCTGTCGTCATCGCCGGCGTTGTCCTGATTTTCCTTGGATTGACGGGTTGGACGCGCTTTTTATTACCGGTCTTTACGCCGCTCGTCAGTGGAACGTTTTTGCTTTTATTATGTATTCAACTGACCGGCGTCATGCTCGGAGCAGTACTTGCTGTTGAGGCGACACGTCTCGCCGGCATTCTGACCTTCCTGCTTGTGCTCGGACTCAGTCAATTCGGTCCGACGCGTTTACGGCCGTTCGCTTTGATGATCGGTATTGTCGTCGGCTGGCTCGTTAGCCGTCCTTCGCTGCCGGAAGCGTCCGGTGTCTTTGCCGTTCCAACCGCTTTACCGTTCGGAATGCCGCAATTTGACGGCAGTGCGTTTCTCGTCGCGATTCCGTTTGCGATTCTTTTGATCGTCAATCTGATTGCTGCGCTCAGCGCTGTCGAGGCAACGATTCAGAAAAAAGGAGCCTTGAATCAAGGACTGACGATTGAAGGAATCATTCACCTGATTGCAGCGACGTTCTCGACGCTCGTCCCGGTTCCGTTGCCGATCACGAGTGGTTTCATCGCTCAGACCGGAAGTAAGGAACGCCGTCCGTTTTTGATTGCCTCACTCGTTATTGCCCTGGTCGGGTTTTTCCCGAGCATCATCGGCATCATCGCCACATTACCGCGCAGTGTCGCCAGTGCCGCATTGCTTGCAACGTTACCGCACATGTTCCTGATTGCCTGGCAGTCGGCTGAAAGCAGCATGACGACCAGTCGCCGGAAGCATGCTTTTGCGATTTGTGCCGTCATCGGCATCAGTATCTTATTGCAATCGACGGTCCTGGCGGAAATCCTCCCGTTGACGTTACGTCCATTCTTCAGTAACGGCTTATTGATCGGTACGATGCTTGTGCTCGGTTTTGAAGTCATCGAGCGTTTGCGTTCACGACGTGATGCTAAATCTGATCGACTTGCCAGTTGATTTATACGTCAAAGTAAAATCCCCACTTTCTCGCAAAATGCGACAGAGTGGGGATTTTGTGTTTGAAATCATATGAAAACAGTCTATTAAACTCGGCTTCTTCCCGTGACTCCTACAGGAAAAGAAGACGAGGATTACTTTATCGTACCTCGCGCCACCATTTACGCGTCTGGCTCGTAGCCGTAACACTTTCACCAATCATCGGGGTCACGACCGGTACGTCGTGTTTCGCTGCTTCCTTCAGGACGCGTTCAACCGGTTCGAACCACGGATGAAACGCCAGCGTAAACGCCGACCAGTGGACGGGAATCATCACGTCCCCTTTGACATCGAGATGCGCGGCGAGCGTCTGTTCCGGCAACATATGCGAACTCGACCAACGGGTGTCGTATTGTCCGCATTCCATGATCGTTAAATCAAACGGACCATATTGTTCCCCAATGGCTTTGAAGTGAGGACCATACCCGCTGTCGCCGCTGAAGAAGATTTTTTTCGAGCCCTCAATCACCCATGACGCCCAAAGCGTCGAAAATTGATCGAGCCCGTTGCGACCCGAGTAGTGCCGGGCCGGTGTTGCCGTCAGGCGGAGACCGTTCGTCTCAACCGATTCATGCCAATCGAGTTCCGTAATCCGGGCCGGATCGACACCCCAGCCTTTCAGACGACTCGCGACACCAAGCGGGACGATGAATTGACCGACACGATCTTTTAACGCCAGGACCGAATGATAATCCAAGTGATCATAATGGTCATGTGAATAGATGACGAGATCAATCGGCGGTAAGGCGTCAAGATCGACCTGTGACGTCGTCTGGAACCGTCCGCCCCCGAGTTTCGGGAACGGTGACGGGGCACGTCCGAGCATCGGATCAAAGAAAATCGTCTGCTGATCGAGTTCAAGCAGGAACGCTGAGTGACCGAACCAGGTTACGCGCGGTTCCGTTCCGTCCGTCCGTTGTTCAAACGGAACAACCGGCAACGGTTTGACCGGTTTTAACGACGGCAGCTCCCGTCCGTAATCTTTTAAGATACTTTTCATTGTGTCCCATTCCATCTTTAATTGGAATGGCAGTTCATTTTGAAACTTTCCGTTCGAAAACTGAGCCGAACGGGCATAACGCTGTTGATCTGTCTTCGATGGTCGGCGACCGAACAACGGATAACGGGTCATGAAGACCGCTCCGAGAACGCCGAGACCAGCAAGTGTTGCGACTGTTTTTTTCATTTCTCTTCACCTCTTTGATACGTTCAGTATAGCACCGGCGATTTTTAAAGCGGTAATGAACAAACTTCACTTCTCAAAAAAAGACACCAAACTGAAAAGCTCAGCTTGGCGTCCCGGTTTATTAATCTACATCATCGGCTTTCCATTTTGAACGGTCGCTCTTGTCGTGATCATCCGAATGCTCTGATTCATAATCATTGATGCCCGGATTTGCGACTTTTCCGCCGTGACGGTCATTCTCATCGTTAGAATGATCATGTAAATGGTCGTGATCATGGTCGTGATTGTGATCATGGGTATGGTCATGTTCATCGTGCCGGTCTTTTGCGAACAATGCGATTCCTCCCCGCTCGACTTCCTGGTAATGGCGTTCCGCTTCATCATCGGAATGACCGACCCGCTTTAGTGTTTCCCGAAGCGGCGGCTCATGACTGAACTTTGATTTGATTTGGTCGATCCACGACGCACCCGATGTTTCATCTGCTGCATCATCCCGTCCCACTACTGAAAAATCAGAATCTTTATGTCCTTGCTGTTTTAGTGCTTGCATTTTTTGATGTAAACTCGATTCATCATGAAAAATGCCGATAAATTTTTTCGCCATCGTCAACACCATTCCTCTCACAGAGATATGAATTTACAGACTCCAATTTTTACCCTTCTTTTCGGATCTCAAAACGAAAAAAACGTATCTTCCAGTGAACCGGAAGATACGTTTTAACAGATTAGTCTTTGAGTAATTGTGGTGAATCAACGAGTGTGATGACACCGTCGTTTTTCTGAACGAATCGTTCGTAGACGAAATCATTTGCAAACAAGAGAACCGGGTTTTCCCAGCGGTCGTAGACGAGGACAGTCCGTGAATCCGTCAATTTCTTGACTTCACTGATTTCTGTCACTTTGACCCACTTCGCGACCTGGAAGTTTGCCGCATCTTTTAAGATATCAACGCCGTATTCTCCTTTGAGACGGTGTTCGAAGACTTCGAATTGAAGTTGTCCGATTGCGCCGAGGATGATCTCGTTATATTCCGTCTTGTAGACCTGAATCGCTCCCTCTTGTGCAAGCTGTTCGACGCCTTTTTGGAACTGTTTTGATTTTAGGGCATTTTTCGTGAAGACTTTCAGGAACAATTCCGGTGCGAACGTCGGCAAGGCCTCGTACTGCAGGCTCGGATCACCGTTCGTGATTGTATCGCCGATTTGGTAGTTGCCGGAATCGTACAGACCGATGACATCGCCGGCAAATGCTTCGTTGACCGTTTCCCGCTCATCTGCCATGAACTGTGTCGATTGCGACAGCTTCATCTTTTTACCGGTCCGCGTCAGGACAACTTCCATCCCGCGGTCAAACTTACCGGTACAAATCCGGACGAACGCAATCCGGTCACGGTGATTCGGGTTCATGTTTGCTTGGATTTTGAAGACAAAACCGCTGAAGAAATCTTGTGCCGGCTCGATTTGTCCTTTGTTCGACTCACGCGGAGTCGGTGACGGTGACAAGTTTAGGTAATGCTCAAGCAACGGTGTGATCCCGAAGTCGACTAGGGCAGAACCGAAGAAGACAGGTGTTAATTCACCTTTCGCAATCAATTCTTCATTGTATTCATTGCCGGCTCCGTCGAGTAAATCAACTTCGTCGACTAACGTGTCATACATTTCATTGTTGATCGTTGAAGCCAACTGATCGTTTGCGAGTCCTTCTTCGCCGAGATCAATCGTCAGACGATCATTTTTAAAGCAGTGGAACTTCTCGTTGACACGGTCGTAGACACCTTCGAACTGTTGTCCTGATCCTGCAGGCCATGTAACCGCAACCGACGGAATCCCGAGGACTTCTTCGAGCTCTTCCATCAATTCGAGCGGGTCACGTGCTTGACGGTCCATCTTGTTAATAAACGTAAAGATTGGAATTCCGCGCATCCGGCAGACCTGGAACAGTTTCTTCGTTTGGGACTCGATCCCTTTCGCGGCATCGATGACCATGATCGCCGAGTCGACGGCTGTCAGGATCCGGTACGTATCTTCCCCGAAATCGGAGTGACCCGGTGTATCCATGATCGAGACGATTTTTTTGTCATATTCGAACTGCATGACGGAAGAAGTAACGGAGATTCCCCGTTGTTTTTCGATCTCCATCCAGTCGGATTTCGCAAATTTTGAGTTTTTCCGTGCTTTGACGGATCCGGCTTCGCGGATTGCTCCACCGTGGAGCAAGAATTTTTCAGTTAATGTCGTTTTCCCGGCATCCGGGTGGGAGATGATGCCGAAGATCCGGCGTTTCTCGACTTCCGTTTGAAGTAGTTTTGTCATGTATATTAATTCCTTTCACCTATATATTCAACCTCGATACAGATACTTTTTCGCAACTAGTCTATCATACCGAATTTTCGCAGTCTCGTCCATTTCACATTGTTGACTTAATTTTCAGATTTTGTATTGACAACCCAGCCTGATGTTCTATACGATGACGAGGAAGTTACTATTACAAGAAGGAGGAGACGTACAATGTCACAATCATTTAATCAGCAACAACCGATTTACGTATTGGCTACAACTGTACGTCACCCAATCGTTTAATTTTCAATTAAGCAGGGTGTACGTATGCGTATACGTACATGCTGCCCTCTTATATCAGGACGGGTATGCCCATATTTGTGCGTATCCGTCTTTTTCATGGTCTAAAAACGGAAATATAAGGGGTTTTGTTTATGTTTACTGCACTAAAACAGCTTGACCGTAACATCTGGATCCGGTTCGTCGGGGAAACGATTACCGGAGTCATGATGTTCATGATTGCACCATTTCTTGTTCTCTATTATTCGGAACAGCTCGATTCGTATTTTTTGGTCGGTCTGATCATGGCGACCGGTCCGATCATGTCACTGTTCGGCTCGTTTCTCGGCGGACACCTGGCCGATCTGTACGGTCGCAAACCGCTGATGGTCATCTCGATCGTCGGGGATGTTATTGCTTTAATCGGCTTTTCATTCGCTGATTCCTTCTGGCCGTTATTATTGATGAATGCCTTGCTCGGTCTGACGAATTCCTTGTTCCACCCGGCAGCAAGCGCGATGGTTGCCGATGTCACACCGCCGGAACGGCTTAATGAATCATTCGGATTGCTCCGGATGGGACATAATGTCGGAGCCGCGTTCGGACCGTTGATCGGAAGTGCCGTCCTGTTCATCGACCGGTCGCTGATTTTTTACGCTGCTGCCGCCGTCTTTTTCCTGTATGCCCTCGTCTTGTTAGTTTTCATCCAGGAAACCAAACCGGATCAGATCGAACACACGCACGACGAACCAAAGCTGTCGGCTTTCACCGTCCTGCGGAAAGATCATGTTTTCGTGATTTTCATTGCAGCTGGTGTCTTTATCTCGATGGGCTTCGCCCTCGTTGAAAGCATGTTGCCGGTTTTCCTGAAGGAAGCCTTGCCGGGACTGCCGAATGATAAAAATCCGTTCCCGTACCTGATGGGACTGAACGGCATCATGGTCGTCCTGTTCCAGTTCCCGGTCGCCGCCCGCTTGTCCGGTAAAGCCTTCGGCAAAGTCATGTTGCTTGGCGCCAGCATCTTCGGACTCGGGATGATATTACTTGCGTTCATCCCGTCGTATCTGTTTTCGCTTGGAACCGGCTATATCGTGCTCGTGACGATTTTACTGGTCATCTACGCCCTCTATACACTCGGTGAGATGATCATGTCACCGGTCCAGATGACATTCATCGCTTTGATCGCCCCGGAACACTTGCGCGGAACGTATAACGGTGCCGCCAGTATCCAGTGGCTGATTGGTGGAGTCACGGCGCCGTTACTTGGTTCCTTGTTCCTCGACTCTGGAAACGGACAATACGCGCTTGCCGGTGTCGGTGTCGCCTGTTGTTTGTCCGGACTTGTTTATCTCGCGCTCGACCGCTCGATCCAACGCGCGAAACGGTTGTCTCAATCCGCATAAATTAAAGTAGATTTTTTACTCATTTAATATAGAAACCCCAAACCAGACACTCGTCAAAAGTATCCGGTTTGGGGTTTTCGTATGTATATGATTTAATAAGGAATTTTGTCCTATATGATATTCGAGTAGGAGAAAGGGTAATGATGATTAAATAGTAGTATTTATTTTACAAGTTTTCCGTGGAGATATTTACTCTCCACAGCAGGAATTGAACTCCTTAACAGAATTTAAGGCCAGAAAGCCCACTGCTTCAGTGGTGGGAGTGTCAGGATCGTGACATTAACGTAGGAATCGCGATGCTTCAGTTCCGGTTTAAGGGAGAGACGATGCAGATGATTACCCATGAAAGAGCGCTATCCGTTCGCCAGTGCATCTTCGATTACTATCAACGCGTCGGGATCCGCTGTCAGGTGACGATTTTTACGGAGCAACCGCTCCAACTGTTATTGGACTTCGATTCCAATCGGGACGAATTGATTACACCACAACGACGAAGCCATTCTTGTCGCCATATCCGGGCTCATCTTGTCTCTGCCTTGATTACGTTTGATGACTCCTATACGCATGTTTATATGACAAAAGCCCCGTTCACCTCCCTGACACGTTATTGTCTCCTGATCGTTTGACAAAATAGGTGGTTTGTTCCTATCTGAGAGAAAACTGATTATACATTCAAAGCATTCCTGAACCCGAAACAGCTCATGTAGGAAATGGCTTCTGCTTCGAATATTCCCAAAGGCAGACTCGATTTCCGAACACCATCACGATGGCAACACACCGTCCGCAACAAATGGACCGAATATAACGGGCAGAGGTTCTAACGTTCGTTGTACTTCGGCAATGAATCGACTCGAGCCGCTGACGAAAACGATTGGATCGTCTATTGAAATGAGTTCCAGGAAACTTTCGATTTCTTCGTCCCATCCCTCATTCTGAATGCTGTGAAAAATTAAGCCCTGTTTCGTGAGTAAATTAAGATCTGACAACATTTTCTTTGAAGATGGTTTTGTTGACCGGGCATGTAAAATTGTCGTTGTCCGTCCACTCATCAGCGCATACTGCGCCTCATCGATGATGGCACCCAGATGATGCCCCTCCGCGACGAGCAGGACACCAAGACGAGACCAGTCACCCTGTTGCTTATATTTGCAAAAATGGCGACACGTCTCGACTAATTGATGATGGACAATCCGCCAGGCTTCGAGTACCGGATCCATCGGTGACAATCCAAGCTCCACTCTGACCGCATCGACAATCTCGGTACTGACGATATCCGGATAGGTCAGGATAAAAGATTTTGTTTGCTTGATTTCATTTAATAAGACCATTTTAAACAGTTCACTGGATTCGTGTTGATGCGTGACATGTTTCATTAGTTGAGCTAACCGGAGGATCCGGAGCTCAAAGCTTTGCGATGGAAGCTCGAGACTTCCTATTTCCTGCAGTTCTGCGCTATACTTATTTTCCAACTGTTTATAAAAACGGCTGGCAATCCGTAAGCCGTTTTGATCCACTTGGGGTCCGATCGATTGTAACAGGTGTAATGCCTGATCAAAATGCATGACATGACCTACCTTTCCTCGTATATTATGCCCGACCTTTTCTTTAAATTCAATCTCTAAAATGCATCTTTAGATATGCACATTCAAACTTGTACTTTCTATTTAACTTCTCTAACATGTGTAGTTAAGTAGGTGATGAAAATGCGCATGACACGTTATACGGATTATGCAATTAGATCCCTGTTATTTGCCGGGGCAAACGCTGATCGATTGGTCCGAATTCAGGAAGTAGCGGACTGTTACGACATTTCAAAAAATCATCTGATGAAAGTCGTCTATCGTTTAGGACAAAATGGATTAATTCATTCTGTTCGAGGTCGAGGTGGCGGATTCCGTTTGGCAAGCCCGCCGGATGAAATTTATATCGGTGACGTAGTGCAATTGTTTGAACCAACAACTCATTTTTTAGATCCACTCGAAGGGACATCCGAGCTCCCTTCTTTAGACCCTGCACGCGACGCTTTTGATGACGCGATTGCTGCGTTTCATCAAGTCTTGAACAGTTACACGATAAATGATTTACTTCATCCAACGAATTCTACACATCGACAAATCCTTGAAATGATTCCGAGCCGCGACTAATCGTGGGCGGAATCATTTTTTTGTCGACAGACATCCGTGACGTCATCTGAATCCGTGCGTGGTATACTTATATAAGAAAGGAGGGGTACAGATGAACCCTCACGAAGAACTCAACACTTTATATCTCCGCTTAAAAGAGGCAGATCCGTCACTCGAACGTGGTGAATCACTTTGGACCATTTTTGAAGACACGACTGATGCGACACTCCGTCCCCTTGCCTTGTGGACATTTTCTCAAAATCAATTTGATTTGGGTCACTTCCGCTCTTTTTTAGTTTCCTTTTCTTTATTAATGGATTGGGTCCGGAAAGATGAATTGACTTTAACGCCTAAACAGGAACTCGATCTGTACTGGAATTATAAATCCTATTTAATTTATGCAGCCGAACAGGAAGATATGCCTGTCGCTTTACTTGAAGAAGATTTCGACCGGTTCGTTGATTTTTGTGACGCCCACGGCTTTGCCCGGACACGCGACTACATCGGCTTCATGATTTACAGCAAGCTCGGTGACGAAGAACAGGCCGATCATTACCTTTCCGAATGGGTCGACGCTCCGTCCGACGAATTAAGTGACTGCCCGTCTTGCGAAGGTTTCAGCCGGATGACGTATGCCATCGAACGCGGTTACGAAGACCGGGCCTTGTTACTGTACGCTGCCATCCGTCACGAACGCGGTTGTTCGCGGATGCCCGATCAGGCCCATCCGTTCATTCTTCCGTTGTTCATCAGTCGTAAAAAAGACCGGTTCGACTGGACGGAACAGTTGATTCAAGAAGTCAAGCGCGTCAAACCGCTCTTCACAGGCGGCGATGAACCGTATCACCTCTATGCCGCGATGTATTACGACGACAAGTATGTCTGGTCGATGGAAGAGAAAAAACAGTTGATTCCGTTATTGACGGACCGTGGTTACCTGCAATTCTTACTGGCTCACTATGCAGCATCTTACCGGGCTGCCCGGCATGCCGAAGTGGCCTATCTCGGAGTCCTGCGCTCCAATATTTACGAAGTCGCCCAGGAACTGGATCGACGGATCGACGGACACTTTTACTTGAACTTCGTCGAACGCGAACTCAAACGGGTGACGGAATTCATCGTTTAATTTTCTTGAGAGGACGTGTCAGAATGTTAGATCACGTACAGTTAGCTGCCCCAAGAAACTCGGAAGAACAGGCTCGGGCTTTTTATGCCGGGCTTTTACATATGAAAGAAGTTGAAAAACCACCGGGTGTCAAAGCAAGCGGTGGTGTCTGGTTTGAATCGGATGGCGCCGCCCTCCATCTCGGAATCGAAGAGCCGTTTCAACCGGCGGCAAAAGCACATCCGGGTCTGACATTTGCGAACCTGGACGACTTGGCGAACCGGTTGCAAGCGGCCGGGTATACCACTCAGTTTGATGATCGTCTCGCACCACGCCGCCGGTTTTTCACAAATGATCCGTTCGGCAATCGGATTGAATGCATTGAACAGCAAATTCCCGTCATTGTGCCGAAGCGTCTGGCGAGCGGTTCACATGTTCGTCTGCTTGCACCGGCTTCAAGTCTTGCGACGGTCGAGTCAAGGATTGTTGATCCGGCAATCACGGTTTTGGAATCGTTTGGCTTACGGGTCTCGATCAGTCAGCATGCCCGGGCATTGAATCCGTTCGGTTCGAGTGATCCGGCATGCCGCTTGGACGATCTCCATACCGCATTCGCCGACCCGTCGATCGATGCGATTTTATGTGTCCGCGGCGGGTTCAGTTCCAATGAATTGCTCGACGGACTGGATTACGATTTAATCCGGAATAATCCGAAGATTCTCTGCGGTTTTTCCGATATCACAGCGCTCAGTCATGCCCTTTTGACGAAAAGCGGACTCGTCACCTACTCGGGACCGATGTTACGTGCCCTCGCCTCGCGCGATGCCTATACGTTACAGTCATTCGAACAGGTGTTGTTCGGAAGCGGAACGACGCAGGTTCAGCCGAGTGTCAATTGGCATGATCAGCATGAAGGAAAAGACATGACACTTCCGAACCCCGGACCCGTCATTCTCTCAAAAGGCTCCGGCAGCGGACGTCTACTCGGCGGGAATCTTTGTACGTTGAACCTTCTGCAAGGGACAACATACTTCCCAGATTTACGCGACAGCATTCTGTTCCTTGAAGATGATTACGAGGTCCATCCGGCAACCTTTGCCCGTGACTTCGCCTCCTTGATGGCGCAACCCGGAGCCGATCAAATCCGTGGAATCGTGTTCGGTCGTTTTCAGCTTGCGACACAGATGACAGATGAACATCTCCGTTATCTGGTCGGGCTGTACCCTGCCCTCTCGTCGATTCCGGTCATCTCCGGCACGGACTTCGGCCATACGATGCCGCTGTTCACTTTCCCGATTGGCGGGACAGCCTCAATCGAGGACGACAGAATTTCCATCCAACATTAAAAATAAGGAGTCGCGGCGATCCGCGTCTCCTTCTTTTTTAATAGTCGAGCAATCTCGAAGCATCAATTTGACGCTTCGATCCATCTGCGAACATCTCGAGTGTCGCGAGGATTTTATGATCGGTCAAATCGTATCGTATCAACGTGAAGTCTTCGAGCGTCGAAATCGTCTTAAACGTTTTTCCGACCGTGAACGCCCGCTTGCGGCTTGCGTCCTGAGCAGGAATCGTCACGAAGACAACCGTGATGTCCGCTCCGTTCGTATCATAATAAAATTCGACGACACGTCCGTCTTCCGTCTCCGGCAAGAGCCCTTTTTGAGGCCGTCCGGACTGGTCGAGTTGTACATAAGGTTGTAACATCGTTCCGCCTCACTTTCTCCGTCATTTATCATAGCACGACCAAAAAAATTATGCTAATGTATAAGTGATGTTGAAAGGGGGATGAGTCACGGATGGCATGGTTCATGAACGGAATTTTGCTCTGGGGCTTTATCATGATCACATTGATGGCGATTGGCGGTTTCTTCATGTTCCGGAAGTTCCTTAAGAAACTTCCGAAAGAAGACGGCAAATCGATGATGGACTGGGAAGATGAATACATCGACCAGACCCGCCATTTATGGACGGATGAAACACTTGATTTATTAAACGCACTCGTCATGCCGGTCCCGGCTGCTTTTCGGGACGTCGCCCGTCGGAAAATCGCGGGACGGATCGGGCAGTTTGCACTGGAAGAACGGGCAACCGAGATGACGTCCGAATTGGTCGTCAAAGGATATATTTCAGCGACACCGAAACGGGACCATAAATTCTTGAAAAAAGCTTTACGCGAACACGCCATCGATTGGCGGGAATACGAACTGTATTTCCAAAACTAAAAGGAAGGACTCTCAGATGAGAATCCTTCCTTTTAATTTTGCGGTAAATGTTTAACCGGGACGATGCCCGACTTAACCTGCTTATACTTCAGATACATCGCAATCCGCCAAGGCGCAATCATCCCGAACGCCACGAGATAAAATATCCCGCCGGTCTCAAAGATATCGATTTGACCGCCGATGACAAACTTTGCCACTGTCCGGACAATTAAAATTCCGAACAGGACGATGAAAAAGGCTTTTGAACGTTGCAGATAAATTTGTCCTTCGGCTTCGTAGAAATTGGACGTCTTGATTAAAAAAATACTGAAGATCGCACCAACCAGCAATGCTTCTGCCACTTCCGTCCATGTCAGGCGGGATGCCGGGTATAAAAACTGCAGCATTCCGGTCGACATGGCGAAGGGCGGGATTAAGATTTTTTTAGCGTTCGTCGGTTTAGCTGAAGCTTTGACACGAATGAAGCTGATCAGCAAACCCATGACGAGCGCAACCCCTGTTGATACCCAAATCATCCCATCACTTCCTTGTTAAAATCCAGTGAATCCTACGATATCACTCATCCATGCAGCAAAGGCACTGAGTCCGTCAAAATAAAGGACGATGCCGAACAACATCATCAATGCGCCGCCAAATTTCGTCATCTTCAAGCTGTACTGCACGAACAATCTCGAACGACCGACGAAAAAGGCCATCAGTAAAAACGGAATCGAGAATCCCAATACATAAAACAGCATATACAACATACCTTGGCTTGGATTCGTCGCCGCAAGCCCGATGACGCCTGCCAAAATCGGACCCGTACACGGTGTCCATCCGGCAGCAAAACCAATTCCGACAAGGATGGTACCGATGTACCCGCCCTTTCGTTCACCTAAGTTCAGTTTTTTCTCACGCATCAAGAATGTCGGTTGCCATAATCCAAGCAACACTACGCCGAAAACAAAAATGACGAGCGCGCCGACCATCCGTAACGTGTCACGGTAGGTGATGAAGACATCCGCCAACAGCGAAGTCGATAGACCAAGAACGGCAAACACCATCGCAAATCCAACCAAAAAGGCTACGGTATGCAACAACGACCGTTTTTCTCTGACCCCTTTTTCTTTCAAGTCCGTTACAGAAACACCGGTAATATAAGAGAGGAATACCGGATATAACGGAAGCGTACAAGGTGAGACAAATGACAGCAACCCTGCACCAAACGCTAACCAAAGCGAGAGCTCCATTTCAGCAGCTCCTTTCTAATAAGAAGAAGTTCCTTCTCTATTTTGCCAAACTAATCGACATTTAGCACCTATTATCTTCCGAAAGATAAAAAAGATTCGTGACAATTGAAATTACAAAAAAATTACATTTCCTCAAAACAGATGAAATGTCGTTGCACTGCCAGAAACCACTTGCTAGAATATGGATATGACACCAATGTAAGGGAGGATTCTATGACAAGCCAGCATCTATTGACTTTAGCGATCGAAGCAAAACGAAGTGAACTGTATCATCAAGCGGATCGGTCTAGTTTCACCTCCCCGCATGTTTTAAAGCTGAGTCATGAACTCGATTTATTATTACTGGAATATTCTCGTTTCGTTCAAAAGTATACGTACCATTCCTGCGCGAACGAATCCGTCTTAGGATAAAATACAATTTGTCGTTTGGGCAAGACGATAATCGACTCCTATATATGTTTATGAGAAAACCGCTGACGTGCGATGGCCGTCAGCGGTTTTTTCGTGTTTCCTCTATATAATGCGTTTTTTATTTTTAATTCTTTAAGAAAATCTTTACTTTGTCGTTTTACTTCTTTTTTTGAGCCTTTAGTTAGGCGAATAGTTAGAATATTTCTTCTAAAGTATGCCTAAAGTCCTACTTTCCCTTTATTTTACCAAGCATTATGACCTAGACGTGACAAAACATGCATTTTTGCAATCTGTTTGTCATACTAGCCCGGTTTGTAACTTGAATGACTCTGACCTGTAAACGCACAAACCGGAATTGCCGTGTAAAGTAGGAACAGTAAACACAGCACATGTCAGGAGGACATCAATAATGAAAAAAGCAGTTTTCGCTGCAGGTCTTGCAGCAACGGCTCTATCAGTAGGATTCGCCCAAGAGACAGAGGCTGCCTCAGAGACGGTAACAGTAAATACAGCGGTATTAAATGTACGCACAGCACCTACAACGGCATCAGCGGATGTAGGTAACGTATATAAAGGTCAAAAATTAAATGTCGAAGGACGTTCTGGCGCATGGATCCAAACAAACATCAATGGCCAAAAACGTTATGTACACGGCGCATACACTTCAGCCGGTTCTTCATTCGACTTTAAAAAAGCTACAGTCACTACGGCAGTATTAAACGTTCGTACGCAACCTACTACAAACTCTAAAGACGTTGGCAACTTGTATAAAGGCCAGTCCGTTAACGTAGAAAACAAAGTCGGTGCTTGGATCAAAACAACAATCGACGGAAAAACTCGTTACGTACACAGCGCTTATACAACTTTAGCGGGTTCAGCAGCAAAAGCACCAGCGGTCAAAGCTCCAGCAGCTAAACCGGCAGCTCCAGTTGCAAAACCAGCTCCAAAAGCAGCAGCTAAACCAGCTGCAGCAACAAAACAAACTACAGCAGCTAAATCAGGTACGAAAGTAACAATGAATGTTTCTGCGTACACGACTGATCCATCAAACAATGGTAGCCGCCTTTACAATGGCCGCGCATTGACTGCTAGCGGTTATGATGTCACAAATACGATCACGTACAATGGTATGCGTATCGTTGCAGCATCAGCTCAATACCCAATTGGTACACGCATGCACATCTCAGGTATCGGTGAAGCCATCGTACTCGACCGTGGCGGCGCAATCCAAGGTAACAAACTTGACCTTCTCGTTGGTTCACAACAAGAAGCACTTAACTGGGGACGTCAAAACGTCACAGTTACTGTCTACTAATTTTAAACACAAACAACCTGCCGGGCGAGATCGCCTGGCAGGCTTTTTTGTGTCTTATGATACCGACGAAACGTGACCAGATTGCAATTCATACATCTTTTTATATAATCCGTTCTTTTCAATCAGTGCCTGATGGTTCCCTTGTTCGACGACTTCCCCTTGATGCAGGACTAAAATCAGATCCGCATCCTGGATTGTCGACAACCGGTGGGCAATCGCAATCGTTGTTCGTCCCTGCCGCATCCGTTTTAAAGCGACCTGCACTTTTTCTTCCGTTTCCGTATCGATTGAACTTGTCGCTTCGTCGAGAATCAAGACTTTCGGATCACGTGCCATCGTCCGGGCAAACGAAACGAGTTGACGTTCTCCGGCAGAGAAGGTAGCTCCCCGCTCCGCAACCGGACTGTCATATTGTTCGTCGAGCTGATTGATGAACCCGTCTGCTTGAACAAAGCGGGCCGCTTCCTCCACTTTTTTAAATGGAATGGACGGATCAAACAACCGGATGTTATCGGCGACACTGCCTGTAAACAGGAATGAATCCTGTAAGACCAGACCGACATGACGCCGCAGCTCGTCTTCCGGCAATTGTTCGAGCGGCTGTCCGTCAATCAGGATCCGACCTGACTGATAGGAATAAAAACGCATCAGAATATTGATAATCGAACTTTTCCCGCTGCCGGTCTGACCGACCAGAGCGACAGTCTGTCCTTTTTTCGCTTCAAACGAAATCCCTTTCAAGACTTCCTTCTCCCCGTCATAACTAAAGCGGACATTGTCAAAGACAATATGTCCTTCTGTAATATCCGCGTCCCCCGCAATCGTCTTCGCAGGTTCCGGCTCATCCGTATCGAGCACTTTAAAGACCCGGTCCGCCGAGACGATTGCCTGTTGGAATTCAGACAGGCGTTGCATGATTTGCTGGACCGGTTGAAAAATCCGTTCCATATAGCTGATAAAAGCGTAGACGACCCCGACTTGAACCGTTTGTGAAAAGGACAGGACACCGAAGTACGTAATCAAGGACGCAATCGTCAGTGCAAGCATCAGTTCAATGATCGGACGTAACAGCCAGCTGTCGAGTTTCAGGTTCTTGTAACGGCCGTTTTGATGGGCGATGTTCGTTTCTTCGAACTCTGCCATCAGCCGTTTTTCCTGCCGAAACTGTTGGATGATGGCCATTCCGTTGATCGACTCATTTAATTGTCCGTTAATCTTCGATAATAAATCCCGGACTTCCGCATAATATTTCGTCGAGTAACGACGGTAAATCCAGATGATGAAATAAAACAGCGGCAATAAGACTAACGCAATCGTCGCCAGGCGCGGTTCAAGCAGATACAGGAAGATATACGTTCCAATCAGTTGAACCCCGCTTTGGACGAATGTCGACAAAACGCCGATGTACAGCTCTTTGATTGCTTCCGTATCATTCGTAATCCGTGAAACAAGCACGCCAGCCGGTGTTCGGTCGAAGTAACCGAGCCGAAGATGCATGACATGACGGAACACATCAATCCGGAGCCGTTGAATGACTTTTAAGGCAATTTTTTGGAACTCAAACGCCTGTAAATAATCAACGACGATACCGGTCGTATGCAACAGCAAGTAGACACCAAACAATAACGCGACTTCCTGGACCGGATAGTTCCCGACGGCCACATAATTATCGATGAAGATTTTGACAAGATAAGGTCCCCCGAGCTTTGCTCCGGTCGTCACGAGTAACAGTAAGAAGGCGACTAAAACCTGTTTTTTAAACGGTTTGACGAAGCCAAGCAATCGTCGCAAGACCGCTTTTTCATTAATATCATGATTCAAGCGTTCCACCTCCCTGTTCGACGAGTGATTCCAGTTGCTGCCGGTCATAGGTTTCTTTATACCAACCGTCCCGTGCAAGCAATTCGTCGTGTGTTCCCCGTTCAATGATTCGTCCCGCATCGAGAACGATGATTTCATCCGTATGCGAAACGGCTGACAGACGGTGGGCAACGATGATTTGCGACTGTTCATTATCCGCCGTCCGGAAATGTTCGATGATCGCTTCTTCCGTCTTCGCGTCAACCGCCGACAACGCATCATCGAGTACCAGAATCGGACAATCTGCAAGTAATGCCCGGGCAATCGAAATCCGTTGTTTTTGACCGCCGGATAACGTGACACCGCGCTCCCCGACCATCGTCGCGTACCCTTCCGTGAAGCCGAGGATATCCTCATGCACGGCAGCAATCCGTGCGGCTTCCATGATTTCTTCCATCGAAGCATCCGGTTTGGCAAAGGCAATGTTATCGGCAATCGAAGCAGAGAACAGGAAATGATCCTGCGGTACGATGGCGACCTGTTTGCGGACCGTTTCCCGCGTCAATTGTTTGACGTCTTGTCCACCAATGGCAATTGATCCATATTTGACATCGTATTCGCGTGATAACAGACGGACGAACGTCGACTTCCCGGCACCGGTCCGCCCAACGATTCCAAGTGTCCGTCCCGGTGTCAACGTCACGTGGATATTTTCGAGTACAGGTTGTGTATCATAAACAAAACGATCGACCGCGACCTGTAAATCAGCGGATGCGACGGTCGTCGCCGCTTCCTTGGCATCCTTAATCTCCGGTTCGATTGCAAGCATCCGTTCGATCCGGTCGTACGAGGCCCGTCCCCGTTCAACGATATTAAACAACCAGCCGAACGCGAGCATCGGCCATGTCAATAATCCTAAGTATGTAGTGAAGGACACGATGTCCCCGATCCGAATTTCGCCTTGCTGCAATAAATAGGCACCGTATCCGACGGCAATGATATAAGACAAGCCGACCAAACCGAAAATCGTCGGATCAAATAAGGCATCGATTTTTGCGACCCGGCGGTTTTTTTGTACGACATCGTCTGACAGCGATGTAAACGTACCGACATCCGACTCGACTTCCCCGGTTGCTTTTAAGACCCGGACCCCGCTGACGCTCTCGGCGACTTTATCATTTAAATCGGAAAAGGCTTCCTGTGCATCATGAAACCGCGAGTGCAGCATCTTGCCGTAACGTGATGTCAAATATACCATCAACGGCATCGGTAACAGGGAAACAAGTGTCAGTTTCCAACTGATTGTCGTAATCATCGTGATGATGACAAAACTCCCCATCGTCACGGAATCGACGAGTGTCAAAATACCGGCTCCGGCCGTCATCGAAACCGCTTGCACATCGTTTGTCGCATGAGCCATTAAATCCCCGCTGCGGTACTTTTTATAAAACGATTGATCCAAGTCTGAAAAATGACCGTATAACTGACTTCGTAACAACCGCCCGAGCCGGATTGATGCGCCGAAGATGAAGAACCGCCAAAAATAACGAATCACATAAGTCGATACCCCGATCAAGATCAATGTGCCGACCAATTTCCATAAATCATTTTTCGTCAAGCTGCCTTCACTCAGACCGTTGACCGTCGAACCGATCACTTTCGGCGGAATCAATTCCAGTCCGGCAACAAAAATTAAAGCAATGATCCCCAAGCTGTAAGCTTTCCATTCGAGTCGGAAAAACCAACTCAATTTCCTGAAGACTCCCATACAAGTCCCCCCTTTTTAAATCGATTGAGTATTTCTAATAGTCTCACATTTTAGATTAGCCATCTTCCTAAAAAATAGCAAACAAAAGGAGACCAAATTGGTCTCCTTTTACAAGTCATTATTTTTTCGGTGATTTCATTGAACCACTCATTGAACGCATCACTTGGTTGACTTTCTTTTGTGATGGCTTTTGACCCATTTGCATCATCAATGTCTTAATCATATCTTCGTTGATTGGTGGGTTTTGCTCCAAATAGTTCATCATGTATCGGCGAGCGATATAGAAACCAAGGGCGACACCAGCTACCAAGCAAAGAAGGGCAATTAAAATCCAAATCCATGTAGCCAAGTTGCTTCCTCCTCTAACTTCAAACGTCGCTTTTTACTATACTATAATTTAAAGCCTTTGCATAGATAATGCAAAAAAAAGGTGCGCGCGTTTGCGCACCTTTCTTCATTAACCGAGTTGCTTGACTGTATTTAGAACATTTTCGACAGACATGCCGTACTCTTTTAACAGAAGATCTCCAGGAGCAGAAGCACCGAAGCGATCGATTCCGATGACTTGACCTTCTGTTCCTACATATTTATACCAACCGAGCGAAGCTCCGGCTTCGATTGCAAGACGCTTCGTGATGCGTTTTGGCAAGACCGATTCTTTGTATTCAGCTGATTGCGCTTCAAACAATTCCCATGATGGAAGTGAGACGACAGCTGCCGTTTCGCCGAGTTCTTTTTGTGCTTCGACGAGCAAGTGCACTTCAGAACCTGTTCCCATTAAGATTGTATCCGCTTTGTCGATGTCACCCGCGATGACATATCCGCCTTTTTCAGCGCCTTCGACCGTCGTACCTTCGAGTTCAGGCAATCCTTGACGTGTCATGACGAGAAGTGTCGGTTTGTTTTTCGATTGAACCGCTGTTTTCCATGCGGCAATCGTTTCTTTTCCGTCTGCCGGACGGTAAACTGTCAGGTTCGGCATTGCACGGAAGCTCATCAAGTGTTCAACCGGCTCGTGTGTCGGACCATCTTCACCGACTGCAATCGAGTCATGTGTCAGGACGAAGATCGACTGGATGCCCATCAATGCTGCTAAACGGACTGCCGGACGGAGATAATCCGAGAAGACGAAGAATGTCGCACCGTAAGGAATGACACCACCGTGCAACGCCATACCGTTGACAGCTGCTGCCATCGCGAACTCACGAACACCAAACCAGATGTTACGGCCGCTCGGATCGATGTCGAAGTCAGCTTCGCCTTTGAGCATCGTGTTGTTTGATCCTGCCAAGTCAGCTGATCCACCGAAGATTGACGGGATGTTTTTCGCAAGAGCATTTAACACTTCACCACTTGTCTGACGTGTTGCTTTTTTCGATGTCAGATCGTAAGTCGGAAGGTCTGCTTCCCAGTTGCTTGGCAATTCGTTGTTGATGGCTTGAACAAGCTCAGCGTGCAATTCCGGATGCGCCGTTTTGTATTGTTCCATTTTTTCTGTCCATGCTGCTTCTGTATCAGCGCCACGTTTTTCGATACGCTCTTCGAACAAGTCTTTGACTTCTTCCGGCACATAGAATTCTTCGTGATCCCAAACGTAGCTTGCTTTCGTCAACTTGATTTCCGCGTCGCCGAGTGGTGCACCGTGTGAAGCCGATTTCCCTGATTTGTTCGGCGAACCGAATCCGATGACTGTTTTGACTTCGATCAATGTCGGTTTTGTTGTTTCAGCTTTCGCTGCTTCGATTGCTTTTGAAATCGAATCGAGATCCGTTCCGTCTTCGACACGGATGACTTGCCAGTTATACGCTTCAAAACGTTGCTGGACGTTTTCTGAGAACGATTTATCCAGGTCACCGTCAAGCGAGATATCGTTTGAATCATAAAGAACCACGAGTTTACCAAGACCTAAATGTCCTGCGAGTGAAGCCGCTTCTGCTGAAACACCTTCCATTAAGTCACCGTCTCCGCAAATTCCGTATGTGAAGTGATCCACGACATTTAAGTCGTCACGGTTGTATTTCGCTTCGAGGTGACGCTCTGCCATCGCCATACCGACAGCCATCGCGATGCCTTGTCCGAGTGGACCAGTCGTCGCATCGACACCTGCTGTGTGACGGTATTCCGGGTGACCCGGTGTTTTTGAGTTCCATTGACGGAATGACTTCAAGTCATCCATCGCGAGATCATATCCTGATAAATGGAGGAGTGAGTAGAGAAGCATTGAACCGTGTCCTGCTGAAAGTACAAAACGGTCACGGTTGAACCATTCTGGATTTTTAGGGTTGTGGTTCATATGATCCGCCCATAATGTAAATGCCATCGGTGCTGCACCCATCGGCATTCCCGGGTGACCCGAGTTCGCTTTTTGTACTGCATCAATTGATAAGGTACGAATCGTATTTACTGCTAATAATTCTACTGTTGTCATGTTCGTCAAAACAATCATCCTCTCTCTTTTTCACAAATTCCTCCTCATTTTAGCATACCCAGAAATGTGATACAACTTTTCTAAATAGTATGTCACATTGAAATGAATGCGCTCTCTATTGCCGTTTTCTTGGCACTTTCGTGATACATATTACGAACGTTTCATCAAAAAAAGCTACGCCACTCATCCCAATGAGTGACATAGCTTTTGTCATTATTGTTTGTTCCGTTCTTCTTCTTGTGCTTGCTTCAGTTTTTCAGGTGTTACGTCGGTTCCTTCTTCATCGACAATCTTGATGCCCATCATCTGATTTTTGAACGAACCACGGAATGCTTCTAGATAAGCCGTCCGTAATTCTTTTTGCTCCGCTGTTTCCGCATCCGTCAGCGGTTCGACTTTTGATTTATTGGCTAATTCGTTAATCCGGTCTAATTGTTCTTGTGATAACATGATATCCCTCTTTCTGTTGACTCAAAGCTGAGCTTTCAATAGTAATCTTACTGTAAAAGACACGAAAAAAAAAAGCAAGTTTGATGCGCCGCTGAGGCATCAAACTCGCTTCCTTATTCATACGTACTGACAACTTCTTTATATTCCAGATAACGCCGGTTGACGGTCGCTTTCGAAATGTCGTGTCCCATCCCTCTTAATGTCACCGCGATGTCCGCGAATGTTAGTCCTAACTCACGTAATCGGACGATTTCTTCAATCGGGACTTCCTTTCGGCTCCGGCCGGCATTTTCACCTTGACGGTTCAGGTTCTGTTCGGGACGAAAGCCATTTTCGACAGCCCGTCGCATACCGCGGGCAATCTTCGCATTATGCAGTTTCCGTTGATATTCTTCGACGAGCGATACGATCTCAAGAACCATCGCTTCGGCATCTGCCAGTTTATACTCGCCATCCGATTCCATCGTCATCAGTTGAACCTGATGTTTTTGGAACGTATGTAAAATGGCGATTTTGGCATTCCCGCGTCCGATCCGCGTATCATCCGTCACGAGAACGGCATCTACGGCTTGACGTGTGACGAAATCGAGAACGGATAACATCCCTTCCCGGTCAACGTCATAACCACTTTCTTTTTCCGTGATGATCTCCACGACTTCAAACCCTTTTGTTGCAGCGAGTCCCGACAGTTCTGATCTTTGCCGCTCAAGCGAGCTGTCCTGTGCTTCTTTTTCCGTCGAGACGCGACAGTAGATTACTACTTTCACTGTACTTCACACCCCTGTTCGTTCTTTGACAACTTTTACAGTTTGTCACTGTTGCGCGATTGGTACAACGATTTTGTTTTTCGAAATGACATGAGTCGTCTTCAGTTCATTATTCTCGATCAACCACTCGACATATTCCTGATCGGTCATCGATCCGTCATTGTAGACTTCGGCGACCTGTTCGACGGTCGCGTTTTGATCGACCGTGACAGAAGCCGTCAAGAGTTGTTCAACCTTCTCGTCCGGTCGAGGCGTTAAGAGAAAAAGAATGAAAGCAAGGCTGAGCGTATAAAAAACAATGGAAAAGGCATGGGTACGAATCGTATGCATCATGATAAATCCCTCCAATTAAAAATGTTTTAGAATAGATGTTCTCGGAACAATTGTTCGCATAACTCATCTTAAACCAAGAACCGGTGTTCGGTCAACACAAAATGTCGAACAATTGTTTGTACGCTCATTTGTTCTATGTTATAGTGATTTTAGAAACATGTATTCCTATAACCTTCAAAAAACCAATCCGGAAAGAGGTGGCAATTCATATGCGGAAAATGTCGAAACGACAACAAGAAATCCTTGACTACATCGTTGCTCAAGTGAAACTGAAAGGGTATCCACCTTCAGTTCGTGAAATCGGTGAGGCTGTTGGTCTTGCTTCAAGCTCAACGGTACACGGTCATTTGGATCGTCTAGAAAAACGCGGACTGATTCGCCGTGACCCAACTAAGCCACGTGCGATTGAGATATTGCTTGATAAAACTGATGAAGATCATGAAGCCATCGTGCACATTCCCGTCATCGGGAAAGTAACGGCTGGTTTTCCAATCACAGCCATCGAAAACATTGAAGAGCATTTCCCGCTTCCGGCCCATTACGTCGGGAACGAAAATGTCTTTATGTTGACGATTGATGGTGAGTCGATGATCAACGCAGGTATTCTAGACGGTGACCGGGTCATCGTTCGTCAGCAAAACACAGCAGAGAATGGTGAAATCGTCGTTGCTATGACCGAAGATAGCGAAGCGACCGTCAAACGGTTCTTCTTAGAAGATCAACAAGTACGTCTCCAACCAGAAAATGATTCGATGGACCCGATGTATTTCGATAACGTCTCGATTCTTGGCAAGGTCATCGGCGTATATCGGACGATCCACTAAGCGAGGGACCAGCTCAGCTGGTCTTTTTTCATGCCTTCTGGAAATGTACACGATACTGTCAATACCGTTGCTTTAACCGGCTATGTTGCGTATTCGGTCGCAACTCAGCAGACGGATTGGCTTCCAACCGCTGTCGGCATCGCCGTCGGCACCCTTTGGCTTTCACCAGACCTCGACTTGAAGTCCGAACCTTACTACCGGCACGGTCCTTTACGGGTCCTTTGGATGCCGTATGTCAAAATCATGCCCCACCGCTCCATCTGGTCGCATGGTTTGATCATCGGTGATCTCATTCGCCTGATGTACAGCGCCGCTTTTCTGATTCCGCTTTTATTTTTGGCGCTGTATCTGAAAATCATTGAATCGAGTACGGTCGATTCCTGGTTTGCGTCCATGCCTGCCTTCATCATCGGCGTCATGGTTGCCAGTACAATACATATTGTCCTCGATCACTCCAGCAGCTTCTTTCGAACAAAAAAGAAGCGAAAAAAGCGTCGTTAAAAATCCTTCGTTCATTGTAAAAATGAACAAAGGATTTTTTAGTATCCATTATTCATTTTTTTAAACATAAATTAAGGAAATTTTATTTCGAAGATTTGAATTAATTGTATTGAAAACGTTCTCAATTAGATGTAGGTTTAAATGGAAAGGCCATTATTTGCTTTAATCCAAAGGGAGGGTTTTTGCATGAGTAACTTTACAAGTGAGCTGATCGGAACAATGATTCTGATTTTGCTCGGGGACGGAGTCGTTGCAGGGGTTGTCTTGAGAAAGACGAAATCTGAGAACGGCGGTTGGATTGTCATTACATTCGCTTGGGGTCTCGCCGTCATGACGGGAGCATACATTGCTGCCTCGAGTGGTGCGCATCTCAATCCTGCATTGACATTGGCGCTTGCCATGAATTCCGATTTACCGTGGGCAGACGTACCTGTCTATATCGCCGGTCAATTAATCGGAGCATTCATCGGTGCAGTACTCGTTTGGCTTCATTATATGAAACACTTTGAAGCGACTGATGATCAAGCAGCAAAACTGGGTGTATTCGCAACAGGTCCAGCGATTCGTCATACACCGTCAAACCTGATTTCAGAAATCATCGGGACGTTTGTCCTGGTCTTCGGAATCCTGTCATTTGGTCTGACAACATTTGGTGACGGACTGAAACCATTCATCGTCGGTCTTCTTGTCGTCGTCATCGGTCTCTCGCTCGGTGGTACAACAGGGTATGCCATCAACCCGGCCCGTGACCTCGGTCCGCGGATTGCCCACGCTATCCTGCCGATCAAAGGAAAAGGTTCATCTGACTGGAGTTACTCGTGGATTCCAATCGTCGGTCCGATCATCGGTGGTGGAGTAGCCGTCTTGCTGTATCAACTGCTGCAAAACTGATTTTGTTTGACACCTACATCTCAAGGGGGATTTTAGAATGGAAAACAAGTACATCTTAGCACTTGACCAAGGAACAACAAGCTCGCGTGCCATCATTTTTGACCATGATGGTCAAATCGTGAACTCGGCACAACGCGAATTCAAACAATACTTCCCGCAACCGGGCTGGGTTGAACATGACGCCAATGAAATCTGGGGCTCTATCCTTGCCGTTATGGCGGATGCGCTCGGAACGGCTGATATCAAACCAAGCCAAATCGCAAGTATCGGAATTACAAACCAACGTGAGACGACAGTCGTTTGGAATAAAGAAACCGGCAAACCGGTTTATCATGCTCTCGTCTGGCAATCCCGTCAAACATCCGGTATCTGTGATGAACTGAATGCACAGGGACTTAATCAAACATTCCGCGATAAAACAGGTCTTCTAATCGATGCCTACTTCTCAGGCACGAAAGTGAAATGGATTCTGGATAACGTCGAAGGCGCACGGGAACAAGCGGAAAACGGTGAGCTTCTCTTCGGAACAATCGACACTTGGCTCGTCTGGAAGTTGTCTGGCGGTAAAACACATATCACAGACTATACAAACGCTTCCCGGACGTTGATGTACAACATTTATGAACAAAAATGGGATGACGAGTTGCTTGAAATCCTGACAGTTCCGAAATCAATGTTGCCGGAAGTCCGTCAATCAAGCGAAGTCTACGATAATACCGTCCCGTATCATTTCTTCGGTTTTGAAGTTCCGATTGCCGGAATTGCCGGTGACCAGCAAGCAGCTCTCTTCGGTCAAACATGTTTCGAACCGGGTGAAGGAAAGAACACGTACGGTACAGGTTGCTTCATGCTCATGAATACTGGTGAAAAAGCTGTTTCTTCAGACCACGGTCTGTTAACGACCATCGCTTGGGGTGTCGACGGAAAAGTCGAATATGCACTCGAAGGATCGATCTTCGTTGCCGGTTCTGCGATTCAGTGGTTACGTGACGGTTTACGGATGTTGAAAAATGCGAAAGACTCAGAAGGCTATGCCTTGAAAGTTGATTCGACAGAAGGCGTTTACGTCGTTCCTGCATTCGTCGGGCTCGGTGCTCCTTACTGGGATAGCGACGTTCGCGGCGCAATCTTCGGCTTGACACGCGGAACGGACAAAGAACATTTTGTTCGCGCGACACTTGAGTCACTCGCTTATCAGACACGCGACGTCTTGACAGCAATGGAAAAAGATTCAGGGATCGAACTCAAAACGTTGCGTGTTGACGGCGGTGCGGTTTCAAATGACTTCCTGATGCAGTTCCAGTCAGATATCTTAGGTGTACCGGTCGACCGTCCGGAAATCAACGAGACAACAGCTCTCGGAGCTGCGTATCTCGCAGGTCTCGCTGTCGGTTACTGGAAAGACAAAGCAGAAATCAAACAACAATGGAAACTGAACCATCAGTTTAAACCAGAGATGAAAGAAGACGATCGCGAACAACGTTATGCCGGATGGCAAAAAGCGGTGGAAGCAACAATGGCGTTTAAACCGAACAAAAAAGAAGTAAATGCTTAATTTCTTTTAACTGGTGTTCCCTCGCGGAACACCAGTTTTTTTTGTTCCATAAAAAACAGGTCCGCTTCCACTTTCGGAAACGAACCTGTCATCTTGATCCGTACTCTTACGAGAACTCTGCTTTGACGCCACTTACGATATCATCAAGCGATTTGGATTGACCACTTAGGACAGCCGCTAAAAACGCTCCCTCCACAAGTGGTGCTTCAACGAACTGAACATTTCGGTCCCCGCTGTATAATTCCAAAGCAAGCTCTGCGTTCATCGTCGCGGATCCGATGTCCGTCAAAATCAAACCGTCATCCGTCAAGTCGTTCATTGTCTCTTCAATCCGGGACGCGTCGGTACCGATACTGCCGTCCGCAAGACCTGCGGCAAGTAAGATTGGTGTATCCGGAGCCATCTCTGCCAATAACTCTTTCAGTCCAGTTGCTAACTTTTCACTGTGCGACACTAAGATCAAATTAATCATGACAGCACCCCCGCAATTGCCCGAAGCAACAGCGCACTCGATAAGGAGCCGGGATCTTGAACACCGACCGTCGCATCCCCGAAGTAGGAAGCCCGCCCTTTTGTCGCCTCACGTTCTTTTGTGTCTTCCAATGCTTGATCGAGTGCTGCGTTCAGATCACTTTCGTTTTCCAGCGCTTCGTAAAACGGTGTCCAAATATCGACCATCGTTTTTTGTCCGAACTCTGATTTGCCACGCATTTTGACGCCCTCTGCCGCTTCTTTGAAGGCCGCTGCGAGTTCCTGTCCTTCGACTTCTGTTTTCCCTTTGAACGCTCCGGCAAATTTAACGAATGCTGTTCCGTAAAGGGGACCGGACGCACCACCTACCGTTTTAATCAAGGTCATTCCGACTTGTTTTGATAAGACGCCCAAGTCTTCGTACTCCTCTTGCGCTTCAAGTTCTTTTTGAACGGCTTGGAAGCCGCGGGACATATTGATACCGTGATCCCCGTCTCCAATCTCCCGGTCAAGGTCCGTCAATTCATCCTTATGTTGTTCCAAATCGGTTGCCGCTTTCAGTAATGCTTCACGCAATTTTTCAGTTGTTAACTTCATCTGTCTGCACCCTCTTTTAGTTAGAATCCAATCGCGTTTGTTTTAGCATCCAGATAGCCGACGAGTTCATCGTCCACCGGAAGCAGGGTAATTGAAAACCCGTGCATTTCAAGCGATGTCATATAGTTGCCGACGAACGGACGAACGATCTCGTATCCTTTAGCCTGCAATTGTTCCGCCACATATTTATACGTGATGTAGAGTTCTGATTCCGGTGTTCCACCCATCCCGTTGACCATGACTGCGACTTTTTTATCCGTCACTTCAGCTGTCAGTCGGTCGAGTAATTCCGTTACAATCGCGTCAACGGATGCAATCGGTTTCCGCTCCAGACCCTTTTCCCCGTGAATTCCGATACCGATTTCCATCTCATCCTCATGCAGATCAAATCCGGGTTTTCCGCTTTCCGGCATATAACACGGTGACAATGCCATCCCGATGGAACGAACACCGGCAATGACCTTCTCAGCGACGGCTTTGACTTCAGCGAGTGATTTACCTTCCGCTGCCGCAGCCCCTGCAATTTTATGAACGAAAATCGTCCCCGCGACGCCGCGTCGGTCTTCTTCTTTTTTAATGGCGATATCATCCCGGACGATGACCGTCTCGACTTCGATATCTTCCAGTTCCGCCAGTTCTTTTGCCATATCGAAGTTCATGACATCACCGGAATAGTTTTTGACGACGAGCAATACCCCTTTTCCTCCATCAGCCGCTTTGATTCCTTCGAGCACCATGTCCGGTGTTGGAGAAGTGAAAACTTCGCCGCAGACAGCCGCCGCAAGCATACCATCCCCAATAAACCCGGCATGGGCCGGTTCGTGCCCGCTTCCCCCTCCGGATACGAGAGCGACTTTCCCGTTCAGTGGTTCTTTCCGTTTGATGACATTAACTCCGTCGACTTTTGCATAAAGATCGGGATGGGCTAAAACGAGACCTTCCACCATATCTGAGACAAACCGGTTTGCATCTTGCATTAATTTATCCATCTTGAACGCTCCCTTGTCTAACGAAATTTGCCGTACCACTTAGTCTTTACCACAAATCGGGACGACTTATGTCAAGGAAACATATGAAAATATTGACCAGTTCGTTTCCAATCTGTTTGGAGGATGCTATGCTGAAAACACATCATCATGAGAGGAGTCACCGTCTATGAACGCTTCGTTTCAAGCAGGAATCAAAGCCTGCCTTCCGACCGTCCTCGGTTATCTCGGCATCGGCTTTTCTGCCGGCATCGTCGGTCGGGCAGCGGGTCTCAGCCCGCTCGAGATCGGCTTGATGTCGCTTTTGATTTATGCCGGTGCGGCCCAGTTCATCATTACCAGTCTGTTGCTGTTAAACAGTCCGTTCTCAGCCATCATCTTGACGACGTTCATCGTCAATTCCCGCCATCTGCTGATGAGTATGACGCTTGCACCCCGTGTCGAGAGCCGGCATCAGTTGGACCGGTTCGGCATCGGCGCTCTCCTGACGGATGAATCATTCGCCGTCGCGATGAATACCTCGCTAAAACAGCAGATTGATGCGAACTTCATGCACGGTCTAAACCTGACCGCTTACTTGAGCTGGATTGGCTCGACTGTCCTCGGAGCACTCGTCGGCAGCTGGTTCCCAGATCCGGAACGGTTCGGTCTCGACTTTGCTTTAACGGCCATGTTCATCGGTTTGTTGTATCTGCAGTTTGAAAGCGAACGGTCCCGCATCGCTTTGAACGGTCTGTTACTCGTCTTTGTCTTTCTGTTGTTGTACATATCGATGCGCTATCTGTCCCCGGAACTCGCCGTTTTATTTGCGACGATGATAGCCGCCAGTATAGGAGTAGTGATCTCACGATGGAAATCCGCTTAGAGCTTTTAATCCTGTTCGCTGCCTGTGGTCTGGTCACGTTGATTCCGCGGATTTCACCTTTTCTCCTCATGCACGGATTGACCCTTCCGCGTGTATTGACTGATTGGTTATCCTTTATTCCGATTTGTTTGCTGAGCGCACTTTTCTTTCAAAATTTATTGGTCGCGCGCAGCGGGGAGTTTCCGACACTTTCCTTACTGCACCTCGCAGCATCCATTCCGACCGTCCTCGTCGCCGTCAGCAGTAAAAGTCTATCCTACACCGTCATCACCGGTGTCCTGTCGATGGCGTTTCTACGATTGTTTCTATAAGTACTTAATTCATCTTTAGCATGTTTCGATAAATCTCTTGTGTTATCCTTAAAATAGAAAAAGTGGATAGTAAAGGAGGCTCTGATATGCCGAATAAGCGCTTGATGCCCTATTTGATGTTACTATGTGCTATTTTTCTAATCGTAAGTCAAATGGATATACCTTATATGCTAAAACAAGGACTGGTCATGTTATACCTCATCGCCTATTTCGGCGCGATGGTTGTTTCTCGCAAAATGAAAGTCAGGGCGCACAAACAATGACTCAAAAAAAAATCTCCTCTAGTCTTTGAAGACTCGAGGAGATTTTAGTGTTCACGTATTCGCTTGTACATCCTGATAGGAAGATTGATGTTCAAACTCTTTTTTCGCAAACGGACAAAGCGGCAACAGTTTAACCTGTTCTTCCCGTGCCCACCCGACGACGGCTTTGACCAGTTGTTCGCCGATCTGCTGGTTCCGGTGATTCGGATCGACATACGTATGGTCAATGATCCACTTACCGCCCTTCGTATCACTGTATGTGATTTCTCCGACCACTTGATGATCCTCATACACTTCAATCTTTTGATCCCCTCGTTTAAAGTCCATCAGGCTTCCCTCCGTTCATAAGATAAGGCGCCGCTCAGACAGCCGTCGACAACCCGCATGACATCTTCGACCGGTGCTCCGTCTGCTTCAATCCAAGGACGTCGTTTATATCAAAAACAGTTGGTATAATTTGTATATAATGACCTGAGTGAATGCAGACTTCCGAGTCAAAATAAACCGTGATTTCTCTTCTTCATGTCCTTTTTTTTCAATCGAAATACCTCTTTGATTCAGAAATAATAAACTCTAAATCAATAGTACTCTTAAAAAGTTCTACTCATCTTTTAACATAACCTCTTTACCAAATGAATGTTCCATCAGTTTAACAAGTAGTTCAATCGATTTATAAATTCATTATTTTTAGTTCCTGGTTTCAATGTCGCTATAGTAACTAGATGGTTTTGATCAACTTCAATGTACTTATCTTTACTTATTTCTGTAGGACATAGTGCAATTACTTCATCTACAACATGTGTATTTTTTGTATCAACTTTAATTATCATATTCGCATACATTTTTAGTTGATTAACAACTTTGTTATCTTGATAAGAGTTTTTATTCCATATATTTTTTGAAGGACTATACTTTGAATCAAGAACAATTGTTTTTTTAAACTCACCTTGAGTATAAATGTCTATTCTAAAGTCCGGTTTATTTCTATTAGATCTAGTCCAGTACGGCGAATCTTCTTTTTTCGCTTTTTCAGGAGTAGTTCCTATTGAAGAATTAAAAATAAATACTAATTTAACTTCGTTTTTAATAAATTCTATTGATGTATTATCCGGAATAGCGGGAATATTAATAGAATTATTGTTGTTAGAGCTACTATAAATCCATCCATGTATTGGTTTAAAATTCAATTCTATTAAGCATTCTATAATCTTAATGAAGCACCAATACTCATATAGTTCTTCCGAAGACTTCCAACTATACTCAAACAAATCTTTAATGCTATCGTTCAAGTTATTACCAATAATATTATATAGTTTATGGAATGTATTATAGCCAGGACTTTTAATAAACTGTTGTGAAATCACCTTCTTATTACCTTTTTGAATTTTTCCTAAGAATGAATTATTTGAAAAACCGCTTAAGTTTTTTTCGAGTTGCTTTGAAGAGTGTTCTAATTCTTCTAATTTTATTAGTTGTTTTTCTTTATGCATAATTTTAGATATGTCACCTTGATTAGATGATTTGCTATATCTCTTTAAAATCACTATTTCTGACAGTAAATGACTTTTTAACATAATAATATCTTGATTTGATCTTTTTAAAATTTCAATTAGTTTAGAAATAACTTTTTTCAGGTACATATTAACGTTATTAAAGTAAGAGTCCTTATAAGAGTACGAATAGACTTTGGTATCAGAGTATGATCTTAAACTAAATAAAGAAGAATTATTTTTCATTTGATTCATTTTTATCGATGTAAGATCAATTTTTTCTCCTTTATTTATAGAACTTAATTTATAATTTTTTTCTAAAACAGAGTATGGATTTTTAGAAATTACGTTTATGGCATTCCTAATGACGGAATTATGATTTACTAATAAAAATGCATAATCAATGTACGTAGGATCTATCCCATCTATGCCTCGAAAAAAGTCAGGAGTATTTTTTTTTCTAATCCAATCTCGCGCAAGACCATTAGCATGTGTTTCAATTTCATGAATCATTTTTTGATGTTCTTCAACGTCTAAGTTTTTTGGTTTTACAAGAATTTGACTGTAATAATCAATTCCATCAACTACAGCCTTTATTTTGTACACACCAGGAATCAATGGCACTCCTACATCATTATGAAAATGTCTATGAATAACTGCTTCATTATTCGGAATAATATACTCAAATCCATTTTCATCAGTTTCCATACTTCGATTTTCATCATTCAAAAATTCAAAACAACTCATATATAGCTTTGCGTTCTCCGTTTTATTTGAAGAAAAGCGTACTACTAAATTATCGTATTCACTAATATTTAAATCTTCTATAAAATTCATTTTTGGGTCATTCGAATAATTTTTAACGAAATCTTCTTTTACTATTTTGTCAGGAGTACTAGAATGATAGGTAATGAATGATACCTTAAATGAAAGAGAGTCAGTATGTATAACCATACAAATTTATCTCCCTAATCTTATTTTTTATATTTGAAACCGTTACTTTAAAATTGTTATTTTCATCAAATACATTTAGTAATCCATTCTTATTGTCTAATAAAATCCCCTCTAATTCTTCAGCTGTACCTCTTATTTTCGGAATAATCTTTTGAGAAATTTGCAAATCAAATGCTTCTTCCCTACTTAAACTACTATTCGGCAAATTTAGCATATATGAATTAATATGATCTAAAACCCTAAAACCAATCCCTTTTGAAAAGTCAGTTTTAGTTAATGTGTTATTGATTTGATTTAAAGTTTCAATTTCAAATATATTAAGAGCTATTTCTTTATCGTTATTCGACCAATTGTCAAAATGATATAAATCCACAACCGTTTTTTCAAATCTATTATCCTTAATAGATTTTGTATCAATATTTTGTTTAATGCTATCAGCCCAATTATTTATATGATTAGTAGGAGTATTGAATTCAATAAAATTACTCCGATCTAGCACTTTATCAGATAATGTTTGTGTAGTCTCATCTACATTAATTGTACCTACAAACAGAACATTAGAATGAATTGTTATCTCATGAGGATACTGTTCTCCATTAATTACTCTACCCACTAATTTTTTACTATATAGAGACAACTTTCGCTCATTTCCATACAACTCTAATACGCTAAGGAATTGCGAGAAATAATGCTCTACTTTAGCTAAATTCATTTCATCAAAACAAACCATAAAAATTTTATCTTTATTATCCTTTGCCTCAATCAAAATATCTATTAATCCTGTTTCTGAAGGTCTATATATATTATTAATAGTATCTAAGTAACCTATTAAATCAGAATCATCTTTCCAATTAGGTTTTACTGGTACCATTTTAAATTGATTATTATCTTTATTAGTTAAACCTAGAGATTCTGCATAGTTAAGGACTAACTGAGACTTCCCGGTACCAGATGCTCCACCCAAAATTACTAATCTTCTTGTTTTTAATGCAGTATGAAAATTTATTACCTGTTTTTCTTCAAAAACAAGTTTTTTTTGCTTTAGATTTTCGAGTAATTGAAGTATAAATTCACTTTCTTCAAATTCTTCAAATTCTTCGTACGTTTCTTCACTAATTTCTTTTAATTTAATTGTTTTATTTAATCGAACAATTTCACCATTCTTCAAAAGACCTTCTTCTAAAATTATTTCTCGGAAAAATTCAAAGTCCATGTAAATAGCGTGATCTTCTATGATGCTGTAATCCTTGTAAAATTCAAAATCTATAGCAACTTTTTTTATCACACCGTTAGGTGAAACATGCCATCCATCATTTAGCTTTTCAAAATCATTGAATTCTCCGTAAAGATAATCACCTGATACTAAACATGAAGTAGTAATTTTCTCTAAATAGTCATAGTTTCCAATGGATTTTGACTCTAATAATCTCTTTTCAAACGAATATCGATTATAATCGCTATAAATTGGAATCGTAACAAGGCTCCCTACACTGTTATCAGATATACCTTCTGGTCTCTTTATAATTCTTAAATCACTTTTTTTAGAAATCTTTATTTGTTTATCGCCATATTTATTTTCTTCTATGTAAGGTTTAAAAATAAATAATTTATCAGCAGCGAATTCACGAAATGCAATTTCCTTATCATACAAAGGCGTATCCTTCAACAACGTTTCCCATTCTTCATTTTTTAATATGTCATCATAACCAGCAACAAATTTATTTTTAAATATTTTTTGATAATCACTAGGTATATCATCCTCGTTTAATATCTCAAGGAAAAATTGTAAATTAGTAAAATCGTTTACATTTCTTATTACAGAAAAATTTCGATTGTGTTCTTTGAACCTGGCTTCGTTTGCTAGTGAACCTATTAAAAAGACATCTAATTCCATACTGTTCTTCCCCTTAGAAAAAATAATGTATTACAATAAAAAAACTAAACTTTTACAATTTTATTCTATAAGAAAAAACAAAAAAAGTCACTTTATTGAAAAAGTGACTTTTTTTGTTTTTTCTTATATTAGAACAAGACCATGTACTGATCACGTTCCCATTCCGTGACTTGCGTCCGGAACATATCCCATTCGATTTCTTTCAGTTCAACGAAGTGCTCTGCGATGTGCTCGCCGAGTGCGTGCATGACGACGTCATCCGCTTTCAGGACTTCGAGTGCGTGGCTGAGTGTTGACGGAAGATCGTCAATGCCGTTTGCCACACGTTCCGGTTTGTCCATCACGTAGATGTTACGGTCGATTGGAGCCGGTGCTTGGAGATTGTTTTTAATACCGTCAAGACCTGAAGCGAGCAATGTCGCAAGTGCCAAGTACGGGTTGGCTGCCGGGTCGACTGAGCGGACTTCGATCCGTGTCGAAAGACCACGGGCTGCCGGTACACGAACGAGTGGTGAACGGTTACGAGCTGACCATGCAACGTAGCAAGGTGCTTCATAACCAGGTACAAGACGTTTGTACGAGTTGACTGTCGGGTTACAGACAGCTGTAAACGCACGCGCGTGTTTCAGAATACCTGCCGTGAAGGCGCGGGCATCGTCTGAAAGTTGCATGTTGCTGTTCTCTTCGTCGAAGAAGACGTTTTCGTTGCCTTTAAAGAGCGACATGTTAGCGTGCATTCCTGAACCGTTGACACCGTAAAGTGGTTTTGGCATGAATGTCGCGTGTAAGTTATGTTTTGCTGCGATCGTCTTAACAACGAGCTTAAACGTTTGGATGTTATCCGCTGTTGTGATGGCGTCCGCATATTTGAAGTCGATTTCATGTTGACCCGGTGCGACTTCGTGGTGAGATGCTTCGATTTCAAAGCCCATGTTTTCAAGCTCGATGACGATCTCTTTACGGCAGTTTTCACCGAGATCGACTGGTGCGAGGTCGAAGTAACCGCCTTGGTCATTGAGTTCGAGTGTCGGACGACCGTTTGCATCCTTCTTGAACAAGAAGAATTCCGGCTCTGGACCGACGTTGAACGATGTGAATCCAAGCTCTTCCATTTCGCTAAGTACACGTTTGAGTTGACCACGCGGATCTCCAGCAAACGGTGTGCCATCTGGATTGTAGATGTCACAGATGAGACGTGCGACTTTACCCGTTCCGTCTTCTGTCCATGGGAATACGACCCATGTGTTGAGGTCTGGGAAGAGATACATATCTGATTCTTCAATGCGGACGAATCCTTCGATTGACGAACCATCGAACATCATTTTGTTATCAAGTGCTTTTTCCAATTGGCTGACTGGAATTTCAACGTTCTTGATTGTACCGAGGATATCTGTGAACTGTAAACGAATAAAACGTACATCCTCAGCTTTAGCGATTTTCATAATGTCTTCTCGTGTAATGTTGCGACGTGTCATGTGACAAATCCCCTCTCCGGCTCTTTTTTATATGGTAACAAGTGCTTACTTGAAAAATCGTCCGAGCTCACCTTGAATGAGTGACGTTTTTCCATGTCGCCCTGCTTCCTGCAATTCGTTTTTCAGGAGTTTATACAATTCGCCATCCGATAATTCCGGACGGGCCGTAACGACCTTCTCCGCAACTCGTTCGCGTTTGACAAGATCATTGTCAAAAATCATTTTGATCCCTGCGATATTCAGTCCCTGGTCCAGATATTCCTTGATCGATAACAAGCGATCGACATCGTTGAACGAATAGAGGCGACGTTTCGTCTCTGTCCGCTCCGGCTTGATCAATCCTTGTTCTTCGTAATATCGGATTTGTCGGGCAGATAACGCGGTCAACTCTTGAACGACTCCGATGGGGAATAGTGGCTTGGACTGTCGTGATAAGTCTGCCATTTCGTTCCTCCTTTTTCCTTACCTCATGAGAATAAACCTCTGTGAGGCAAGTTGTCAAGAGATGTAAGGAAAGTTAACATGACTTTCTTACAAGTCAGACGTCCTGCGTAACAGAGGTCTTTTCACATCAAGCTATTTCTTTAAACCTGTTGTGGTTGAATCAATTGTTGTTCCATCAGTTGATTGACAGCCGAAACAATCGCGATTTTGACGTGACTGTAGGTCAATCCCCCTTGGACATATGCCGTATACGGCGCTCGGATCGGACCATCTGCCGATAACTCGATCGACGATCCTTGAATGAACGTCCCGGCAGCCATGATGACATCATCGGCGTATCCCGGCATATAGTCCGGAATCGGCAAAGCTTGCGCATTGACCGGAGAGGCCGCTTGGATCGCCTGACAAAAAGCAATCATCGGTTCCGGGGCATGGAAGGAGACCGATTGAATCAAGTCCGTCCGTTCCGCCGCATAATGCGGTGCCGTATCGAATCCGAACTGCTCCATCATGCTGGAGGTAAACATCGCCCCCATCAGCGCCTGACTGACCGTATGCGGAGCCATGAAGAACCCCTGGTACATGTCCTGCAACGAATAAAGTGACGGACCGGCTTCAGCCCCGATTCCAGGTGTCGTCATCCGGAACGATGCCCGTTCAATCAAATCGCGGCGTCCGACGAGATACCCGCCTGTTTTTGCAAGACCACCACCCGGATTTTTAATCAGTGATCCGGCCATCAGATCCGCTCCGACATGAGTCGGTTCGATCGTTTCGACGAATTCTCCGTAACAGTTGTCGACGAACACAATCACGTGCGGATGTTGTTCTTTGATTGCAGCAATCGCTTCGCCGATCTCAGTAACCGGTAAGCTCCGACGGGTCGCATAACCTTTCGAACGCTGAATACCGACGACTTTTGTCTTGTCCGTGATCCGGGCGAGGACTGCTTCAAGATCAATCGTTTCAGCCTGCTTCATCTCGACGACGTCATAAGTGACACCAAGCTCTTTCAGGGAGCCGCGTCCGTCACCGCGGATGCCGACGATTTCCTCTAACGTATCGTACGGTTTACCGGTGATATACAGCAATTCATCGCCCGGCAGCAATAAACCAAACAACGCAATCCCGATTGCATGCGTCCCGCTGATGATCTGTGCCCGGCACAGTCCGGCTTCCGCGCCGAAGACCGACGCGTAAATCCGCTCGAGATTGTCGCGCCCTTCGTCGTTGTAGCCGTAACCGGTCGACGGCATGAAGTGAAAGTCACTCACTTTATGTTCCCGGAAAGCGTTCAGGACACGAAACTGGTTCTGTTCCGCGACTTGTTGCGCCTTACGGATGCCGGCTGCGATTTTTTCTTCCGCCTGCTCGACGAACGGACGGATCGTTTCATAATGCGTTAACTCTGTAAACATGCTTACACCTCGTATTGTTTCAATGTCGAGTACAGCCGGGTATCCTTACGCAAGTAGCCTTTCAAGGTCACGGATCCGTCCTCTTCATATTGTTCTGTTAAATTCATCATGACTTCCTTCGCCGGATTGTAATGCGCAAACGCATGAACCGGAATCCGGATCTCGAGATACTCGAGAATGTCACTGATCGCTTTTTCGATTTCGACGGTCAAACGATCGATGTCTGCCGGATCAAGGGCCGAAATCAACAGTTTTCCGCCACTGAATAAATGCGTCAACTGGTCTTTTTTATTGAAGACCTCGAGTTGCGGAATGTCTCCGGCACCGAGTTCATCGAGGACATCATTCGTCGTCTGCATCTGATTCAGATAATGTTCGCTTGAGGCATCGATGACGTGAAGAATCAGATCCGCCTCGAGCACTTCTTCGAGTGTCGACCGGAACGCCGCAATCAATTTCGTCGGAAGATCCTGAATGAACCCGACGGTATCCGTCAACAGAATCTGTCCGCCTTCCGGCAGGTCGAGCTGACGCGTCAACGGATCGAGCGTCGCAAATAATTCGTTTTTTTCATACGTGTCGGCATTGGTCAACCGGTTGAAAATCGTTGATTTCCCGGCGTTTGTGTATCCGACGAGTGCGATTTGAAACGTCTGGTTTTCTTTCCGACGTTCCCGGTAACGGGCACGGTGGGCAACGGACGTTTCCAACTGTTTCTTGATTTCGTCGACACGGCGGCGGATATGCCGGCGGTCGGTCTCAAGTTTCGATTCCCCGGGACCACGTGTCCCGATTCCGCCTCCAAGACGTGACAATTGGGTTCCCTGCCCGCTCAAGCGCGGCAACAGGTAACTCATCTGAGCGAGTTCGACTTGCAGTTTCCCTTCCCGGGACTGGGCACGACCGGCAAAGATATCGAGAATCAATTGTGTCCGGTCAATCAGTTTGATCGATTCCGGATCTTCGAGAGCAATCCGGATATTTTTCATCTGACCCGGCGTGACTTCGGCATTAAAAATAATCAAATCCGGTTCGAGTTCCTGTGCTAATGCGACCAGTTCCTCGACCTTCCCTTTTCCGATAAACGTACGGCGGTCGATCGATTGACGCTTTTGATCGAGTCGTCCCACGACGACGGCGTGCGCGGTCGTAACGAGTGCTTCGAGCTCCGCGACCGATTCTTCATAAATATGATCCGGTACACCGGGGAGCTGACAACCGACGACGATGACGCGTTCTGACATATAATCATTCCTTTCAAAATAACAAACCTTCTGCGCCCCTAATCATACCACATGGACCTCTTGTCTGAACATTTTTGGACAGGAAACATCCGTTCGGTTTATGATAAAGAAAAGTATCTCAAACAGGAGGTCTGTTATGGCACGCGAACGGCTTGACTACACTTTGCCGGAATTCATCGAACGGTATCTGTTTTTCCTCAGCGCAAGCGGCAGACAGGACTCGACGATTCGGCGTTACCGGTACGATCTGATTGAAATTCACCGTTATATGACCGAAGTGGATCAGCCGCTCGAGACAATCGAGGATTTCAAGGCGATTCCGCTCGAGACCTGGAAAACGTTCATTAATGAGTATTTGATCGAAGAAAAATTGTATCAACAGGCAACGGTCGCCCGAATTGTCACTGTCCTCAATCAAATCAATTACCAGATCCGGCAGACGAAATCGAAGCTGATCGAATATGCCCAACCGACCCACGAACTGACGCCGCAGCATATCGCGTCACTGGCCGAATACGAGCAACTGATCCGGACGAACCGGTCCGACCGGGGCTTGACGGACCACCAGCTCGTTGCGCGGCCGTATCTGATCGACCGGAACGAACTGATTTTACGGCTCTTTTACCGCTACGGTCTCCGCGTCCACCACATCATCGGTCTGAAGATGCAGGATTTGAATTTTGCACAGCGCGAGATGACGGTTCACGACCGGCTCGGGAATGCCTACCTGCTCCACCTCGAACGGGACGACCAGGATTTGATGCTTGGTTATTTAAAGACGATCCCGGAACCGGTCCGTCCGCGGTACCACTCGACCGATCCGTTTTTTGTCGCCTTTGATTTCTCGCGGATGACGTTCCGCTGGGTGTACAGTAAAAATGCTCCGAAACAATTGTCGATCGTCATGATCACGAAGATGATGCGTCAGTTAAACGAACGGTCAGACAATAAACGGATCATTACGCCGTCGATGCTGCGGAACAGTTTCATTCTCGGTACGTATCTTGAAGAGTTAACGAAAGAGGAACGGCTGACGAAGACGTGTCTTTATAAAGAGGTTTCACTCCGGCGTTATGCGGAAGCGTTCGATGAACTGAAGGGTTTGTTGTAACAAAAAAGGAGCAACGCCATAGCGCTGCTCCAACAAGTAGGCGGCCCCCCGGCCGTCTTTTTTTAACGCGTGACTTCTTCCGTTTCCGTTTCCTGTTCATACAACGTCACATTACGTGCCGGTGCGAACGTCGAGATGGCGTGTTTGTAAATCAATTGCTGTTTGCCTTCCGATTCTAAAATGACGGTGAAGTTGTCAAACGACTTGATCAATCCCCGTAACTGATACCCGCTGATTAAAAACACTGTCGTCGGAACCGAATCTTTTCGTAATTGATTTAAGAAATAGTCTTGAATGTTGTACGTTGCCTTCATAAGCCCCCGTGCCCCCTCTATTTTTATCTGTTTTTCTTTCAGGCTACTCCGATTTAACCGCTTTCAGAAACCCTACTGTTCTATCATAGATAATTTTGAAGTTTTCTTCAAATGAAAGCCTTCCCATTTCAATCCAATTTCCGTCAAATTGATGGCGGAACCATGTCAGTTGCCGTTTGGCGAAGCGACGGGTGTTCCGTTTCAGCTGTGCAACGGCCGGTTCGAGCGGTGCCCCTTCGAGAACCGGAACGATTTCCTTGTAGCCGATTGCCTGCATCGCTTTCGTATCCTGATAGCCGGCTGCAACCAATCGATCGACTTCCGCAACCAATCCCTGATCAATCATTAAGTCGACCCGCTGATCAATCCGGTCGTACAGCTGTTCTCGGTCTTCCATATGTAAGACGAACAACAGACTGTCATACAAACTCGGTTCACTGCCGGAGACTTGCGTCTGTCCGCTCATCGCGACTTCGATCGCCCGGACGACCCGTTGAATATTGTTCGGGTGAATTTCGTCCGCCCGTTTGGCATCCATCTGGCGCAAGCGTTCATGCAGAGCCATTGCTCCTTCCGCTTGGGCGAACTGTTCCAGCTCCTCGCGCAACGCTTTATTTTCCGCCTGGACGGTAAATTGATAATCGTACAGAATCGCCCGGATGTAGAGTCCGGTTCCGCCGACGATGATCGGCAGCTTGCCTTTGGCGGCAATCTCATCGATTGCTGTCCGGGCCAGCGTTTGAAAACGCGCGACGCTCATCTCGTCATCCGGATCGACGAGATCGAGCAGATGGTGCGGGACTCCTTCCATCTCTTCATGTGTCACCTTGGCGGATCCGATGTCCATCTGTTTATAGACCTGAACGGAATCACCGGAAATGATTTCACCGTTTAATTTTTTTGCTAATTCAATTCCTGTCTTCGTTTTTCCGACAGCGGTCGGTCCAACGATGACAATGACGGGCTGTTTACTCAATGACATCACCATTCCTAGTTCATACATTTTTGTAGTCAGTGTATCATATCCGGACAAGTCGCAGACACGACAAAAAAAACCGCCTTCTCATAAAAGAAGACGGTTCAATGAGTTCTGTTACACACGGCGGATGAAGTCATCGTATACCGCACTAAATACACACCATCCACAAATGACCAAACCTGTCAGCATAATTCCCCAATCAGCCATTTCGGCACCTCCTCGTTGTCTTTAGATACCTTTTGACAAAACCAGGACTTCGTAAACCCTTTCAAGCAGGTTTGACACCAATTACTGGAATCGCTATGATAAAAGTACGATTGTTACGTAGCGCAGAAGCCGACCTGCATCGGCTTCTTTTCAGAGGGATTCCCCTCTTGATTCCATGCAGATGCCCGACATCTGCAAAAAGTCCCTTTTCCATTACGGAGAAGGGACTTTTTTTTGAACTGTACGTATCAGTACATATCTTTTTGTGTGAAATTCCAGAATGCGACAACCAACGCGCCGATCGTCCAGCAGAGCAGAACGGTGAGCGAGAACGGTAACGTCATCCCTTCGATCGGCGGAGCTTGTCCGTCGAGATAGTTAATCAAACCGAAGTTGACGTTGACGAGATATTTCGAACTCGTCCAGCTTGAACCAAGCGTCGTCAGCAAAGTTCCGGAAATCAGGACAGCCATCATGATGCCGATACCGGTTGCCGTGTTTTTGACAAGCACGGACACCATTAAGGCAATCGTCGCGACGACGGCCGTGACGATCCAGGCGAGACCAATCGCCATCAGCAGATATTCCCACATCGGTATCGTATGCACGAATTCGGTCGAGAACGTTCCACTCGGCGACGCCTGGAATCCGGTCAGGATCGGTGCGGTCCAACCGTCATATCCGAGAACGATACCGGAAATCGCATAACAGACGGCGGCAGTCAACGCCATCAGCATCGACGTATAGAGCAGGACCGTCAACCATTTCGCCATCAGGATCTTCCAGCGCCTTACAGGACGGGACAGCAACGTCTTAATTGTCCCGTCATTCTGCTCTCCGCTGACGATATCTGCCATGATAACGATGATGAAGAGCGGTAGAATTAACGTCAATCCTTGGGAGAAGAAGATCCGGATGAAGGTCGGCGCCCCCGGATAATTCGGATTGATGTCGTTATCGAGATAATATTGATTTTGCTTTAAATCAAATTCTAAAAACTGGCGGAATTCGTCCTGGATACTGCTCGAAGCCAGACGGTTTTGAGTATCGACGATATCCTGTTGCAACTCGACCCGCCAATCGAGCGTTCCCTGTTTCTTGATCTGTTCCTGAATGTCACGGTACTGCGCATACGTGAACATCGAGACGAGGACCACTAAGATGATGGCAACGACGGCAAAACGTTTTTTCGAAGCAATCTTCATGACTTCGTTTTGAATCAAACCGAGCATGTTCGGATTACGCAATATGATCTCCTCCTGTCAATGTAATGAAGAGATCTTCGAGCGTCTGGACTTTCCGTTCGATCGTCCACACTTCGACACCCGCTTCGAACAGCTGTTTATTCAAGGATGGTGTCTTGCTTGCATCCATCAGAGTATGGACCGTATTGGCATCCACAATTTCCGAGACCTGGACGTCAGGCGACGCGGACAGGATTTCGTTTGCTTTAAACGCATCATCGACACGCCAGTCGACTCCCGGTGCAAGCGACTCGACCAGTTCCTTGACCGTTCCGACCTGCACGATTTTTCCGTAACTCATGATGGCGACACGATCCGCCAGCATCTCGATTTCCGCCAGGATATGACTGGAAACGAGGACCGACAAACCGGTCTCATCGACCAATTTCCGGATGAATTGACGTAAATCGCGGATTCCCATCGGATCGAGTCCGTTCGTCGGTTCATCAAGAATCAGGACGTCGGGCCGTCCGAGCAACGCTTGGGCAATCCCGAGACGCTGACGCATCCCGAGCGAATAGGTCCGGACTTGATCGTCGACGCGTGCCGTCAAATCGACCAGGTCAATGACTTCTTGGATCCGGGCATCGTCGACATTCGGCAACATCCGTGAGAAGACTTGTAAATTTTCACGACCCGTCAGATATTTGTACAGTTCGGGATTTTCAACGATCGAGCCGATTCGTTGCATCGCTTGAACAAACTGTTTCCGGACATCAAAGTCGCAGACCGTGATTTTACCGGATGTCGGTTTGATTAATCCGACGAGCATACGGATCGTCGTCGTCTTTCCGGCACCATTGGGTCCGAGGAATCCGAACACTTCACCGGGGAAGATTTCAAATGAAATATTATCGATGATCGTTTTCTTTCCAATGACTTTTGTGACTGATTCTAATTTTACGGTTGGTTTCACGTCTCTCACCTCTTAGTATCCATTCTAGCGGAATAATGAATGATTTACCTTATTGGAACACTTCAAAACCGCACATTCCAAAAAGGTTTGCTACAATCATAGTAACAGCAAAAGGAGGAACGGTTCATGAAACGATATCTTTGGCCACTTTTTTTAATAGTTTCTCTTATTTTAACGGCAGTCTTCGGGTACGGCTTTGCCAGTGCCTATAACGATGTTGTCAATCCCCCGAAACGGGCCGTCTTGACGCCGACCAAGGAAGAACCGGTCAAAAAAGGCGGAACCTATGTCGCGCTCGGTGATTCCCTGACACGCGGCGTCGGTGCCTCGAACGGAAACAGTTACGCCGCTATCGTCGGCCGCGAGCTTGTCAAAAAGGACCGCGTCGAACGTTTCCAAAATCTCGCCGTCAGCGGTGCCCGGACGGAAGATCTCTTAAAACAATTGAAACAAAAGGAAGTCCGTCGCACGTTGTCCCAAGCGAAAGTCATCTCGGTGACGATTGGCGGAAACGATTTATTCAACCGCGGTGAAGGTGTCGCAAACTTCAATGCGAAAAAGACAGCCGCCACGATTGCAACGGCCCAAACCAACCTCGCCAAGACATTCAAGATCCTGCGTGAAGAAAATCCGGATGCCGTCATCTTTTATGTCGGACTCTACAATCCGTTCCGCGCCAGTGAAAATGGACAGGCGTTTGACGCCATCGTCCAGGAATGGAATGCGAAATCACGGACACTCGGTCTGAAATACGATATCGAAATCATCGATACGTTTAATCTCGTCCGTGACGTCAAACGTGATCTTTCAAGCGACCAGTTCCATCCGAACGATTCGACATACGAAGACATTGCCAACGCAGCCATCCTCGCCGTCGAAAAACGTTTTTAATTGAATGATGAAAAGGGTAACCGGAAAAGCAACTGATTGCTTTCCGGTCACCCTTTTGTTTTGTCCTGACAATTTAATGCAGTCCTTATTTCAAACGTTTAGCAAACGCAATCAAGACCCACTGCAACGGCAAACGGCCCCATAGTCCCCAAGCCGGCAATGTTTTTCCGTTAATCGGTTTCGGATTGACTGCCATATTGATGTTTGCCGGTAAGACGGCATATAAAAATGCCGGTAATGTCTTCCGGACGAGATCAACACCACGTCCGGACAGCAACATCAAACCGTACAGGATTTCGATGACACCCGTCACCTGGACGAAAAAACGTTTGAACGGGATGAAAGCGGGCATAATCTTAACGAACCCCTTTTCATTTCGAAAATGACCGATTCCGGCAAACAACAGACCGGCACCATACAAAACACGCAGTACATACTTCATCTGAATCTCTCCCTTTGTGACTAAGTCGGTTACTTAAGTACGAAACACACTCAGTGTACCGAACTGGCCGACGCGACTCAACTGTTTGAGATTGTTGTCGAATTATGGGGAATGATGAGGCATTTTGGAAAAACCACCGTAATTTCATTCCGGACGATTAAATTTGATACATTAATCTTAGAAAAACACTACATGAAGGGATGGATTTCGATGGCAGGAAAAACAAGACAACTCTTACCGGGACTTACCGGAGGCATCATCGGTGCTGTACTTACCGCAACGGTCGCCTTTCCGATTTTAATGGATCAAGAACAGCAAGTCGCCGATACACCACTCTCAAACGGCATGCCAAAACAAATTTCGACGACGACAAGCGATCCCGTGACAAACGCTGTCGCAACGGCTCAAAAATCTGTCGTCACGGTCACGAACTATCAATCGGGGAATTCGATGAGTCAGGAAGAGGCAGCAGCGGGTTCCGGCTCAGGTGTCATTTATAAAAAAACAGATGGTAAAGCCTACATCATTACGAACCACCACGTCGTCGACGGAGCCTCTAAACTCGAGGTTACGTTAAACAACGGCAAAACACTCAGCGCCAAATTACTGGGCAGTGACGAAACGTACGATTTAGCCGTATTGGAAGTCAACGCCAGTGATGTTCCGTCCGTCATCACGCTCGGAAAATCGGCTGACTTAAAAGCCGGTCAAACCGTGCTCGCCATCGGTAACCCGCTCGGTGAGTTCCAAAACTCGGTCACCCGAGGGATCGTCAGCTCAAACGATCGGACGGTTCCCGTTGATACGAACAAGGATGGACAGGACGACTTCAATACGACGGTGATCCAAACGGATGCCGCCATCAATCCGGGGAACTCCGGTGGTGCCTTGATCAATGAACAAGGACAACTGGTCGGCATCAACTCGATGAAGATTGCCGAAACTGGCGTCGAAGGCGTCGGTTTCAGCATCCCGATCGATGATGCACTGCCGATTTTAAAACAGCTCGAAACAAACGGTGAAGTTAAACATCCGACACTCGGTGTCGCACTGCAGGATGTCTCAGCCTTCCCAGCCGGTTACCTGCTGGATCAAGTCAAATTGCCGGAATCACAAAAAACAGGCGTCGTCGTCATGTCCGTCGAACCGAACAGTCCCGCCGCTTCTGCAAAATTGAAAACCGGTGATGTCATCACGAAAATCAATAATGAGGAAATCAAAAGTTTTGTCGACATTAAAACCGCGTTGATCAAATCGGACGGCAACGTCACGTTGAACATCATCCGTGACGGGAAACAAATGACGGTTTCGACCAAAACAACAACGACCGATCAACTGTAAAGAACTGACAAGATACGTTTCAACCCCCTCCTATATCGGGTATTGTTTTATAACAATATCGATTGGGAGGCTTTTTTTATGTATGATTTGATTGGCGTAGGGATCGGACCGATGAATCTGGGGTTAAGTGCTCTGGCCCATCCGACACCTTTACGGACACTATTTTTTGACGAAAGCGAACAATTCTCTTGGCATCCCGGGATGATGATCAAGGATTCGATGATGCAGACAAGCTTCATTTCCGATCTTGTCACACTTGCCGATCCGACAAGCCCGTTTACGTATTTGAACTATTTACGATCCCTCAACCGTTTGCATACGTTTTATTTTTACGAAAAACTACTTATTTCGCGACAAGAATATAATGCCTACTTGAAATGGGTCTCGACTCAGCTAGATGATTTACATTTTTCGACCCGCGTCATCGATATTCAAGATACGGGTGACAGTTATGAAGTCTTGGTCGAAGAAGTCGCGACCGGTAAACGGACGACATACGAAACACGCAACGTGGTGCTCGGAACCGGTTCGAAACCTTCGATTCCGGAGAGTTTTGATAAAAATGTCATCCATAACACCCAATACGTCATGGAAAAAGAAGCCATCCTGCAACAGGATAAAGTCAGCATTGTCGGTTCCGGTCAAAGTGCGGCTGAAATTTTCCTCGATTTACTGACGAGCGACCGTCCGGAAACCTTTGAACTCGAATGGATTTCCCGCTCGACTATTTTCGAGACGCTTGAGACCGGCAAACTGGGTGAAGAAATCTTTTCTCCAAGTTACGTCCGTTACTTCAACAGTCTGCCGCTTGCTATCAGACAGGAAGCAGTCGCCAAATTCACGCGGTCCCAAAACGGCATCAGTCCCGAAACACTGCAAGCCATTTATGAACACCTCTATGATTTATCACCGGAAGAACAACAACGGGTCAAAATCCGGGCCAACTTGGAAGTCGATCAGATTTCATACGATTCGGACTTTACGATCACGATGCGGCATACCGAACTGAATGAACAACGGACTTCCAAAACCGGTGCCGTCGTCGCTGCGACCGGTTTCGTTCCATCGCTTCCCCGCTTCACTAACCGGCTCGACATCGAGTTCGAAGGTGAACAAGCCTGGAAGGTCGACGCCAACTACCGGATCAGCCGTACCGTACCAACGAACCATCATTTATATGCGACAACGAATCTCGAACTGTCGCATGGTCCGGCAGCTGATAATCTTGGCATGTCCGTTTCACGCAATCAACTGATTTTAAATGATGTCGCCGGTAAAGAGTTGTATCCGGTCGAACAGCATGCCACTTTTACGACGTTTGACTAATCATCGGACTTATCAAAAGATCCTCGACGAATTCGCCGAGGATCTTTTTTGAATGTTTTCTCACGGCTTTTTTGTCAGTTCAAGCGTTGCTAAAATTAGCAGGGCCGACTGCAGGCGGCTTTTGCCGCTTTTCGCAAGCAACAGATGAAACGCAATCAACCAATTGACTTCATCCGAAAAGCGGTTCCGAGACCGTTCCCGGTCGACGACACGTGTCACGTAAATCATATCGACCCGTTCGGTTGTCTCCAGTAACGCCAGCAACGGGAAAATTCGATCCCAAATCCGCAATTCCCGCTCTTCCATCATTTCACACCAGGCTTGAATCCTGGATTTTTGATCATCCATCGCACCGGATGAAGCTAAAATCTGTGCTGTCATCAACCGTTCGCTCGACGGCTTCATCCATCGTTCGAGCCACTGTTCGGCCTCATCGACCGTCTCGGTGAAGCGTTCCGGAAGGTTGCCCCCTTCCATAAGCGTCGATGTCACGACATATTGTTTCGCTAGATTGAGGACAGGGCGTGTCTGTCGAAGTTGTTCCACAATCGGAAAGGCATCAATGCCCTGTTCACGGTTCAAGACTTCGCCGAGAGCAAAAAAAGGCCGGACCGCCTTTTCTTTAATGAAACGCCGTTTGATATGGCGTTCCGCCTCGATGACCCGTTCGAGCAACCGCTCCGGTTCGGAACTGTTGAGTTGGATATGCGAAATCAAGAGCGGTGTATATCGGCTGCGCAGAGCTGAAAACCGGGTTGTCTTCTGTTTGACGATTTGCATCATCCGGTCATACGCTGCTTTGTCGAAGACCGTATTGTGAATCGTATATGACAAGGCAAAAAAGCGGTGAAAATCATGTGAAGATTCCCCATGTAACGTCGAATAGGTTTCATTATAGTTCTCACAAAACAAACCGTACATGTCCCCGTCCTCCCTTCTCTTATATGTTCCCGCTTCCTGTAAAATCATTCCGCCTTTCTTCCATCGATCAAAAAACCGGAAGCCCTGCTCATCTTGAGGATGAGTTGACTTCCGGTTTATCAGACGCGTTGGCGGTCAAGGAGTCGTGCGAAGTACCCTCCATTTTCGACCAGTTCTTCGTGTGTCCCGTCTTCAACGATTCCGTCTTTCGTCACGACCAGAATCCGGTCTGCTTGACGAATCGTCGCCAGACGGTGTGCGATGATCAGCGTCGTCCGGTTTTTCGACAGTTCGGCCAAAGACTCTTGGATGATTGCTTCCGTTTCGGTATCAAGAGCCGACGTTGCTTCATCCAGAATCAGGATCGGCGGATTTTTCAAGAACATCCGCGCAATCGCCAACCGTTGTTTTTGTCCACCTGACAGCTTCAATCCCCGTTCCCCGATCTCGGTGTCGTATCCGTCCGGTAAATCGGCAATCATCTGTCCGAGATGCGCCCGTTCCGCCGCTTCCACGATGTCAGCACGATCGGCCGACAAATCGCCGTACGCAATATTTTCAGCAATCGTTCCCGAAAACAGAAAGACATCCTGTTGCACGATTCCGATTTGTTGCCGCAACGACGATTTCGTCATCTGCCGGATATCGATGCCGTCAATCGTAATGGCACCATCCGTCACGTCATAAAACCTCGGAATCAGGGAACAAATCGTTGTCTTCCCTGCTCCTGACGTTCCGACAAAGGCAATCGTCTGTCCCGGTTCTACAGACAGGCTGATGTCTTTTAAAATCAACCGCTCGGCTTCGTAACCGAAGCTGACGTCATCAAACCGGATCGCACCCGTTAACGTTGATACTTGAATGGCATCCGGAGCATCCTTGAGTTCTTCATCATGATCAATCATTTCCAGGAACCGTTTAAAACCGGCCATTCCTTTTGGATAGAGTTCGAGTAATGCTGTGATTTTATCAATCGGTTTCAATAAGATGTTCATATAGAGAATGAATCCGACCAACTCTCCGTAACTCAGTTTATCCTGGTAACTGAGGTATGCTCCGACGACGAGGACGGCAAGCGTCATCAACCGGGTCGTCAGATAGATACCGGACAGACTCGTACTCATGACTTTATAGGCATTGATCTTCGACTGCCGGAATGTCCGATTGTCTTTTTCGAACCGTGCCACTTCATGTGCTTCATTCGTAAACGATTGAACGACGCGAATGCCGGAGACACTGTCCTCCACCCGGGAGTTGACCTCGGCAATGTTACCGTACATCCGGTCCCACGACCGGTTCATCCGGACGTTCGCATAACTGATCAACCAGATCAGGAACGGAACGGCAATAATCGTCACCAGTGCAAGCGGCACATTGATCGTCAGCATGATCGAGAATGCACCGATCAATGTCATGACGGCAATAAAGGCATCTTCCGGACCATGGTGGGCCAGTTCACCGATGTCGAACAAGTCATTTGTAATCCGGCTCATGATATGACCGGTCTTCGTATTGTCAAAAAAACGGAACGACTGTTTTTGGACATGACCGAATAATTGCCGCCGCATATCCGTCTCGATGTTGATGCCGAGCTTATGACCAAAGTAGTTGACGACGAACTGCATCAACGTACTGATGACATACAGACCGAGTAATCCGACACTGACGAGAATGATCCAGTTTAACTCACCGTCCGGTAACAGTGAATCGATGAACCATTTGACAGCAAGCGGAAAAGCGAGCTCGAGCAGACCGACGAACAAGGCGGACGAAAAATCCAGCCAAAACAATCGTTTATGCGGTATGTAATAGTGATAAAATCGTTTTAACATGCGAGTCCTCCTTCCAAATTATCTTTAGTGTACAGGATTACTGAAAATAATTCTCGTTTACAATTCTTTCTTCTTTTTTTGAAAATAACTCGAATTTCTTTCTCAAAAAATATATTTTAAAATAAGGTGAATCCCTGTCTTCTTATGACAAAATGGTAACAATGATTCGATGCCTCATCGAACAAGACTCACTATTTTGGAAGGGAGCCACACTACGTGAAAAAGACTTTTCTCACTTTGACGACACTTGCGCTGATCAGCTCAGCCACCGGCGTCGAAGCCGCATCAACGACACTCATCTTGACAGACAACGTCAACATCCGGACTGCTGCCACTACTTCCGCTCCTGTCATCACCACACTTAAAAAAGGAACGACGGTCACTGCAGTCAAAAAGACCGGATCCTGGTACGAAATTCGTCACCAATCGAAAAAGGCTTTCATTACAGCCGCATACGTCAAAACCGTTCCAGCAAAAGCACCGACAACCACGACCTACATAACGAACACCTCGTCCGTCAACGTGCGTGAGAAAGCAACGACCGCTTCTAAATCGCTTGGTAAACTGGCGAAGAACGTCAGTCTTTCCGTTAAAAAGAAAACCGGTGAATGGTACGAAATCAATTACAAAAACAAATCTGCTTATGTCCATACGACACTGGTCACCGCTAAAAAATCGACCGTGACGACAGGATCAAAACCGCCGGTCACGACACCGGTCACACCTCCTGTTTCAACGGCCGTCAAAGCTGTCGATTCGTCCAAGCAGTACGAAGTCAATGCTAAAGAAGGGCTGAATGCCCGCCTTTCCGCTTCGACGACAGGAAAAATCTATAAAACACTGGCGCACAAAACCGTCCTGAAAGTAACAGGTGCGGTCGATACGTGGTATCAAATTCAATTGGACGGCAAAGCACTGTATGTCGCCTCGAGTTATGTCTCAGCGACGGCTAAGGATGCACCGCCGCCCGCTCCTTCAACACCGGGTGTCTCGGTCACACCGGTCGACCAGTCGAAAACGTATAAAGTCGATGCACCGACCGGCCTAAATGTCCGGACTGCTCCATCGACGGCATCGACCGTCTTCACACAACTTGCACACGGATCAACGGTTCAAGTCATGGGCGAAACGACCGGTACAAGTGCCGGCTGGTATCAGATTAAAATCGGTACCGCTTATTATTATGTGGCTAAAGCCTACATCACGACCGGCTCTGTCTCTACTCCGGTGACACCACCCGTCACCCCGCCAACGACGACGATTCCGGCGTCAGGCATCATGGAAAAAGCCATCTCAATCGGTCAACAGTACCTCGGTACACCGTACGTCTGGGGTTCAAGCAGTCCCGTCAACGGTGGATTCGATTGCTCCGGTTTCATCAATTATGCGCTCAATACGGCCGGCTACAAGGTGGCCCGGACGAACGTCAACGGCTACTGGAACAATGACGGCTACCTTGGTCAAAAATTATCGAAATTACGTCAACCGGTCCGCGGCGACATCATTTTCTTCGAAAATACGTATGCAGCCGGTCCGACTCACATTGGCATCATGTTGAACAACGATCAGTTCATTCATGCCAACACACCGTCACTCGGCATCAGTCGTCTGTCTGAACGCTACTGGACACAAAAGTTACTTGGTTTTAAAGCACTCTAATCCAACAGGACCAACCGGGTATTTTCCCGATTGGTCCTGTTTTTTTCATTCCAAATCTGCTAACATTTCCTCAATTTGCCGTTTGAAATGACCGGGTGACAGTTGTCTCGTGAGTTCTTCCACTTCTGCTTGACGATCCAATCCGACTCCGGCCCGCATTGCAAGTGTGAGCGCGTATAACATCATCGCGTGATCGTACTCACCACCGGCCCGCCATAAGTGCGCATTCCTCCAAATTTTCGAAATTGCGCTTGGCAGGTCAAACGGAAGTGTCTCTTTTACATCATTCCACAGACAAAGATAGACTTCGAAATACCCGATGTAATGAAGGCAGGCTTCAATTTCAACTTCGATCAGTCGTTCCCGTACCTCACGAATTGCGGCGTAATCCTTGCGATGGACGGCAATCGATCCTTTCGTCAAGTCGACAAGAATTTGATCCAGTGGCGTCGCTTCCGTGAATAAAAAGAAGTGCTGTAATTTTTCAAGTTCAAATTCTGCCGCTTCGTACTCCTCTTCCAAACTTAAAAACAGGGCGAGCAACCGGTGATAGTTACTGACATCACTGTAGACACCCTTTTCCCGCATGTAGCGGATCCCTTCCCGTAAGAACACGATTGACTGACTCCAGTTATCATCAATCACACTGACACGGATTGCCTGCAACATTTGATAATCAAGAAACGTCTCATGCGCGAGCGGGACATCCTGAAAAATCATCATCCCGTCAATCTTCCGGTACGCTTCTTCGTAACGGCGCAGGAAAAATAAAAAATAGACTTTTGAAATCTGTACTTTAATCTGTTCATCCCGTAAGCCAAGCTGTTTAAATACGTCTTCCGCCAAATCGAAGTAATGTAATCCTTTTTCAGTATCGGAAAAACGTAGAGCACTTCCATACTCGTAATAAACTTGTCCTTGCCAGTACGAATTGATGGCGGGCTCTAAATACGGCTCGAGCATCGTCGCAATCTGTCCTTCCGCATAATAACCGCTTGCGGCCGAATTGATTTTTTCAATCATCTGTTTCATTTCGACGGCACGCGGATCAATCAATAACTCGTCGATGGAGACATGCAGACGGCTTGCGATCGATTGTAACGCCGGCAAAGACGGCGTAGCTTTTTCGTTCTCGATCATACTGAGCATCGACTTCGTCATGATGCCGTCCGCGACATCAGATTGCGTCATTTTTTTCGCTTTCCGGAAACTTTTAATTCGTTGTCCAAGCATCGTTGGTCCCTCACTTTATCAAATAAGTTAAATTAAATTTAACTTTTATATTTACAATCATTCCCTATTCCTCTAGTATAAAGGAAAGTTCAATTAAATTGAACAAAAAAAGGAGGAATCATGATGTCAAAAAATCTGCAACGGCTACTGTTCGGTAAGTTTTGTTCGTTATTCGCCGCCAGTCTGTTTACGTTTGTCGCCGGTCTGACCGTGTTACGGGAAACGTCTTCCGGTCTTCAATTCGCACTTGTCTTACTTGCCGGCACGCTACCGAGGATTCTGTTATCCCCGGTTGCTGGTGTTCTATCTGATCGCTGGAACCGGAAAAAAATCATCGTCACGACCGAGGCGACAAGTGCCTTCATACTCGCCCTATTTGCAGGATACGCCGTCTTCTTTCCTGTCCACACCATTCATTACATGATCATCAGTGCCCTTTTGACTGTTCTGTCGACATTCCTTTCCGTCACCTTGATGAGTTCATTGACGCGTCTACTCGATGATGCCGAATTACAGCGCGGTAATTCCCTCATTTCAAGCATCAGCTCCCTTTCATCGATTGTTGCTCCGATGCTGGCCGGTTTCCTGTTAGCCTTTGCACCAATCCATCTTTTTGCCCTCTTGCCACTCACGTTATTCACCTTAGCCGCGATTTGGAACGCCAGTCTGACATTTAGAACCATTCCTTCTCCCCGTGAAGAAAGCTCGCCTTCATTTTGGACAGACTTTCAGTCAGGCTACAGCTATTTATTCAAGCAACGTGTCCTGACGACACTCATCTTGATGGCACTTGTCTTGAATTTCTTTTTCATTGCACTCGAAGTCATCTATCCGATTATCCTGCTCGACGGCCTTAGCTTCACCGCTTTCCAATTCGGAACGATTGAAGCCGCTTTAGGTGCCGGTCTGTTGCTCAGCTCCCTGATGCTTGCTCTTCCCCGCTTCACCATCAAGCGTCCGTTGATGACGTTGTTCCAGTCAGTTGCTTTAGTCGGGGTGTTATTTCTTTCACCGCTGTTACCGTTACTCGGGATCGTTCCGTCGAACTGGACATTTGGTTATTTTCTCCTCTTCTCCTTTACGGTCGGGTTCATCATCCTCCGGTCAAACATTCCGATCCAGTTGCTCGTCCAGCGGCAAACCGATCCTGCTTACTTAGGGCGGGTTATCGGTGTTCTGGAATCACTCGCAATGGGCATTACGCCAATCGGGATGTTGTTATTCGGCTTGTTAAGTGATTACATCTCACTCAATCTGATCCTCGGAATCAGTTCCATCGGTTTACTCGTAACGGTCGGAATCGGGTTTTTCCACTTGCGCCACGACGTCCGGACGGAACGCTTTACGAAGGAATCTCTTCCCGGGCATGAAAAAACGTCCACCTCAGCGAGCTGAGATGAACGTTCTTCATTCATTAAACCGTTGCTTTGACTGCATCCATGATGAGACGGAGTGATTGTTGTTTTGCTTCCTTGTCGGCAATCATCGAAGCAATCATCACTTCATCCGTTCCGTAAGAGTTGGCGAGATTTTGCAGCTGACGCGCCACATCTTCCGGGTTTCCGACGATCATCCGTTTCCGGTTTTCGGCGATCCGGAACTGATCTTGGAACGAGTACTGATAAGCCGCTGCTTCTTCCGGAGTCGGAGTACCGGTAGAGGAAACTCCCTTTTCAAGCAAGAGCAATGACAAATCGAGACTCGAAGCCAAACGTTCCGCTTCTTCCGTTGTTTCGGCACATGTCACGAAAATCGAGACGAGTGTCTGCGGTGTCTCATTAAATGACGTCGCCATGAAGTTATGACGGTAATAATCCATTACTTCTTGACCGCCTTGTCCGTTGATGAAATGGGCGAAGGCAAATCCAAATCCGCGCTGTGCGGCATTTAACGCACTGCCGCCGCTTGATCCGAGCAACCAGGCTTCCGGTGTCGTATCGACTTCCGGTGTCGCGACGAGTCCTGCAAAGCGGTGATCAGCCGGTGCACCGTCTTTCAAATAATCCACGAGATCATCGAGTTGAGCGCCGTAGTCGGCTCCGCCGAACCGCGGTGACGATCCTTCCTGAAGGGCACGTGTCGCGAGCGGCATGCCGCCCGGTGCACGACCGAGTCCTAAATCAATCCGGTTCGGTGCCAGTCCTTCGAGGACACGGAAGTTCTCCGCGACTTTATACGGACTGTAATGCGGTAACATGACGCCCCCTGAACCAAGACGAATCTGTTTCGTGACGGCTGCCATGTAGGCGATCAGAACTTCCGGACTTGATCCGGCAAGCGTCTTCGCAAAGTGGTGTTCCGACACCCATAACCGCGTATAACCGAGTTCATCGGCAATCTTCGCCAGTTCAACCGTTTCATGTAAGGCTTCTGACGGCGTCTGTCCTTTTGAGACCGGCGACTGATCTAAAATACTTAATTTCATGTATAATCTCTCCCCTTGATGTTGACTTCATGTCTAAACTGTACGCCTGTCTGATAATCGAATGCAATTAAACTGCCTGTTTACCGGATGGCGACGTTTTCAATTTGAAATTCAGGGAACATTCTTAAAGTAGCCGCAACAAAAACTTAAAGGATGAGGTGTTTTTTATGTCAACGAATCATACATCAAATCAAGAAGCCGTCGAAACGGTCAAAAAATTAATCGATAAAATCGAAACAGCGATGCTGACGACTGTTTCTGACGAAGGTCTCGTCTCACGTCCGATGCAAACACAGGATATCGAGTTCGATGGCGATCTCTGGTTCCTTACATCAAAAGATACAGGCAAATATACTGAAATCCTTAAAAATCCGAACGTCAACGTCGCGTATGTCGACAAATCATATGTCTCGATTCGCGGAAAAGCAGAATTCGTCGAAGATGTAGCCCGTAAAAAAGAATTGTGGAGCCCGCGTTACGAAGCGTACCTCGGTACGACGTACGAAGATCCAAAAGTTGTCCTGATCAAGGTCAACACGGAAGGCGCCGAATACTGGGAAACAGGAAACACGACGAAATCCGTCAAACAGCTGTTGAAAAAAGCGGTCGGCAACGACGACTCGAATGAAATCAACAAAAAAGTAGATTTAAAATAATGCTTATTTGACCGAATCGCCTTATAGCGATTTGGTCTTTTTTTGTTTGAATTGGTTTTAATCACGTCATCTGGTGTAACATACTACTATTAGTAATCAAGTTTATTAGCTAAAGGAGACGCATCATGGGAGAATTCATTACCTTATTAAAACGCGGTAACCGCTCGGCTCTGACCGCCGGTATCGTTAACTCGATTATCGCCATCATTAAAGCAGTTGCTTATGTCTTAACGGGAAACGTCGCTATGTTTGCCGAGATGATGCATACGTTCGGCGATGCCGCCAACCAGTTTTTTGTCTTCATTGGCTCCGCCCTCAGTAAGAAGGCGCCAACTAAACGGTTCCCGAACGGGTTCGGCCGTCTCGTCAACCTCGTCCTGCTCGGGGCGATTTTATTCGTCGGCATCATGGCCTACGAAACGATTCATGAAGGCATTGCCCATATCATTGAACCGACCGAATCAACCGGTTTTTGGATTACACTGTCCGTCTTATTTGTCGGTGTCGTCCTCGAAAGCGGCGTCTTTTACAAAGCGATGCAGGAAATCGCCCACGATGCCCGCCTCACGACAAAAGGCCCCAAATTGATTCTCGACAGCTTCCGTGCCTTAAAACAGGCAAAACCCGCGACACGGCTTGTCTTCCTCGAAGATTTAGTCGCAACGGCCGGCGGACTCGTCGCGATGATTGCCGTCATCATCTCGCACCTGACACCGTTCCATCAGGCGGAAGGGATTGCGTCGATCATCATCGGACTGATGATGTTTTATGTCGTCGGCAACGTCTTTTTACAAAACGCGGCCGGTGCGCTCGGTGAAGCCGATGAGACGATGGCAGCACGGCTCGGCGGTCTCATCATGAAAGATGCCGATGTTCGCGACATCAGTAAGCTCGAAGTCATCAAGGAAGGGGATCATTTCCATGTCGAAGTCGAGATCGAAGTCGATCCGGCCTTGACGATTGCACAGGCGGATGACATCAAAGACCGGCTCGAACTGCAGATCCGTCTGCAACAAGGGATCACCGATGTCACGATCGGGTTTGATGAAGATGATAAGATTCAACAGTATATCGTCTCCACGAAGGAAACCCTTTGATTCCGTTCACACAAGAGGTCGTGGCTATCATCCGTTCGATTCCGGCAGGGCGTGTCATGACGTACGGTCAAGTCGCCCGGCTTGCCGGAAACAGTGGCACGGATTCTGCACAGTCTCAGCCGGACGGAACACCTGCCGTGGCACCGCGTCTTAAATGCCAAAGGCGAAATCTCGCTGGACGGTGACGAGCAACAACTGGCACTCGAGGCGGAAGGAATCGTCTTTGATCGTCCCGGGAAGTTGTCGTTGTCCCGTTATCAGGTCTGAACAAAAAGGAAGTAAACCGCATGTGCGGCTTACTTCCTTTTTTCATGCTTTTTCTTTCATTTGGCGCACTACTTCTGCTTCGAGTTGCGGCTCCGGCGGCAACCAGCCGTCCGGCTTCATGACCTTCTGATCCGATTCCCGGAAAATCGGTTGGCCGTCCGGACCGAGTTTCGCCATGTTGGCCTGTTGGACGATTTCGAACAACGGTCCCGGCTCAAGACCGGCTTCAACAAAACTGCCCATGATGAAGTACAGGGCATCCGTCAAGGCATCACCTTGGCCGACGAGCCGTTCGACTTCCGTCACCGGATAGGTTTCCTTCAGTGATTTTTTAACGGCCTGATCGAGTCCTGCCTTAAACGTCTCGATGGCAGCTAAAAACTCCGTTTCGTTTTGCGACGACTGATGCAGGAACTCGACGACTGCTTCTTCTGCTGTCCAGGTCGCCCGTTTGACACCGCGGTCGAGCGGAATCGCTGTCGGTTGATCCGCCCCCGGATGATGGAACGTCTGATGGAATTGTTTGACGTCCTGATAGTAGTTCGGTTGTTTCATATCGGTCACTCCCCTGTTCCGTTTCACTTTCACACGGTTTCCATTCTAACAGGTTTCAAGGGATTTCTCGACCGTCCGCTTACCGGACGAGATCCAGCAGACGCATACCGCGTGTAATCAATTCTTCCCGTTCGACCGATGTCTGCTTCAGACGGTCGAGATCAGCGATTAGTCGCGGCTGATCGACTTCATCGGCCAGTTCGAGCAACTCTAGGCGGAGTAACCAAGCGTCCGGTAATTGATTGAGTGTCCGGTCAATCAACTGTGGCAACAATTGACGGTCAGCCCGTCCTTCCCGCATTTCCCGAACAGCTTCAAAGATTGGGTCGGCTGCTGTCAACGGACGTTCAATCCGTTCGAATTCGACTGTCTCAGGAATCGGTTTTAACGCTTCGACTTCTGTTCCTGGGAAAGCTGATGTGATTTCACCGACGACCAGTTCCATCCGGTCCATCGCTGTTGTTTGAACGGCATTTGTCACCTGCGCGTCTTCCAGAATGACGAGTGCCCGATGACCGTTAACATTTTGAATCGCTGAAATTTGTCCTGTGAGATGAACTGTCCCTTCTGTCCAGTCGAGTTGCTCTCCGACTTTGACTTGCATCAGGACTTCATTCAGTTCTTGTCCGTGAAGGAGTGTAAATCCTTCCGGATGATCGGCGAGCCCTTGTCCTGTCAAAACTTCACCGTTCGCAGCAAGCGCCGTCGGACCGGTCAGCTTGACGAGGTGCAGAGATTCATGGATTTCCTGTGTTTCCGGCACACCGACAAGCGAGACGCCGCTCTCAAAGACAAGCGTCGAAAGATTGCCCGACTCGACGGCTTTCGTCAGACCGTGGATACCGCCGCGGACATATGACATCGTTTGCGCGAACTCTTCCAGCGCATCCCGGAGCTGTTCGAATGATTCACAGACAAACAGTTCTTTTTGCATGCTCGTGACGTCATGTTTCGTCGCCAATGCTTTTTCAAGCGAAAACGGGTGTTTGACGACAGCGTCTGTCAGGCAGTGACGGCTTTCACCGACGGACGAAAGAAGACCTGCTCCGTAGATTTGCGGATTGTTGATATCGCCGATCAGACCGAACTCAACCGTCCACCAGAAGAGACGTGAAATTTCATTGGCTTCGGAAATCCCTTTGACGTGTGTCCGGGTTTCAGCAAGGGCGATTTCCGCCTGCTCAATATCGGCCGTTGTCGAAAACGGGCTTTCCTTGACGATCGTCAGCTTCTTCAAGGCTTTGAAAACATCGTGCTCCGCTTTATGGTTAAAGGCATGCGCTCCGATTTCACCGAAGCGGCGGACGAATTCCGCATATGTCGGATTCATCAGGATCGGTGCATGTCCCGCAGCTTCGTGCAGAATGTCCGGTGCCGGTGTGTAGAGAATGTTGTCGACCTTCCGGATGTCCGTTGCAATCGGCAACAGTCCGTGACCTTGGAAGTCAAAGAACGCAACGCCCGGAATCAAACCGTCGACAGCGACCGTTCCCCAGCCGCCCCGACTTAAGTTTGCCGTCATCTCCCGGACATCCGGAATCCGTTCCGGACTGATTCCGGATGCTGCGAGTCCTTCGAGGTATGCCGGATGCGCCGTATCTTGTAACGTATTTAAATTCAGTCGCATGACGTAACGCCAGACCGCATGATCCGTCGGCGTGTAATCGTCGTAGTGCTGTGGTGCGACGTGTGGTTGTAAGTGACTTGGAATGATTGGTGTAGACATATGAATTTCCCCCTTAAAAGTAGATGAACAACAAAAAGTCCCTGCCGAACAAAGATGTTCGACAGGGACGACGAAAGGCCGCGGTACCACCCTGATAATCTACATAAATATAGATCGCTTCATTACGGGATAACGGTTTTCTCCGCTTGCGTGGCAAGAGACTCGGAAACTGTAATTCGATTCAATCTGTGTACACGTTCGCAGCGCCACGTGCTCTCTGAAACAGGGAGATTGTTTCTACTTCGGTTTCGTCTTTGTCCATATCTTTCATTCTGTTATGCTGTTATGCTGTTAGTAACTAAAGTGTTGTTAAGGAGGACTATACGCTTACTTCTGACTTTCGTCAATCGCTTTTTTTCGTTTAAAGCGGTTAAAGGTTTTATCACGGACTGATTTTTGTTCGATCGATAGCGACGTCACATGGCGACGAAGCGCTCCGTTCAGCCGTTTCTCAAACAATTCCAGTTCCTGAATCCACTCGTTCATCGCGACGACGATCGGCAGGATTTCCATGATGATTTCTTCTTCCAGTTCATCCCGGTCGAGGAACGAATGTTTGACGAAAGCGATATTTTCTTTGACGAGGTCTTCCATCGCGAGCGGTTCTTCCGTCAATAACAAGTCGTACGTCAGCAAGACTTTTTCCTGACGCTGGGCAATATGCATCAGGTGATAGAACAACTCACTCCGTAACTCGTCAGCAATCGAATTCAGCGCCTTTTCCCGCTCCCGGAACCGTTCGGCGGTCGCAACCCCCCGTTCAAGACACGACTGCATATGTTGCAAGATGATCAAATTCCGTAATAACGAGACATGCCGTTGCCGGGATCCACGAATTTCTTCCCGGTGCAGATTAAATAACGTCTTCGTTTCAAGCATCGAACGGCTCATTTTGTCAATGGCTGACCGGTACGGTGTGACTTTCCCTTCAAAGGCAATTGCCCGGGTCACGACGAGCAGCTTCTCGAACAGTTTCGAGGCTTTCTGATAATAGACATTTCCGTAACGCGGCGGGAAAATCAGCGCATTGACACCGAGGGCACAACCAATCCCGAGCATGACGAGTAAGTAACGGATCAGGACGATTTGCCACAATGGATCCGTCGCCCCTTCAACACTTTCCAGGATGACGATGATCATCAAGACGACGTGGGGAATCGTCCGGCCGAAACCAAAGGCCAATAAAATCGAGATGGCGGCCATGATGACGATGCCGATCGCCAGCGGATTCGCCGGATTGTCTCCTAAAATCCATAACGAGACGAGCGTCAGAAACGCCCCGATTAAGTTGGCTTCTGCTTCCTCAAGGAATTGTTTCCATGTCTGATACACAGACGGTAATAAGGTCGTCGCTGCCGAAATTGCCGGCAGGATCGGGCTCAGGTTAAACAGATTGCTGATGATCAGCGCTAAAATGACCGCAAGTCCGGTCTTGATGGTCCGTGGTCCGATTTGTAAAGACTGACCGCCCATATACAAACCTCCTTTATAGTGGGGATACGCCCCCTATTCTTGCTCTAATACCCGAAAAAGGCAATTAAAAAATCACTCCAAGACCTCTTGGAGTGATTTTATCAACTATTTTCTGCTTATGAAGCTTTTGTTCCCGTGCCAGAAGTCATTTCTTTTTTCGCAACTTCTTGATCGACGAGCGGTTTTTTCAAGATCGAGAGGATGGCAGCTCCGACAAGTGCTCCGATTAAGATGGCACCAGCGTAGCTAAGAACGGCCATTAATGTGCCTGATGGTCCGTCAAGTAATGGGAAGACGAACACACCGCCGTGTGGTGCCGGAAGCAACACACCGAAGACGATTGTCAATGCACCGGCGATTGCTGAACCGATGACGCTTGACGGGATGACACGAAGTGGATCGGCTGCTGCGAATGGAATCGCACCTTCTGTGACGAATGAAGCCCCCATTGCGTAAGCAGCGATACCGGCTTCGCGTTCTTGCGGTGTAAATTTCTTACGTGCGAACAATGTAGACGAGAATGCAACGAGAAGCGGTGGAACCATACCACCCGCCATGACGGCTGCCATGACTTCTGTGTTTCCTGCTGTTAAAGCGGCTGTTCCGAAGACATAAGCCGTTTTGTTGATTGGACCACCCATATCGATCGCCATCATTGCTGCGACGAGCATACCGAGCAGGATCGCGTTACCGCCACTGAGACCGTTGAGTGAATCTGTCAACCATGTCATGAAAGCAGCGATCGGTTCGTTGATGACAAGCAACATGATCATACCTGTGATGAATGAACCGAACAGCGGGTAAAGCAAGACCGGTTTGATCCCTTCAAGAGCTTTCGGAAGACCTTGTAAGACTTTGATCAGTAAGAGGACGACATAACCAGCAAGGAAACCGGCGATCAATCCGCCGAGGAATCCAGCGTTCCCTTGGCTTGCGAGGAACCCGGCAATCAAACCTGGTGCGAGACCCGGTTTATCGGCAATCGACATCGCGATGAATCCGGCAAGAATCGGAATTAAGAGACCAAAGGCTGCTTTACCAATCGACATCAATTGAGCAGCAAATTCATTGTATGACGGATCTTCCGGATTCGCTGAGTTGATGCCCCAGAAGAAGCTGATTGCGATTAAGAGTCCGCCGGCAACAACGAGTGGCAACATGGCGGAAACCCCGCTCATCAGGTGTTTGTAGAAGCCGCCGCGGGCCGGTTTCGAGCTGTCGCTTGATCCACTGCCTTTATACACCGGTGCATCCTGTTTAACGGCACGGTCAATCAGTTCTTTTGGTTTACGGATTCCTTGAGCGACCGGAACTTCGACAACGTGTTTCCCGTTGAAACGATCCATCTCGACGGCTTTATCCGCAGCGACGATGATTGCTGTCGCTTCTTGAATATCTTGACTTGTCAGACCGTTTTTCACGCCGGTCGAACCGTTTGTCTCGACTTTGATGCGGACACCCATTTCTTCCGCTTTTTGACGGAGGGCATCTGCTGCCATATACGTATGGGCAATACCGGTCGGACATGCTGTGACGGCAAGAATATATGGTGCGTCCTGTGCGACACTTGACGACGAGACGTCGACCGGACCTTCTTCTTCCCGTTCTTTTGCTTCGATCGCAGCGATGACTTCATCTTCCGAACGAGCGGAAAGAATCGTATCACGGAACTTCATGTCCATCAGGTAGACAGACAGTTTTGATAATGTTTCAAGGTGCGCGTTGTCAGCATTTTCGCCGGCAGCAATCATGAAGAACAAGCGGCTTGGTTGTCCGTCAAGTGCTTCGTAATCGATTCCTGTCGAACGTCCAAAAGCGATGGCCGGTGATTTAACGGCTGCCGTCTTCGCATGCGGAATCGCGATTCCTTCACCGAGTCCGGTCGTACTTTGTGCTTCCCGGGCCAGGATGGCTTCGCGGTAAGCAGAGCGGTCATTTAATTTTCCGGCACGATCGAGTACATCGACGAGTTCATCGATGACAGCTGCTTTATTCGACGAACGTAAATCGAGTTGGATCGTATCACGTGTTAACAGATCTGTAATTTTCATGAGTTTGTCACTCCTTTTAGGATTGAATGAGTTCAACGACTTGGACATCGGTCAGTAAACGGTCAATATCTTCTTTTGTACATAATCCAAACGAGTAAGCGGACGCACTGCCTGTCGTGACTGCGTACCGGAACGCTTCTTCCGGCGGCCGTCCGAGCGCGTAACTGGCGACGAATCCTGCGACGAGTGAATCTCCGGCACCGACTGAGTTGATCAGCTTACCGGCTGGTGTGTTCGCCGTGTAGGCCCCCTGCTTGTTGACGAGTAACGCTCCGTCACCCGCAAAAGAGATGATGACATTTTCCGCGCCGCGTTCAACAAGTTGTTGCGCATACGGGACAGCCATTTCTTTTGACGTGATATCGACATCAAAGATTTCACCGAGTTCATGATGGTTCGGCTTGATCATGAACGGACCGAGCGGTAAAACTTCAAGCATCGCTTCCTTCGTCGTATCGACGGCGAATTTGACGCCTCGTTCCGTCAGGACTTGTGCAATCTTCCGATACAAATCCTGCGGCAGACTGCTTGGAATGCTGCCGGCGAAGACGACGATGTCACCCGGCTGCATCGTTTCGAACGCAGCCAGTAACGCCTGTAATTCTTCATCCTTGATTTGAGGACCTGCCGCATTAAGTTCCGATTCCTGATCGGCACGGATCTTAACGTTGATCCGCGTTTCATCGGCAATCGGTGTGAATGCGGTCAGGACACCTTGTTTTTCCAGTTCGTTACGAATGAATTGCCCCGTACTGCCACCTAAAAATCCAAGAGCTTCCGTTTCGACGTCGTAGTTTCTTAAGACGAGTGAGACATTAATTCCTTTTCCACCTGCTACTTTTTCCGCTTGTTCCACACGATTGACTTGTCCTGCCTCAAATACCGGCAATGTGACGTAATAATCGATCGATGGGTTGAGTGTCAGTGTATAAATCATTTCGCGTTCACCACCTCTGTATATTGACTGTACTTCGCTTCTTGTTCACTTGATGTCATCGTAATGATGGTTGCCGCTCGCAATGACGCGACACGACTGAAACTGATTTCATCGAGTTTCGTCTCATCGACTAACACATAAGACTTTTTCGCTAACTCAATCGCGGTCTTCTTAACGAGTGCCTCTTCCGGATCTGGTGTCGTAAAACCTTGAGTCGGATGAACACCGTTCATCCCAAGGAAAGCGACATCAAAATGGTAAATCAACATTCCTTCACGTGCATTATACCCAACGAGTGCCTGGGTCGAATGCTTGAGTTGCCCTCCGACGACGAACGTCGGGATACGGTGATAGAGTAACGTATTCGCTAGAGGAAGACTGTTCGTCACGACTGTAATCGCCTTTTGTTCGAGGTAAGGAACGATTGCGAGTGTCGTCGTTCCTGCATCGAGATACACGTACATTCCGTCTTCGATCAGATCGGCCGCAGCTTGCGCGATCCGGTCCTTCTCTTCGACGAAACGGTCACTTTTCTCGAAATAACTCGGTTCATCAATCTGCATGTGATTGGCCGTCGCTCCGCCGTGAACCCGCCGTAAGTGACCGGCTGATTCAAGCTGTGATAAATCCCGGCGAATCGTCGACTCACTGGCTCCTGTCTGATCCACGATGGTTTGCATTTTGACGACTTCTTCCCGGGCGAGCAGCTCGAGAATCAGTTGATGGCGTTTTTTCGTTAACATGAGTTTCCCTCCACATCCTTAATATAAAGCGTTTACATTCAAAAATCAATCAAAAACATTCATTTTTTTATGATTTCCGTTAAAAAACCTTCAAAATACGACTTTATTCGACAATAACATCCTGTTATACATCCATTATACATCAAAAACGGTCATCCCGTGACCGTTTAAACAAAAAAACCGCTCACGTAATGAGCGGTTTTAAAGAGTACGGGCATCGAATATTCATTTTTACGCTTTGACGTGATTTCGAAGATGACCGATTCCTTCAATCGAGACATCTACAACATCCCCGTCCTGGAGATACATCGGCGGTTTCATGCCGTGTCCGACGCCGGCCGGTGTACCGGTCGCGATGATATCCCCTGCTTCAAGTGTCATCCCACGCGACACCTCTGTCAAAATCGTTACGACATCCCGCAACATCAGTTTCGTCGAACCCGATTGCCGCAATTGACCGTTGACCCGGGTCTCAACCAATACATCCGTCGGATCAAAGCTGTCTTCCGTCACGATAACCGGACCGAACGGGCAAAACCCGTCAAGTGATTTGCCGCGGAAAAACTGGACATGCTCTTTTTGCAGATCCCGTGCCGTCACATCATTGACGATACTGTAACCGAAGACATGATCCAGTGCATTTTCCGGTGTCAAATCACGACCGGACGTCCCGATGATGATGGCAAGCTCACCTTCGTAATCGAGTTGTTGTGTCAACTCCGCATGTCGCTCGATTGCTTCAAACGGACCGACAATGGAGCTCGGTGCCTTCGTAAACAGGACAAACTTCCCGGCTCCTGCCGTGTCCATCTCTTTGATATGATCGGCATAGTTCTTCCCGACACAAATCACGTTGCGCGGTGGTATGTAGGGTGCGAGTAACCGGATCTCATCGTTCAACCGTGGTGCGACATCCAGATCAAGATCCATCTCGAATCCCCGTGCGATGACTTCAAGTAACGAATCCGTATAAACCTGCGTTGTCACGTCGTACCGGAAACCTGCTTCCTCGACCCCAATCCGTGACTCTCCTTCTTGCTCAAACCGAAACCATTTCATGACTATTCCCCCTTTTTTTCCAGTATACCGAAAAGTCTCCGTGACCGTCTGCTTTCACGAAAAAAGAACCGCCCGAAATACGTCTCGGACGGTTCTTCTTCAGGCAATGCGACGGGCTAAACGGTCGACAAGTGCCTGTGATTCTTCATTTAATGAAACCAAATCGACTGACAGACCGGCTGCCTGATATTTCAAGACAACCGTTTCGATCGCTTCCGTTGCCGAATCATCAAACAAATGCGCCTGCGTAAAATCAAGCGTAATCCGTTCGAAATCGTTGTCTGCCGGCAAATCGAATTGTTCGACGAACGCCGTCGTCGACGCAAAGAAGATCGGACCGTTGATCCGGTAGACGACGTTTGTCCCTTCGACCTGACGTTTGACAGCAATCCGCGAAATTTTCGACGCAAACAGAATCGCGGCGAGTAAAATCCCGACCAGTACGCCCATTGACAAATCATGTGTCAGGACGGTCACGAGTACCGTTGCCAGCATGACAGCGGAATCGCTTTTCGGCGAATTTTTCAGCATTTTAAACGATCCCCAGTCAAATGTCGCGTACGACACAAAGAACATGACACCGACGAGGGCGCCCATCGGAATCGTCATCAATAAATCGTTCATCGTCACCATCAAAAGCATCAGAAACGCTCCGGCTGTGAAAGTCGACAAGCGACCGCGACCGCCGGATGTGACATTGATGACCGATTGACCGATCATTGCACAGCCCGGCATACCGCCAAAGAATCCGGCCACGATGTTGGCGATTCCTTGTCCACGGGATTCGATTGCTTTATTCGATGTCGTGTTCGTCATCTCATCGACAATCCGCGCCGTCAACAACAACTCGATCAGACCGACGAACGCAAGCGACAACGCATACGGGAAAATGATTTGCAGTGTTTCCAGTGAAAACGGAACATTCGGCAGGAAGAAGTTCGGCAGCGAAGCTGAAATCTGACCCATGTCGCCGATGACACGTGTATCGAGCGAAAAGGCAACCGTCAGAATCGTCATGATTGTAATCGCGACGAGTGGTGCCGGGATGACTTTCGTAAACCGCGGGAAGATCAGGATGATCGCAAGGGATACCGCGACCATCGCATACATGATCCAGTTCTGTCCTTCAAACTGCGGCAGCTGCGCCGAAAAAATCAAGATGGCCAAGGCATTGACGAACCCGACCATGACGGCCCGGGGAATAAAACGTAATAATTTCGCGACGCCGGCAAGACCTAAAATAATCTGGAAGATCCCTGCGAGAATACCGGCCGCCAGTAAATAATCGACGCCATGATCTTTAACGAGCTGGACCACGACAAGCGCCATCGCTCCGGTTGCTGCCGAGATCATCCCCGGGCGGCCGCCGGCAATCGAGATGATGATGGCAATGATGACGGACGCATATAAGCCGACCATCGGATTGACTCCGGCGATTAAGGAAAAGGCAATCGCTTCCGGAACCAGTGCCAAGGCAACGACGATACCGGATAACAAATCTGCTTTCGGTTGCAGAACCCATTCTTTTCTCCATTGTGAAAACATCTAATTCCTCATTTCTTGTGTTTAACATACATCGTTTTATAGTAAGAGGTTTTGCCTGAAACAACAAGTCCTTCTTTACTGAAGACGCGTCCGGATCCGGACGATTTCATCGACCATCTCCTGATAACGGACCATGATTTCCTGACCGGTGAAGATCGGATCTTCCGCCAACGTTTCGAGTGCCCGCTTCAACAGATGGATTTTCGGTTTTTTCCGTTCCAATAATTCTTCGTAAATGAAATCAAGCACCTCGTCATGGGCTTCTTTTGATTCCTCTGAAATGACAGACAGTGTGATCAATTGCTTCATATGAGCATTCGTCTTCTCGAATAAATCTTTCCGGATGACGACCTCATCTTGCGGACGGTCGAGCCAGACCGACAGGAAGCGTGGCGGAATCAATTGTTCTTCCGTCCGGCTGACATCTTCGACGAGATGCGTCAACCGGTTGAAGACATAGCGGACGACCCGCTCCGGTTGCGTATTCCGTTCCGATTGCCGGAAGAAGTACATCGCATATTGCAGCATGCCGGTATAAATGACTGCTAAATCGAGCAGATACGGTGTTTTCGCTTCTCCGAACAAATCGCGCAACCGGTGATAGGTCCATTCGATTTCGAGCAGCCGGTTATTTTCCATGAACGCTTTTAATTCTTTTTCATTCGAAGCAATCGCTTCTTCAAACAACGTATACAGTTTGTACTTCTGCATCAGTTCGAGGTAGCAGTTCCCTTGCTGAATGAATGTCTCGTAATCCGAGACGTCGCGTCCGACCAGGATTTCTTTTCGGGCGTTACGCATCTTTTCGAAGACGGTGTTGAAGACATCAATGAACAGTTCGTTTTTCGACGAAAAATAATTATAGAATGTTCCTTTGGAGACGACACTTTGATCTAAAATGTCCTGGATCGAGGTTGACTGGTATCCTTTTTCGACGAACAGTTGGTAGGCAGCATCAAGGAGCTGTTTCTTTTTCGGGTTCATATCATTATCCTTTTCTTTAAATGATCTGTTTTTCAAAAATCATCTATATACTTTAGTGTATAAAGCAAATAATTTGTAATGTTTTGCTTCAGACGGTAAGATAGCTAAGTCGTAGAATCAGTGTATAACAAAATAGACTTACTGTACAAAAGGAGCATAACGAAATGCAATCAACGAAGCAATCATCTCGTCTTTATTTAATCTTAGCGGTCTTGATGGCCGGCGCCTTCGTCGCCGTCCTGAACTCGACGCTGTTAAATATCGCTTTACCATCGATCATGAAATCATTCCACATTGAAGCCAGTACGGCGCAATGGCTGACAACCGGCTATATGCTGGTCAACGGAATCATGATTCCGACGTCGGCTTTTCTCGTTCAAAAATTTTCGACGCGCCAGTTGTTCTTAACGGCGATGGGCTTATTCTCCATCGGTACCATCGTCGCCGGTCAAGCGGATCTGTTTCCGGTCCTGCTCGGCTCGCGGATGTTACAGGCATCTGGTTCCGCCATCATGATGCCGCTGTTAATGAACGTTTTGTTAAACGGCTTCCCGATCGAAAAACGCGGACAAGCCATGGGAATTTTCGGTCTTGTCATCACGTTCGCACCCGCCATCGGTCCGACATTATCCGGTTGGGTGCTGGAACATTATGAATGGCGGATGCTGTTCCATATCGTTACACCGATTTCCCTGCTCGTTCTGGTCATCGGATTTTTCTTATTAAAGAAAGAAGTCGTCACAAGCACACTCCGTCTCGAAAAACTTTCACTTGTCCTCTCGAGTTTCGGATTCGGTGGATTACTGTACGGTTTCAGTTCAGCCGGCTCAGCTGGTTGGGATTCTTTCACAGTCATCGGTGCGCTTGCCATCGGTGTCATCAGTCTCGCCTCGTTCATTATACGCCAATTCCGGCTTGATGAACCGATGCTTGAGTTCCGGATCTTTAAATATCCGATGTTTGCTTTATCGCAGGCGATTTCAATGGTCTTGAACATGTCGATGTTCTCCGCCATGATCCTGATGCCGATCTACGTCCAGACGATCCGCGGCATCTCACCGTTCCACTCCGGACTCTTGATGTTGCCGGGTGCACTCGTCATGGCCTTCATGTCGCCGATTACCGGCCGACTGTTTGACCGTTTCGGTGCGCGGATTCTAGCGATGATCGGATTATCGCTGACGGTTCTGACGACCTTCTTCTTCAGTCGTCTGACTGCGGATACAGCGTATTCATTCCTCGTCATCATGTATACGTTACGCTTCCTCGGTATTTCAATGGTCATGATGCCGGTCATGACAAACGGGTTAAACCATATCCCGCAACACTTGACACCGCACGGGACAGCGCTCAATAACACGTTGTCGCAAGTCTCCGGTGCAATCGGTTCAGGACTGCTCGTCACCGTCATGACAACACGGACCGCCGGGTATGCAAAAGAATTGGCAGCAAGCGCTACGCCGACGACCAATCCGCAAACGATCATCACACAATCGATGGTCGAAGGCATCAACGATACGTTCTTCATCGCTACGTTGCTCGCATTACTCGCTTTAGGATTATCCTTCTTCATTAAAAAACGAAAAGTCGATCAAGACGTCGTTCACATCGAAGAAGTACGTGAAAAAAAATACGCATAATCACCAAACAGGTCGTTTCTTCTCATGTCGAGTGAGAGGAAACAACCTGTTTTTTATTCGAGAAAGTGGCGGAGCTGCTCCCTGTTCAAAATCCGTTGATTGGTACTGCCGCGAATGGCTAAAGAGTGATCGTGAAGTCTCTGGATATACCGACCATCAATTAAACAGTCCACTTGTGACAGGATTTGTCGGGCCTGTGTATCATCAAGTAACTGTTCGAGCCGATAACCGGTAAACAGATAGATGTCATAGCCGGTCAATGCGTGGACCAGTTCGGATAACGCCTGCTGTTGCAAAAATGGTTCTCCACCGGAAATTGTCACCCGGTACGAACCCGTCTGTTGAATCTGTTCAACGACTTGCTCCACGCGGTAGTCCTCTCCGCCCTCAACTGCCCAGGAATCCGGATTATGGCAACCGGGACAATGGTGGGGGCAACCGGCAAAAAAGACGACCGTTCGCAGACCCGGACCGTCGACGACAGAATCAGCGAGAATCTGAAGCAGCCGCATGTTTCACCCGGTCCTGTTCTTCCGCCCGCTTGGCAGGATTCCACCGGTCCATCGTCCCGACCAGATAACCGGTAATCCGGCGAATCCGTTCAATCTCTTCCCCGCCGCACACCGGACATGCTTGTTCCATTGTCTGTTCCGTTCGGCACGTCAAACACCGGTCAATCGGATGATTAATCGAACCGTACCCGATCCCCGATTCCGCCATCAGCCGGACGATATCTTCGATGGCTTCCGGATTTTCAGCGAGTGCCCCGTCCGTCTCGACATACGTGATGTGTCCGCCGTTACATAAGGCATGAAACGGTGCTTCGAGCCGGATTTTTTCCCGGATGGTCACGTTCGTCCCGACCGGCAGATGAAACGAGTTCGTATAATACGGTTTATCGGTCACACGTTCAATGACACCGAATCGTTCTTTATCTGCAACCGTGAATTTACCGGATAATCCTTCTGCCGGTGTCGCCAGGACGGAAAAATTCAGACCGGTTTTTTCCCCGTACTGATCGGCAATCGTCCGTATCAATCGAATCAAGGCTTGACCGATTCCGTGAGCAAGTTCCGATTCCCCGTGATGTTGTCCCGTCAGGACAATTAAGGCTTCCGCCAAACCGATGAACCCTACAGACAACGTTCCTTGCCGTAAGACGGGTTCGACCCGGTCGGATCCAGCAAGCGTCTCTCCGCCGCGCCAGATATGCCGGTACAAAAACGTAAATTCATCGGCCGTCCGATTGGCTTGATAGTGATACCGTTCCAACAATTGTTCACAAATCAAAGTAGTGTACGTGGTAACGGCTTCAAACATCCGGTCAAGACTTTGTGTCATCAAAGCGAGACGGACGAGATTCAGACTCGTAAACGACAGGTTTCCCCGCCCAACGACGGACGCCCGGCCTTGCCGGTTCTCAAGAACTCGCGTCCGGCAACCCATGTACGCCACTTCTCCGTCCGGCGCATCATCCGCTGATTGATTGAACGGGGCATCGAGAAAGGCAAAGTTCGGAAACAGCCGTTTTCCGGTCACTTCGGTCGCCAGTTGAAATAAATCGTAATTGGGATCCGTTGCATTTAGTGTCACCCCGGCCTTGATTTTAAAAATTTGAATCGGAAAAATCGGGGTTTCGCCTTTTCCAAGTCCCGCCCGTGTCGCTTCAAGTAGGGCGCGAATCAACATCCGGCCAAACATCGACGTATCCGTTCCGTAATTAATCGAGATAAAAGGAACTTGACCGCCGCCGCGTGAATGCATCGAATTCGTGTTATGAATAAACGCTTCACAGGCTTGATAGGTCATTTCGTACGTTTCTGACATTGCGTAGGCTCGCTTGCGCCGATTTGACCATTTCGGGACCACGTCATGAATTTTCTTCAATTGCCGTTGAAAGGTTTTTTCGACAAACGGAGCTAGATCAAAATCGAACATCGGATAGGATTGCCCGCCGTGTTGCATATTCTGATTCGCCTGCATGATAATGGCGGCGAGTGCCAACGCCGACCGGATATCCTGTGCCGGACGGATGGATCCATGGGCCATGGTAAATCCATCTTGTAACAACCGGCCGAGCGGCAGTTGGACACAGGTCGTCGTTCCGGTCACGTAATAGTCGGCATCATGGATGTAGATGATGTTTTCAGCAAGCGCCTGTTTCGCTTCCGTTGACAGCAGCATATCCTGCATCATCTGTTTTGCAGCGACACCGGCAAGACGGTTCAGCTTGCCGAGCGGCGATTTCCCGTCGACATTGGCATTTTCCTGCATCTCATCCGTTGACGGATGCTCCACGATTTGTTCGTATAGTGTCTGTACGTCCATCTTCATCTCTCCCTAAATTCGTGTGGTTTCTGTCTGTATCCCCACTATAGCGAGAGCTTTCCGAGACCGGCAATCCCTGCATATCTGAAACGATTTGCAAGGAAAACGGGTATTTCGTCACGAAATGTTTTCAAAAATCCGAATGACATCCGGTTTCATCGATGTTTAGTCACTCCTTGTTCGTTATGAGGAAACTCACTATGAACGAAAAAAGACAGGACAGAAAAAGTGGAGGGTTCTTTCCACACTTTCTGTCCTGTCAGATTCAATCCATTTCAATCAATGTATCCGAAACACTTGGCAATAACACCTTAAACACGGTGCCTTCCCCTAAGATCGATTCGACGTCGATGTTTCCGTCATGTGCCCGAACGATTTCCTTACAGATTGATAGACCCAGACCCGTCCCACCGATTTTCCGGCTGTCGGAATTGTCGACCCGGTAAAACTTGCTGAACAGGTGCGGCATCGCACTGCTTGGAATACCGAGACCAAAGTCGCGGACACTCAATTCAATCTGATTGTGATGGTGTGTCAGCGAAATGACGACATCACCACCGTCCGGTGAGTATTTGATCGCATTATTAACCAGGTTACCGATTAACTGTTTCATGCTGTTTTTATCGGCATTGACCAAAAACTCGTGTGCTTCGTCCACATCCAGCTGCAAACGGTGCTTTTCTGTAGCCGCCTGATAAAAGCGCGTTTGTTCCCGGACCGTATCAATCAAATCAAAGACTTCTTTTTCATAGGACTGTCTGCCCGATTCCATCCGCTGGACATTCAGGAAATCACTGACGAGATCGGTCAGGCGTTTCGACTCATCGTGAATCGTCTGTAAATACCGTTTATTCCGTGCCGGATCAAGATCACGTTTCAGCATCAATTCCGTAAAACCGTAAATGGAAGACAATGGTGTCCGCAGTTCATGGGAAACCGTTGAGACCAGTTCCGATTTCATCCGGTCGACTTCCGTTTCTGCCGTCACGTCACGGAACACAAGAATCGTTCCATCTGATTGATCCCCTAGTTCGATTTTTTCCGCATACACTTGGATGAAGTATTCCCCTTGATCGATCGACAACGACAGCATACCTTCCGGAAGTTCACCGTTCAAGACTTCTTCAAAGTACGCCTCAAACGCTTCCTGTTGGTCGACCTGCTCGAACATCGTTTCCGGACGGACTTCAAGGAATGTCATCGAATCATTGTCTTCCTCGACCTGCAGGGATTCAAAGATATCAAATAAAGCCTGATTGCCTAAAATCGTTTTCTCATGATGTTTGATATAGAGGATGGCTTCACGGACCGAATTGAGCAACTGGGCGGTTTCCCGGCGCTCCTGCTCCATCTGTTCATAAAGTGACATCCGCATCAAGGAAATCGCGATTTGTTTGGAGAAAGACTTCAGTTCACTGAGATCACTTTTGGTAAAGGCATCATCGAACCGGGCCAGGTAAAGACAGGCGATGAGTTCTTCTTTTGCCGGATCCATGAGCGGAATGACGGCTTCATAGATATAGTACGGGTAATTGAGTAAACGGTCATCCGCCACTTTCTTCGACGAATTGGCCGTTTCTTTTGAAATCATGACCCGTTTCAGCAGCAAGGATTCCGTTTTCAGACTTTCCTGCTGTTCCTCCGTCATCTCTTTCGGGACGACCGATGAAATCTCATTGTTTTTAATCAGCAACAAGGCTCCAAATTCGGTTTTCGTCAGTCGAACGATCGTGCTGATGACCGACGAGTAATCAAACAAACTTTCCTTTGAGGCGAGAGTTTCAATCAGTTCATTCCGGTCCTGCAGATGCAATTCATTGGAACGCGTGATTTCAAGTGCCCTTTCCAATTCATTTTGCTTATTTTTCAACGCCTGCTGATTTTGTTCCATTAACTGATTCTTCCGTGACAGTTCCGTATGTTGCGAGGAAATCGATCGGGCCATCCGGTAAAACGATTCCGTCAGTTGACCGACTTCATTTTCGACCAACACATCGTGTTCGAGGGAAATCGATTTCCCTTCCGCCAGTCGCTGGCTTTTAATGTTCAGTTCATGCAACTGCATCGTCAAGCGCCCAATTAACGGCCGGACTATGAATAATAAACAGACAAGAAAAATCAATAAGTTCAAAAACCAGAACCATTGGGTTTGTTGCAGTTGATCAAGAACCTGCTCCTTCGTCTGACCAGCCGAATTGTCGATATACAGATAACTGGCGACAGATGTGAATACACTCCAGGCAAACACGCTGTAAAAAACGGCCATCAGCTGTCTCCCCAGTTTTTCAGTCATCCATTGTTTCATATTGATAAATGCCTCCTACTAAAATCCAAAAATAAAGGTGTGATGCGAAACAACTGTTCCGCATCACACCTTTATTTCCCTTAATCTTACGGTTTCAATCCTGTGTCTTCAGCGCTGCGGCGGCAATAAGTGCAGATTACACCGTAATCCGACAGCCTCGACGATTTGCCGCTTCGACATACCGTCCGTTTCGATATGATGTGAGAAGAGCGGATCAGACAGTTCCCGCAACCGCTCTTCAGCCTGTTTCCCGCCCCAGGACTGTCCGCGTTCAAACCGGCTTCGCAACCGGCGTCTGACGGTTTTCGGACTCGCCATCAACGTCACGTGATGGACCTGATGCCCGGTTTTTCTTAAGGCACCGACGATTTCCTCAAAATAACCGGAGTTCGTTAATGTCATCGGTACGATGATGACGGCAGACGCCTGATCCAGCTGTTCGAGCAGGAGCAGATTCAAGCGGCGCCAAAGCGGCTCATCCTGAAAATCACCTGTCTGCTGTTCTTGCGGAAGCTGTTGCCGCAACAGTTGACCTGTCAACTCGGGATCAAACAGATGTGATCCTTTGATGCGTTGCTGTAACCCGTGTGCAGCCGTCGTTTTACCGACACCAAACGTTCCATTGATCCAAATAATCATTGTCAGGATTCACACCTTTATCTTTCCTCTGAAGGAGTTTCCTTTAATATACAATTTGAATAATCCATGGTGCAAGCACACTGGCAAGAACAGCCGTCAAAACCATCGTCAGCAGACCGACTGCGCCTTCGCGTTGATCAAGACTCATTGATTTTGTTGCCCCCATGACGTGAGCAATCGAGGCTAGTCCGACACCGCGTCCGACGAAGTGCCGGATCCGGAGCCCGGTCATCAGCCATGGCCCGACAATCGAACCGACAAGCCCGGTCACGAGCACGAACGTCGCTGTCAACGCCAGCGTCCCGCCGGACCGTTCCGAAATCGCCAAGGCAACGGGTAACGTAACCGATTTCGGCAGTAATGCCAAGTTGGTCGCCCGGCCCAGATGCAGTAACAGACCAAGCAGCAGGTCGGATGTCAAGGCAATCAACGTTCCGATCCCGACACCAAGCGTAATCTCAGGTAAAAACTTCCGGACATGATGGCGGACCTGATATAACGGAATCGCAAAGGCCGTAATCGCCGGTCCGAGCATCCGTGATAAATATTGTCCGCCTGCCATATAGGCGGCATGTGTTGTGCCGCTGATCGATAAAATGACAATCACAGCCGCCGTTACGGTCAGAATCGGTAAAGTCCAGACGAACGGAAATGTCCGGTATAACCAAAACGCACCGCCAAACAGCAATGTCGTCAACACCAGCCAAAACAGTGCTTCTTCACTCATGGACATCAATCCCCTCTTTGCGACGGGCCAATCGATCGACGAGGAATGCGGATCCCGTTAATGTCAACAGACTGCTGATGATTAAAATCACCAGGACTTGAAGACCGGATTGACGCATGAACACCGTGTAGTCCATAATGCCGGACAAAGCCGGAACAAAAAATAACGGCATGACGAGCAACAGCAACCGTCCTCCCCGCTCGACGTAATCAACTTTAAGCAGACGGCTTTTTAATGCCAGATACAATAAGATCAATCCGATGATATTTCCCGGTAACGGTAACTGCAATCCTCTACTGACCATATCCCCGAGCATGGCGAAACCGGAGATGAGGATGATCTGCAGTAGAATCGTTACACTTAACAATAGTTTTGAACGCATTCTGATTTCCCCTTGTTTAACGTATTCGGGTCTTATTATCCTCCTCACTTTGTGAACAATCAATGAAATAACCCCGATTCGTTCAAGTAACCGTTCTCACACCGTTTCTGTCCTTTTTCTGTTCTAGCACAAAAAAAGAAGAGCCACCTGTCGTAAGACAGGCATCTCTTCTCTTCGTTACATGACGCGTTTAAACAGTTTTTCCAGTTCATACGTCGTCCATTCGATGATGACCGGCCGACCGTGCGGACAAGTGAACGGCATCTCGGTTTTGGCGAGGTCAACGATTAACTGCCGCATCATCTCATGATTCAGTGGATGATTCGCTTTGATCGATTTTTTACACGCCATCATGATTGCCGCATCTTCCCGGTACGTTTCAAGATCGATCTTGCGTTTCATCAACGCTTCATCCATCAGTTCCTGAATCGTCTCCTCCTGCCGGTGCGACGGGAACCAGGTCGGAACTTCCCGGACGATGAAACTTTGGGGACCAAAGGCTTCGAGCTCAATCCCGACATCACGGAGGAGCGGCAATACTTCGTCCATCCGCCGCATGTCGTCACTCGCAATCTCAAACGTATACGGCAGCAGTAACTGCTGTTTCTGCTCGAGCGGACGACCGAACATGACTTTATACGTCTCGTATTTAATCCGTTCCTGGGCGGCATGCTGATCAATCAGATACATTCCGTCCGCACCCGAACAGACGATATACGACGAATGAAGCTGACCGATGACATCAAGATGCGGAAATTTCGGACCGGCCGCGACCGGCTCATCTGTTTGTTCCGGTACCGGCTCATCCGGCATATCGATCGATGGATCCGGTGGTTGAATCCGGTTGGCTGACGGGACATGTTCGTTCCCCGCTTCCGTCCGTTTCGGAATCGGATAATTCCAAACGGATCGCGAAGACAATTCCTCAACCGGCTCTGCCACATAGGAAAATTCCAACTTCTCCTGCGCACTCGGATCTTTTTTAGGTTTTGGCGGCGTCACTTTTGGAATCAATGTCTGCCGGCTGAGTGTTAAGCGGATCGTCTCCTGAATCAGTTGACAAAGTTCCGCTTCCTTCGACAGACGGACCTCCCGCTTCGCCGGGTGGACATTAACATCAATCAGCAACGGATCCATCGTCACTTCAATGACGGCAATCGGAAAACGACCGATTGGCAGCAAAGTGTGATAACCGTTTAGAACGGCCTGTGTCAGAGCAAAGTTTTTCACCGAACGTCCGTTTAAGATCAGGGTGATGTAATTTTTCGATGCCCGGGTCACTTCCGGCTTCACGAGATGACAGGTCAGTTGATAATCGGCCGTCGTGCCGGTTGCAACAAGTGTCCCCTGAATCGTCTGATGCCCGTAGACACTGGCAAGCGCCTGCCGGACATCCCCCGAACCATTCGTCTGAATCAAGACTTTCCCTTCATGGACCGCATACAACTTGACGTCCGGATGGGCAAAAGCGACCCGGTTTAAAATGTCCGTGATGGCTGCCAGTTCCGTATGCGTCGTTTTGAGATACTTCAGCCGGGCCGGTGTATTGAAGAATAATTGTTCGACCGTCAGCTCTGTCCCCCGGTTCATCGCAATCGCCGAACGATCCGTCAGCCGTCCGCAATCAAGCGTCAGCTGAATCCCTTCCTGCTCTTCCCGTTTCGTTTTTAAGGTGACTTTACTGACGGACGCAATCGAGGCCAAGGCTTCACCACGGAATCCAAGCGTCTTGATCCGGAATAAATCATGTTCATCCTTGATTTTGCTTGTCGCGTGCCGGACAAATGCCAGTTCCGCATCTTCCGGATAAAAGCCGTGTCCATTGTCGCGAATCGTGATGCGTTTCATTCCCGCTTCTTCGAGTTCGACATCAACCTGTGTCGCTCCCGCATCGAGTGCATTTTCCACCAGTTCCTTGACGACGGAGGCCGGGCGTTCGACGACCTCACCTGCCGCAATCCGATTCGCAAGCGAATCGGATAGTTCCCGAATGATTCCCATGCCGGACGACCTCCTTATTTTCTCGCTTCCGCCTGCAGACGGTACAGCGTGTTTAATGCTTCAAGTGGTGTCATATTGATTAAATCCAGTGTCTGGACCGTTTCCCGGACCGGATCCGTCTCAGCAAAGAGACTGAGTTGATCGACCGGTTCCGCCTGAACGACCGGCTCTTTCGGTGATACGACGATCCGTTCCTCCGTTTGCTCAAATTCCGATAACAGTACTTCCGCCCGGGCAATCAGGGCATCCGGTAAATCAGCCAGACGGGCAACGTGGATTCCGTACGATTGATCGGCTTTCCCGTCCCTTACTTCATGCAAGAAGACGACCCGTCCATCCTGCTCGACAGCCCGGACATGGACATTCGCGAGACGCGGCATCGAGTCCTCAAGGACCGTTAATTCATGGTAATGGGTCGAGAATAACGTTTTTGCACCGACGTGCTCCGCGATGTGTTCGACGATGGCTTGGGCGAGCGCCATTCCGTCGTACGTCGACGTCCCGCGACCAATCTCATCAAGGAGAATCAGCGATCGGTCCGTCGCCCGTGTCAAGGCTTCCTGCGTCTCGACCATCTCGACCATGAAGGTTGATTGACCGCTGACTAAATCGTCAGCTGCCCCGATGCGGGTGAAAATTTGATCAAAGACCGGCAACTCGGCCCGGCTTGCCGGAACAAACGATCCGATTTGATGCAATAGGGCAATCAAGGCGAACTGGCGCATATAGGTCGATTTACCGGACATGTTCGGTCCTGTAATCAACAGCATTTCCCGATCTTCATTCAGATTGATGCCGTTCGCGACATATTCCCCGCGCGGTAGCACCGTCTCGATGACCGGATGTCGACCGTTCTCAATCGTCACGTTGCGACCGTTTAGTGTGACAGGACGGACGTAGTCATACCGTTCAGCGATTTCCGCCAAGGCGACAAGGACATCGAGTTCCGCAATCCGCCGGCTGACCCGTTGCAGGCTTTCAATCTGCGTTTTGACTTGCTCCCGGACCTGACAGAACAGCTCATACTCCAGCGTGATGCTCTTTTCCTCGGCTCCGAGAATCAAGGCTTCTTTCTCTTTCAGTTCCGGTGTCACGTATCGCTCCGCATTCGCAAGGGTCTGTTTCCGTTCGTACCGTCCTTCCGGCAATAGTTTCGCATTGGCCCGCGACACTTCGATGTAATACCCGAAGACCCGGTTGTATCCGATCTTCAATGTCTTAATACCGGTTGCTTGCCGTTCACTGGCTTCAAGCGTCGCCAGCCATGTTTTCCCGTCTTTAGACGCTACGAGTAATTCATCGAGTGCCGGGTCAAACCCGGTCCGGATCATCCCGCCGTCTTTCGTCGAAATCGGTGGTGCTTCGACAAAAGCCCGATCGAGCAAATCGGTTAGTTCATCGTGTGGATCGAGTCCAAGTGCCAGCTGTCCGAGCCGGTCACTGAGTAATTCTTCCAGTGCCGCTTGAATCCGGGGAATTAGACGGAGTGTCGATTTCAACTGGACGAGATCACGGGCGGACGCGGTTCCGTATCCGACTTTTGCGACCAAACGTTCCAAATCATAGACTTCCCGTAACGTATCCTTCAGTTGTTGACGCTCAAAATAATGCGCCAACAGTTCTTCGACGGCATCCAGCCGCTCGGCAATCGTATGTTGTGACAGCAATGGTTTTTCAAGCCAGCGCTTCAGCATCCGGCCCCCCATCGCGGTCCCGGTGACATCAAGCAGACCAAGTAACGATCCCTTTTTATCACCGGTCCGGGCCGACCGGACCAACTCCAGATTTTTGACCGTATTCGGTTCGAGCTGCATGAAGTCGGCCGCTTCGTAAACGATCGCCGGCTGCAAATGGGCAAGCGATCGTTTTTGCGTATCGTGCATGTAGGCGTAGAGAACGGCAAAGGCATCTGCTTGTGCCGTATCAATCGCCCGGTCGCCGTGCGGATGGGTTTCCCGGCGTGTACTTTGTGTCAACGGAATCTGCAAGTGGCTGAGTGCCGCCTCGTGTTCACTTGACGTGACGACAATTTCACGCGGCAGGATGATACTCAATTCTTTTGCCACGGCATCAAGCGTCGCGACGCTCGTCAAAGCACTTTCGCCGGTCGAGACGTCTCCGCGGGCGATGCCGAATCGTCCGTCCTGTTCAACGACTGCGACGAGATATCGGTTTTCTTTTTCCGTCAACGAGGACATCAACGTGCCTGGTGTGATGACTTGGACGACTTCCCGTTTAACGAGCCCTTTTGTTAACTTCGGATCTTCGACCTGATCGCACAAAGCAACCTTGTATCCCCGTTCAATCAATTGCTCAATGTAGCCGTTCGCTGCGTGATGCGGTACACCGCACATCGGAATCGGATGTTCGGCATTTTTGCCGTTTTTCGCCGTCAGCGTCAATTCCAGTTCATGTGCGACTTGTTTGGCATCTTCGAAAAATAATTCGTAAAAATCACCTAACCGATAAAACAAGAAGGCATCCGGATAGTCGGCCTTAATCGAAAAATATTGTTTCATCATTGGCGTATTATGGACTGCTTCCATGCTGTTCACCTCATTCGCGTAAAAAGCCGACGGGAATCCGTCGGCTTTTCCAATTCAATTCATTGATTAATAGCCGCAACCGCCGCTTTTATTTTCTGCTTCCATCCCGCTGCCTGTTTTCCCCGCCAGGACATCGCCGTCCGTCGCTTCGATGATTTGATCCGTGATTCCGTTTGAAATCGTTACCGTCACGTATTGAAGAAGTCCGTTTACTTCTTCCTGTGATTCCTGGAATTGTTGAACGACCGGCATCTCATCGAGTTCTGCGAATAACTTATCCAGTTTTGCTTCCACACGTGCCAAAGCTTCCGTTTTACCGTAGTGCTGGCAGTTAACGGCTTCTTTTTGCAGGAACTTGATTTGTTTCATCATCTTTTGAACTTTTTCATTCCCGTTGATGTTCGCTTCAGCAGCTTTAAATCGTTCCACCTCTGATGTCTCGGAAATCATTTTCGCGATTTCATTGGCTTTTTCGATGATTTGTTCATCTGTATACATAAACATTCGTCCCCTCTATCGGAAGCGGTGATCCCGCTACGCTTATCGTATCTACGAACGATGACTCGTTCTTAACGCATTCATTATACCGTTCTCTTAAAGGGGTGACAAGAATAGTTCCTTATTCAATCGAACGCCATAACAGATAGGCAGCATGACTGCGGTACGGAGCAAATTCTTCCGCCAGCAAAACAGCCTCTTCGACACTCGGACGGCTGCCGTGTAACCGCTCAAACGCCCGTAAAATACCGATATCCGATGCCGGAAACAGATCTTCCCGTCCGTAACCGAACATCAAGACGTTTTGTACCGTCCAGGGACCGACCCCTTTTAACGCAATCAACGTCTCGGCAATCGTGGCGTCTGACGCTTCCGTCAACTGTTCGAAATCAATTTCGGCCCGTGCGGCACCAAGCAAATAGTCGACTTTCCGGCCGGACAGTTGCAACGCCCGAAGCTGTTCCGGTTCGACATTCACCAGTTGCTCTGCCGTCGGCGGGAAAATCACGCCGTTTTGTTCCGTCCCGAATGTCCGGCAGAATCGTTCCATCAGCACTTGTGCGAATACCAGATTGATTTGTTGATGGATGATTGAACGGATTAACGCTGTGAACGGACTAATATCCAGTACAAGCCGCTCCGCTCCGAACGTCGCCACGACTTCTTCAAGCGAGGTGCCCGATAACAGGTGACTTGGATTCGTCGTATCCAGACGAAACCGATGGCGCAACTGTTGCACCATCGGTTCCTGTGGACCATTACCGGCTAACAGCAGTGTCCGGGGGCCCGATGCTTCGATTTGACCGATGAACTTTCCTTCCGGCAACAAGAGTGGAACAAACAATCGACCATCCTGTTCGACCTGTAACCGGTCACCTCGAAGCCGTTTCCGGATACCAGCAAAGTCATAGTCGTCTTCCAATATCAGTTCCTCCTGCCACATATGATCGCCCCCTCAGCCAATGAATAGTTTGATTCCACCGAGAATCAGACCAATGAAAAAGCCGCAAATCGCGCCGTTAACGCGAATCCATTGCAAATCGTTTCCGACCTTGTCTTCAATCATGTGAATCAACGTTTCTGTATCAAAACGATTTAAGTTTTCCCGGACCAAACCGCCGATTTTTTGGTGGTTTTGATCGACGAACCGGACAAGCTGATCTTTCATCCAGCGGTCACTTTCTTCTTTGAATGTCGGATGCTGATCCCACTCGTTCAGTGCTTGGTTCATCAACGGTAGAGCACGGTTTTCCCAGAAAGAATCAGATGCCAAATACGTTTTCAGCTCCTCGATTCCTGCCGTGTAGGCCCGGTTTAAGACCGGTTGCAGACCAAAGCGATCCACTTCTGTTGCTTTCCATTGATCAATTTTAGCAAGCCGCTCTTCATCTTGCGTCAATTGTGCCAAATTGCGGCGGACATGATCAAGAATCGCCAGACGGTTCGGGTGATGCACCTGCTTCATATCTTCAATCACACTGAGCAGGACGGATTGAATGACAAGACTCAACCGTTCTTCTGAATAGACTTTTTGCACCGTTTTCGCCGTCACCCGTAAAAAGGTGTTTTTTTCCTGATCAATCATGGCGTGGTACGCCAGACGACCGATTTGATCCCGAATGACAGGATCTTCGAGCAAGCGTTGCCCGTACCCGAGCAATTGATCGATTGCCAGTTCATCAAGCCGCCGTTCCTCGTTTAACCCCATCAGCCGTTCTGCCAATCGTTTTGATGGATACGCTTTGACCGTGTCGGAAATCCGCTCATCAACGACTTTCAGAATCGCCTCTTTCGGCAGTTTGTGAAGAATACCGGTCAACAGTTCCGTGACCGTCGAACGAAACGCCGGCAACAGGACAATCGAACGCAACAATTTGATGAAACGGTCGGCGAGCGTCATATGCCGTAACTTTTCAACGATACTTTCTTTGTTGAGCAAATCTTTTTCGAGCATCTGGACGATTGACTCAATGACCCGTTCCCGGTTTTTCGGCAATAGGTTCGTATGGGGAATTTTCAATCCGAGCGGATGCCGGAATAACGCCGTGATGGCAAACCAGTCGGCAATTCCGCCGACAAGTCCTGCTTCAAAACCGCTCTGCAGCCAGAACACCCAATCGTTTTCTTTAAACGGCAAGGAGGCGATAAAGCCGACTGCCATAAAAATCAAGGAAACGGTCGCCAAACGTCGCGTCGATGATTTTGGTTTTAGTGGTTGTTGCAAGATGGTTCCTCCTTCTCGCTGTATGTTTTGTCATACTTCGTATACGTTCAAAAACAGATACAAGTTTCGACATGAAAGAGTCCCAGCCTCAACCGGACTGGGACTCATTATGTAGTTAAAACGTAAATTCACCGAAATTCTCGCCGTCCCATGTCGCAGTCGCTGTCGACACAAAGTAGACAAGTCCGTTTCCGAACGTATTTTCCATCAATGACACGATTTGGTGGCCGGCTGTCTGTTCGACGAACGCCAATCGGACTTCCTCTTTCCCTTGGTAAATACGCTCATAGACACTTAATCCCCGGGCATTGATGAAGGTGCGGGCATTTGTAAAAATCAACGGACCGACTTCCGGACGACGTTCTTGAATGAAATGTTGACACTTGTCCTCAAACTGATTCAATCTCGTTCACTCCTTCTCTCTCTTTTTTCTCTCATGATTATGTACTTCCCGTCTCGCCTCAATCATAATCCTGTTCTCTAAAAAAAGCGACCATTCGGCCGCTTCTTTCATGATTTACCAAATTCCTGCTTAAATCTTCACACCAAACTCACGGGCGACATGAATCGCCGACGTTGTTGCCCCGATTGTCCCGGCACCCGGAAATACCGTATCGCCGATGATATAAAGTCCCGGCACCCCCGTCCGAAACGAGGCTGCCCGAAACAGACTGGTCGACGGCAACTGCGGATAGCCGCCGACACCGCCGTCCGGACGTGACGTATAGCGGACCCAGGCACCCGGTCCTCCGGGGTGACGTTCGATGGCTTGATCTTTGAAACCCGGAAATTCGCGTTCTAAAATCGTTTCGAACGTTTCCTGCATGGCTTTAACTTGCCGGTCATATTGCGCACGGTCGTCGCGTGCGAACCGGCCGATCGGAATATGACAGGACATCGTCAATGTCCGACATCCGATTGGTGCCCGGTTGAGATCTCCCGGTCGAGATAACGAGATGAACGCATGGCCGGACGGCAACATCGGATCGTGGATTTGCCGAAATGCCTGATCGTCTTGAATGATTGCCTCGGGAATCGCTGCATAGTAGGTGAATGTCGCCCACTGCGACAAACCGCCTTGCCGCTTGTATGTCCGGCGGAGAACCGGTCTTAAGGACGGACTGACGAGTTGTTGCACTGCTTCGATCGGAACGGCACCGATGACGGCGTCCGCAAGCAGGAGTCTTCCCCGCCGGTCTTCCAGCAAAAAACCGTCTGCCGTTTTCCGCACGGAGGTGATTTTCCGGCCGAGTAACACTGTCGCCCCGTCCGCTTCAGCAGACGCTTTCAGACGTTCGGCCACCCGGTACAGTCCACCCGGAACATAATAGGCGCCGTCATGATAAATCGATAACGCCACGGCTCCAAGCAACGCCGATGCTTCCTTCCCCGTCTGCATGCTGTCCAGTAAAATCCCGTCAATCAATTGGGTGAAAATCGTCCCGTCCAACTGATGTTTCCGGAGCATGTCACCAATCGTCCGTGTCAGATAAGGCAGCAACGGTAGGCTTGCTTTCGTCTCTTTGACGACCATCCGGGCATCGTCCCATGTCTTGAGCGGCAATGCCGGTAAGGCCTGCATCAACGGCCTGACGTGCCGCTGAATCCGGTCCACTTCGTCAAAAAAGTCTTGAATCGAATTGGCCTGATCGCGGAACTGTTTCTTCAGATGACGAATGAACCGTTCGCGGTCGCGGTAATAGAGAATATCGTGTCCCGGGAGTTTAATAGTCATGACGGTTTCGAGCCGTTCAACAGGCTGGTCGATTTGCAGGTGCCGCAACACCCGTTCATGAATGCCGCCCGACTCAAAACCCATGCCGAGCGTTGCACCGACCGGGTAAGTGAAGTCTTTTCGGGTAAACTTCCCTGCCGATCCGCCCCATTCGCGACTCCCCTCGCACAAGGTGATGTCATGTCCGTGTCGAGCAAGTAAGGCGGCTGCTGTGACCCCGGCTATTCCGCCCCCGATGATGGCAATTCGTTTCATGACGATTCCTCCTCTGTTTCTGTCACCAGATTTTCTTTAAACAAGAAATTCCGGACTTCCTTGAACACCGGTTCGCGGCGGTGAATCGTAAAGTGATCATACTTATAAGATTTCGTTTTGATATTATCCGTATACGCATCGAGTGCAAATGAACTTTTAAGCGGAATTAAATTGAAGTCTCCGCCCTTCGCGCCAAAGGAATAGACGAGTACATCACGCGGCCACGTGTCCAACCGGTCTTTCAGATTTTTCATCGCTGCTGAATTTTCGGCTAAATCCTGGATTGCCGGACTGTTTGTATTCGTTCCGAACGGAGCAAGCGTCAGCCCGAGCGTCGCATAATCGGAACCGCTGATCGGCGCATCGAGCGTCACCAGTTTTCGGACATGGTACGGGATGTCCTCTTTCAGCGTGTAGGCGACGACATCGACCCCGCCCATACTGTGACCGACCAGTTGGATGTCGGTGAACGTCGCCTGTTGTTTTTGGTCATATTGTTCAATGGCTACACTGAGCCATTTTTGCTGATTGGCAAGACTGGCTTCATCGTCTTCAAAAACGATCCGCACAAGCGGATAGCCGGTTGTAGACGGTTTGACGTCACACACCACTTTCCCGTTCCGTGACACGTCACATCTGCCGCCGTCATCTGCCAGCTTCTTTTTCGTGAAGTTATCGATCATCGGCAGGAAGGTCCGCTCCGTCCCGAACAGACCATGAACCATGAAGGTCGGCGTGATTTCGCCGACCTGTTGCGCGACAATCTGTTTCGTCGGCGGTGGGGCACTCGACGTCTCGTCGGCAAAGAACCACCAGGCACCTCCACCTACAAACAGACAGACAAGCACTGAGATGCCAATCGTCTGCAATTGTTTACGCCGTAATTTCCGGACATGATGCACAATCCAAAACACGAGCAAACAGAGACCCATCAACAGAACGACACCGGTAATGATCCAGCCGGTCGGATTCGGAACATAGGCAATCAGTTGTAACTGATTGGCCTTCGTCCCGTACAGTTTCCACGAAACATTGTTATGATTCGCCCAGTCGATTTTTTCCCCGTTTTGCAGACCGATCACTTTTGGTCCATGCAGGTTGATTTCGATATCCGCCTGCCGGAGATACCGATCGGCGAGCTTTTTGACCTGTCCGGTCGGCTGATAGCCTTTGATGTTCAACCGATCGATACTTAAATCAATGTTGGTATCCAACCGATACGTATTAAACCAAAATCCTTTTTCCTGTTTGACTTCATATGTCGTATCCGGCGGGATCAGAATACCGCCGATACCCGTTTTCCATTCATCTTTAATCGTCGCCAAGTCTTCGAATTTCGCAAATTTCTTTTCCATCCGGATGCCTTCATAATCATCCTGCGTCTTGAACGTTTCTGCCGCATAGCCATTCTTCTCCGCCTGTTTGACATACGTATTCCAGTCCGGGTTCAAATTAAGTAGTCGCGCTACCGGATGCTCTTTTGCGGCATATGTCGTTTTTAAGGTGACACTTTTGTCGGTATGGACCGTCGCATCGTATTGGATACGGATACAGCCCCCAAGTACCATCGCCATCAAGGCAAACGACAGTAAAATGAGTTTTTTTCGTTTACTGATCAAACCGTCACACGCCCTTTCTCTCTCATATCGCTTTATTTTTCTTTTCCCTAACTCGTCAGTCCTCATGCTTCAAAATAGGGTTGTCCAACAAAATGTAACAGACTTCAAACTCCAATCCTTTGAATGGACAGGACGCAGAAAATTTTTTTCAATCCACACCTTCTATTTTTCCGGAAAAATATTCGAGGATTCCATCGATGGATAAAAGATTGGTTCGGTTATATACGGGTAATTTAAATCCATTGTTTTTGCCATTATAACAACTCTTTTGACAGTTATCAGCAAGTGATTGGCTGCTTCTGCAGCATATGCCTTTCGAGTAATAGTTTCGTTTTTTTATTTTTATATAGTTTATAGAAATAAAAAATCAGAAACTCCAGCAAACTAAAATTGTCATTGCATCTCCATTTTTTGTCTGCTATCATTCAATTTGAACATGACAATGATAATCATTATCAGTTAATCCGCGAGAAATTAAACCACTTACATATTCACGGATGAATTGATCTGAGGCATTGTTCACATCAAAAGGAGATGAATTAGAATGGGGACAGTAAAAACATCGATGGTGATCAGCTCTCTTGCCGTCTTACTCGCCGCTTGCGGTACTGCGAACGAAACGACTACGACGGACAGTAAAAAATCTGCTGCAAAAACAATCAACATCACAGATGCACACGGTACGGTCAAGGTACCTGTACAACCAAAAAAAGTCGTGGCACTCGATAACCGGACATTCGAGACACTCGCTGCCTGGGACGTTGAGCTTGCTGCTGCTCCGGTCGGACTGTTGCCGGCGGAATCACCGTACGCCAAGGACAAGGATATCGTCGACGTCGGGATGCACTTCGAACCTAACCTTGAAGCGATTGCCGGAGTTGATCCGGATGTCGTCATCGTCGGTCAACGGTTCGCGGACCACTACGACGAGATCAAAAAACTGGTTCCGGAAGCTGCCGTCATCGATCTCGACATCGAATTGCCTGAAACATCCGGAACGCCCGGTGAATTGTTAGTCAAAGGTCTTGAAGATACGACACACACGCTCGGACAGATCTTTGCCAAGGAAAAAGAAGCCGACCAACTCGTCACGACTTTTGAACAGTCGATTCAGGACGTAAAAAAATCCTATAACGGAACAGACAGCGTCATGTCCGTCATCGTCTCGGGTGGCGACATCGGTTTCTCCGCACCGATGAGCGGTCGGGTCTTCGGACCGATGTATGACATATTCGGTTGGAAGCCGGCACTGGAAGTCAAACAAAAATCAGGTAACGATCAAGGAGACGAGGTGTCCGTCGAAGCAATCGCACAAAGCAATCCGGACCGGTTACTTGTCTTAGACCGTGATGCTCCGCTCGGAAACGCCAAGGATGCCGTACCGGCGGAGGATGTCATCGACCGTGCACCGGCGCTCCAACAGACAACAGCCGTCAAAGACGACCGGATTGTCTATACACCGAAAGACATGTACTTAAACGAATCGATTCAAACCTATTCGGAATTTTTCCAAAGCGTGTCGAAAGCGTTCGTGAAGTAAATGGAGCAGGTCAAACCGCAACAAGTGAATGGAAGTGTTGAGCCGAGTGCCCGACCTTCCTTTTCTGTCGTTTGGACGCCGCCGTTTATCATCGCCTTGCTGACGATCGGCGCACTGGCCGTTACTTCCCTGTTTACTGGAGTCTATGAACTCAGCAACACGGCAAACGACTTTTCCATGTTTTGGATTACACGCGTCCCGCGAACGGTGGCTTTGATGCTGACAGGAGCAGCGATGGCGATGGCGGGACTCGTCATGCAACTGATTACGCAAAACCGGTTTGTTGAACCGACGACGACCGGGACAATCGAATGGGCGGGACTTGGTCTGTTGACCGTTTATCTGCTTGTTCCGGCACCAACACTGATGATGCGGATGACCGGTGCCATTGTGTTTGCCTTTATCGGCACGATGGTATTCTTTTGGTTTCTGCGTTCGGTCAAGCTTCGGTCTTCCCTGATTGTGCCGATCATCGGTCTCATGCTTGGCGCTGTCATCTCGGCCGTTTCAACCTTCCTCGGTTTATACTTCCGGGCAAGCCAGGCACTCGAAGGCTGGTTCGTCGGCTCGTTTTCCTCTGTTCAAATCGGACGTTATGAATATTTATGGATTATCGTCGGCGTCACGATGTGCATCTTCTTTCTTGCCAATCGTTTGACGTTAGCCGGTCTCGGTGAAGATATCGCGACCAGTCTCGGCGTTCATTACAATCGGCTGATAATGATCGCAACAGGTCTGATTGCCTTGTCCGTCGGCATCGTTGCGACAGTCATCGGAAATTTACCGTTTCTCGGTCTGATCGTGCCGAACCTGGTCTCGATGATGCGCGGGGATGACTTGCGCAGTAACTTGCCATGGGTGTGCGTCATCGGGATGGGGACGGTTCTCGTCAGTGATTTGGTTTCACGGACGTTGATCCAACCCTTCGAACTGCCGGTTTCACTGATTCTCGGAACAGTCGGGGCAACGGTCTTCATTCTCATCCTGTTACGGCAACGAAAAAGAGGAGGTATCCGATGAGTACCGTCATACACAGAAAACCAAAACCCTACCCACGCGAACAGATGACAGCCCATACCAGTGACCGGAACGCTTCCGCCTTCCCGTCCAAACGGCATGCACGCCGCTACTGGACCCTGCTGTGCCTGTTCCTGTCCGGTGGACTGCTCTGCTCGCTTGGTCTCCTGCTTTATAACAATCCGGTACCGGTTCAGTCTCCGTCCTTTTGGCCCGTCGTCGAACGCCGGATCACAGCCATCATGACGATGGCGATTGCCGCACTTTGTCAAAGCCTTGCCACCGTCGCCTTTCATTCGGTCACGAACAACCGGATCATCACGCCGTCCCTGCTCGGATTTGATGCCTTGTATTCCACGATTCAAACGTCGATGATCTTTTTCTTTGGTGCAGGGGCTCTGATCGGTTTTTCAGGGACGGGAGCCTTTTTGACACAGGTCGGTCTCATGCTCGTGATGAGCCTGCTGCTCTACGGATGGCTGTTATCCGGAAAATATGCCGATATACAGCTGATGTTGCTCATCGGCATCATCCTCGGCACCGGACTGAATTCGCTTGCCAGCTTCATGCGGCGGATGCTCGATCCGTCCGAGTTTGATATTCTGCAGGCCCGATTGTTTGGTTCGGTTACGAATGCCGATGCTGCCTATTTTCCAATCGTGATTCCGGTCGTCCTGATCGTCAGTGTTTTATTGTTCCTGTCGGCCAACCGTCTGAACGTCATCGCCCTCGGAAAGGACGTTGCGACATCGTTCGGCGTCAATCATCGCCGAAGCGTCCTCTATGTCCTCATCCTCATTTCCTTACTCATGTCGATGTCGACGGCACTGATCGGACCATTGACGTTTTTCGGTTTCCTGGTTGCGACACTCAGTTATCAGGTCGCTTCCACGTACGACCACAAGTATGTCTTGCCGATGGCATTTTCGATCGGTTTTCTCGTTCTGACGAGTGCCTATTTCTTCATGTATCATATTTTCAATGCACCGAGCGTCGTCTCCGTCATCATCGAACTGTTTGGCGGTCTGATTTTCCTTACGGTGTTATTAAGAAAGAGGTCTTTATGATTAAATTGACGCAAGTTAAAAAATCGTATACGGATCATGTCCAGATTGGTCCGCTTGAGTTAAAGATTCCGAAAGCAGGTCTGACCGCACTGATCGGACCGAACGGTGCCGGTAAATCGACGGCGCTGATGATGATCGGCCGTCTTTTGCAACTTGATGAAGGACAAATTCAGGTCGCCGGACTTGATGTCTCGAGCACGAAATCAAAGGATTTGGCAAAAATCATCACGATTCTCCGTCAGGAAAATCATTTCGTGACCCGGCTGACGGTTCGCCAACTGGTCGGCTTCGGCCGGTTTCCCTACTCACAGGGGCGAATGACACCCGAAGATGAAGCCATTACGTCCAAATATATTGACTTCCTGGACCTGACTTCACTTGAACACCGGTACCTCGACGAGCTGTCAGGCGGCCAACGCCAACGGGCTTATGTTGCGATGGTCTTGTGTCAGGAAACGGATTACGTACTGCTGGACGAGCCGCTCAATAATCTTGATATTGCCCGGTCCGTCCAAATGATGGGATATCTTCGTCATGTCGCGGACGAACTCGGACGAACCATCATCACTGTCTTACATGATATCAATTTTGCTGCGAAGTACGCCGATCACATTTGTGCCATGAAACAGGGACAAATTGCGGCGTTCGGTACGGTCCAAGAAATCATGGTCGCGGACACCTTATCCGATATTTTCGAGACGGATCTTGAAATTATTGCGGGACCCTACGGACCGATTGCCGTTTACTAAGCCGACTCGATAAGCGGACAACAGAAAAGGAACGGCGCATCATCTCGATGCACCGTTCCTTTTCTCGTTTCGTATCTTTTGATTAAATCAATTCCAGTTCTTGCCCGACTTGTTTAAACGCTTCAAGCGCCTGCTCCAAGTCTTCACGTGTATGTTCCGCTGTAACAATCGTCCGGACACGCGCTTTGCCTTTTGCAACTGTCGGGAAGGCAATCCCTTGTGCAAAGACACCGTGTTGACGCAGACGGTCCGACAGCTTGTGGCATAAGGCTTCGTCACCGACGATGACCGGTGTGATCGGCGTCGTTGACGTGCCGATATTAAAACCGAGTTCCCGTAATCCGTGTTTGAAGAATTCCGTGTTTTCCCAGAGACGGTCAAACAGTTCCGTTTCTTCTTCCATGACCCGAAGTGCTTCCCGGTTCGCTTCGACGACTGCCGGTGGGTGCGATGTCGAGAAGAGGAACGGACGGCCTTTATGGATCAGATAATCTTTGACGTGTTGTTCACACGCGACGTACCCGCCGAGAACACCAATCGCTTTTGAGAGCGTCCCGACTTGCAAGGCGACGCGTCCGTCGAGTCCAAAATGATTTACCGTTCCGCGACCGCTTTTCCCGAGGACACCCGATGCATGGGCATCATCGACCATGACGAGCGCATCATATTTCTCAGCCAGTTCAACGATTTCCGGAAGCGGCGCAATGTTGCCGTCCATCGAGAAAACACCGTCTGTCACGATAAGACGTATCCGGGAATCCTGTGTTTCTTGCAACGCAGCTTCCAAATCTGCTAAATCAACGTGGTTGTAAATCCGGCGTTTCGCTTTCGTCAAACGAATTCCGTCGATGATTGACGCATGGTTCAGGGCGTCGGAAATGACGACATCTTCCGGTCCGAGTAAAGCAGACAAAACACCGAGATTCGTCGCGAAGCCTGATTGGAAGACGAGTGCCGCTTCCGTATGCTTGAATGTCGCCAGTTCGCGTTCGAAGGCTTGGTGCATTTCGAGTGTTCCGGCAATCGTCCGGACCGATCCCGTTCCGGCACCGAATTCAAGTGCCGCGTCCGCCGCCCGTTTCGCGAGGCGCGGATGCGCTGCGAGTCCGAGATAGTTGTTTGACGACAATTGAATCAATTCTTTCCCGTCGACAGTTACCCGGTTGTGCTGGGCACTTTCGAGTGCAACGAGTTCGCGGAACGTTCCCGCTTGTTTCATCTCTTCTAATTCTGTCCGTAAATGCTCAAAACCCATTAATTCGTCCCCCTTGGTTGTAGTACGACCTTTCCACATTTCCCTTGTCGCATCAATTCGAATCCTTCTTCAAACCGTTCGAGTGGCAATGTGTGTGTAATCAACGGTTTGACATCGACTTTTCCGCTCGACAGGAATGCGGATACTTGACTCCATGTCTCATACATTTTCCGTCCGGTGATGCCTTGAACGCGAACGCCTTTAAAGACGACGTGATTCGTCAGATCGATCTCGACCGGTTTGACCGGCAGACTGAGAATGTTGACGTCTCCGCCGGCTGTCACCATCTCAAATGCTTGACGGATCGCAACCGGATGACCGCTCATTTCACAGACGACATCAATCCCGTCCCCGTCCGTCATCATGCGGACCCGTTCGAACACATCCTCGTGGCGTGAATCGATGACGACATCTGCGCCCATCGTTTTCGCAAGCTCCAGACGGTACGGATTGACATCAATCGCGATGACTTCCGCAGCGCCTGCCGCTTTTGCGACTGAGACAGCCATCAGACCGATTGGACCGCAACCGACGATGGCGACCGTTTTAGCGCTGACGTCACTCGCAAGAACCGTGTGGACCGCGTTGCCCATCGGCTCTTGAATCGATGCGATGGCGGCTGGCATATCCTCCGGATTGACCCAGAGATTTTCTTCCGGCATGACGACGTACTCGGCAAAACAGCCTTGTGTGTCGACACCGATGATTTTTGTATTTTTACAAATGTGATACTGCCCCCGCAGACACTGTTTGCATTGATGACAGACGATATGTGTTTCCGCTGAGACACGGTCCCCGAGTTTCAAACGTTTCGTCCCTTCACCCAGTTCCACGACTTCACCGGAAAACTCATGTCCGAAGACATACGGCGGATTCACGCGTGATGCTGCCCACGCGTCCCATTCGTAAATGTGGACATCCGTCCCGCAGATGGAAGTCGCTTCGACGCGAATCAAGACTTCACCGCGTTTTGGTGAAGGAACTGCGACTTCTTTCAAGACAGCGCCAAATCCCCGTTCTTCTTTGACGAGCGCGCGCATCGTTTTTACTTTTGTCGTATCTTCTACAGCTGTCACTAGTTTTGTCATCATTCCCCGACTCCTTCGTGGTCTTTGCCTCTTTCTCTAATCGGTCCAGACCAAGTATTGAGCATCCCCAAATAACCAAACAATCTTTCACTTCTAGTTTACATGAATTCGGCCGCAAGTTTACCAAATGTTTCTTCATTCATCTCAAGATTGGCAAAAGTCAGTCCATTCTCCGCATATCCGCCGATTTGTGACTGGTAATCCGGACGCGAATCATCCTGATAAATCAGCCCCATGACGAGACCGTTGTGTTCATGGACAACCCGTTTCGCGAGATCGAGATCCGTCGCATCATAGTCTTCGAGATCATCGAGTTTCGTTAAATTCTGTTTGAACCAGTCATACGTATTGACTTTGTTGAACGTCACACACGGACTGAAGACATTGATAAAGGCAAATCCTTTATGTTGGGTCGCTTGTTCAATCAGACTCGTCAATCCTTTTAAATCATTCGAAAAGCTTTGGGCAACGAACGTTGCGCCTGCCGTCAAGGCGAGTTCGACCGGCGAGACACTCTTTTCAATCGATCCTTTTGGCGTCGACTTCGTCTTAAAGCCAAGTGCTGACGTTGGTGACGTCTGCCCTTTTGTCAAACCGTAAATTTGGTTGTCCATGACGATGTACGTCATATCCACATTCCGTTTAAAGGCATGAATCGTATGTCCCATCCCGATCGCAAATCCGTCTCCGTCGCCACCGGACGCAATGACGGTCAGTTCACGGTTCGCCATCTTGACGCCCTGGGCAATCGGTAACGACCGGCCGTGGACACCGTGGAATCCGTACGTATTGATGTAACCGGAAATCCGTCCCGAGCAGCCGATACCGGAAATCAAAGCCAGTTCTTCCGGTTCGAGCCCAACGTTTGCGACCGCACGCTGAATGGCTGCCTGAATTGAAAAGTCGCCGCAGCCGGGACACCAGTTCGGTTTGACATCGTTTCTGAAATCTTTAAAGGTTGCCATGGAAAATCCCTCCTGCAACGACTTGTTCCACTACTTCCGCCGGATAGAACGGATCGCCGTTGAATTTTAAAATGTGTTCAATTTTTTCTGCAAAACCGCAGTTCATCTGGATCAGTTTCGCGAGTTGGCCCGTCGCATTGTATTCGACGACGACAACCTGCTTGGCCCGCTCGAGGTGCGGACGGACCAATTCACTCGGAAACGGATGCATCTGGCGGATATGGAGATGATCGACATGAATGCCCTGTTCTTCGAGACGCGGCATCACTTCTTCAATCGTTCCGCGTGTCGAGTTAAAACCGACAAACAGAATATCCGGTGTCGCATGCTGTTCTGTTACAAGAACCGCATCCTTCATTCGGAATTGACCGAGCTTCCGTAGACGTTTCGTCATTTGATCAACCCGGTTTTTCGTTGCTTCCGACGGACGGCCTTCTTCGTTGTGCTCGACGCCGGTCACGTGGTGAATTCCGTGTTTCGTACCCGGAACGACCCGCGGACTGATTCCGTCTTCCGTCACTTCATACCGTTTGAAATATGCTTTACCTTCAAGCTCCGGCAGTTCGTCAAGCATCAGTTTCCCGCGGCGGATTTCCACGCGGTTGACATCCAGCGGTTCGACCGACTGTTTTCCGAGCGACAACATCAAGTCCGTCAAAAGAATGACCGGACACTGGTATTCTTCCGCGATGTTAAACGCTTCGGCTGCATCATAAAAAGCTTCTTCGACCGTCGACGGCGCGAGGACGACTTTCGGAATCTCACCATGTGTGCTGTAGATCATCGCCATCAAGTCGGACTGTTCCTGTTTCGTCGGCAGGCCTGTCGATGGTCCGCCGCGTTGCGTATCGATGATGACAAGCGGCGTTTCCGTCATCCCGGACAAGCCGATCGCTTCTGCCATGAGCGACAATCCGGGTCCGGCTGACGCCGTCAAGGCACGGACGCCGGCATAGTTGGCACCGATGGCCATCGTCACCGCGGCCAGCTCATCTTCCGTCTGAACGACGGTTCCGCCGAACTGCGGTAATTTTTTAATTAAGTACTCCATGATTTCCGACGACGGGGTAATCGGATAGGCAGCCATCAGACGGGCCCCCCCGGCAACCGCACCAAGCGCAATCGCATCGTTGCCGATCATGAACATCCGTTGCTGCCCGTCTGCCGGATCGAGGATAAAGCGTTCCGCTGTTCCGGCCATCGCCTCAAATGCTGCTGCGCCTTCACGGATTGCCGATAAGTTCTTTTCGACCATCTCCGGTCCTTTACGACCAAAAATCTGTTCCACGACCGCTTGGAAACGTTCCGGTGCGATCCCGAGAATGGCGCTCGATGCTCCGATGGCGACCATGTTCTTCATCAGCGATGTGCCGAGTCCGGAGGCAATTTCCGTAAAAGGAATCGGATATAAAGCAGCACGTGTCTGATCCGGATTCGTCGGATTGAATTTCGCGTCGGCGATGATGATGGCGCCTTGACGCAACTCATGGAAGTTGACATCGATGGTTTCCTGATCAAAGGCGACCAGAATATCAAGATCATCGGCGACGGTCCGGACTTCGTGTGTCGCGACACGGATTTTGTTGTTCGTATGTCCTCCCTTGATGCGTGAAGAAAAATGGCGGTATCCATATAAGTAATAACCAAGGCGGTTCAAGGCAATGGCAAAGATCTCACCCGTCGACTCGATCCCTTCCCCCTGCTGACCGCCTACTTTCCATGACAATTGATTGTACATCGACGTTCGCTCCTTTTATCCCCTGAAATGATTGAAGCTGTCTGCTTCACTATCCTCCCCCATGATACCGATTTCCCGATACTTGTACAATGCTCCTCTGGCGAATCCGTTGATTTTTTCCGGCTGTCCGTCATAAAAAAAAGACCATCTACTCCAACGAGTAAATGGTCTGGTTTAACGTAGGACCTATGTCCAATGATGCATCATCGTGGTTCAATGATTAATTTGATTGCCGTCCGTTCCTCGCCATCAATCATGATGTCGGTAAATGCCGGAATACAGATCAAATCCATGCCTGCCGGTGCGACAAATCCTCTTGCGATTGCCACCGCTTTGACGGATTGATTGAGTGCACCTGCTCCGATTGCCTGAATTTCGACAGAACCTTTCTCTCGAAGTACACCTGCGAGCGCACCTGCGACCGCATTCGGATTCGATTTAGCTGATACTTTCAGGACGTCCATGCATGTACCTCCCAATCAAAAATCAAAACTCAATCAAAGAAAATCGATTGATCCGTTAAATGGATGCGTTCAATCTTCGTTGCTTTTTTTGATACATCATCAATATGAATCAAGACTCCATTTAATTGTTCCCGTCCTTCAGCAACTTCAAACCGGGTTGGGAGCTGTGTTTTAAATTTTCGTAACACATCTTCTTTCCGCATACCGAGGACACCGTCGAGCGGCCCTGTCATGCCGACGTCAGTGATATAAGCCGTTCCGCCTTCAAGAATCCGTTCGTCCGCCGTCTGGACGTGGGTATGGGTCCCGACGACTGCTTGAACACGCCCTGCCAAGTGATAGCCCATCGCGATTTTTTCACTCGTCGCTTCCGCGTGGACGTCAACGAAAATCGCATCGACTTCTCCTTCGACTTCCGCAATCAACTCATCGACTGTCCGGAATGGATCGCCGAGCGGTGGCAGAAAGACTGTCCCTTGGACGTTGATGACGGCAATTTTTTTGTTGCCGACTTTTAACACCATCATGCCGCGCCCGGGTGTCCCTTCCGGATAATTTGCAGGACGGACAATCCGGTCGGCATCGTCGATCCAATCAAAGATATCGCGGTTATCAAACGTATGGTTCCCCATCGTCACACCGTGGAATCCAAGTTCGAGTAACTGATGATAAATCGATTTTGTAATCCCGCGGCCATGTGCGGCATTTTCTCCGTTGACAAGCATGACAGTTGGATTGTATTTCGATTTAATGCGTGCTGTAAACTGTTGTAAGATATGACGGCCTGGTGCCCCGACGACATCTCCGATAAATAAGATTTTCATGAAACATTCCTCCAAATAATTAAAAAAAGTGGCGGTCGCCCGCCACTTTGCTTATTTTGCGTATTCGACCGCTCGTGTTTCCCGAATGACCGTGACTTTGATATGACCCGGATAATCGAGTTCTTCTTCGATTTTTTTCCGGATATCGCTTGCCATCTTATGGGCAAGGACATCGTCGACGACATCAGGACGAACGATGATCCGTACTTCACGACCTGCTTGAATCGCGAATGACTTCTCAACCCCGTCAAATGATTCTGAGATTTCTTCCAGACGTTCAAGACGTCGGATATAACTCTCAAGTGTTTCTTGACGTGCACCTGGACGAGCGGCAGATAAGGCATCCGCTGCTGCGACCAGAACGGAAATGACAGATGTCGCTTCCGTATCCCCGTGGTGGGAAGCAATCGCATTGATGACAGTTGGATGTTCTTTGTACTTCGTACCAAGCTCCACACCGATTTCAACGTGACTTCCTTCCACTTCGTGGTCAATCGCTTTCCCGATATCGTGCAGGAGACCGGCACGTTTCGCAAGTGTTACATCTTCTCCGAGCTCAGCTGCCATCATACCAGCAAGATGCGCGACTTCGAGTGAATGGAACAATACGTTTTGACCGTAACTTGTCCGATACTTCAAGCGACCAAGAATTTTGACAAGATCCGGATGAATCCCGTGAATTCCGACATCATATGTCGCTTCTTCACCGATTTCACGAATCCGTTCGTCGACTTCCCGACGTGACTTGTCGACCATCTCTTCAATCCGAGCCGGGTGAATCCGACCGTCTTGAACGAGTTTTTCAAGGGCCATCTTCGCCACTTCGCGGCGAATCGGATCAAATCCGGACAAGATAACCGCTTCCGGTGTGTCATCGATGATTAAATCGATACCCGTTAACGTTTCGAGTGTCCGGATGTTACGACCTTCGCGACCGATGATCCGGCCTTTCATCTCGTCATTCGGCAAGTTGACGACCGAAACCGTCGTCTCTGCGATATGTTCCGCGGCGAACCGTTGAATCGCAAGCGAAAGAATGTTGCGTGCTTTTTTGTCTGCTTCTTCTTTTGCTTTTTGTTCGATTTCTTTTTGAAGAATTGCTGCGTCATGCATAGCAGCTTGTTTCGTCTCATCCATGATGATAGCTCTAGCTTCGTCTTGCGAAAGATTCGCAACACGGACGAGCTCTTGGCGTCCCTGTTCATACAGGTCCTCTACTTTGCGTTCTAACTCTTCAGCTTGATGCTTCCGTTTCGCGATCTCTGCATCCCGCGTATTGATTTGTTCTTCCTTACGGTCGATGGAATCAACACGGCGATCGAGTGTCTCTTCTTTTTGGAGCAATCGTCCTTCTTGTTTCGTTAACTCTTGACGACGTTCACGAAGCTCTTTTTCGACTTCATTCCGAAGTTTAAAGGCTTCATCTTTCGCTTCGAGCAATGCTTCTTTTTTCGTTGCTTCCGCTGATACTTGTGCACGTTCCACGATTTTCGTCGCTTCTGTTTCCGCGCCTTGAATCTTCGCTTCTGCAATCGATTTCCGCAAGAAGTAGCCTACGATGAATGCGATCAGTATTGCGAGGAGAAGTATGACAATCCAAGTTGTTGTACCCATGGGTTCACCTCCCCTTTACAAGGTGTTTCTTAGTTCATTTCGGTTATTCATCGAAGCTGTCTAAAAAACGTACATCTATATTGTAAGGATAGCACTCGTTCATTGTCAACGAACGGGCGGGAAAGAATTCCTATGTTTTCCTCTTTTCAACAAAAAAAGAGCAGAATCTGAATCGATTCCACTCTCTTTCAGCTTATTCTGCAAACAGATCTTCATCCTGACCTTCTTCAAAGTCAACCGGATCTTTGCGGTCGACGAGACCGTGATGCTCACGAATCAACCGTTCGACCTCATCCGCAACATCTGGATGTTCGATCATGTATTGTTTTGCATTTTCACGTCCTTGACCAAGACGCTCTGAATTGTATGAATACCAAGCACCACTCTTTTGGACGATATCGAGATCTGTTCCAAGATCAATCAATTCACCAAATTTAGAGATTCCTTGTCCGTACATGATATCGACTTCCGCTTGTTTGAACGGCGGAGCGATCTTGTTTTTAACGACTTTCAGTTTCGTCCGGTTTCCGACGATATCTGTTCCGTTTTTCAGTGCTTCTGCACGACGCACTTCAAGACGGACCGATGAATAGAATTTCAAAGCACGTCCACCTGGAGTCGTTTCCGGGTTACCGAACATGACACCGATTTTTTCACGAATCTGGTTAATGAAGATGACGATTGTTTTTGATTTGTTTGTCGCACCAGACAATTTACGTAACGCCTGACTCATCAAACGAGCCTGCAGACCCATATGCGAGTCACCCATTTCGCCTTCAATCTCGGCTTTCGGGACAAGTGCCGCTACTGAGTCGACAACAAGGATATCGACAGCACCAGAACGGACTAACGCCTCTGCGATTTCAAGCGCCTGCTCCCCTGTATCCGGTTGTGATAACAGTAATTCGTCGATGTTGACACCGAGCTTGCTGGCATAAGCCGGATCAAGTGCGTGCTCGGCATCGATGAACGCCGCCTGTCCGCCTTGTTTTTGGACTTCAGCAATCGCATGAAGCGAAACTGTCGTTTTACCGGAAGATTCCGGACCATAGACTTCGATTACCCGTCCACGTGGATATCCACCTGCACCGAGTGCTATATCTAATGTGATTGATCCAGAAGAGATTACGGATACTCTCTGATCTGCACTTTCACCTAGTTTCATGATTGAACCTTTACCAAATTGTTTCTCAATCTGGCGTAATGCCATTTCAAGTGCTGCTTTACGATCACTCACGTAGCAGGCCTCCTTTTATTTATCTTACTGAGATTATTGTACTTCTTTTGAGACCGAATAACAAGCTTTTTACGAACATTTATTCGCATAGTTGAAAGAAATCATTTTTTGTTCATTTCGTCCGCCGGGCTGATATTTTGAAGGAGCATGAAGTAAGCATCCTTGACGGAACGCAATCTAATCATACCACGGTCGAAGGCCGGATACGTCAGTTCAAGCACTTGTGTCCCGCTTGCTTGTGCCAGCGCACAATAGACTGTTCCGACAGCCCGCCCGCTGTTGCTTGTCGGTCCGGCTTCCCCGGTCAAGGCGATGGCAAGATCCGTCTGATAGAGTTTGCGTGCCCCTTCCGCCATCGCAACGGCAACATCCCGGCTGACGGCAGTCTGTTCATCAAGTAAGGTTTGCGGTACACCTAAGACGTTCACTTTAGCGGCGTCTGCGTAGACGACGGCACTGCCGCGGAAAACATCACTTGCTCCTTGAATATCGGTCAACCCGCTCGCAAAAGCACCTCCGGTCAGTGACTCGGCTGCAGACAAAGTCAAGCCTGCTTCCCGGCACCGGTCAAGAACGACCTCGGGTAAACTCGTTTCGCCATAACCGTAAAAATGGCTTCCGACTTCGGCAAGCACTTGCTGCTCCAGCGCATCGAGCATGTCAAGGGCGACTTGTTCGTCAAGCGCTTTCGCCGTCAGACGAAGGCGGACTTCTGCTAATTCGGCATATGGCGCAACGGAAGGATTACGGGCTGTCCGGATGAGGTCCGCCAACCGGTCGTTTAATGCCGACTCTCCGATACCGAAGAAACGTAATGTTCTTGATTTAATCGTTTCCTTGCCTAACAAGTGATCGAAGTGGTCTGCAATGATCCGCTTCATTTCCCGCGGGACACCCGGCAGCAAAATGTATTGATGGTCCGGTGTATGAACGGACATCCCGGGTGCGAGCCCTGCCTGATTCGTCAGCACATCGGCTTGATCGATGACAAGAGCCTGTTTTCTTTCATTCTCTGTCATCGTACGTCCCCGGGTTTTTAAGAATGCCTCAATCCGGTCGTAAGCCGGCTGATCCACATGAAGCGTCCGGCCGAGCAGTTCCGCCACGACCTCTTTCGTCAAGTCATCTTCCGTCGGTCCAAGTCCTCCGGTAATGACGATTAGTTCCGCCCGTTCCTGAGCCCGCGTGACGACTTCGACCATCCGTTCCCGGTTATCTCCGACGACCGTATGGTAATGCACGTCAATACCGCATGTCGCGAGCCACTCCGATAAATACTGGGCATTCGTGTTGGCAATTTCCCCTAACAACAATTCACTTCCGACAGCAACGATTTCTGCTTTCATTTTACATCCCCGCTTTCTTGACTATACGAAAAGACTGTTCGGGTTGACGAACAGTCTTGTTTGATCCAATTTACATGGATTTCGTAATTAACTTGATATTTTTTGAGAAATACTCGACTCCCGAATAAATTGTTAAGACCAACGCCAACCACATCGTGATTTCCGCAAAAGGAATGTTCAGTAAGGCGAATCCGATGTCATGCAGTAAAAAGGCGATGATCGATGTCAACTGAACCCAGGTCTTCGCTTTGCCGGAATTTCCGGCTGCAAGGACGATTCCTTCGTCTGAAGCGACGAGACGGAGACCTGTCACGGCGAATTCACGGCATAAGATGATGACGACGACCCACGCGGCGACGAATTCAAGTTCGACTAAATAGACGAGTGCTGCAGCGACAAGCATCTTGTCGGCGAGTGGATCCATGAATTTACCGAAGTTCGTGACCAGTTTGTTTTTCCGGGCAATATACCCGTCGAGCCAATCGGTGATGGCGGCGACGGAAAAGATCATCGCGGCGACGAAGTGGGAAACCGGCAGTTCTGCTCCTAAGACATCCCACTGTCCCCAGTCTGGATTGATGGCTAAGACGGCAACGAACACGGGAATTAGTAACACGCGTAAGACCGTCAATTGATTGGGCAAGTTCATTCTCGTATCCCTCCTTTTCGGGTTATGTATGCCAGCAGGGCTGACATGAAGAAGACACGCCTTATGGCGTGGCTACTTTCTTCAGGTAAATATTTTGAACGAGGAGGGAGCGGTTAAGCTTAAGCTCCTGATTATTGACGAGAATCCGGTCGATTCCTTTGATGGAGCCGACTCGAATCCGAATCACGTCCGTTTTGGCATTTTTGACGACGATTGGATTTGGATCTGACGCATTGATATGGTCAGGCGCGAGTGCTTGTCCTTCTAAAGACGTGTCCCGCACACCAACAAACGGTGACGGCGAAGCATCTTTTTTGATCCGGATGGATACACTCATTGTACCATCTGCCGGTACTTCATAGGTGATGTCTTGACCGACTGTCGTTTTGACAGCCAATGGTTTCTTCGTTTCTTTTTTAACAGGTTCTTCTTTTTTCGCCGGTTCTTCTTTCGGCTCTTCCGCTACCGGTGCATCGGCTTCCTCACTTGGTGCGTCACCTTCGTCAATCGTGACCTCACTTTGTTTCGGCGTCGCCGTTTTTGTCCCGTCACCGTCCTGGAATGCCTGGAATCCGTAATACAGGGCAACCCCGATTGCAAAAATCAAGGCAATGATGATGATATTCGGAATCCACCGTTTAGCGACACTTTTCTTTGGTGCCGTTGATTTCGAATATGTCGCCCGCCGAGACAGCTCAACGACAGGTTGCGCTTCCGGTTCCGGGAGGTCACGTTTGTAGGTCGCAAACACTTCGTCGACATCTAGACCAAGTGCTTCCGCATACGTCTTGATGAATGCACGGGCGTAAAATGCGCCCGGTAGTTGTTTGTAATCGCCTTCTTCAATGGCGAGAATATAACGTTTTTGAATTTTTGTCGTGCTTTGAATTTGTTCAAGCGAGATGCCTAACGTTTCCCGCTGCTCCTTTAAGTAGGTTCCGAGCTCAGTCATCGGTAACACACCTTCCATTTTCAATACTTATTCGAAATTGAACCAGTCGTTCCCACCATGGGCACGAGGCGGTTCGGTGACAATGATTTCTTCTGTCGAGTTGCGTAATTCAATGATGTAATCAAAATCATCCCACGTGTATTCGCTCGATTTAACAAAAGCATCTGGATGTTCGACGATTTTCGTAGCCGGAAGTCGCATGACTTCACGTAAAATCTGCCAATGCCGCTCGTCAAAATGTCGCTGTGAGACGAGCGCATCGATGATATAAACATAATCACCTGTCCGTTCATCATCGAACAATGAAGTCCGGACGGTTTGTTTAATTAACGTCGATGAAAGAAACAACCATTTTTTATTGGCACTGACACTTGCCGCGACAATCGATTCCGTTTTCCCGACGCGTGGCATACCCCGGACACCAATCAACAGATGACCATCTTGTTTACAGAGTTCCGCCATAAAGTCGACGAGAATCCCTAGATCTTCCCGGACAAAACGAAACGTCTTGATTTCACCGCTACTGTGGTCGATATAACGACCGTGTCGGATGGCGATCCGGTCACGAAGCTTCGGTTTACGAAGCTTAATCACATCGATAGTCGTCATCGTCTTTAAGATGGCGGCAAGCCGTGGGATTTGATCCGGTTGCTTCGTTTGAAGCAACATGCCCCGACGCTGGTGATCGACACCGTTAATCGTGACAATCGAAATATGTAGCATCCCCATGAGTGACGCGATGTCCCCTAAAATCCCGGGACGGTTGACGTTCAGTTCGTACTCCAGATACCACTGTTCGAATTCACTCACGCGCCCAGCCTCCTCTTCAAATCGATTATCCATCCCTCATGTTAAATGATTTTTTGAAAAATGAAAAGCATTCCCCTAAGCAAATTTCACCGGATTACATCCAGCCGCCGTCAATTTTAAGAACGGCACCGTTCATATACGTTGCATCCTGTCCCATTAAATAGGTGATGGCGGAGGCCACCTCTTCAACCCGTCCAAAACGGCCGGCCGGAATTTCAGCAAGTGCCAAGTCTCGGTCTTCCGCCGAAAAAACGGCATTCATCGGGGTTTCGATCCAGCCCGGCGTCACCGCATTTACCCGTCCGTTCATCGCGCCGAGCTCTTTGCTGAATGACTTGACGAACCCGAGCTGTGCCGCCTTGCAGGTCGAATAGACGACTTCACCGGCCACACCAAATTCGCCTAACACACTGCTGACGACGACGATTGAAAGTGATGCTGAAAAAGCTTTTCGGCTTGTTAAGGTCTGGGCAATCCGGATCAACGATTCGACATGCAACGTCATCATTGATTCCACCGAGGAACGGGATTGATCGACGAGCAGCCCGCTGAAGCTGGTCCCGGCGATATGAACAAATCCTTCTACAGATGGTAAGCCCTCACAAAATGCCGTCAAGTTCTCCCGGTCAGACAGATCGCCTGTGACGATCTCCGTCGTCACAGGCAACTGTCGTATCATCTGTTCGAGTTCATGCTGTTTCCGGTGGGTGTGAAGAACCAAATCGTGTCCTTCAGCCGCTAATCGTAAGACCGTTGCCCAACCGATTGCTCCGCTGGCTCCCGTAATTAAAATCCGCATCGGTCAAGCGTACGGTTTAACGATTGAAATCGCACGATTTTCAAGCGCAAACAATTCATCGAAGCGGGCTTCGATTTCTTCTTTGGTGATTGATGCAATCAACGTCGGTAACGTAAACAGATTCGTTCCGGCAAGGGCATGGCGTGAGAACTGATTGGCAATGAATTCCGGCGAGTTCAGCGACCGCAGGAATTTCCCTTGCATCATGTTGCGTTTTCGGACGACTTCCGTCTCCTCGAATTCGGGCCGGACAGATAATAATTTTTCATAGGCCGCGATAAAGCGGTCCGGATCTTCCGTCTCCATTCCGAATGTCGCGAACGCAAATTCTTCCTCGCTTGAATAATCGAAGCTGAACGTATCGTCAATCAAACCGTCTTCATACAGCTCGAGATACGTGGAAGAGGTTTGGTCGAATAACAGATGCAACAAGAGTTCACTTGTCAGCTCGCGGCGCAGTTGTTCCTGTCCGCCGAGGGAACTGTCTTTATAACCGATCAGGACTTTTGGTGTCTTGACGTCGAGTTCCAATTCAAACCGTTTTTTTGCGACTTCTTGCGGTTCCGTACCGTAGTCACGTTCGATGGCCGGACGATCTGTATAATCTTTTTTCGCTTGGTTTGCTTTGATCAAAACCAGCGTCTCGGCCGGGTCGATATTACCGACGACGAACAGGACCATGTTCGACGGATGATAAAACGTCCGGTAACATGTATACAGGTCGTCCGCTGTAATTTGATCAATCGATTCCGGTGTACCGGCAATATCAATCCGGACCGGATGTTTCGCATACATCGATTCAATCAAACCGAAGAATAAACGCCATCCTGGATTATCCTGATACATCTGGATTTCCTGTGTGATGATGCCTTTTTCTTTTTCGACACTCTCTTCCGTGAAATACGGATCCTGGACGAAGTCAATCAGCGTCTCCAGATTTTGTTCAATCAACGAAGTCGCAGAGAACAAATAAGCGGTCCGAGAGAACGATGTGAACGCATTTGCCGAGGCACCGAGGCGCCCGAACTCTTGGAAGACGTCCCCTTGCTCCGACTCAAACATCTTGTGCTCGAGGAAATGGGCGATGCCGTCCGGGACATTGACCCATTGGCCGTCCTTTTTAAAACGGTTATCGATTGACCCGTAACGCGTCGTAAAGGTCGCATATGTTTTTTCGTACCCTTTTTTCTGAAGCAAATACACCGCAAGCCCGTTATCGAGCTGTTCAAAAAATACGGTTTCGTCTGTATCGTGATACGTCAACTGTTCCATTATTCTTCACCTCGCAATAGATAAACTGCCTCGAGTTCAATAGTTGCCGCCAAACGGACGACGTCCTCACGCGTTGCCGTCTCGATGATGTGAATCTCATCTTCAAGCGTCAATCCGCGCATCTTCGATCCATTTAACCAGCCGATTAATTGTCCCGGCTGATCGAGGATTTGCCGGCGGGCATTGATGAGCATCGCTTTCGTCTGCGTCAATTCCTCATCCGTGAACTGTCCGGCTTTAAGATCCTTTAATTGTTCCCCGATAATCGTCTCGGCACGTTCCGCCTGTTTCGTTTCAACCCCGGCATAAACATAAAGCGCACTGTTCAGAGCCGCATACCGTGATGCTGCATAATAGGCGAGACTTTCTTTCTCACGGACATTCATGAACAGTTTCGAATGCGGGAATCCGCCGAACAGACCGTTGACGATTTGCATCCGAATCGAATCGACGGACGTCGGATCGACACTGACACGGTAACCTAAATGCAATTTACCTTGTTTGATCGGTTGCGTCTCGGACGAACGTTTGACGCCCGCAACCTGTTTTTGAGCCGGAATGTAGTGACTGGCTTTTTCATCATGGGAAGGTAAGAACGACAAGGCATCTTCCATCTCATCTTGCGTGACATGACCGACGACAAAGACATCAATCCGGTCCTGTTCGACCATCGAACGATATGTATCACGTAAGGAAGCCGGTGTGATTTGTTCGAGCGCTTCGAGTGTACCGAGTGAGGATAACGATACCGCTTCTCCCGGTGCCATCAGTTCGAGCAACCGTTGCTGGGCAAAACGCATTTTATCATCGTATAACGAACTGATCCGCAACGCATGCAACCGTTTTTCTTGTTTGACAAATTGTTCCCGGAATCCACCCTCTGTCAAATCCGGATAAAAAATCATCTGTTCCAGTAAATCAAGCGCTTCCTCGAGCAGCGTCTCATGACGGACGAGATCCCCGCGGACGACATCCAGCTGGAACGAGATGACGTGTTCTTCCCCGAATTTCGAGGCATCGGCGTACAGACCTGCATCATATAAGGTTTCAAGCGGTTCACGCAACGCTTTCATCGACGGATAGGCCGCTGTCGACTTCTCCATGATATACGGCAACAGAGCACGGCTTGTCAGCGTTTTTTCTTCGAGTGGTGCTGAAAACGTGACGAGGACCGTCGTCGTCTTGAATTTATCGGTCGGAACGAGATGAAAGGTCGTTCCTTGTTTGTTCCACGTTTGAAATGACTGACTCATACTTCTCCATCCTTTCGTTTAAACACATGGGCACTGCGTAAATATTCGATATCCGCTTTTTCATTGACCGCATTTTCGTAACGGGCCGCCGTAAAGAAGAAATCACTCAACCGATTGATGAACGGCAATAAATGATGTGCCTGTTCGACATCGATCATCGCCCGTTCGACACGTCGGCAGACCGTCCGCGCCACGTGCAGGCAGGCTGCAGCTTCCGTGCCGCCCGGTAAGATAAATTTATCGAGCGGTGGAGACAGTTCCGTCAGACTGTCAATCCAACTTTCCAAATCTTCCGTCGCCGTCGGGCTCAGACGGGATGCTTTTTGTTCAACATACATCAAGTCACTCCCGCAATCGAACAAAACGTGCTGGATGACCGTCAATTGTTCCTTAACCTCGATGGATGTCGCTTTTGTGCGGGCCAGTCCGACAAAACTGTTCAGTTCGTCAAGCTCCCCCATCAACGTAATCCGGACATCATTTTTTTTGACGCGTCCACCGACGAGCGACGTGTCTCCCTCATCACCTGATTTAGTATAGATTTTCAATCGACTCACTCCTATAGCGAAAGGAAGCGAATCATAAAGTTCGCTTCCTTTGTTTTTTTGGTAATTGAATTCGGAAAACGGATCCTTTGCCAAGCTCACTTTCGACCTGAACTTCCCCATCATGCGACCGGACGACGTTTGCGACAATCGCAAGACCGATTCCGGTTCCCGTCTTGCCGCGTGTCCGGGCCTTGTCCGCTTTGTAAAAACGGTCAAAGACGAACGGGACATCTTCTTCTGGAATACCGTCCCCTGAATCAATTACAGATAAAGATATAGTTTCCCTATCTTCCGTGATTTCAATCTTGATTTTCCCATCTTCTGTATACCGCAACGCATTTCCAAGCAGGTTCGTCATCACCTGATCCATTTGATCCGGATCCGCTTCGAACTGAACATCGGGACCGGTTACTTCAAACGAAACCCGCTTTTCAAGCCCCATCTGCTTAAACTTCTTGACCATCCGTTTAGCGAACGGAACGGCATCGATCGGTTCAATCCGCTTTTCCTGATACCCGGCTTCCATCCGTGCCAGATCCAGTAAATCGTTGACGAGACGGGACAGGCGTTGCGACTCGTCATAAATGATGGACGCAAACTCTTTTGTCGCCTCATCACTTTCCGTCATCCCGTCGACAATCGCTTCCGAATAACCTTGCAGCATGACGAGCGGCGTCCGCAGTTCATGACTGACATTTGCGACGAAGTCGGCCCGCATCTTCTCCAGTTGCTGGGCTTCCGTCATATCGCGTAATACGGCAACAGCCCCAATCTGCTCTTCCTGCTCAAGCAGCGGACTGACGATGATGATGTAAAACCGGCCTTCCCGTTCAAAGGAAACCGTCATTTCTTTTTCTTTACGCATGACCGTTTGGAATAATTCAATCAACTCGTCCGGAACCGGACCACCCGCAAGGAACGCTTCCGCCGGCGGGTTGGTCGCCAGTAACTCCCCTGATTCCGAGAAGGTCAAGACACCGTCCGCCATACATCTTAGGATGGACGACAGCAAATGACGTTCCTTATCAAGATCCGTGACATACTGATTGAGTTGACTGCTCATCTCGTTAAATGCCAGCGCCAAATCACCAATTTCATCGCGCGAACGCTGGGTCAGGCTTTGATCAAATTTCCCTTCCCCCGCTTCGACGACCGCCTGACGAATCGTCCGGAGCGGTGCCGTAATCCGCGTCGACAGGAAGAATGCAAAAACGGTCGTGCCGATGATTGCCAGCAACACACAGAGCTGAATGATTTGTCGTGCCCCTTCATTCGCCTGTTCGATGTTCGTCAACTGTTCAATCAGGTACATCGTCCCGCTGCCGCTTTCCGTAATGAACGGAGCACGGTAAGCAAGTGCTGCTTTCCCGTTAAACGTTTCGTAGTTTCCGATCGCCGTTTCCCCTTCTTCGCCGTCAACGGCTTTCCAGTTTTGACGTTCGAGCTCCTTGATGATCCGCTTGGCTTTTGCTTCCGAGATGTTCGTCTCGACCGTATTGTCCTTCGTCGTCGCAATCAAGGTCGCGCCATAAATATCGGTAATCTCGATCGCGGTCGCCGATCCTTCTTCCAGTCCGCTGTGGGCTTGGAAGACGGTTTCGACCTGCTGACCGAGTTTCGCGAGATGACCGCGTTCCTGTTCGATATGAAACGAATTGAAAAATTCGAGTAATAAAATCGTCAAGGCAATCAAGACGACGGAAACGAGTAATAAAATCGTCCCCCACAATTTAATGACGACGCTCTGTAACCACTTCATCGTCAGGCGGGATTATTCTCGAACTTGTATCCGACACCCCAAACGGTCGTAATCATTTGGGCAGCATTCGGAGAAAGACGATTCAGTTTTTCACGCAGTCGCTTGACGTGCGTATCGACAGTCCGTAAATCGCCGAAAAATTCGTAGTTCCAGACTTCTTTTAATAACTGTTCCCGCGAAAAGACTTTATCTGTCTGCTTGGCAAGGAAATACAGCAACTCATACTCTTTTGGTGTCAGATTGACTTCCTGCGATTCAACCGTGACGCGGTGGGCATCGTTGTCGATCGTCAAGTGCGGGAAGACGATGACATCTTTTGTTTTCGCATCCGTGTGCAGGAATTTCGTTGCACTTGCCCGGCGCAGAATCGCTTTGACGCGGAGCACGACTTCCCGCGGACTGAACGGTTTGACGATATAATCGTCCGCGCCCATCTCAAACCCGTGAACCCGGTTCGTCTCTTCCCCTTTTGCTGTCAGCATGACGATCGGTGTTGCTTTCGTTTTCCGCAGCTCTTCACAGACCTGCATGCCATCAAGCTTCGGCATCATCAAATCAAGTAGAATCACATCATATTCTGTTTCAAGTGCCATCTCGAGAGCCGTTTCTCCGTTATCGGCTTCTTCAATCGTAAAGTTCTCACGTTCGAGATACATTTTTAATAAACGCCGAATCCGTTCTTCATCATCGACGACTAAAATACGCGCTTCTTCTGACATCAGTTGATTCCTCCCATGAACTAATCTGTCTGACTCTATCCTACTACTCTTTTAGTATACTATGAAACAAAAGAAATAGCGTCTCTGACCGCGGAAATCCGTCGCGTCTGTTGAAAAAAGGATGAGGCTGGGACATAACTCAGCTTTATAAATGAGAAGGCCCTCGAAACGTTTTTCGTTTCGAGGGCCTTCTTCTATGATAAAAAACCGATTTTAAGTAAACAAATAAGGACTGCCTCTGATA
>NZ_JAWPEN010000012.1:0-100452 GCF_033342815.1 Exiguobacterium artemiae
CATTTCACTTCGCTTGAATATACGTTTTTGCCCATGCAAAAACACCTCCGATGCTAGTACTTTTTAAAAGTGTACCACTCCGAAGGTGTTTTATATTGTCTCAAAATTTTAGGTTAGCCCAGGAGATATAAGATCTCCCGTGGTTTTTTCTGTACATTAGATTATCGTTTGTTCACCGCACGAAGGATGAACGATACGATTAAGATTAAGATGATTGCACCAAGGATAGCTGGTACGATTGCGAAACCGGCAACTGACGGTCCCCAACTTCCGAAAAGAGCTTGTCCGATCATTGAACCAACGAAACCTGCGATAATGTTACCGATGATACCACCTGGTACATCTTTACCGAGAATAAGACTTGCTAACCAACCAATAATACCACCAACGATTAAAGCCCATAAGAATCCCATTTAAAACACTCCTTTTAGTTTTAGTAGTTTAAATTATTTGCGACGTACTGAACGAAGAATCAACGATACGATGAAGATTAAGATGATAGCACCGAGGATAGCCGGAATAATTGCGAATCCGCCGACGACAGGTCCCATTGTTCCAAAGATTGCTTGACCGATCATTGCTCCGACGAAACCAGCGACGATGTTACCGATGATACCACCCGGTACGTCTTTTCCGATGATGAGACTAGCTACCCATCCGATTAATCCACCAACGATTAAAGCCCATAAGAATCCCATTTAAAAACACTCCTCCAATAAAATTTACGTTCTAATTGTTATCTCAAAAAATTATTTACGACGTACTGAACGAAGAATCAGTGATACGATGAAGATTAAGATGATTGCACCTAAGATAGCTGGAATAATTGCGAATCCACCAACAACAGGACCCATTGTTCCAAAGATTGCTTGACCGATCATTGCTCCGACAAAACCAGCAACGATGTTACCGATGATACCGCCTGGTACGTCTTTCCCGATGATGAGACTAGCTATCCATCCGATTAATCCACCAACGATTAAAGCCCATAAGAACCCCATTCGGAACCCTCCTTTTCTTACTTTAGATTTACCTGTTTTCAGGCAGTTGTAAACACATTGAAAGATGAAAGCCTTTAAATAATCATTTCAACCAGTGAGGTAAAAACATTAAAATTAAAATGGCTAGACGATTATACCAGTTACCTCTCGAAGAAACTCGTATTTAAAATGCTACTTTCAATTTCTGTAAGTCGTTTTCATATATTGATGTAACGATTACACTTAGAGTAATTACCGTAAAAAGATGTATTCAAACCTTTTCTTAATAAAAAAATGACTCAAACTAGAAAAGTGAGAATGAATTGTCTAGGATGGTTAATGAAGGGAGTCGATGAGTGTGTTATTAAAAATAAATGATTTATCTGGGGGATATGGAGCAAAAAAAGTCCTCCATGACATTAATATATCGGTAAATCGAGGAGAGCTTGTTGGATTAATCGGTTTAAACGGTGCCGGTAAATCGACGACGATTAAACATATCCTTGGTTTGTTACCGGTCAAGTCAGGAGAAGTTCTGATCAACGGGGTCAGTTTAGAACAGGATGAACAAACATACCGGAAACAAGTCGCCTATATTCCGGAACAGCCGATGTTATATGAACAATTGACATTACGCGAACATTTGCGTTTGATGGCGCAAGGGTATGCCGTCGAGGAGAAGCAGGCGCAAGAACGAATGAATCATTACGCAGAACGGCTCCGGATGACCAAACAGCTGGAATGGTTTCCGAGTGTTTTTTCCAAAGGGATGAAACAAAAGGCGATGATTCTCTGTGCCCTGGTGACAGGCAGCGAGCTGCTGATCGTCGATGAACCGTTTGTTGGACTCGATCCACTTGCGATTCGGGAACTGCTGACGATTTTCAGTGAATTAAAAGCAGACGGGAAAGGAATCTTGATGTCGACCCATATTTTAGAGACGGCAGAACGTCATTGCAACCGGTTCATCTTGTTGCATGAAGGACGGATTGCAGCGGAGGGGACGACGGAAGATCTTCGAAATCGCTACGATTTGATGGACGGTTCCCTTGATGACATTTACGTCGCTGCCATCGAGGAGGCAGAACGATGACAAGTTCTGTTTTATGGCATACACGATACCAGGCTGCCATGGCGGAGATGACGAAGTATACCCGGTATATGGCGAACGGCGGATTGCTGTTTACGGTCTATTTCGTCGTCTTATACGGTCTTGTCGTGTACGGTCGATTTTTGGATCAGCTCGATCCATCGTTTCCGGGAAATCTGGTCATGGGCAGCTTGTTCATCTTGTTGGCGTTTTACCGCTCGACACGGACGTTTTTGACAGAGGCGGACCAAGTCTTCCTGCTTCCGAGTCTGCCGCACCTTGCAGGGTATATGAAGCGAATCAGGGTATATAACGCTCTGTTTGGTATGATCCGGGCAGTGATCCCGTTTCTCGCGGTTGCTGTATTATATGTGCGGACAGAAGAGACTTCACCCATCGGATTGTTCATTCTGTTTGTGGCCTTAAGCATGATTGGTGCCGCAGCTAATTTATCAAAACTTGAAGGGGTTGGTCATCGGCTAGTCCTCTTATACGCAACCGGTGCCGGAATTCTTGTTATGCTCGGAATGGGTTCATTCAGCATCGTAGTGACGAGTCTTTTGTTGTTGACGCTCCATTTGAAGAAACAGGAGCAGTTGCCGTTAATGGACTGGATTGCGTTAGAACAGGAATCACGTGATCGTTTTTACCGGATTGCGAACTGGTTTGTTGATGTACCACGCCTGTCGACGACATACAAACGGCGCCGGCTGTTGAGCCATCTCGTCGAAAAAATCGGATTCGACCGGAAGCGGACGTTTGATTACCTGTACATGAAACAATTTATTCGAAGTACGGACGGAATCGGTTTAATCGTTCGTTTGACACTAATCGGCGCCGTCTTCATGTGGCTCGGGAAAGACAATGAATGGTTAGTAGTGCTTGCCATACCCGCCTTCAGTGGATTAACCAGCTTTCAATTGGCACCGTTCACCCGGGCCATCGATTCCCATCTGTTGACCCGCCTGTTGCCGTTTGGAGACGCTACGGCGTCAAAACGGAAAGTCCTCCGAATCACTTCATTTTTACAAGTGGTGGTTTTAACGGGAATCGGATATGTGATCAGCGGTTTTCCGACTGTTATCGCAGGCGCTGTTTTAGCACTCGTGATCGCTGAATATTATGCGAGGAAAAAATAACCGTAGAATCAAAGACAAAACACCCCTTTGCCGTCACGGCGAAGGGGTGTTTGACGGTAAAATTCAGTTGACCTTTTCAGTCGATTCTTCTTCATACGTAGGATGCAACTCTTTGCTGACCGGTGCAGGGAGGTCATAAGAAGCTTGTCCATGCTCGGCAACGTCCAGTCCACGGAGTTCATCTTCACGCGTAATCCGGAGACCGATTGTCACATCGAGTAACTTGAGGAAGACATAACTTAGGACACTGACGACGACGACGGCAAAGACGACGCCGAGTGCTTGCACCCCAAGTTGTGTAAAACCGCCGCCGTAAAACAATCCGGCTTGTCCGATGCCCGTAATTTCAACAAGTCTCGGTGAAGCGAAGAATCCGGTAGCGAGTGTCCCCCAAATCCCGGCCACACCATGCACGGAGAAAGCACACAATGGATCATCGACGCGACGGGCAAGCAGGATACTGGTTCCGTACGTGATGACACCTGCGAGGAAACCGATTACGACGGCTCCCCATGGTTCGACGAAGGCACAAGCGGCTGTGATGGCGACGAGAGCAGCCAGGACGCCATTGATGATCGACGGGATATCTGCGACCCGACGGTGCCAGAAAGAAATGGCGAGTGCACCAAGCGCACCGGCAGCGGTCGCAAGTAAAGTCGTCAAGGCGACATAACTGAAGAATCCGTCAGCAATCGTTAACGTCGAGCCGGCATTGAATCCGAACCAACATAACCAAAGGATGAACGCACCGACAACGGAGTAGATGACGTTATGGCCAAGTAACGGCGTTTTTTCTGCTCCGATCCGCTTTTTCAAGATTAAAGCAGCGACGAGAGCGGCAATCCCACCTTGTAAGTGGACGACGGTCGAACCGGCGAAGTCTTGCATCCCGAGAGAACCGAGGAAACCGCCGGCCCAGACGGAACGGGCGATGATTGGATAGATAATGGCGACGAAAAATGTTCCGAACAATAGATAGACAGAAAGTTTTGCGCGTTCCGCAAAACCGCCCCAAGCGATGGCGAGAGATACGGCAACAAACGATAGTTGGAAAAGGAATTTAACATCGATGGTTACATTTGACCAGTCAAGACTCGAAAATCCTCCTTGAAGGAAAAATCCTTCTGTTCCAATCAAACTAGGACCATCACCAAACGTCAGACCGAATCCGATTGCCCAAAAAGCAAGGGCGGCAACGGAGAAGCTGATTAATTGCTTAACCGCGACGTGCCCGGCATTCTTCGCCCGTAACATGCCTGTTTCAAGTAATAAAAATCCAATCTGCATCGTAAAGACGAGTAACGTAGCGAATAAGACATAAAACGTATCAACCGAGACTAACATTTCTTCTAAGTTCATCGTCGTTCCTCCTTTATCAATTTAAAGTATGTGTTTACTTTAGACGGAAATCCTTTCCAAGAAACGTCTTGTGTCAGAAAATCTGACATGGTATTTTGAAGGAAAGGAGTGACGAAGATGAACTACCGGGAGAAGAAGGTGATGACGATTGGGATTGTCTGTGAATTGACCGGGTTATCAGAACGTCAAATTCGTTACTATGAAGAACGGAAATTGATTTTTCCGGAGCGGACGAACGGAAAAACAAGAAAATACTCATTTACAGACATTGAACGATTGGTAGAAGTTGCGGAAAAGATCGAAGATGGGTGGCGGACACACGAAATCCGTGAAAAGGAACGGAAAGTAACGGAACAACAACGTTCGGATTTAATTCGAGGACAGTTGAATGCTGCCTTCGGACTTTACAAGAAACGGTGAACATTTGATGAACGGGTAACAGAACTGTAATTTTGTAAACGATTTATTGGCACACCGTTCTGAATTTCAGATATAATGTTTCTGTGTTCACAAACTTATCGTGCGTTATTTTGGGGCGTTAGAACGAGTAAAAGGGGTAGTTATGATGAAAAACTTTAATGATACATTTTTGCGGGCCATTCGTGGCGAAGAAGTAAGCCATGTACCGGTCTGGTATATGCGGCAAGCAGGTCGGTATCAAGCCGAGTATCGTGAAATCAAGAAGACACGGACACTTTTTGAGATTACACATGATCCTGAGTTGTGCGCCTATGTGACAGAACTGCCGGTCAAACAATTGGGAGTCGACGCGGCGATCCTCTATAAGGATATTATGACGCCGTTGCCTTCAATGGGTGTTGACGTCGAGATCAAAAGCGGCATCGGTCCTGTCATTGCTAATCCAATCCGGACAATGGATGATGTTCAAGCGCTCCAAACCTTTAAAAAAGAAGATATTCCCTACATTTTCGAGACGATTAAATTATTACGCGAACGTCTTGAAGTACCGTTGATCGGTTTTTCGGGAGCACCGTTTACATTAGCGAGCTATATGATCGAAGGCGGACCGTCAAAAGGGTATCATAAGACGAAAGCATTGATGTATGGTCACCCTGATGTCTGGCATGCTTTAATGGAAAAACTCGGAGACATGGTCATCGATTATATCAAAGCGCAAGTCGATGCCGGTATCCAGGCGTTTCAAATCTTCGATTCGTGGGTCGGTACGACGAGTCGCAACGATTATGTCCTTTACATCAAACCGACGATGGAACGTATTTTCACGGAATTAAAAGAAACAGGCGTTCCGATGATCATGTTTGGTGTCGGAGCAAGTCACTTGGCAGAAGAATGGCATGACCTTCCGCTCGACGTCGTCGGACTCGACTGGCGTTTGTCGGTAGACGCGGCACGCGAACGCGGATTGACGAAAACCTTGCAGGGGAATCTTGATCCATCTTATCTGCTTGCTCCATGGGAGATTCTTGAAGCTAAAACAAAAGAAATCCTTGATATGGGCATGAAACGCCCTGGTTTCATCTTTAACTTAGGGCACGGCATCTTCCCGGAAGTGGATCCGGAAGTCTTAAAACGTCTCACTGCATATATCCATGATTACTCGAAAGAAAAAATGGAGGTAGCGAAATGAAAACACTAGGATTACTCGTCATGGCGTATGGTACGCCTTACAAACCGGAAGACATTGAACGGTACTACACACATATTCGCCGTGGGCGGAAACCGTCTCCAGAAGCATTGGCTGAACTGACAGAACGGTATGAAGCAATCGGTGGTGTTTCACCACTGGCACAAGTCACGATTGATCAGGCGGAAGAACTGCACCGCCAACTGACTGAAAAATATGCAGGCGAAATCGAATTCAAACTGTATCTCGGTCTGAAGCATATCGAACCGTTCGTCGAAGACGCCGTGGAACAAATGGCGAAAGACGGGATCACGGAAGCGGTCACGGTTGTACTGGCACCACACTACTCGACGTTCAGCATCCGTTCATACAACGGTCGTGCAAAAGAAGTAGCAGACAAACACGGCATCCATTTAGCTTCTGTTGAGTCATGGTACAAAGAAGAAGCTTTCATCGACTGGTGGGGAACGGAAATCCGGAAAACATTTGATGCGTTACCGGTACCGGAAGATAAAGCAGTCCTTGTCGTCTCAGCCCACAGTTTACCGGAAAAAATCATTGCGAACGGTGACCCATACCCGGAACAATTAAAAGAGACAGCAGATTTGATTGCGGCCCGCGCCGGTGTCAAGCATATGATCACAGGCTGGCAGTCAGCTGGCCAAACGCCAGAACCTTGGCTCGGACCAGATGTACAAGACTTGACGCGTGACGTCTATGAAGCAGAAGGATACGAAGCATTCGTCTACGTTCCGGTCGGATTCGTCGCCGATCACTTGGAAGTCCTGTTCGACAATGATTATGAGTGTAAAGTCGTCTGTGACGAACTCGGCATCCATTACGCACGTCCAATCATGCCGAACGCAGATCCTGCCTTCATGAAAGCGGTCACTGAGGCTGTTTCAAAACAGGTCGGCAGTTATGTCAAGTAAACGTCTCGTCATCGTCGGCGGTGGTATTACTGGTCTTGCCGCTGCCTATTACGCAGAACGTGCCTTTCCCGATTTGAACATTACATTGCTTGAAGCCGGAGAACGTCTTGGCGGGAAGGTCGCGACGTACCGGGAAGACGGTTTTACGATTGAGCGTGGACCGGATTCTTACGTCGCCCGCAAACACATTTTGACGGATTTGATTGAAGCAATCGGACTTGGTGAAAAACTGGTCCGAAACAATACATCCCAAGCGTTCATTTTGGATACGGGTGGCCTTCATCCGATTCCGAAAGGCGCTGTCATGGGCATTCCGACGGATCTTGACTTGTTCCGGCAAACGACGTTACTGACAGAAGAGGAGAAACAGGAAGTCGCAGACTTGCTGTTGCATCCGTCTGACAGTCTGAGGATTCCGGAACAGGACATTCCGCTCGGTGAATATTTGCGTCCGCGGCTCGGTGATGCATTAGTTGAAAAACTGATTGAACCGTTGCTGTCCGGAATTTATGCCGGCAACATCGATCAGATGAGTACGTTTGCGACCTATCCGCAGTTCGTCGCGAATGAACAAAAAGCCGGCTCGTTATTTGAAGGAATGCGTCTGATGCGTCCGCTCGATCAATTGCCGCAAACTCCCCAGACAACAATTAAGGCAACGGGACAGTTCTTATCGCTTGAAACAGGACTCGAATCGTTGATTGAACGGTTGGAAGAGGTGCTCGAACGGTCAGAAATTCGTCTCGAAACCCCATTACTGGCGATCTCACGTGAAGATGGACGATACCGGCTGAAAACGGACCACGGTCCAGAGTACGCCGATTATGTCCTCTTGACGATTCCGCATCCGCAAGTCGTTCAACTGTTACCGGATGCTCATTTACCGGAACTTGAGCAGTTAACGACCCACTCGACGGCAACGGTGACGATGATTTTTGATCAACAGGAGTCGCTGCCGATTGAAGGAACAGGTTTTGTCGTCAATCGACGGGCACCGTACTCGATTACGGCCTGTACGGCGATTGATCAAAAATGGAATCATTCGGCTCCCGATCACACGGTCCTTCGGGCATTTGTCGGACGACCGGGGAATGACCATCTGGTTCATGAATCAGATGAGGTATTGCAACAGGCCGTGCTTCAGGACTTGGAAAAGATCTGTGGTCGGACGTTAGAACCGAAGCAGGTCATCATCAGCCGTTTGATGGATGGTCTTCCTGCTTACACCGTCGGTCATGCTGACCGGATTCAGCGTGTCCGGGAAGAAGTGTTGGCACAATACCCAGGCATTTATCTCGCTGGTCTTGCCTATGACGGGGTCGGATTGCCGGATTGTGTAGCCAGTGCGAAAACAATGATTGAATTGATTGAACTCGAACAATCCCATACGGATGAATCCGTCAACAAATCATAATCAGTTTCTCCAGTGTATGAAACTCCACTAGTTTAGGAGTTTCATACACTTTTTTGTTTTATCTGTAGTGAAAATAAGGAATACCTTATACATTCGATTGAAAAAGGCGACAGGTGAAAAAAAGGAGGGAATCCAGTGCTTGACGTGTTGAGTACGATGCTCGTCATATTGGCCTACGGCTTGATTATCGTAAATGTATTGGCGGTCATCACCGTCATTTTTTTAGAGCGGCGGGATGTCGGCGCAACGTGGGCGTGGGTCTTGATTTTATATTTTGTTCCGCTAGTCGGGTTCCTGATTTACTTATTTTTTGGACGTCTTTTGAAAAAAACGAATTTTTATCACGTCGAACAAACAGAGCAACAAGAGCAGACGCGACGTGTTGCTCTGCAACTGACTGAGCTCGACAAGCATGAGACACAACAGCGTCATCCAGCAATCATCCGGTACGATCAATTGATCCGGATGAATTTGACATCAAATGATGCGTTGCTCAGCTTTAAAAATGATGTCGTGATTTTATCGGACGGTGAACAAAAATTCAATCGAATGATGACCGATATTTTAAACGCGGAACACGAAATCAACATCCAGTATTACATCATTCAAAAGGATTCACTGGGACAGGCCTTGATTGCCGCTTTGACGAACAAAGCGAAACAGGGAATCAAAGTCCGGTTACTGTATGATGCGGTCGGATCCCGCGATTTAAAACGATCCGACTTTAAGGAATTAATGAAACATGACGGAGAAGTGTACGCCTTTTTCCCGCCGACAATCGGTTTGATCAATTTCCGTCTCAACAACCGGAACCATCGGAAGTCCTGTATCGTCGATGGGAAGATTGGTTATATCGGCGGTTTTAACGTCGGAACAGAGTATTTGGGAATCGATGAAAAATTCGGCTACTGGCGCGACACGCATTTCCGGTTGGAGGGAGAGGTCGTTCACGATCAACTGGACCGATTCATCTTGGATTGGAACCAGGCCAGCGACAACTATACGCCTAAAAATACTTTTTATTATGGCGCCCACTCGGTTGAACAGGAATTGCCGATGCAGATTGTGACGTCCGGACCGGATTCGAAAACGGAACATCTCAAGAATCTGCTGATTAAAATGATTTCATCCGCGAAACACTCGATTTATATCCAGTCACCTTATTTCATCCCGGATACGAGTTATATGGACGCTTGTAAGATGGCATTGCTGTCGGGTGTGGAAATCCGAATCATGATTCCGAACAAACCGGATCATCCGTTTGTTTACTGGGCGACGACAGCAGCAGCCGGAGAACTGATTGATTACGGAGCGAAAATCTATACGTATGAACCTGGATTTCTTCATGCCAAAACGATTGTCGTCGATCGGGAAATCGCTTCCGTCGGAACGACGAATATCGATGCCCGGAGCTTCCGATTGAATTTTGAGATGAACTCAATCGTTTACGACCGGCATGTTGCTGAAGAATTAGCCCGTTTGTTCGAAGCAGATTGTCTTGTCTGTGAGCAGCTGACCGCTGAAAAATATGCGGAACGATCCCGGTTCGTTAAGTTTAAAGAAAGTATTTCCCGCTTGCTGTCACCGATTCTTTGACGGGAATCAAATGGGTCACAACAGGAATATCATCTTGAAAATGGTATAGTAAAATGGAAAAAGATAAAGGAGAGTGAACGTTTTGGCAAAAGCAATCAAATTATTGATCTCAGACATGGATGGTACGGTGTTATCCAGCAAACAGAAAATAGAACCGGAAACGATTGCGGCAATTGAAGCTGCAAAAGAACAAGGCGTTGATTTTGCGATTGCAACAGGACGAAATTACTTAAATGCAAAAGAATTGACGGACGAGGCGGGCATTACGTGTCCGATCATCGCTTCTAACGGGGCACGTGTGTTGACTGCTGACGGTGAAGAACTGAGTGCAACGACACTGACGACTGAACAGGCGCAACAAATCTACGGCATCATCAGTCAGTATGAAGTTTTCTTCGAGATGTTTTGTGATAAAGGACTGGTCACAGCGCAAGGAGCGACGATTGACGCCGCTTATGATTCGCTGAAAGAAATGAGTCAGGAAAGTGACCGGGCCAAAAATGTCCTGGAATTTTTCCATGACCGGTATTATGTCAACGAAGATGTCAAAATGATTGACGGTTTCCGCTCTTTCATCCGCAACCAGACCAAACAAGTCTTTAAATTCATTTCTTTCTCATTTGATCAGGAGTTGATGAAGAAAATTTGGGAAGAAATCGAACAAAAAGTGGAGGGTGTATACGTGACATCATCCGGGCATGACAATATCGAAGTCATGGCACTCGGTGCCGACAAAGGAACGGCGGTCAAAACGTTGGCAAACCACCTAGGTTTCTCAATCGACGAAGTGGCGGTCATTGGCGATAACTTAAACGATGTTCCGATGTTTAAAGTAGCCGGTATGGCCATTGCGATGGGGAATGGTCACGAGGACGCCAAAGCAGCGGCTCATCAAGTGACGAAAACCAATAATGAGAATGGTGTCGGTTATGCGATTCGTCAGTTGGCCGACGGATCATGGACATGAAATGAGAGGGGCAACCGACAGTGTTCAAAGCGTTTAAAGAGTTTGCATTTCGCGGAAATGTCATCGACCTGGCAGTAGGGGTCATCTTGGGGGCGGCTTTCAGCGGTATCATCAAGTCGCTGGTCGACAGCATCTTCATGCCGTTGATCGGGATCATCATTGGTGGAATTGATGTCAAAGGATTGTCGGTCGAGGTCGGAAATGCTAATTTGTTATACGGTCAATTCCTGCAAGCAAGCATCGAGTTTATCCTGATTGCGTTTGCGTTATTTTTATTCGTTAAAGGCATCAATGCTTTTCGCCGGAAAGAGGAGACGACAGAAGAAGTCGCAGCTCCGACGACGGAAGAAAAACTGCTCACGGAAATCCGTGATGCATTGGTCCGTCAACAGGATGAACGGATGAAATGAATAATCAAAGACGCACTTACTCCGGAACATGATCCGGATGGTAAGTGCGCCTTTTTTTATAAAATCGTTAACAGATGATTTTCAGAACAGACTTGAAGGGACAGTTGTTTATCGATGCCTTTATCGAATTGAATCTCAAGAACATCGTCCATCAAATGGACAATCGTTCCGTCGCCAAACGATTTATGACGAATCCGCATATTTTTCTCGACTTGAAGAAGTGGCCCGGCAGGTTTTTCATTCAAACGCGAAGCATAGCGGGCTTCTTTTTGTGTTTTTTGATCCGGATTAAGAATATGGCGGATATTTGCGATGAATAAGGATTCCTCGACCGGCTTTGACTTATACCGGTAAGACAACAGATGAAGATCATGCCGTGCGCGTGTCATTCCGACATAAAACAGGCGGACGGCTTCTTCCATTTCTTCGAGTTGTCCGTCTTTGTAAGATTTAATATTATCCGACGATGGAAGCACACCGTTGATTAAATCGATCATAAAGACACGATCGAACTCGAGTCCTTTGGCACTGTGAAAAGTCGATAAGGTGACGGCATTTTGCTGTTTGTTCGACTTCGCTTGACGCATGAGTTGTTCGAGGTGCACAATCCGCTCTTTAAAGGCAAGGGAAGTCGGAAGATCACTTGCGACATTTTCAATCGTATTGAGCATCTCGAGTAAAAAATCAATGCTGAATCCAAGGCTGTCACTCATTTTTTTTAGATTTTTTTCATAACCGAGTTCATTGCGAATCAGTGCCAAAGCAGCAGCCGGACGGGCGGTTTGAATAGCAGCAAAGACGGATTTAATGGTTTTTAACTGTTTTTTTTGATAAAACTTCATCTCGACATGTTGAAGCAGCAAATCAAAGACGTTTTCGCCGTTCTGCAATTCATAAAGACGCTGTAATTGAACTTTTGAGATGTACCCTGCAAATTTCGTATGAATTTGCGCCAAAATCTTAACATCAGAAGGATCGTTTGCTAGTTCGATAAAATGTAAGACATCCTTTAAAACCCAATGGCTAAAGAATTTGTGATCGACGTCCTTGATGTAAAAAGGAATTCCGGCTAAATCAAGTGCATTCATGATGTTGATGGATGATGAGTTGTTGCGGTACAAAATCGCTACCTCTTTGAAATTCGTTTCCTCGCGTAATTGGCGAATGACATACCGTGTTTGGTCTTCGTAAGCGGGTAACGTCTCAACCGTGATGGCACGCGAAGAAGGATTCTCTGTATACATCTTTTTCGGATAACGGACCTTATTCCGCTGGATGAACCGATTGGCAGTCTCAACAATCTCTTTTGAAGAACGATAGTTTTGTTCCATGTACAATACAGTCGCGTCGGGATACGTATCCTTAAAGTGGATGATTTTTGATACATCAGCGCCACGCCAACTGTACAGCGTCTGGTCATCATCGGCGACGACACAAAGGTTGTTGTGAGGCAGAGCCAGTTTTTCGACGAGTTGATGCTGCACGAGAGAAGTATCCTGACTTTCGTCCGTTAAAATATATTCGAAGCGCCGTTGATATGAGGCGAGTAATGCCGCATCCTCCGAAAGGATCGTATTGGCATACGTCAGCATATCATCGAAGTCCATCAGTGGATGGAGCGGATCCCGCAACTTAAATTGTTCATAAGCGGAGTAAATCTCCGGAAAATGTTTAATGGTTGTCTTTAATGTTTCAATGTCCTTCGTTGCCAATAAACGGTTTTTAACGAAGGAAATCATACGCAGTAATTCATCCATCTGATCTTCCGTAATGACACTCCGGTTGATTTCCTGGAAAATCCGGCGAAGAATCATCCGCTTATGCAACGGCTGCTCCGGACGATGTGTTGCCGTTTTTTCAATGGCGCCTTCGATGATCGTATACTGAAGGCGATGTGTGGACGCATAATCACGGACGACTTGGAAAGCAAAACTGTGGATAGTCGAGAAAGAAGCCGTTGTTCCGATTAAATGATGAAACCAGTCATGAAAGCGTTCTGCCATCTCATAAGCAGCAGCTTTGCTGAAAGTTAATCCCAGGATGGACCGGGGATTCACCTTTTTCTCAAGGATCAAATAGGCAATTTTAAAATTTAATGTTGTCGTTTTTCCTGAACCCGGGGAAGCGAGTAATAAGAGCGGACCTTGATCGTGCTCAATCGCTTGGCGTTGGACCGCATTTAATTTGGTTCCGGTTTCGATCTCCATCCGTTCGAAAAAGTCTGGGGACATCGGTTTATTCACCTCTTACCTTTATATACTCAATTTTCTTTTCTTAGTTTAGCATTTTCAGTCGGACAATTGATTAAGTCTACACAAGAAGTGGAATATAAGTAAAGATAAAATCTTTTACACGAACGTTCCTGAAGCATTGGCTAAAACATCTAGAACATGTAAAATGGAAATAGATGTAAGGGGAGTGTTGTGTCTCCTTGACTAATGGAAGGCGGAAAAAGTATGTCTCAAGTAAAGCTGTTTATGTATACCAACGAACACTATGAACAATGTGATGCGTTTATTCTTCCGGAGGAACAAATCCAATTTACGACTTTTCCGACCGAGGTCGTGTCGGAAGCATTAAGCAATCCAGACAAGTTTCCGGTCGTCATTAAAAAAGAAACGGAAGTCGTCGGATTTTTCATCCTGCATTTAAATCCTCCGAAAACCCACCGGACGGATGAACGCAGTGTCCTGTTGCGGGCTTTTTCGATTGATGCCAGACACCAACAGCAAGGATATGCCAAAGAAGCGATGATGCAACTTCCTGCCTTCGTAAACGAACATTTTCCGGAAGTAACGGCGATTACGTTAGCGGTCAACAAAAAGAATATCGCAGCAAAATCTTTGTACTTCAAAACAGGTTATGTCGATACCTTGCAATCTGTCATCGGTCCGATCGGCGAACAACACATATTAGCCTTTGATCTTCAAAAAGAGACGGCTCCGCAATAAAAAACACATTCCTCAGCTGATTGTCTGTGAGGAATGTGTTTTTTTGTCGTGAAGATCATGGTCGATGATTTACAGGCTGTAAATCGCCAGATGCGCCGTCGCGTCACCGGTCAGAACGATGCCTTGGCTCGTCGTCTTCGGGAAAATCCGGGCGGAAGCCACGGCCTCCCCGTCATTTAGAAAAACTTCGACGGATGAACGATCGACGAACACGCGTAAAGTATGCAATGGTTCAGTCAGTGTGATCGAACGGGTCGTCCCATAGTCGAGTGCCGGTACTTCTGCACCTGACGATGCACGGTCCATTGTGAATCGTTTTGTTTGTTGATCGTATCGCAGAACCGTTTGTTCCTGGTCACTGACCCGGAGCTTCACCTCTAATTGATCAGAAGAAAGCTGCAACTGAGACAGTTCGAGCTCGAAAATTTCTGCTTGTGCAGGCAGGAGTTGATCTACCAATTCCAGTTCCTGTTCATATAACGTTTCTTTCCGGAGGGATGTCAGTTCCTGGGCGGGTTTTTGACGCAATCGCTGATTTTCGAGTGTCAGTTCTCGCGGTAACGTCAAACCGTGTGCCCAGTTATAGCGGTCACTTGGATACGAGATGTCAGGTAGTCCCATCCAGCCGACAAGAATCCGGCGTCCGTCTGCTGCGAGTGTCGTTTGCGGAGCATAAAAATCAAATCCGAAATCCAGTTCAACAAAATCTTCATGTTGGAAAGTGAGTTCCGGCAGGGCGAGTGGTTGTCCCAACAAGTATCCGGATTGGAAGATATTTTGATACCGGTCGTCCTCAGGGGAAATCCCTTGCGGACTGAACAATAAGAGTCCTTTTCCGTCGAGTTCAAAATAATCAGGGCACTCCCACATATAACCGAATTGATCATATTCGGTTTTAAGTTCACCCATCAACGTCCAGTTTTCCGCATCCTTTGACTGGTACATGACCGTACAGCCGCTTAAATCATCGCGTTGAGCTCCGATGATGCAATACCATGTATCATGATGCTGAAATACTTTAGGGTCCCGGAAGTGTTCGGTATAGCCGGTTGGAACATCCGGAATAGCGGGAGGCAGATGCTTTTCAATCCGACCGTCCGAACGAAGATGGCCGACGATTTGACTCGTGTGGCGATTCCATTCGGCATCCCGTTTGTTTCCTGTATACATAATATGGACCTGATCATTTTTGACGAAACCACTTCCGGAGTAAGCACCATGTGAATCAGGATCGTCGTTCGGAATAAGGGCTGCCCCCTCATCGAACCAATGCACTAAATCCTTTGAAGTCATATGGTACCAATACTTCAATCCGTGGACAGGGCCAAGCGGAAACCATTGATAAAAGAGGTGGTACGTCCCTTTGTGATAGACAAACCCGTTCGGATCGTTCAATAAACCGGTTGGAGGTTGAATGTGGAAAGAAAACCGCCAAGGTGAGTTCCGTACTTCTTCTTTCATGAGTTGATACACTTCCGGTGCAAGATCGGAAAGCGGGCGATAACGTGCTTCGCGTGTCCACTGATTCATGTTGTCAGCTCCTTGTTGTAAGTAGTTGGGGATTGCTTCTTCTATGCGTTCACATTACGGAGAAGCGATGATCTTGTCAATAACGTCTCTTAGTGATGGAAGGTCAAGCATCCTTTGCCCTGGTGTTTTGAATCGTACAAGGCAATATCCGCGCGGTGAATGACCTGTTCGATCGATTCTTCCGCCGAACGGATGGCGACGCCGATACTGGCTCCAATCAATAACGTTTGTTGATTCAGAAGATAGGGATAAGAAAGTGTATGGATGATGTCTTTTCCATACCGGTCGATCTCTTCTGTCGGAATCGACTCATTCAAGACAATTAAAAACTCATCGCCACCAAGCCGTGCTGCAAGACCTTCATAACGTAAGGACTTTTGAAGACGGTCGGCGACTTCGATTAACAATAAATCACCCATGGCATGACCATACTGGTCGTTGACAGCTTTGAAGCCGTCTAAATCCAGATACAGATAAATCTGATCATGCGTTTTACGGGACAGCCCATCCAAATAATCAGATAGACCATACCGGTTCGGCAGACCGGTCAAAGCATCGTGAAGGGCGAGTGACTCATACGTTGTCCGTTCTTGCTCGGTATGGGTTAATTTCGTCGTTAGTTCGCGTAACGCGACGGACAATACTTCAATCTCACGAATCCCGGTATGTGCCGGAATCGATTTGGATCGATCGTGCTGCATAGCTTCTGCTGCCAGTGTGATTTTCTTTAAGGGGCGGGTCAACAGTCTGGCTACGAACCAACCGATGATGGCCGTCAGCAGAGAAGCAATCAATCCGGCAATCAAGATGTAATTTCTCAGAGTGCTTGCGTCTGAAAAGGCAACTTGGCTCGGTTGGCGAACAAGAACGGTCCAGCCGAGCCCGTCGTAGTTTTTATACCCTTTACTTTGGGCGACCCCGGTTAAGTATTCTTGATCATTTTCCCAGTCGGAGATCCGGTATCCTTTTTGATTTCCGGCTAACCAGGAAGACGGTAAGTTTTTTCCGCGCCACTGCTTTGGACCGAGAAGGACAGTTCGATTTTGTTTGCTGACGATGAAAAATTCAACGTCTTTAATTTGCGCCGTAGAACTTTGGAAACTTTGTTCGATTTCCTTGGCCCACTCAAAGCTGAGATGAGTGGCGAGAACACCAGTCATTTTTCCGTTCGTGAACAACGGTGTGCTGATATCAACGAATTGCAACGGTTCGCCGCTCGGATTAGGGAGCAATTTGGCCAGTAAAACCGCATCGTGTACATCTCCGACGAATGGCTTTTTTTGTGCTTCCTGAAAGACAGGGCGCGCTTTGATTGATTGGCCTTCTAATACTTTTCCCGTTGAAGCAATGACTTGCCCATCGGGATTCATCACACCAATCCATGAAAAATCAGGAATTTGTTGTTGCAACTGTTCCAGCGTATTCCGTGTTTCAGCCGGATTTTTCCCGTCCTGAATCGTTGGTAAAGTCCGTAAGACATTGACTTCGGCAGTACGGGACCACATGTAGTGATCGAGTTTATCGGATAATTGATAAGCTGTGGCGGACAAAGTTGTTCCTACTTCATCCTTTAGGCGGTCTGTTGCACGATTACTGATTAAAAATGTCAGAGAAAGTGTCATGACGAAAAAAAGACCAGCAATCAACAAAGCGAGTAAGACATCAAAACGGATAGAAAATTTCTTCATAAATAAACTCCAATTCCATTAATGAGATAAACAGGATTCTTCTCATTATTTTAGCATATGATCATCGAATGATTTCATTTTGATGAAAACTTCGACGGGGTGATTGTGACTGGATATTCCGTTAAATAATCGATTGCCTGATTGGACATTTTTTTGTCATAGGAACAAATTGAAACGGCATTGGTTTCCTTCGCTTACCTGGGGTAATGGATAACCCTAAGTATACAAGTTTAAACTGGAAACGGATTACATAATTGTAAGGATAGGAACTTTTTTATTCGATATCACGTACACTGAAGTAAGAACAACAGCAAGAGGAGGAAAAATGATGCTGAAAATCGAGCACGTATCAAAACGTCTAGGCAAAGAGCAGATTTTAAAGGATGTCAGCTTTGAAGTGGCACCTGGAGAAGTGTTTGGATTTCTTGGACCAAACGGGGCCGGGAAGACGACGACCATCCGAATCATAACAGGGCTACTCGAGCAAGATGAGGGAACGGTCACCGTCAATGGATTCGACGTCGTCCATGAACGCTCAAAAGCTTTGACACAAATCGGAGCGATCGTTGAGAATCCGGCTTTCTACACATATATGACAGGCAAACAAAATCTGGTTCATGCAAAGAACCTGATTCCGGGTTTGAGTCAGGTTGACTATGAGGCATTAGCGAAACTCGTTGGGCTTGAAGGAAAACTGTCTAAAAAAGTCGGAGAATATTCACTAGGAATGAAACAGCGTCTTGGAATTGCCCGCGCCTTGTTACATAATCCACGGGTGCTGATTTTAGATGAGCCGACGAACGGACTTGATCCGGCAGGAATTGCGGAACTGCGTGAATATCTTCGGACGATGGCCCGCGAGCAAAATATTGCGATTCTGATTTCCAGTCATATGTTAGGTGAGATGGAACAGATCAGTGACCGCTATGCGATCATCGATCAAGGTGTCATCAAATCGGTCGAGTCTGTCCGGAATGAGACCGGAGCCAAAATTATGATCCGTGTTCCGGAAATTAATGTACTTGATGTCATTGAAGCATTACGGATCGCTAACTATCCGGCCGAGCGCTTAAACGATCACATCATTATCACGGCACCTGAAACCGAGACACCGGCCATCGCCCGATTAATCGTCCCGATTGCTGATTTACATGAACTGACTGTGAAACGAATGACACTCGAAGAACAATTCTTGCAAGTGACGAAAAAAGAGGGGGATTCACATGCTTTCGCTCATACAAAATGAATGGATGAAATGGTGGACGATGAAAAAATCGAAAATCGTCCTGGCGCTATACGTTCTGATTGCCGTCGGAGTCGTCATTGTCGCGAAAATGAATGATGCTGACCTTACACGCAGTGACTACTATATGCTCATGACGATTATTCTGTTCAATCTGCTTGGTATCATTACGATTGTTTTCACGGCGGAGACGGTCGGGAATGAAGTCCGCTATGATACGATGAAACATTTGCTGATGAGTCCGTATTCGCGGATGACGATTTATTTCTCGAAACTGTTGTTTTCGATTTTAATCATGCTCGGTCAATTTATTTTCATCGTTATCATTACGTACGCCGCCTCGTTTGCATTTTCTGAAGCCGGTGATGGTATCCAGTGGCGCGATACCGTCTTCTCACTCGTCACCCCAGTCTTTACGATTTTCATGACTTTATTCTTCTCGCTGGTCTTCCGCTCTGTCGGTATGATCATCGGTTTTACCGTGCTGGCTCAGTTCTTTACATCGATTGCCGGAACAGTGTTACTTGCCTTTAAACCGGAAATCGCGAAATGGATTGTGTTGATGCATCTGGACTGGTCTATGTATTTCAAAGGCGCGTTGACGTACGGAACAGCAGAACCTATGGGAACGACGCTGACGTTTTCCGTCCTCTTCGTTCTGGCACACATCTTGGTGTTATTCGGCGGATCGATCCTGATTTTCCAAAAAAAATCATATCTTTAAAATTGAAAAAATCCTGTCCGTACTGTGATATTCACATTACGGACAGGATTTTTTCGTCAGGTGACACGACGGGTGATCGGAAATGTTTTTTGGAAAAATTCAATCAGGGGACCGTTTAGAAGGAGGAAGACAAACGTTCCGACGCCAATTCCGATCAATTCGTGTTCGACAAGCGATAAGATGCTGGCAATCAAAAAAGGAATCGCCAGGCTGACCGTTGCACCGATGGATGTACTTTTGAACCGGCTGATCAATGATTTCATCAAATAGTCGGGCGGCATCAGGACAAATCCGATTTGCAAGTAAAGCGCCAGTCCAAGCGAAATCAACGGCATCCCGATAATCATATACAAAATACGTGCCCACAAGGCGACCGGTGTATAGAGGAGCTGGTGGATCGACAAAAAGAAATCAATCGCCGTTCCGAACAGAACGACAAGGGAAAAACTAAGTAAAATCGTCCACCAACTGAACCGGCTCCCAAGCAGCAGAGCACTGGCGAGCGCAAAAACATGCAGGACGACGATGGCCAGTCCGACGGTCAACGGCGAAATACGGGCCAACGCTTCACTGGCAGATGTCCAGGGGGCACTCCCGATGGCCGCGGTGACCATGAAGCTGTTACCAAGGGCGTTAATCAAAATTGAAAATAAATAAATGATGATTCTTTTTTGTTGACTCATGCGAGGCACAGAGAAACTTTCCCCTATGCTTCTCACCTCCATTTCAAATCAGTATCGTTAAGCTATACCCTAATTTAATCGTTCTTTTCATTTGTTTTCATAAAAAGAGGATTGCGAAAAACATTGCCGAGACGACATACTAAGGACAAATCAAAGAAATGGGGACGCGATATGACGTACTTTGGTCAAAAAATTCTGCCGTCTGTCAGAAAGTTAGAAGACTTTGAAAAAATGTTGAAAAGTCCTTATGAATACGGTGTACTGCTTGAGATGCATGTTTCGCGCTTAAAGGCCGTCTATGAATTGGCACACCGGTATGACAAAAAAATGTTTTTGCACATGGATTTGGTCCAGGGGTTAAAAAATGATGAATATGCGACCGAATACGTCTGTCAGGAATTAAAGCCGTATGGTGTCATTTCGACGAAAGCCAGTGTGATCGTAAAAGCCCGTCAAAAAAAGGTCAAGACGATGCAACGGATGTTTTTACTTGATTCCAGCTCGCTTGAAAAAAGTTATCAGCTGATGGAGCGGACGCAACCTGATTATATCGAAGTATTACCGGGATTGATGCCGAAATACATTGAAGAAGTGAAACGAAAAACCGGCAAACTCGTATTCGCCGGTGGATTGATTGATACCGTCGAGGAAGTGGAACAGGCGATTGCAGCAGGAGCCTCGAGTATTACGACCTCGAATAAAGAGTTGTGGAAATACTTTGAACCAAACAAATGAAAACGCTATGACAAAGATCACGTAAATCGTTTGACAGCGTTTTCATCGATTGTTATAGTGAAAACAAGTTGATACGAAGTGACGGAGAAACAGGAGATTCACGCTTTCACGCTTTTTGAGAACATACAAAAAGCCGAGGCGGGAATCTCTTTTTTTGTTGCTTTTTTCACATACAAAGGGGGAAATCATATGTCACCGGTACTAGCAGAATTTTTAGGGACAGCGCTTCTCGTCGCATTCGGGAACGGTGTCGGAGCAGGTGTTACATTAACAAAATCCTACGCAAAAGATGCCGGCTGGATTGTCATTACGTTAGCCTGGGGATTTGCGGTAGCGCTCTCTGCCTATGCAGTCGGTCAATTCAGTGGCGCTCACTTGAATCCGGCTGTCACACTTGGTCTTGCTTTTGACGGATCATTTGCCTGGGCGGATGTTCCGGGATACATCGTGGCACAAATATTAGGCGGAATTGCCGGAGCAAGTATTGTTTTCGTTCATTATCTGCCACACTGGGCAGAAACAAAAGATCCGGCGGCAAAACTGGGTGTGTTCGCGACATCACCTGCGATTCCCCATACATTTGCCAATGTCATGAGTGAATTGATTGCGACATTTTTACTTGTCATCGGGATTTTATCCATTGGAGCCAATACGTTTTCAGACGGTCTGAATCCATTGGTTGTCGGTGTCTTGATTGTCGGTCTCGGAATGTCATTTGGGGGAACGACCGGCTACGCCATGAACCCGGCACGTGATTTAGGTCCGCGGATTGCACACTTTATTCTGCCGATTGCAGGAAAAGGTTCTTCTAACTGGGGTTACGCCTGGATTCCGGTTCTTGGTCCGGTTCTTGGCGGAAGTCTCGGTGGATTGTTTTACCGATCTGTCTTTTCCGGGAAAGATACACCGGCATTTGTGATTGTCGGACTTGTGACAATCGTCATATTAGGTTTATGCTATAAATTCGGTGTTCGTCCGAATAAATCAACGTCAGTGAAGTCGAAGTCAGCTTAAGCTTAACTTACTAGATACAAAGGATGGGGAAGAGATGGAGAACTACATTTTGTCATTAGATCAAGGAACAACGAGTACACGGGCGATTTTATTCAACCGTGCCGGAGAAATCGTTCATTCCGCACAACGTGAGTTTACGCAATACTTTCCAAAACCAGGTTGGGTTGAACACAATGCCAATGAAATTTGGGGAAGTGTCCTTGCTGTTGTTGCAACCTGTTTGACGGAAGCTAACGTCAAAGCGACCCAAATCGCCGGGATCGGAATCACGAACCAACGGGAAACAGCGGTCGTCTGGGAAAAAGAGACAGGAAAGCCGATTCATAATGCAGTTGTCTGGCAATCGAGACAAACAGCTGAGATTTGTGACGAGTTGCGAAGTGCCGGTCATGCCGAATTATTCCGGGCAAAAACAGGTTTATTGATTGATGCCTATTTCTCTGGAACAAAGGTCAAGTGGATTTTGGATCACGTTGAAGGTTCACGGGAACGGGCAGAACGTGGTGAACTGTTGTTTGGAACAATTGATACATGGCTGATTTGGAAGTTATCAGGCGGTAAAGCCCATGTCACGGATTATTCCAATGCCAGCCGGACGTTGATGTATAACATCCATGAACTGAAATGGGATGACGAATTACTTCAGCTTCTCGATGTTCCGAAAGCGATGCTTCCTGAAGTCCGTCCGTCTTCTGAAGTTTATGCCCATACAGCTGGCTATCACTTCTTCGGTGAATCGGTTCCGATTGCCGGAGCTGCCGGAGATCAACAGGCTGCGTTATTCGGTCAAGCTTGTTTCGAAAAAGGAATGGCGAAAAACACATACGGAACGGGATGCTTTATGTTGCTGAACACAGGTGATAAAGCTGTGACATCGGAACACGGTCTTCTGACGACAATCGCATGGGGCATCGATGGTAAAGTCCAGTATGCGCTCGAAGGCAGTATTTTTGTCGCCGGTTCAGCGATTCAATGGTTGCGGGACGGTCTTCGTCTCATTAATGATGCGAAGGAAACAGAAGCTTACGCGACACGTGTGACATCGTCAGACGGCGTCTACGTCGTGCCTGCTTTTGTCGGTCTCGGAACACCTTACTGGGACAGCGATGTTCGTGGTGCAGTCTTCGGTCTGACGCGCGGAACGGAAAAAGAACACTTCATCCGGGCGACACTTGAATCACTGGCTTATCAGACGCGTGACGTCTTGACGGCGATGGAGCAGGATTCCGGAATCGAAATGTCTGCTTTGCGTGTCGACGGTGGTGCTGTCAAAAATGATTTCCTCATGCAATTCCAGAGTGATATCATCCAGGCACCGGTCGAACGTCCGGAAATTAATGAGACGACGGCTCTCGGAGCAGCGTACCTTGCAGGTCTTGCAGTCGGATTCTTTGAAAATCAAGAACAAATCGCGGCACATTGGAAGATGGATCGTCGTTTTGAGATGAACATGGCGGAAGCAGAAAGCGAAGATCTTTACGCTGGATGGAAAAAAGCAGTTCAAGCGGCAATGTTGTTTAAATGATGTGACATATGTTATAGTCAAGACAAGTTAATAAACCGGTCGGAGAATATGGAGAGACCACAGCAACAGTTGACACCGTCAGTCTGTTTGTTGTGGTCTCTTTTTTTTCGAACCCAAAACAGGAGGAACTATTCATGGCAAACCAACCATTTTCAAGCAAAAACCGTGCAGAGGTCTACAATCGATTAACGCGTGAAGAACTTGATCTACTTGTCGTAGGTGGAGGAATCACGGGAGCAGGAATCGCTCTTGATGCCGCGTCACGTGGCATGAAGATTGGACTCGTTGAAATGCAGGACTTCGCAGCCGGAACGTCAAGCCGTTCAACGAAATTGGTGCATGGTGGTTTACGTTATTTAAAACAATTTGAAATCCAAATGGTCGCTGAGGTTGGGAAAGAACGGGCGATTGTGTATGAGAACGGACCACACGTTACGACACCGGAATGGATGTTGTTACCGATGCATAAAGGCGGTACATTCGGACCGTTCAGTACGTCAATTGGATTACGGGTGTATGACTTCTTAGCAGGCGTCAAACGTTCGGAATGGCGTTCGATGTTGTCGGCAAAAGAAACATTGGCGAAAGAGCCGCTCGTGAAACAGGATGGTCTAAAAGGCGGCGGTTATTACGTCGAGTACCGGACAGATGATGCCCGTTTGACGATTGAAGTCATGAAAGAAGCCGTTGCGCACGGAGCACGTGTCATCAACTACACGAAAGCGGAAGAAATTCTGTATGAAAACGGAAAAGTCGTCGGGATGCGCGTGACGGATCTCGCGACAGGGGACGTTCATGAAATTCGTGCGAAAAAAGTCGTTAATGCAACGGGTCCTTGGGTCGATGAATTGCGTGAAAAAGACGGTTCGAAAGTCGGAAAACAACTCCGTTTGACAAAAGGGGTTCACGTCGTCATCGATCAGTCAAAATTCCCGTTAAAACAAGCCGTTTACTTCGATACACCGGACGGTCGGATGATCTTCGCAATTCCGCGTGACGGAAAAGCATACGTCGGAACAACGGATACGTTCTTCGACAAAGATACATCGCATCCGAAGTTTACAGTCGAAGACCAGGACTACGTCTTAGACGCGATTCATTATATGTTCCCTAATGTTAAAGTAACAGCAGAAGACGTAGAATCGAGCTGGGCCGGTGTTCGTCCGTTGATTTACGAACAAGGAAAAGATCCATCTGAAATTTCGCGGAAAGACGAAGTATGGCAGTCTGAATCCGGTTTAATTACAATCGCCGGCGGAAAACTGACCGGCTACCGTAAAATGGGTGAGCATGTCGTCGATCTCGTCGCAAAACTTCTTAAAAAAGAAGAAAATGTCGCGTATGCCCGTTGTGCAACAAAAAACATGCCGATTTCAGGCGGTCATGTCGGAGGAGCAGCCGGATACGCGAAGTTCTTGAAATCACAAGCACCGGCAAACGGATTAACGTCGGAAGAAGTCTTGTTCCTTGCGAAACGCTACGGTTCAAACGTACCGGTTGTTTTGGAATATGCAGCAGAGTATGATGCGGCGGAAACAGAATTACCGCGTGATGTTTACGCACAACTCCATTACGGTATCAACCACGAGATGGTAGCCCGTCCAATTGACTTCTTCATCCGTCGGACCGGCGCAGTCTTCTTTGATATTGCATGGGCACGTCAGCACAAAGAAGCCGTCATCAAAGAGATGGCTCGTCACTTGAACTGGACAGGTGCTCAAACAGCAGAGTATACAAAAGAACTCGAGATTGAAATTGAAGATGCGGCGCACGCGCTCGTCACAGAGTAAATATCAAACATGAGGCTGACTCAACAGTCAGTCTCTCCAAAGAAAAGGGTGGCAGATTCTAATTCTGTCTGGGCTAACCTAAAATTTTGAGACAATATAAAACACCTTCGGAGTGGTACACTTTTAAAAAGTACTAACATCGGAGGTGTTTTTGCATGGGCAAAAACGTATATTCAAGTGAAGTGAAATGGGCAGTAGTCAAAGAAAAACTGAGTGGTGAGTTAACGACGAAAGAGATCATGGAGAAGTACGGAATCAAAAACAAATCGCAAGTCGAAACATGGATGAGATGGTATCGGTCTAATGAACTCTATCGGTTTGATCAACCAATCGGAAAACAGTATACCTATGGACATGGTCCAGATTCTGCGAGTGAGGATGACAAGAGAGAGCGACAAATGTCTCATCTGAAGATGGAAAACGAGATCTTAAAAAAGTACATGGAGATCGAAAGAGAGTTGAGAAAGAAGTAGTCATAAAAATTGTAGAGTGTCTTCGGGGAAAGTATACAATCACCGCCATTCTGAGCACTTTGAATGTATCAAGAGCAAGCTATTACCGTTGGATTAAAGGAGCTGTGGGAGCACCTTCGGTGCTCGAAAAAGCCATCATCGAACTAAGTAAGCAGACGAAGTATCGGAATGGACATCGAAAAATAAAGGCATTATTACAGCAAATCTATCAGTTGAAAGCCAATCGGAATACCGTACAGAAAATCATGCAAAAACACCATCTCCAATGTCGGATCAAGCCGAAACGAAGATGGAAGTCTCAAGGTGAACGCATCATAACGGCACCTGATCTTCTTCAGCGCGATTTCACAGCAAGTAAACCGAATCAGAAGTGGGTAACGGATATTACCTATATTCAATACGGCAGTACGACGAAATATCTTTCCACCATCATCGATCTTTTCAATAACGAAATCGTTGCCTACAAGTTATATGATCACCAACAGACGCCTCTCGTCGTCGATACGTTGAAACTAGCATTAGAGAATCGTAATCACCCCGAGGGGGTCATCCTTCATTCGGACCAAGGAAGTGTCTATACGTCATACGCCTTTCAAGAATTCGTTAAGAGGAACCATCTAACAAGCAGCATGTCTCGGAGAGGAAACTGTTGGGACAACGCGGTCATCGAATCGTTCCACTCCAATTTAAAGTCTGAGGAGTTTCAGTACGTCAAATTTAATTCGTTAAGAGACCAGGAGGTCTCTGAGCGCGTTATCAATTACTTAAATTACTATAACGAAGAACGAATCCAAGAAAAATTAGGCTACCTGACACCGAAAAAATACGGTGTACTGGCAGCCTAATCAAGGTGTTTTATATGTGTCTCATATCGCTAGGTCAGTCTAGTCACCCTTCTTTTGTTTTAAAAAAAAATTAACCGCGTCACGCGACTCCTTTTTGAGTCAGCTCCGCTTTGCTGATCATTGAAATCAGATTCATTGCAAGCAAACGTCCGGACGATTATGCTAAATGTACATGATCACTACATGAAGGAGAGGAAACAAGATGAAAGTTGAAGTTTGGTCAGACTATGCCTGCCCGTTTTGTTATATCGGTAAGAAACGCTTGGAAAAAGCCATTCAGGAGAATGGAGTGACAAACGTCGAGGTGGAATTTAAAAGTTTTGAACTTGATCCGTCAGCACCGGAAACACCAACAATGGGATTGTACGAGATTTTAGCATCGAAGTACGGAACATCTGTCGACCAAGCCCGATCGATGTCGCAAGGCGTCGTGGATGCCGCGAAAACGGATGGTCTCTTTTATGATATGGACCGTGTTGTTCCTGCCAATACATTTAAAGCTCACCGCCTGACTCAACTTGCTAAAAAGCATGATAAAATGAACGAGGTATCAGAAGAGTTATTCCAGGCTTACTTCATGAACGGTGAGAACTTAAACGATGATTCGATCTTGACGCGAATCGCAACTACGGTCGGACTGGATCCTGTAACTGTTGAAGCCTTCCTCGCATCTGACGAGTCTTCCAATGAAGTGCGCCAAGAAGAAGACATGGCCCGTGAACTCGGTGTGACGGGTGTACCGTTTTTCGTATTTGACCGGAAATATGCGATTTCAGGAGCACAGCCTGTTGAAGCATTCAGCCAAGTATTGGACCGGATACAACAAGAACAAAAAGTGGAAATCATAGCTGAAGGTGACGCCTGCGGAGTCGACGGCTGTAACTAAATTTGATTGTTAAAGGAGCACATGAAACTTATGAAATTCATTTTCCATCCTGATATTCACGACGCACGGATCAATCTTGCTGTCGAGGACTTCATCTTAAATAATCTGAACGTCAATGAAGAAGATTATTTCTTGTTTTATATCAACGGTCCATCCATTATCGTTGGGAAAAATCAAAACACGAATGAGGAAGTCAACTTAAAATATGTTGAAGAAAACGGCATTCATGTCGTTCGTCGTTTGTCCGGTGGTGGTGCCGTTTATCATGACCACGGTAACTTAAATTTCAGCTTTTTGACGAAAGATGACGGCGATTCGTTCAACAACTATAAAAAGTTCACGGAACCGGTTGTGCAAGCATTACACAAACTCGGAGTCGAAGCAGAACTATCAGGTCGCAATGACATCCATGTCGGGACACGAAAAATCAGTGGGAATGCCCAGTTTACGACCAAAGGCCGGATGTTCAGCCACGGTACATTGATGCTTGATTCGAACATTGAGGAAGTCGTTAATGCTTTAGTCGTCAGTGAAGAAAAAATGCGTTCAAAAGGTATCAAATCGGTTCGCAGCCGGGTCGCGAACATCTCTGAATTTTTGACAGAACCGTTGACGATGGATGAATTCGTCGAACATCTCCTTGAATCAATTTATGAAGGAAAAGAGATGGAACGGTACGTCTTAACGGACGAAGACTGGGCAAAAGTTCATGCGATTTCAGCGGAACGTTATGGGAACTGGGATTGGAATTTCGGCAAATCACCGAAGTTTGATGTGATTCATAAAAAACGATTCCCAATCGGAACAATTGATTTCCGCTTGAATGTGAAAAAGGGAGTCATCGAAGAAGCGAAAATTTACGGCGATTTCTTTGGTGTCGAGGATGCCGAGGAAATTGCTCGGGCACTCGAAGGAAAACGGTATGACCGGTCTTCGTTACGTGAAGTCCTGAGTCAGTACGAATTAAAGAAATATTTCGGTGCCGTTGAACTGGACGAAGTGCTTGACGTTTTAGCATAAGCTTTTTTGGGAAAACTCTCTCTATCAACTTGCATAGGGGGAGCTTTTTTCATGGGCTACAATAAAGACAACTTTTTAGAGGGTACATTAAACGACTTCATCAATTTTGAAAAAGTTTCGGAAGGCTTACCAAAAACGGAAGATCAACAACCATTGCCGTATTACGAGCGGGACGATTACCGCGCTGCCGGGAAATTAAAAGGCAAAGTCGCAATCGTAACGGGTGGTAATTCAGGCATCGGCCGTGCCATCTCGATTGCCTATACATTAGAAGGTGCTAAAATCGTCATCGCGTTTTATGGTGATCAAGAAGGCGCGGAAGAAACAAAAGCCCGTCTCGAAGAACTCGGTGGCGAAGTGTTACTTTCACAAGGAGACATCGGCGACGGTGCATATTGTGAAGAACTGGTCAAAAAAACGATTGACCGTTTTGGTCGTCTTGATATCGTCGTCAACAATGCTAGTATGCAAAAACCGGAGGATTCGTTGCTCGACATCACAGATGAGTCTATGGAAAAAACATTCAAAACAAATATTTTTGGAATGATGCGTTTAGCACGAGCGGCCTTACCTCACTTGACGCTCGGATCAGCCATCATCAATACGACGTCTTCGACAGCATACGAAGGAAACTCCCTGTTAATCGATTATTCGTCGACCAAAGGAGCCATCGTCAGCTTTACGCGTAGTCTGTCGATGAACCTTGCCAAACAAGGAATTCGTGTTAATGCGGTTGCCCCGGGTCCGATTTGGACTCCGTTGATCACAGATACGTTCCCGGATGAATCCGTCAAAACGTTTGGTAAAAACACACCGATGGATCGTCCCGGACAACCGGCAGAAATGGCTTCCGCTTACGTCTTCTTGGCTTGTAACGACTCAAGCTATATGACAGGTCAAGTCTTGCATCTGAACGGCGGCGTCATCGTCAACGGTTAAAAAGAAAGAGCGTGAAAACGTTTCCATAAAATGCTACACTATCCATACAGGCGGACACGTCATGTATGGATTTTTTTGCGCTAAAAATGAACGGTTATTCATTCGGAGGGGGAAGCTAGTTATGATGGGATTGATTCATTCGGTGGAAGAAACGGCTCGGCAACGTCCGGACAGCATCGCCTACGTATTTGAAGATGTCGCAGTCAGTTATCGTGAATTTGTTGAGAAGTTTCACCGGGCAGCCGGAGCACTCGAATCACATGGAATTCGAAAAGGAGATCACGTTGCTCTAATCCTTGGAAACAGTCCGGCTTTTTTAATCGGATATTATGCCGTGATGAAGCAAGGGGCAATTGCGATACCGATCAATCCAACGTATACACCGGATGAGCTCGGTTATATTCTGATGAACGGGGATGTCAAAGGGATTCTCGGAATTGCACCGCTTGTCGAAGCGGCAAAAGAGCGGTTGATTCATTTACCGCATCTTGCCGTCGTCGTGTCCGTTCCGTTTAACGGTCAAGTCGGTCCGGAAGAACAGCTTGGAACTGTTCAATTCACGACGCTTGAACGTTGGTTGGAGATTGAACATCCGATCGAGGAAGTAACGTATGAAATGGATGAGACAGCCGTCATTCTGTATACGAGCGGAACGACAGGAAAACCAAAAGGAGCGATGTTATCACATCGGAACCTGACTTCGAATGCCCGTTCCATCGGCGAGTACTTAAATGTCTCGGAACAGGACCGGACACTCGCTGTCTTACCGATGTTCCATGTCTTTTGTCTGACGGTCGTCGTCAATGCATCGCTTGCACACGGCGCAACCATTATCATCGCTTCGCGTTTTTCGCCTCAGGAGACATTTGAATTGGCGAAAAAGGAACAGGTGACGATTTTTGCCGGTGTACCGACCATGTATAATTTCCTATTGCAGACGGTTAAGGCGCATCCGGAATATACGAGTGCATTTGAATCGATCCGCTTATTCGTATCGGGTGGAGCAAGTCTGCCGGTTCCGCTGCTTCAATCCTTTGATCAAACCTTTAACTGCCATATCCTTGAAGGATATGGTCTGTCAGAAGCTTCTCCCGTCACCTGTTTTAATCCGCTCGACGGCGTGCAAAAGCCGGGCTCGATCGGCCCTTCGATCGTGAATGTTGAAAATAAAGTTGTAGATGAACTCGGGCAGGAAGTTCCGGTCGGACAAGTCGGGGAACTGATTGTCCGTGGACCAAACATCATGACGGGTTATTACAAAATGCCGGAAGAAACCCAAGCGACGTTAAAAGAAGGCTGGCTCTATACCGGTGACTTGGCGAGACAGGACGAGGATGGTTACTTCTATATCGTCGACCGGAAAAAAGATATGATCATCGTTGGCGGTTATAATGTCTATCCGCGTGAAGTCGAGGAAGTATTGTACCAGCATCCGAAAGTCGTCGAAGCAGCCGTCATCGGTGTACCGGACGAAGAAATGGGAGAAGCAGTCAAAGCGTTTGTTGTCGTACGCGAACCATTGACCGAATCGGAAATCATGGACTTCTGTGCCGTTTCACTTGCCAAGTATAAATGTCCAACGCGGATTGAATTCATTGATCAACTGCCGCGAAATACGACCGGTAAGATTTTGCGGACTGTTTTGAAAAAACAACCGACCAATTCGTAAATCTACTGTAGAAAAAAGAACTTCAGGTTTCTGAAGTTCTTTTTGTGTGCATATAGATAAAGAGGGGGAGAGTAAATGAATATTGCCTTAATTGCACACGATGAGAAAAAAGACGAGATGATGATGTTTACACGGGCATATGAAGCCTACTTTGCCAAAAATACCTTGTATGCCACGGGTACGACAGGGCAACGGATCATGGAGGCGACCGCATTGACGGTCCACCGCTGCAAGTCGGGACCGCTCGGCGGCGATCAGGAAATCGGGGCGATGGTTGCCCGTGGAGAAATTGATATCGTCATTTTTTTGCGGGACCCACTGACCGCCCAACCCCATGAACCGGACGTATCGGCTTTGATCCGGTTATGTGATGTTTACGATCTACCGCTTGCAACAAATGTCGGAACCGCTGAAATTTTGATTAACGGACTGGAACAGGGAGAGTTTCAGTGGCGGGAAATCATCCGGAAACGTCATGAAGAAGAACAGCGGAAATTTTTAACCGATTGATTCTCTGAGAATGCTTCTCATTTTCTATCAGGCATGATATAGTCAATTTGAGGATGATACTGATTATCAATTGCGATAGAAAAGGGTGGCGAAAACAATGGAGATTATTTTAATGGCTGGTGTAACCGTCTTACTTGGTGGCGGTGCCACGTTCCTAACACACATCGTGAAAACGGAACGCCGTCATGTATCGGCAAATACAAAAACACAGGTAGAACGTGCGACATACCCATCGTTGCGTCTTGTAAAATAATTAAGTCTAACGTACGCCGCTCTTTTCGTCAGAAAAGAGCGTTTTTTTGTACAATTTTAGATTCTCCCATAATTCTGCGGAAATCCTTTGTTACACTGAAAAAAAGAACTTAAGCAGGAGTGATGATGATGCATACGATTTATTTAGTTGACGATGAAGTGAACTTGAACCGCGTCTTGGTCAAGTATTTGGAACAGGAAGGCTGGCAAGTAAAATCGTTTACGTCCGGGGAAGCGGCAGCATCCGCCATCATCGAAAAACCTGATTTATGGATCCTTGATATCATGTTACCGGATCTCGACGGATTCCAGTTGATCAAACGGATTAAAGCGCATGACGAAACGACACCGGTCATCTTTATCTCGGCCCGGGATGAAGACATCGATAAAATCATCGGACTGGAGATGGGGTCGGACGATTACATCGCAAAACCGTTTTTGCCGCGGGAATTGGTCATTCGTGTGAAGAAGATTTTAGCGCGTGCGTATGCAACTCCTAAAACCGGTCTCATCCGATATGGAGACTATACGATTTATCCGGAAAAACGAATTATCGAAGAAAATGGTCAAGAGATTGATTTGACCTCAAAAGAATATGATTTATTAATTTTGTTTGCCACACAAATCGGGACACCGATGTCGCGGGAACAAATTTTAGTGAGCGTCTGGGGCGATGATTATTTTGGATCGGATCGTGTCGTCGATGACCTTGTCCGACGGGTCCGAAAAAAACTTTCCAAATTGGAACTTGAAACCATTTACGGGATTGGATACCGTCTGGTGGCTGCATGAAAAACCGCAGTCTAGGTTTTCAAATCTGGGCGATGTTCCTGTTGGTCATTGCAACACTCTCCATTGTCATATTAGTCGTCATGCGCTCATCGATTGGTAATTTCATCGATGAGCAAGTGTATGCGACGTTAGAAAACAGTGAAGTCTTTTTCTCGGAAGATGCCTCTGTCATCGAGATGTTACAAGACAATCCGATTGAATTCGATCGACGGAAACAGGAATCACGCTCTGTCAATGTCTTATTGTTATCCAAAAATGGAAAATTATATTATGGCGGGGCACCGCAACAGCTGGTCAATCAAATGTACCGTGATGCGATTGACCAGGAAAAAGAAATGCAAAAATATACGACGCGTCTGGATAAAGAGGATGTCTACTACAGCATTTTAAAGATGGAGATTAAAGGCGAGACCTATTACCGTGTTTCGTACGTCTGGGATGCATATCGCCAGGAACTGATTACCCAGTTATTTTCGAAAATCGGTTGGGTGGTCGCAATTGTCAGTATCCTGACTTTGTTCATCGCTTTTTGGCTCGCCAGACGATTGACCCATCCTTTAATCGAGATTGAGCGGGCGGTTGGCAAGATAGCGGCACAGAAGTGGGATACGCCTCTTCCTCTTGATCGCGGTGATGAAATCGGACGATTGGCCCGGTCAGTCGATGCGATGCGAATGGATTTGGAAAAACAGGATAAAGCGCAAAAATCCCTGCTTCAAAATATCTCACATGATTTGAAAACACCGATCATGGTCATTCGCAGTTACGCCCAGTCGATTTCGGACGGAATTTATCCGGACGGTGATTTGACAGGTTCTGTTTCCGTCATCGAAGAGGAAGCGGAACGCCTGGAGAAAAAAGTAGCGGCTTTGTTGTATGTAACGAAACTGGATTATTTTGAACTGGATCGTTCAACATGGGATCATGTCGATCTGGACCGGATGGTTCACCTGCTTCAAAAACGGTTTGTGGGTACAAAAGCCTTAACGTGGAAGATCACCGGCGAAGCGGGCATCGTGTTAGGGGAAGGGGAACAATTGCGTGTAGCACTGGAAAATGTGCTGGATAATGCGATTCGTTATGCGGAGTCGACCATTGAAATTCGCCTTTCCGGTACCGGGCAGACGGCCACTGTTGAAATCCTGAATGACGGTCCGCCGTTAGAAGCTTCTTCCCCGCTGTTCCATCAATTTTCACGCGGAAAAGAAGGGAAGTTTGGTCTTGGATTATATATCGTCAAACGGATTGTCGAACGGCATGAAGGAGAAGTGACGATTGAAAATCTCATTGCGGGAAATGAACAAAATAAAGTTTGTGTGAAATTTAATTTTCCACGACATTTTCAGGAAGAATCGTCCGGAAAAAAATAAGATCTTAAAAAACGAGATAGTCATATCTCGTTTTTTATTTTGGGAAATAATGAGAACATCCAAACGAAGTCATGTGGAATTTGATATAACGATACTAATACAAGAAGGGAGAAATCAGGATGCGACATAAAATTACAGAAGAAACATTGGCCCTCGTACCGAAATATGGTCCATACGGGGAACCGCAAACCTTACTTATTCAAGAACAGTCGGAAGTCGTGTTAGAAGGCCATCCGATTAAGCTGATTGAAGAATCCTGTTTATATTTTGGTTCATCGATGCGCGGAAGAATCGAAGCGGCTCGACATATCCTGGGACCGAATCGAAAGACACCCGTTTTGATTGATTGGAAGGCGCAAACGATTTTCTTCCCGACGACCGCAAAAGAGAAGGCGGAATGTATTTGGATCAACTTTAAACAGATGAAGACTGTTCAAAAAAAGGGGAATACTGTTCAAGTGGAGTTTCAAACAGGACAACGGATTGATACCGATGCCTCGGCCTACAGTATCGAACGACAACGGATCAAGACGTTGGAACTGGCGTATGAAATGCAACGGAGATTTCAGGAAGAACGGCCGATGACGTTTAATAATGCGCGATAAGTGGAACATTCTAACAGGAATCACTACTTAACACAGCGAATAAACAGTAAAGTGCGAGAGAGAGAATTAAAGGGAGGTGAAGCGGTCGAAAGACCGCTGCACAATGAATGAATCATACGAATGGTTAAACCGACGAAAATTACAACCCGGATTTGGTGTCAACGGCGGACGTCGTTTCATCAGTTCACGTATCGTCCGACCGGAAAATACACCGGGGAAACGGATCAAGGGAATTAAACGTGCCCGTCAGCTTGTCGTCGACGAGTCAGGAAATCGACGCTGGGTGACGAAACGAATCGTCGTAACAGATGCTGCAAAACATATGACAATCAATCGTCGTGCGTCGGTTGCCCAAAAAGAAGTGACGGAATCCCGTTTGGAGCAAGTAAAACAAAAATTAACGTCGAAAAAAGTTCTTTTACCTGTCTTAGCAGCAACAGGACTGGCCGTTGCCGGCGGAGTGCTTGCTTACGTCATGCGCCGTAAAAAACGAAATACAAAAGAACAACTATAATCTGAAGCAGACGACGTATTGTCTGCCTACAGCAAAAGCCGTGCTCTCCCCATGAATACATGAGGATGACACGGCTTTTATATGAGGAAGAGGGCAGCTCTTACAAGAAACGTTTGCGAATCGATGTCGCAAGCGCCTTCTCAGAGATTTCTTCCAGTTCTGTTTGGTTTGTCGGATCAAAACTGTCATTGTAGAATCGGCCGACAAATTCAACCCGGTCATAATCCAGTTCTTTGAAAATCAAATGTTTATGATCGTCATAGAAGACAACCCGGTAATAATCAGAGCCACGTTCGAGCGTCACGAGTGCCCGTATGTGTTCTAAGCGTTTTTGTTCGTCTGACTTTTCTTCTTCGACAGGTTCTTCTGTCGCTTTGGCTGCTTCAGCCTGTTCGAGTGCGCTTTTTACTAATTCACTCTTTTTATCTTGTTCTTCAGTCATGGTTATCGCCTCCAATTTTTATTTTACCTTGAAATGTACCGATGAGAAAGAAAAATCCCTTATCCGTTCTGATGAGCATCACAAATCCGGAGAACATTGAAGGCACCGATTCGTAAGCGTTCGATTAAACGTGTCGCGGCACCTGGATCAGAAATGGTCTCTTCGATGGTCATCGTCATCAGTTCAATCCACCGGATGGCATGCATTTCTTTGATGGGCAAAAGACGATGAATCATGGCGAGATTCATTCGTTCATCATACGAATCATATTGTTTCGGACCACCTGTCAGTTGAATTAAAAATCGTGTTTGAGCCTGTTCAACGTGCCGGCGGTCGGAGGGGAATAAAGGACGAAGAAGATGATCTGCATACACACGCTCATAGAAGCGTGCGACGAGCTGTTCGATTGCTTGTTTTTGACCAAGGTCTTCATAAAGCATGTCTGTCCCTCTTTCTGTTCAGTCTGATGAAGACAACCATTATCTCAATCTTTACCCGCTTTTTGCAACTCCACACGAATCAATCGATAAATGATGTAAATTCGATCGGACGAGCACAAATAGAAAAAATGTAATCTCAATTTAAAACGGACGTTTGTTCGTATTTGTGAGATAATCATACATATGCTACGTCTTGCACGCGAGGTCTCTTCTGCTATTTTCAGCACTCATTTAATATGAGGAGAAAAGAACAGAACAAAACGCCTCAATACTAATTAAAGGAGGTGGAGATCAGTTCTGCCCAGGGTGACAATCATGGGTGTAGGCTGATCTGGCAGAATGAATTATATGCATTTAGGTCGTGCCGGTACCGGTAAGACAACGAAATTAATTGAACGGGTAATCGATCAGTTGGCCGAACAACCACTTGGTCCATCGATCTATTTCATCGTACCGGATCAGATGTCCTTTGAGATGGAACGGCGTATTGCGACGGATCCTCGGCTGTCCGGTCTTGTCCGGATGGAAGTCATGAGTTTACGGCGGTTTGCGTTCCACATGATCCGGGATTACGGAAACCAGGCGATTCCGTTTTTAGATGAAACGGGAACACAATTATTATTACGCCAAGTCGTTGAAGAGGCGGAAGAAGAATTGAAAATCTTTAAACGGACGAAAAACATGCCCGGCTTTTACAAAGGATTAGACGAATTGATTGCCTCGTTTAAACGTTCTTTAGTAAATCCGGATATGCTACGTCAAATCAGTGGAGCGTCACCGGAACGCTCACCGAAATTAAATGATCTAGCCCTGATTTATGAACGTTTTACTGAACGAATCTCAGATAAGGCCCTTCATGCCGACGATTATTTTACGACCTTGATCGAGCTGTTGCCAAAAGCTGATTTGAGCGACGTTTCTGTATTCGTGGACGGTTTTTATGAATTTTCGTTGCAGGAACAGCAAGTTTTGCTCCGATTGATGGAATTGACGAAAGACATGCACCTGAGTTTTACACTCGATGTCGAAGACGTTTATACGAAACAGTCTGAGTTTGGGGTTTCACAACGCTGTTACATGCAGTTGATTGAACAGATGAAAGAGCGGCAGATTGCGCATGAAGACATTTATTACGGACAGACCGTTAAATTTCAGAGCACAGGCTTGCGGATGCTCGAACAAGCACTTCTGTCGCCCGGCTACCCGGCAACGGATGAAGAGGTGACTGGAGTGACGGTTTCTGCTGCCGTCAACCGTCAAGTCGAGACGGAAGCCGCCGTCAGAAAGGCCATTCAACTCGTGCGTCATGACGGATATCGTTTTAAGGATATCGCTTTTCTTGTCCGTCACCTGGAGCCATACGCCGATCACTTGGAACGCGCTTTTCAACTGTATGATATTCCGTACTTTTTGGATCAACGGGAATCGATGGTACATCACCCGATCGTCGAATTAGTCCATGCCGTCCTTGAAATCGTGATGACGGGTTACCGGGAAGAGTCTGTTTTTCGTCTGCTGAAAACAGAACTGATTTCACTTCCGGCAGAAGATCCGCGGTTAGCACTTGATCGCCTGGAAACATTTGTGCTTGAGCGTGGAATCAAGGGTTCGATGTGGAAAAAAACATGGCAACTGAAGCGCCGTTTAGCCGATGAAATCAGTTTGACGGATGCGGAATTACAAGAGGAACTCGAACTGAACGAATGGCGTCAATTCCTGGTCGAGGCAATCGAACCGCTTGAAAAGCGATTCAAGGCCTCTAAAACAATGAGTGAATATACACGCGCTTTGTACCGCTTCCTGGAGGAACATCATTTGACAGACCGGTTGACGGCGTGGAAGCAACAAGCGCTTGAAGTCAACGAACTCAGTCAGGCACGTGAACATGATCAAGTGTATGAAGCGGTACTGCATCTCTTTGAACAGTTGGAAGCTGCAGCACCTGAAGCTACGCTGACAACGGAACTGTTTGTCCAAATGGTCGAGACCGGGCTTGAAAGTCTCCGCTTCTCACTGGTCCCGCCTTCGCTCGATCAAGTGATTGCGACGGATTATGTCCGCGGACGTTTACAACAGGTCAAAGTGGTCTTTTTACTCGGTGCCAACGACGGATTGATTCCGCTCGTGGAAGATCAGTCTAAACTATTGTCAGAAGGCGATCATGACTTCCTGCATGATCAGGGTATTCCGGTAGGCAAAGCATCCTTGGATGTATTTGACGACGAATTGTATTACCTCTATCAAGGGGTGACGGCACCAAGTGAAGCTTTGCATATTAGTTATGCACTTGTGGATGAGGACGGAAAGGCACTTCAGCCGGCATCAATCGTTAAGCAGATCAAACATCAACTGTTGCAGGATCGTCCGGTAAAAACATACTTTGCAGAAGCAGGGGATCATGCGCCGGATGATCAGCTTCAGTTCGTGACGAGTCCGGAACGGGCAGCAGCAGCAGCGGCAATCGAGTTGAGACGGCTGCAACGTCGTTATCCGATTCAACTGTCCTGGTTTGATGTGTATAATCGGTTGCTTGAGAATGGACGAGGCCGCGAACGGATGGCACTGTTCTCCAACGCCTTGTTTTATCAAAACCAGGCAGAGCCGTTGCCGGAGGATTTGGCACGCAATCTGTACGGTGACACGATCAAAGCCAGCGTCTCCCGCTTTGAGACCTACAATGCCTGTTCCTATAAACACTTTGCCCGGTACGGATTGCGGTTAAAAGAACGGAAATTATATAAATTCGAAGCGCCGGACATCGGGAACCTGTTCCACGGAGCTCTCAATGATTTGTCGATGAACATCAAAGCCTCGGGAAAACGCTGGCGTGAACTGGATGACCAATCGTGCAGCAATCTTGCGAAAGAAGCTGTCGAGAAAGTGACGCCGGAAATTCAAAATGCGATTTTGATGAGTTCGAACCGTTTTGGTTACATCAAGAAAAAATTAACAGATGTCGTCGAGCAGACAGCCAAAATGCTTGTTAAACAAGCGGAACGTTCCGAGTTCGAACCTGATTTGTTTGAAATCAGTTTTGGGAACGCCATGTTCCCGCCGCTTCGATTCACGTTACCGGATGGCACCGAAATTGAATTTACAGGCCGAATTGACCGCGTGGATCAGGCGACGATCGGTGATCAGTTATACGTCCGGGTCGTCGATTATAAATCGAGCGCCAAAGAGCTGGATTTTGCTGAAATCTATTATGGTTTGGCGATTCAAATGCTGTTGTATCTAAAAACCGTCGTTGAACAGTCGGAAGTTTTATTTAATCAGCAGGCTAAACCGGCCGGGGCCCTGTACTTCCACGTCAAAAATCCGATGATGCGCGGAGATTTGTCGGCGGACGAAATCGAGCGGAACCGGTTACTACTCGAGTCGTACCAAATGCAAGGGGTTATCGTTGAAAATGATGAAGTATTACGGGCGATGGATCAGATTGCATACGATGAACGTAAAAAATCGCCGCTCGTCAAAGTAACATTCACCAAAACCGGTCTTCATAAGTCACATACGAAAGGTGTCGTCAAAGAAGAGGAATTGACGGCATTAATGGATCATGCCTGGGATGAGTTGAAGACGAGCAGTCAATCGATGTATGCAGGAGACATTGCGATTGATCCGTTTGATTATCAGGAGCGGACGCCTTGTACATTCTGCGAGTATCGTTCCGTCTGCCAGTTTGATCAATCTCTCGGAAACGACTACCGGCAATTAAATCCGTTGTCGGAAAAAGAAGTCTTGGAACGGTTGAAGGAGGAGACGGAATGAGTGTGCAGTGGACGGATGAACAGCAACGGGCAATCGATGCGAGAGGCGGGCATATTTTAGTATCCGCCGCCGCCGGTTCCGGAAAAACAGCAGTATTAGTAGAGCGGTTAACGCAACGTGTCATCAATCAGGAGGATCCATTAACAGCGGACCGAATTCTGGTCGCGACGTTTACGAACGCAGCAGCAAAAGAGATGAAGACGCGTGTCATCGAAGCCATCGAAGCGAAAATCAAAGTTGCACCGGATGATCTTTATTTAAAGAAACAACGGCAAATGATGAATCGTGCTCAAATTACGACCATTCATTCTTTTTGTTTATCGATTTTACGTGAAAACTATTACCGGATCGGTCTTGATCCGGCGTTTCGGATTGCCGAGGAAGCAGAGCTGTTATTACTGCAGGATGACGTGTTGGAGGAAGTGTTTGAGAGCTTCTATGCTTCGGCGGATCCGGCATTTTATGAACTGATCGATAGCTATACGTCGGATCGGGACGATCAGGCGATGTTGACGCTTATTTCGAATTTATACCGTTTTTCTCGATCACTTCCAGACCCGGAAGCATTTTATGACCATTTGATTGCTCAATACGATCAACCGATCGACCCGGATGAATCCAGTCTGTTGACACGATTATTTGAACTGGAATGGGAACGGGTTGCCCCGGTCATCAATCGGTATATGGAATTATCGTATCGCCTGCGACAGTCCGGATACGACGAGATGGCAGATATGTTAGTGCAGGATGTCGCCCCGGTCCGGCGGATTAATCCGGAACAGGATCGTTGGACTACCGTCGCCCTGGCTTTTCAAGCTGTCGAGTTCGGCCGTTGGAAAGGAATCCGTGGAGACGAGGAGATGAAAAAATTCCAGACAGAGCGGACGCGTCTTGTCAGTGATCTCAAAAAAATGCGGGATTTGTTTGTTGAGAAAGACGGAGTCGATTATCTGGAGGATTTACGTTCGCAACTGGGGCATGTCGAGATGATTGTCACGCTCGTTCGAAGTTTCTCGGCAGCTTATCTCGAAGCGAAGCAACAGCGGGGAATCATAGATTTTTCTGATCTTGAACATTTTGCATTAGCAATCCTGGAAGAGGACGGGGAGCCGACGGATGTCGCCCGTCTCCTTCAAGAACGTTTCATCGAAGTGTTAGTCGATGAGTACCAGGATACAAACGAAGTACAGGAACGGATCCTGCGGCTTGTCTCCAAATCAGATGAGGCCACCGGGAATCTGTTTATGGTTGGCGACGTCAAACAGTCGATTTATAAATTCCGTCATGCCGAACCGGGATTGTTTTTGAATAAGTTTAAACGGTTCCAACAAACCGAAGTCGGGACACGCATTGATTTGACGAAAAATTTCCGGAGCCGTTTGGAAGTCTTGGATGGAACCAATCATATTTTCCGTCAAGTCATGGACGAAGCCGTCGGAGAAATTGATTATGATGAAGCGGCTTACTTGCGGTTAGGGAATCTTGGATATGTTGATTCGACTCAAGTTGATCCCGAATTGCTGTTAGTCGACCAGACCGATACGAACAAAGAGGAACTCGAAGCGCAAGTCATAGCGACACGGATCATCGAGATGGTAAACGATGAGAATCCCTATCTTGTCTTTGATGCGAAACAAAAACGATTCCGGAAGTGCGAATACCGTGATATCGTCGTCCTCGTCCGATCGAGGGGGAAGCGGGTTCAGGCACTCGTCGACGTTTTTGAACAATATGAACTGCCGGTTTATGCGGATACAACGGGTGGTTATTTCCAAGCAACTGAGATTCAAATCATGATGTCGTTGCTCAAGACAATCGATAATCCGTTGCAAGACATCCCGTTCGCCAGTGTCTTGCGGTCACCGATTTTCGGTTTGACGGATCGGGATTTAGGACGAATTCGTGCTAAATCAAAAGACGGGTCGTTTTACGAAGCCGCTATACTTGTGGCGAAAGAACAGACACCGCTCGGTTTGCGTGTCGACGAAGCGCTTAATCAACTGCAACACTGGCGGACGGAAGCGCGCGGAAAGTCGCTCGCGAGCCTGATCCGTTCCTTGTTTGATCAAACCGGCTACTTTGAATACGTCGGTTGTCTGAACGGCGGACGGAGCCGACAGGCGAATTTAAATGCTTTATACGAACGCGCCCATCAGTATGAGGCGTCCGGCTACCGGGGATTATACCGTTTCTTACGTCTGATTCATCGTCTGGTCGAACGCGGGGAAGATTTTTCGGAAGCCCGGTCGTTAGGCGAGGACGAAGATGTTGTCCGAATCATGACGATCCACCAATCGAAAGGACTGGAGTTCCCCGTAACGATTGTCAGCCAGTTAGGCAAGCAGTTTAATAAACAAGATCAAATCCAGGCAATCCAGCTCCACAAGACGTATGGTATCGCCCTCGATGCCATTGATCCTGTCAAACGGCTGCGTTCCGGTACGCTTCTTAAAGAAGTCATCCGCCGGGAAATGGACCGGGAAATGAAGGCGGAAGAGATGCGTGTTCTCTACGTCGCAATGACACGGGCGAAGGAAAAGTTGATTCTTGTCGGAGCGATTAAAGGTTTGGAAGATCAATTGATCAAATGGCAGGATCAACCGTTGGATGAGCTTTTATTGCCGGAAATGGATCGGCGGAATGCCAAGACATATGCGGACTGGGTGGCACCAGCTGTCCTGCGTAATTTCCTGTTGAGCGAAGAGGGTCCGCGCTGGTCATTTCGGGTCATCGCGCTCGATGAGATTGCCCCGTACCAAGAACTGACCAAGATGGTCGAACAACTTGAACACGTCCGTGTTCTTGAAAAAATTGATCATGCCGGTGACGAGACGCTGAATGCTGAGATTGAAGCTGCTTTTGCATATCAGTATCCGTATCAGGTCGCAACGGATACCGCGGCGAAACAAACCGTGACGGAGTTGAAACGGACAGAACAGTTAGAACGGGCTGCCTTCGAATCGACGCATCGTCAGTCGACCTATTACCGGACTCCGCAATTTTTAGGTCCGACCTTGACCGGTGCTGAACGTGGGACGGTTTTGCATTTAGCCATGCAGCTTTACGAATCCGGTCGTTCATTTGAGGAACAGATTCTCGACTGGGAACAGGCGGAACGTATTTCGAGTTTAGAGGCACAGACGATGCGGGAAGCTATTCCTGAACTAACGACGTTCTTTGCTTCTGATATCGGGCAGTTATTTGAGGAACGTCTTCTGACAGGAGAGGTGTACCGGGAACTCCCCTTCACCTATAAAATCGATTCAGCCAGATTCCGTACCGATTGGCACGGTCCGAGTGACCAAGCCGTCATGCAAGGGATTGTCGACTGTCTGATTCAAGACGGAGACACGTATATTCTGCTCGATTATAAATCGGACCAGGTCTTTGAAACGACCGACGATCAAAATCAAGCTGACGTGTTGCGGACACGATATGCGACCCAGTTGAATTTATATCAGGAGGCACTGGAAGCCATCCTGAACATCCGGATCAGCCGGAAACTGATTTATGCGTTTGCTCTTCATGAAGTGATTGAAATTTACTGATGATCTTTCGTCTGACGAACCGATTCTTTCACATATTCAGTGAGCAGAACCGATTCGTCAGACGATTTTCATTTCTAAATATGAAAGAACTGTGTAAAATGAGAAGGTATGTAAAAGAATAACCGGATACCATAGGAGGTTTTATAGATGGCACGGATTTTATTAGCGGAAGATGAAGATGTATTACGTATGCTGGTGCTCGATACGTTAGAAGACGAAGGGTATACGATTGACGAAGCGACAGATGGTGATGAAGCGTATCAGAAAATCATGAGTCAGCACTATGATCTTGTTTTACTGGATTATATGATGCCTGGAATGACCGGGATCGAAGTCATCGAAAAGGTACGACGTCATCCAGATAAACAAAACTTGAAAATCATGATGTTGACAGCAAAAAGTCAACAATCTGATCGAGAACGGGCGGAAGAGATCGGAGCCAATTATTTCTTCTCGAAACCATTCAGTCCACTCGAATTGATTGATGTCGTAGGAGGAATATTGAGTGATCATCCAGTGGATTAATCGAAAAATCGGACGCCAGTTAATGGCTTCCTTTTATATCGTGTTAACGACACTTATGATTTCTTCGCTGGTTGTCTATACTTATACGGATACAAAATTACAGGAAACCCGATTAAAACTGGAAGACATCAGAGAGCGCAGCGTCCGTGCGGGTGCACTATGGGAAGAGTGGCAGGATTTGCAGTTCAACATGCGGGGGTATGCGCTGATTGGGGATCAGGATATTTATCAGAAGATGATCAATCAACGCAAAACGATCGATGAGCAGACACGCTGGTTTGAAGAAAATGCGATTTATCAGCAAGGAAAAGATTATGCGCGTTCTTCACGTGAACTCTATGCTTATTATTTTGAAGCGATTTTGCCGTTGATTCAATCGTATGTGGAAGCGAAGTCATCCGGAACGGTCACGGAATCCTTTTTGGAAGGGAAGACATTAACATCGTTGCCGCTCGGTAAAGAGTTGCTGGCAAATGGACAAATTAAATTAGACGCTTCCGGAAACATTGATGTGTTATCGGAAATCAACAAAAGCGAGTTAGCGCTTGGCGGGTATCGGGACTTTCTGGAAGACTGGTCGGATAAAACGAGCCGCCAGTTGGAGCAGGAAATTCAGACGACCCAATTGATTTGGCTGTCGAACATCATCGTATTAGTCGGTGTCTTGATTTTCTTCGTCTATCCGTTCATCCGGAAAATTACGGCAGAGCTGTTGTCACTCGTTAAAAACAGCCAGCGTCTAGCCGGCGGCGAAGATATGAAACATGTCAAAATATCCGGCCGGAAAGATGAAATCGGAGTTCTGGCTTTGTCATTCAATCAAATGGCGAGTTCCATCTCAGATAATAAACAGCATCTCTTGGCTAAAAACGAAGAACTGCAGGCGCAACAGGAAGAATTGCAGGCACAGCAGGAAGAACTGCAGGCGCAGCAACAGGAACTTGAGGAAGCTCTTGAGTTAACGATTCGGAATGAACAACATCTGCAATATCGCAATGATTTGACAGAAACGTTGGCAACTCGGGAAGCCTTGACGGCATACCCGGAAATCATTGAAAAGCTGATTGCCATTACGGATTCCGAAATCGGAGCCCTCGTGTTTGTCGATGAAGGATCTGCGTATTCGATTGTAACGCACGGGATGACGGAAGAACTGTCAGAACGGTTGCTCGGAAGCGATCTGTCTTTGTTGAAACGTGCTGAGTCATTAAAAAAAGCCGTTCATTCCTCGAAGCAAGTTGCGAGCGATCATCCGTTGCCGTATCCGTACTATATGTATGAGACGGCAGTTCCGATTTTTGATCCAGCATCGGAAGAAGCCATTGCGTTCATTTATCTTGTTCGTTACCGGGATCAGTTTACAAATGAACAGATGCGCGACATCATGTCGTTTTCACGCCAGTTGTCTCTTTCCCTGTTGCGCATGCGATTATTTGATGAGATGAACCGTGAAAAAACAAAAACCGAACGCATTTTGGATTCGATCCGCGAAGCGGTCATCTATATTGAACCGGGAAAAGACGAAGTGTTCGTCAATCGTCCGCTGTACGATTTATTTCCGGAGCTTCAATATGGCACGACCAAAAACGAAACGCTGCAAGGATGCCTTAACACGATTCGGGCGGTGGTCGATGAACCTGAAATCTTTGCCCGGTACATGGAAGGTATTTTGCGAGGCGAAGTTCCGAAGGACAGTCTGCAATTTTCGATCCATCAGCAAGTCGTATTCATTCAATTTTATGTGGAAACGATTGAAGTCGAAGGAATCCGAAAAGGGACGATGCTTGTCTTGCGTGATGTGACGAAGGAAACCGAGATGGACCGTCTGAAGTCGGAACTGGTTTCGACCGTCTCGCATGAACTACGTACACCTTTATCCTCGATCTACGGTTTTACGGAACTGATGCTGAACCGGAAGATGGATCTTTCGAAACAAGATAAGTATTTAAAAACCATTCATTCGGAAACGGAACGCTTATCGAATCTCGTCAATGATTTTCTGGATGTCCAACGGATGGAAGCGAGAATTCAATCCTATCAAAAAGGATTACTGGATCTACAACCGCTGTTAGAAGAAACGACGCAATTCTACGCGGCATCGACAACGAACCATACAATCACGTTCCGTTCCCTGACCGATGCTTGTCCTCTGATTGAAGCGGATGAGGAAAAAATGAAGCAGCTGATGAATAATCTGTTGAACAATGCCGTCAAGTACTCTCCGTTCGGCGGTAACATCGAAGTCGTGTTGGAAGCGGACCATCATCATGTCCAGTTTGCAGTACGAGATGAAGGAATCGGAATTCCGAAGTCTGCCTTGGCGAAGTTATTCGATAAATTTTACCGGGTCGATAATTCAGACAGCCGGAAAATTGGCGGAACCGGTCTTGGTCTTGCCATCTGTAAGGAAATCGTCGAAGGGCATGATGGAGAGATTACAGTCGAGTCGGTCGAAAAGCAGGGAAGCACGTTTACTGTCAAGCTGCCGCAGAGTGTACAGGAATACATGGTGGTTTCTGACGGGCTTGATATGTCGGAAAAATAATACTATGTCTGAAGCGAAAAATCAGATACGATAAATGAAGAATGAACAAAGGGGGAAATCAAATGCCGATTACTGCATTTGTACACACACACGTTTTATTATGGGTTTTACTGCTGGTTACATTTTTTGTTGCGTTCTCGATGTATAAAAACGGAAAAAGTGCCGCGAAAGGCGTTCACATGGCATTCCGTCTCTTATTGCTCTTGACGTTTGGGACCGGTCTTTATCTCTACATCACGATCATGGGACAGTCTGCTAATCCGGACGGCTTGTACCATGCGAAAATCACAGCCGGTCTGCTTGTCCTGATTTTTGGAGAACTGACACTTGTTCGTCTTAAAAAAGGGAAATCCTATTCTGGTTTCCTGCTTGGATTTGCGGTACTCGTCCTCGTAACGATTTTCCTCGGATATTCGTTACCGTACGGTATGCAATTCTTTTAAACTAATTCCTGTCAATCCTTGATCAGACAATCCGTTTGATCGGATTACACACACGTTTCTCGTCATGAAGAGGAACGTGTGTTTTTTTGTGTTTACAAACTGTTGTTATTTGGGAAAAGGGATATATTACGCAGTCGAGAGGGGAACGCTTGTGGCACAGTTGAAAGAATGGACGAAAGTTTTCCGGGCAAGAAAGTGGATGAAACGAGCTGAACCTGTGTTACCTTTATGGCATGGTTACATCGGGTATAAATACGGTCTCTTTGATGTACTGGGATCAGGGGCGACGCAAGCTGAGGCTCAGGTCCGTCTCAAGCAACCATTGACGACAGAAGCCTTATCCCGTTGGTTTGAAGTCGGATTGGCGGTAGGACATCTGAAAAAGAAAGACTTACGATATACAGCTACACGTCACGTATTGCCGGAATTATCGAAAACAGATGAAAGAAGTATCGGCTTTATGTTATCCGAATTGATGGAACTGCATCTGCCTGCGTTATTCTCTTATCCACAATTTTTGGAACATGGCCAGCAGAAAAAGTTCGATGGGGAAGAACACGGCGACATTGTGGCGGAAACATCTGCATTAGTGGAGACCGTTGCGTTTCCTGCCGTCCGTCATATCATCCGCAGTCAAAACGTGACATCATTGCTAGACATCGGCTGTGCTTACGGCGGTTACTTACGTAAAATTCACGAAGCTTTACCTGAATTGCGATTAGCAGGAATTGATATTGAAGAATCAGTCATCGCGGAAGCGAAACGCCGGGATACGACCGGTGAAATCGACTTTACCGTCGGTGATATTAAAACTTTTGATGTCAAAGAAACATATGACGGCGTCATGATGAATAACATCTTATATTATTTCCCGAAGGAAGAACGTCTTCGTCTTCTCGAGGGGGTGCGGCGTTTCGTTAAGGATGACGGAATGGTCATTTTAGTCACGCCATTACGTGGCAGTGAACACGGTGCGCCATTCTCTGCCGCATTCAATGCGTTCATGACGTTACATGAAAATCTTTATCCGTTGCCGGGTAAAGAAGAACTAACAGAACAACTTCATGCTGCAGGTTTTAAAAATGTGTCGATTTCACCATTTTTAAAAGAAGGAGCCTGGTATATTGTGACTGCAAACGCCACTTCCTAAGGGAAGCTTGGCGTTTTTACAGTTTTAGGGCAGTTCAAATTTGTGGGGAGTAGTATGTGATTAGTATAATAGTTAAAACGAGTAGAGAAAAAAGGGAGAGATTCGTGTGAAGCAGCGTGTAGCCGTTATTGGAGCAGGACCTGGAGGGCTCGCTTGTGCGATGTTGCTTGCAGGTAGAGGAATAGATGTTACCGTATATGAAAAACAACCGATTGTCGGAGGCCGAACTTCTCGCGTGCAGGTTGGGGATTACCAGTTTGATCGGGGTCCTACCTTTTTAAATATGCCGCATATCCTAGAAAACTTATTTACGAGTATCGGTTTGGATATGAAGGATTATTTGGACTTAAAAGCACTTGATCCCATGTACACACTTTATTTCAACGGCGGGAAAGATCATTTTACGATGACAACGGATCGTGATCGGATGAAACAGACGATTGAGCAACATTTTCCGGGAAATGGTGAAGGGTATGATCGTTTCATGGCAGAACAAGCCTTGAAGCTGGCGAAGCTGATGCCGATTTTACAGACGAAACACGATAAATTAACGGACTATCTGTCTCCACGCGTCATCACGGCGCTTCCGCGTCTTTCCTTAGGGCGATCTTTATACGATGTCTTATCAGATTATTTTACAAGTGAAGAATTAAAGTACGCTTTTACTTTCCAAGCGAAGTATTTAGGGATGTCGGCATGGGAATGTCCGGGCGGTTTTTCTATCTTGTCCTATATGGAACATGCGTATGGTGTCCATCATCCGATCGGCGGAATGAATCAAATTCCGGAAGCCATGAAACGGGCGGTGGAAGAGCTTGGGGGGACGGTCCATCTCAATACAGGAATCAGTCAATTGATTTTAGATGGAACGACTGCGACCGGCGTCATTCTCGAGTCCGGTGAACATGTTTTATACGATGATGTTGTCGTCGGAGCAGATTTTGCCCATGCGATGAATCATCTTGTTCCCGAAGGTGTCCTGAAAAAATGGTCGCGTCCGAAAATTGACCGCAAGAAATTTTCTTGTTCGACCTTTATGCTGTACTTAGGTGTCAATAAATCATTTGATGCTCCGCACCATACGATCTATTTTGCCGATGATTATGAAAAAAATGTCCGGGAGATGACCCAGACACTGGAATTATCCGATGATTTTTCATTTTATGTCCAAAATCCATCCATCATCGACAGTACATTGGCACCGGAAGGGAAATCATCGTTGTACGTGTTAGTACCGGTTCCGAATAATTACTCTGAACTTGACTGGGCGATTGAAGGACCAAAATTACGCCGGCGTGTCCTCGATGCCCTGGAACACCGTTCGCCTTATACAGGTGTCGAAGCGGCGATTGAAGTGGAAGAGATGTTCACACCGGATGATTGGGAAGCGATGGGAGTACACCAGGGAGCAACTTTTAATTTGGGACATCAGTTAACACAAATGATGTACTTTAGACCGCATAACCGGTTTGAAGAATTGGAGCATGTCTACCTGGTTGGAGGCGGAACGCATCCTGGTAGCGGCCTTCCGACCATCTTTGAATCAGCCCGGATCACGGCGGACTTATTGACAAGAGAAGTGGGTGTCGGAAAATGAAAATTGGATTTGTCGGAGCAGGTGTCGGAACACTCCACGCCGCTTTATTACTAACGAAACGATATCCGGAAGTCGAAATCACGATTTTTGAAAAAGAATCACGCGCAGGCGGTCGACTCGCCTCTGTTGATTTTGAGACAGGCGGAAGAATTGATCAGGGACCGACGATTGTCTTGATGCCCGGAAAACTGCAGGAACAATTAAGAGAAGCGGGGCTTGAAGGTGTTGAGTTGGAACGGATTGATCCTTTATACGACCTTCATTTCGACGACGGAACGATTGTGACAAAACAAGCGGATGTAGTCGATCAAACGATTGCAATTGAACGTCAATTCGGAGAAGGACGCGGCTTCCAAGAATTTATGCAACAAAAAGCAAAGGATTATGACGTCAGCGTATCGAAATTTTTAGAGCGGACATATTCACGTAAACGGGATTTGTTGCACCCGGATATGTTAGCGCCCTTAGTGAAGATGCATGCGATGGAAACGGCACATGATCACTTAAAACGTTTCTTTAAAAGTAAACACCTGCGAATGGCTTACAGTTTTCCGACCTTTTACATCGGGGGCAATCCTTACACGACGCCTTCCATCTATGGATTGATTCCTTACCGGGAACAGGAAGAGGGTGTCTGGTACGTTAAAGGCGGATACTTCTCTTTAGCCGAGCGGATGTATGAAGCGTTAGTTAAGCGGGGCGTTACGTTTAAGTTCAATCAACCGGTCGATCGCGTCTTGATCCAGCAAGGTCAGGCAAAGGGACTTATTGCTGCAGGACAGGAGTACGCATATGATACGGTTGTCCTGAACGGAGAATTTCCATTGATGGAATATCTGGTCGAAGGCAAGCAACCGAAAAAGTATGTGCCGTCCGGCGGAACATTACTGCTGTACTTTAAGATTGACGGAAAAGTTGATTTACCTGTCCATCGTTTTTTAATGCCAAGTGACTTAAAACCGTTGATGACTTCCATCTTCAAGAAAAATGAGTTGCCGGAAAATCCTGCCGTCTATTTATTCAATCCAAGTAAGGTTGATGACGCGTTGACGGCATCCGGTACAAGTGTCGTCTATGCATTGGTTCCGTCACCACGTGGATTTGATCAGGCTAGCTATGAAGCGCACGGATTTATTGATCAAATTTTAGGGAAAATTGAGCAACATCTTCCTGGATTCCAAAGTCAAATTACCGAAATGAAAATACGAACACCTCAAGACGCTCAAGATTTTGGATTGTATGAAGGCGGAAGTTTTGGCATTGCACCGACGATTCGCCAATCGGCTGCTTTAAAAACACAAGCTAAACCTTATGCTGATATTGAACGATTGTATGCAGTAGGCGCATCTGTCCATCCGTGTGGAGGCGTTCCGATCGTTATGATGGGAGCGACATTACTTGTCAATCGAATGGAACAAGAGATGAGGTGGAAAAATGGATACAGTGACGAACGCATATCTAGTATGTGAACAAACGATTCAAGGTGGATCAAAAACCTTTTATAAAGCCTTCTCTTTACTGCCGAAGCAAGATCGGATGGCAGTCTACGCCATCTATACGTTTTGTCGTCATCTCGATGATACGGTAGATGAGTCAGCGACACCAAAAGAAAGCTTAACGGAATTCCTGGAAGAGTTTCGTTTATTCCGGGCGGGTCACTCGATCAATAAACCCTTATGGATTGCACTTGCGGATGTCTTTAAGCGGTATGAGATGGATGAGACGCCGTTTTTAGAACTGGCAGAAGGTATGCGGTGGGACATCGAAAAAAATCGGTACCACTCGCTGGAAGAGACGGAGAAATACAGTTATTATGTCGCGAGTACGGTTGGCTTGATGCTGTTGCCGATTCTTGCACCGAAACAAAATGATTTACGGGAGTCCGCCATTCAACTCGGAATCGCGATGCAATTAACCAATATTCTTCGGGATGTCGGAGAAGATGCAAAGCGGGGACGTATCTATTTACCGAAAGATTGGATGGACCAGTACGGTGTGACAACGGAATCATTATTGGCGGGAACTCCTTCCGGCGACTTTGCCGGATTGTGGGAAGCATTGGCATTAAGAGCTGAGCACTTATACGATGCAGCAACGCCTTCGTTTGACCGCTATCCGAAAGAAAGCCGTCGTGCACTGAAAGTGGCGGCTTTACTGTACCGGGGAATCCTCGACGCAGCACGTGACAATCAATACGATGTGTTCACAAAACGTGCTTACGTCAGCCGGTGGCAAAAGATGAAGTTACTTGCTACGATTTAACGAAAAAACTCCATAAAAAAAGACCTTGGCGGGGACCAAGGTCTTTTTTTATGGAGTTTAGACCGGGGAGTCTAAACTGAAATCTGTTTGTACAAAATCAGATACATCGTTCCAACAAGACAGGTCGCGATCCACGGGGATGGATCTGATGATGATTGAGCTGTCCGTAAACGAATCGGGATGAGACGATCTAAGGGGGAACGTCGTAAGTCATGCCGAACCGTTTACAGTGGTGTATCTATTGGACAAGTGGGTCTTGAACAAATGATTCAGACGAAACAGATATGTTAAGTTCCTAAACGCGTTTGACTCGGGGAAGTCACCATGCGCTTGATTGAGGATGTGGGGTCAATCACTACCTCTTGAACTCGAAGTAATCGTATCAAATCTAAGTTGTCCGTACAAGTAATTGATATGCAATTCACATAACGTTCACAGGGAGGCAGCGACGGCAGACACGATTCGTTCGCTTGCCAGTTTTCCTGAAAGCGTCACCATTGGACTACCGCCACCGGGATGCGTCGATCCACCGGCAAAAAACAAATTGTGAACATTCTTTGAACGGTTACTTGGACGCATGAAAGCTCCGCGTGTACCATTCGAAGAAAGACCATACAGCGAACCATGATACGCTGAAAATTTCTGTTCAATATCCTGCGGTGTGATCCGCTGTTCAAATAAAACGTCAGACGTAATATCGATTCCGAATTGCTGCAAGCGTTGATCGATGATTTTATCATACGTATCAAAATCAACGGCAGATCCTTTGTGGGTAGCCGGAGCATTGACAAGAACAAACAGGTTGTCACCCGCTTCTCCCATTTCCGGTGCCGTGACCGAGGAATTCGAGATGTAGATGGTCGGCTCTTCTGCGTAGCGATGTTGATTAAATAATGCTTCGAATTCGGCTTCATAATCGGAAGAGAAAAAGACGTTATGATGAGCAAGTCCGGCAATCCGGCGTCCGAGTCCGATGCACCGGACATAAGCAGAAATCGACGGCTCCATTTGCGCAGGAGTCGGATTTTTGAAGTCAGGTCGGACTGTTTCTGAAATCAACCGCGGATATTGGGTGAGCAGGTCACCGTTTAACACGATGAAATCAACAGACAGATAATCGACATGGTTGAGTTCGATTTCGGTTGCCAACTGATTGGTTACTTCGATTTGCGTCACTTCGTCTCCCAAGCGGAAAGTAACACCAAGTTCGCGGGCGCGACGGGCAAACCCTTCGGCAATGGTCGTATTTCCGCCGCGGGTGAAATAAACGCCGTCATTCAGCTCGAGATGGGCAATTAAACCGAATGTTGCCGGCGCTTGAAACGGGCTGCTTCCGATATAAGTTGCATAGCGGTCGAGTGCTTGGATCAGCTGGGGATCTTTAAAATATTTTTTGTGTAGCCCGTGAAGTGTTTTGAAGGGATGGACCTTCGTCATGTCACGCAATAAGGAAAAATTAAAATAAGAGTCGATATTGATGAAAAATTGTTGTTTAGCGATATTGTACAGTTCCCGGACTTCATCTTGATAACCCGTAATATCATTTTTGGCAAGTTGCCCCTTCGTGAAACGGTCAACTTCAGTCCGCATCGCTTCACGGCCGCTGGCAAATGTCAACGAACGTCCGTCCGGAAAATGATTGACCGTATGACGCGTCAATTTTTCAAACGTGAAATAGTCATCAGGATCTGCTCCCGATTCCAAAATGACGGATTGAAAGATTTCAGGCATCGTGATGGTATTGGGACCGAAATCAAAACGGTGTCCCTCTGATGTGATGGGCATCATCTTTCCACCAATGTGTTCATTACGTTCGATGACGGTGACTTTAAATCCTTTTGAAGCAAGTGAGATGGCGGCACTCAAACCGCCGAGTCCCGCGCCGATGACTGCGATATGTTTCATAACAATGAAGCCTCCTTAAGAATATGTCCGACCCTTCCAACTGATTTCCCTTTTCTTCAGTCTTCGAATCATCGCCGTCGCGAGTAATACGACATAAAGAATGGACGCAACAGGATGCCAAAACCAAGCATGGGAAATCATGGCCTTCCGATCGATGCGGTAACGGGCAATCATAATCAAAAGAAAGGCTCCGAGCGTCCAAATTGACGGGAAGAAGAGGACAAGCGGTAAAGCGGCTGCTTGGATAAGGTAAAACAGCAGGAAATAGCTCCCGGCGATATAGGAATCATTCATACCGCGAAAGACGTTTTTCAGGAAACCTTGCCAAACGTCACGATTGGTCGCATACATGTCACAGCTGACATAAGGAGCCACGTCGACGAGTGTTGTCGTAAAGCTGTTTTGTTTGAACGTCCGGCAGAGTTCCAAATCGTCGACGAGCGCCATTTGAATCGCCTGATGTCCGCCGACCTGTTCATAAGCGTGCCGTTCGACGAGCACGACCATCCCGTTTGCTGCTGCAAAGGCGGGATGCTTGACCTTCCGGAAAGCAATCGGAAGGTGTTGGGCGATCAAGACATGTTGCATCGGAATGAGACACTTTCCGAGAAAAGTCGGAACAGGGAACGACGGGAAGCCCGATAAGAAAACCGCTTGTTCTTTCTGAAGCGTTGCGTACAGCCGGGGAACCGTGTCTGCTGCCAGCGTGATGTCAGCATCTAAGAACAACAGGTATTCTTCATGGGTCGCCCGTGCCAATTGATGACAGGCATGGACTTTCCCGGCCCATCCGGATGGTAGGTCGAGACCGTCGATGATCGTGAACTGATTTTCGTCACCGACCAGCCGGACTAACAAATCGCGGGTCCGGTCAGTCGAGCGGTCTTCGTATAAATAGACGTGCATATTCGGATGAAGCGCTTGTCGGAGGGAATGAATCAGTTTCTCGACATTCCGTTCTTCGTTCCGTAGTGGAATACAGATGGCAAGACTTGGAGGAACTGCAGGTGCGCTTAGTTTAGGTAAAAAGGACAGATTGATGAACGTGTAGAGACAAACGAGAGCCGCAAAGACAAACAGTATGACGATCATGTGCGAATTGCCCGTAACCATTGTTCCGTCTTCACAGGAAGTGGCTCCTTTCTTGTGGTCAATACACGGTACGATTCAACGCGTTCTTCAACGGCGTCAGTCCGGACATCATCATACAGCCGGGTCATCGCATCCGTTAGATAACGCAACTGTTCCGAAGCACGCGCTGCAGGCAGTTCAATGGTCCGGGTCCGGATGTAGATGTCCGGCTGTTGTTCATGACCAAATGAATAATAAAACGAAAACAGGGAAATTGACCGGGCTGTTTTGGCAAGATGTGTCGCTCCGCTGCTGAGTTGCAGCGGACGCTTTTCTTGATGCCGTTCCTCCCCTTGAGGGAACATCCAGACACTGCTTCCGTCCGCCAACCGCTCTTTTGCATACTGCAGACTTTGCTTGATTTCTCCAAATGAACTCCGATCGATCGAGAATCCTCCGAGACGGGTGAAAAAAGGAAACCGTTCCAGTCCTTGCTGATCAATCATGACGTAAGGATCGTGACGCAGGACTGTTTGATCCAAATGAAACAAAATCATTCCGTCCCACCACGATCCGTGTGTCGCGAGCATCAAGCCGGGTGTCGGTAAATCATCTGCCCGGTACAGAACACGGTGAAACTGCTTTCGGATTAAGCGTTCTTTTACGTATAAATGAAAAGTATGTTCAGCCCATTTGCTTTTGTTTGCTTTTTGCAAAACGCACGCCTCCTTGTGTGAGCCAATAGGTGATACCAGCGAGAAGACTGATAAGTGTGACACCGTAAAGTCCTGCGACACCTGCTGTCAGACCGAACAGCGCATGAAGCATCAGAAAAAGATACTGGTTGTTTCGTTCAAGAGCTGTGATGGTAGACTGTTGTTCAAACCGGGCGATCAGGATCGAGAAAAAGAGTGCCGTTCCATACCAACCAAAAAAGTTTTGTGTCGGAATGTCATAATAGAAACCGCCGTCCTGCCAGAGCCAATAGGATTTGACGTTGGCAGCCACCGGATCGATGGCCATATCCAGCCAGACTGCAAACAACGGGACTAAAATGACAGTGTTGAAACGAATCGGGAATCGTCTTGAGAAGGCAAGGCTGGCTCCCATGACAGACAACCAGGCAGCACCAATCGTAACCGGTACACCAAACAGCTGGACGCCAAAATCAGCCTCATAAGCATATGTACCGAACGGCCAACCGGTATGGACACCGATTGATTCGATGATGATGGACCCGAAGAAAATGACAGGAATGATGAAACGTCCTTTCGGTACGACATCCCACAGATACAGCGCAGCATATAAACCCGATGCAAATAAAAAAACAGCGTTTGCCCATTCCAGCCAAGGCGGAAGTAAGGAAAAACCGACTAAAATCAGTCCGATAAAAAACCAGACCGTAAAAAATAACCAGAGTTTCTTTTGAAACCGATCCATCATGAGTACGTCCTCCATCTCTTTCTATTCTGATATTAGTATACCTGTAGCAAAGGGCGTCGAGCCAGAATGGAGGTGGAATTCATGGTATTAAAAAAACAGACCGGACGAACCGGTCTGTTTTTAATCAGTCTGATGATTTTTTTGTTTTTTCTTTTTGATGAAGGAAAACAATAAAAAGGCAATGTAGAGCGGAACGGCGACGAACCAGAAAGTCGACCATTCGTTGCTGCGGGCAATCATGACATAGGTTACGTACAGCAATGTAAAGGTGATGACAAATGTATGTCGCGGTACCGGAATATCCTTGAAGCTCGGAATTTTGACTCGGCTTACCATTAAGAAAGCGAGAGCCGTAAAGACGAGCGGCACCATTAAATCATTCATACGTCCGCTGAACAGGGTGACGACGGCTAAAATACCTCCGGCCGCTGTAATCGGCACACCGGAAAAGTAGGCGGAAGCTACATTAGTAGCCGACAGATTAAAACGGGCCAAACGAAATGCACCAAACAGAGGGAACAACGCCGCAATCAGCAAACCGATTTCTCCAAAATCATAAAAATAAGTGTAATAGGCCATCATGGCTGGAGCGACACCAAAGGTCACGACATCAGCGAGTGAGTCCAGTTCTTTTCCGAAGTCACCAGCGACACCAAGCATACGGGCAATTCGACCATCCAGACTGTCGAGCATCATCGCGATTACGATCAGTAAGGTCGCATTTTGAAAATCTCCCCGCGCCGCCATGACGATGGCAAGAAAACCACAGTATAAATTTCCGAACGTAAAGAGGTTCGGAATAGAGTTACGCACACGTTCTTTCCACAAAATGATTCCTCCTGCCACTTCTTCGATACTATCCATCATATCATAAACAACTGATAGATATCAGCGGTTCATGAAGACAATCCCGTTCGTGAAGCGGAGAAAATCATCAGGAGCGAGTTTGACCTGCAGACCGCGTTTGCCAGCCGAAATGATGATGAATTCTTGATTCAGAGCCGAATCGGATAAAAGGACTGGAAAAGGTTTTTTCGCACCAATCGGGGCGACACCTCCTCGGATGTACCCCGTCAGTTGCTTTAAATCTTTCATTGGCACCAAATGTGTTTTCTTGGCAAACACCGTCCGGGCGACTGCTTTTAAACTGACTTCCTCTTCGCCGGAAATGACAGCAAACACATATTGATGGATGTCTGTTTCTAAAACTAATGTTTTAAAAATAGACGAAAGCGGGTAATTAATCTTTCTAGCGACATTTTGAGCGGATAAATCCTGTTCATCAACAGGATAGGAAAGCAAGTCGAACGGGATGTCAGACTGCTTTAGAAGTCTCGCGACGTTCGTTGTGGTCATGTTGTTCTCCTTTGACGACAGCATATTGAGCCCACTTCCGACTGTTCCAACGTTTTAAGGCAAAGATGCCGCGGAACCACTCGTCGGCAGAGAAGGCGATCCAGATACCAAGTAATCCGAGTCCGTATTGCAAGCCGAGTGTATAACTGAGCACAACTGCGATTCCCCACATCGAGAGAATACCGATGGCGACAGGGAAACGGACATCCCCGGCTGATTTTAATGTTCCCATCAGAACGATATTCATGGCACGGCCCGGTTCAAGAATGACACTCGCCCATAACAACGGAATACCGATGGCGATGATTTCCGGACTTGATGTGAACATGGACAGAATGGATGTCCCGACAGAGGCCAGTGCAACAGCAGAGGCGAAGCTGGCAAAAACAGCGATTTTCAGTGTTTTTATAGCACGAGCATGTGCTGCTTCGAATTGCTGAGCTCCGACTTGGCGGGCGACTAATAATTGTGTCCCTTGTGCGATGGCTAATGTGAACAAGAAACAAAGCATCGTGATGTTTGAGACATAAACGCGTGCAGAGAGAGCTGACTCTCCGATAGTTGCAATGAAGCCGGTAATGATCAGTTGAGAAAACTGATACGATACACCTTCTCCGGCAGAAGGAATGCCGATGTTCATGATACTTTTAATATCGCGTCGGTTAATTTGCACCAAATCTTTTAATTTAAAGCGTAAAGATAGTTTCCGGTAAACAACGAAAAAGAGTAAAACGACGGCGACAGACCGTGCAATGACGATGGACCAAGCGACTCCGGCGACTCCAAGGACAGGAATACCAAACAATCCGAGGACGGCAATAACATTACCGAAGGCACTGACGAAGTTCATCAGTAACGTGACGTACATAGCATTTTTTGTGAAACCGTGACTGCGTAAGATGGCACCGAGTGTAAGAGAGATGGCTTCCAAGAATAAGAAGAGACCAACAATCTTTAAGAACGTTTCGCCATATACGAGTGTTTCTCCTTCTAAAGAGAAGAATCCGAGTAGTTGTTTTCCGAACAAGGCAACAAGAACGGAAATGATTAAACCGATGTATAGGTTAATCGAAAAAGCAGATCGTGCGGTTTGGCGGGCATCCTGAACCCGTTTCGCGCCTAAATATTGACCAATGATGATGGTTGCTCCAACGGATGTGATGTTAAACAGGATGATGAAAATGTTCAGTACCTGATTGGAAACACCGACAGCAGCTGCTGCACTGTCAGAATAATAACTGAGAATCAATGTAGCGATGATTCCGAGGCTCATATGAAGCGCAATTTCAATGAATAGCGGCCATGTAATTTGGAATAATGATTGTTGTTTAACTGTTTTCATAAATTTAATTCCCCTTTAAGTCCTTAAAACGTATTGTCTTTCTGTATCTTTTGGAAACTATACGCCTTCGATTTTCATAATGAAAGAGCAAAAGGTGAGCTTTCATAAAAAAAGAGAGTATTTAAAAGGATTTTCATAAAACATCACGAATACATCATAATGAATGGATGTTCATTTTTGAAATGGAGGGGAATGGAATGAAAACTGAAATCACTTATGCTGTTGAAGAGCAGGTTGCGACCATCACGTTATCACGTCCAGAACGGCTGAATGCGCTCACATCAGCACTTTTAACCGAACTGGCGGAGTCAATCGAAGAGGCGAATCAAGATGATACTGTTCGGGTCATCGTTTTGACGGGGGCCGGGCGCGGATTTTGTGCGGGGCAGGATTTAAAAACCGTACAACCCGGTATGGACCACGGGGACTACTTAAAACAATATTACCATCCTGTCGTTCGGGCATTGGCAACGACGAAAAAGCCGACCATCGCTGCCATTAATGGAGTGGCTGCAGGGGCGGGACTCTCGCTTACATTAGCCTGTGATTTCCGGATTGTACGCGATGATGCGAAATTATCACTTGGCTTCATCAATATCGGATTGGTTCCGGATGCCGGTGCTCCGTACTTCTTACCCCGGTTGATCGGGTCAGCTAAAGCACTCGAGCTTGCCTTATTAGGTGAAACAATTACCGCGCAACAAGCCTATGACTATCATTTAGTGACAAAAAGTGTGGACGCCGGACAGTATGAACAAGAAGTAGCTGCTTTTGCTAAACTTCTTGCGAGCCGACCGACGAAAGTCATCGGATATATCAAACAGTTGCAATCAGCAAGTTCCGAATCGACACTCGAGGATATGCTGGCTCAGGAGATTATTTATCAATCCCGTGCCGGAAAGACAGAAGATCACCAGCAAGCGGTTCAAGCATTTTTAGAAAAAAAAGCGCCCGTTTTCAGCGGTCGCTGATGACAGAGGGAACGATCAATAGGACCTTCCGGCAATCTGCCGGAAGGTCCTATTATGATTCACTTGATTTTTTGTTTGATCTTTTGAGCAGTCGCATGAGTACGATCCGTCAGGCCGGTTGAGATTCGAAATAGCATGATTCCAAGAAAAGCGGAAACAAAAATGTACAATCCGGTCAATGTGACAAAAGCTCCGCTCGCAAGCGTAATGAATAAAATAGAGAATTCTCCGCGTGGTCCTAAACAGAAGCCGGACTCAATCGCATGGTAGTTGGAAAGACCAAACGCTCGTCCCCCTAAAAAACCGACCAGGAATTTAGAAAGAAGTCCCCAAACGACAAGGGCAACGAAAAACCAATCCAAGGGGAGTCCTTCCGTCAATTCAAACGACATGCCGAACGAGATGAAAAACAAGGGTAAAAGTAAATCTTGGAAAGGCGTTACCAGTCTTTTTAAATAACGTGTCTCTTTAATTTCCGTTAATAAAATCCCGACGATAAACGCACCCAGGACTTCGGATAAACCAAACATGATCCCGATTCCTGAAAAAGTCAAAATTAAGCCGATGATTCCGATGCCGGCATCCGGGTGACGGTAAAGAGAATCGACGACTCTCGATTTTTGACGGATGAAGACCGTTAAAAAAATCAGAGCACTGAATAAGAAAATAAATCCAAGAAAAATCGTTCCGACTTTTACGAAGGTGAACTCTTGTGTTCCGAGAACAAACGGGGCACTTGTTAATAAGAGAGGCGCCGCTAAATCTTCGAAGATAAGTAACGAGAGGACAAACCGATTCACGTCTTTGTGTTTATCCGGTTCACGGTCGAGCAGGCGGGCCGAAATCGACGAACTTGTCGCATACAGAACACAGCCAATTAAAAATGCCTCGGGTACCGAAAATCCGAAGGCCAAAGTCAAGAGGAAGGTACCGCCAAACGATAACAGAAGATCAATCAGTCCCGCTTTCCAGATGTTGCGAAACTGGATTAATAAATCAGCGACCGAAAACTTTAGACCGAGCAGGAAAAACAAGACAATGATGCCTGCTTCTCCGCCGAGTTTCAATTCTTCCGGCAAATCATAATAAAGACCAAGTATGATTCCAATCAGGATAAAGGCAAGAATGCTCGGGAGGTGAAACCGTTCACTGAGATAACTGACGACGAACAAGCCGATCAGAATCAATCCCGCATAAAGAAATATTTCCATAAGAGAGTTTTCCCTCCTTTCTTTTTCCTTTACCCTAAATCAAATACCTTAACGGGTTTGTCATAGAAATGAAAAAAGACAGACTTTTGCTGAGGAGCAAAAAGTCTGTCTGAAAATCAAATCACTTGAATGATTGTTCCCGTATACGGAGCGAGCGTCACTTCTAATGAAGGAAGCGGTGTGTTTGAAAAGAGATCCATTCCTTGGCCGGACTGAGGAGCCGGGATCGTCGCCTGATGATTCGAGTTATTGAAATAGACGTAATACGTCCCATCCTGACTCATGCGGCGCATGACGATGGTGTTGGTTTCATCGTCGGCATGGACGAATGAAATCTGTCCGTGATTGGCAAGTGTCTTGTGCTGCTTTCGCAACTGAAGCAGATGTTTTGTGTACATCAACAGATTCAAATCCTGCTCTTCCGGATTCCACGGCATACATTTCCGGCAACCCGGATCCTGATCACCGTCGAGTCCGATTTCATCTCCGTAATAGATGACCGGACTTCCGGAGAAGGTCAGCATGGATAACAGCAACAGGCGCATCTTGTTTTTGTCATTCCCCGCACGGGTCAAAGCCCGTGGCGTATCGTGTGAACCGATTAAGTTAAACGATACTTCGTTGACGTTGACCGTGTTCGAGAATAAGACATGCGACATGTCATTGGCATAGGTGGAAGCAGATGTTTTGTCGAGTGCAAAAAAATTAAGCGCAGCATTCGTGAACGGATAGTTCATGACGGCATCAAATTGGTCACCGAGCAACCATTCCTGTGAATCGTGCCAAATTTCACCGAGAATATACGTCTCCGGATCCGCTTCCTTGACGACAGAACGGAAGTCACGCCAGAAGGCATGATCGACTTCGTTGGCAACATCAAGCCGCCAGCCGTCGATTCCGAATTCTTCGACCCAGTAACGGGCGACATGAAGTAAGTATGCTTTTACTTCCGGATTTTCCGTATTGAACTTCGGCATTTCCGGAACAAACGCAAACGTGTCATAGTTCGGCATCGGTTCGGTTACGAGCGGGAAGTTCCGGAGGTGGAACCAATCCCGGTAAGAAGAATTGCTGCCGTGTTCCCGAATGTCGGCGAATGCTTTATGGTGGAAACCGGCATGATTAAAGACGGCATCCAGCATGATGCGAATCCCATTTGCATGCAGTAAATCAACCATTTCCTTAAACTTTTCTTTAGTTCCGAACTGCGGATCAATTTCCAAATAATCAATCGTGTCGTATTTATGATTCGATTTGGCTTCGAAAATTGGACAGAAGTAAATGCCTGTGATGCCGAGATCCACTAAGTAATCGATTTTATCAATGACGCCTTGAAAATCACCGCCGAACAGATTTGTCGTTGTAGGTGCCGTACTGTTCCATGGAAGGGTACCGGCCGGATCATTCGTCGAATCTCCATTAGCAAAGCGGTCGGGGAAGATTTGATACCAGACTGTATCCTTCACCCAGTCCGGAGCATGGAACACATCAACTTTGTTTAAAAAAGGAACACAGAAGTAGTATCCGGTATCATCTAGCGGCTTTTCATCAAACCAGCCACGTTCGGTAAAGACTTGACTCGAATGTCCGTCGTGAAGCCGGAATCCGTAACGAAGTCGGCGGAAAGGAGGAACGACATCGATGAACCAATAATCGAACAACTCATCTGACCCGCTCCGTTTCATAGGGGTTTCGAAAGTATTCCAATAGTTTGATTTGGACGGATCAAAGTTCCAATCGGCATCATCCGGGTTTTCGGTATGCCAGTCGTACGGATCTCCCCAAATAAGATCGACGTGATCGACATCATTTTTTTTCGTCTGCAGTCGAACATGAATGGTTTTGTCATCATACTTATAGACGAACGGTGACATCGCGCGGTGGAAAACAGCTTCTTTCAGCATTTTGGTCACTCCCTATGTGCAATCGCTTGCATTCTAATATAATTGTCCTCGACCTAAGAATAGTGAAGCGCTTTCTTAAAGTCAATTGGAATTCCAGAAAAAAACAAGAGGAGACAAGGAATCCTTCTATAATAGCGCAATCGATTGCACTTAGTTGTGCAAATCAGATAAATGTAAACGTTTTCTTTTTAAAATCATTTAACTAATGCGCCCGAACGATTTTTAAGAATACTTTTCGAAAATCTTTTTTGAATGTAAGGAAATATTTAAAGAAAAGGACTTGTCAAAAGGATTTTAGATTGTATAATAAAAATGTAAAGGTGATGCAAACGTTTTCATAAAACGCTTACAACCGCTCGGTTGTTATCATAAGAAAATGGTTGTGCCTTTATGCAAACGTTGTGCATCAGAACTTATCATTCGTACGTTAACTTGGGGAGGAATTTTCGAACATGGAAATCAAAAAATTAGTAGCAGGTCTTTCAGTATCTGTCATGGCAATCGGTGCTCTTGCAGCATGTGGCGGCGGAACAGATTCAGGTTCTTCTGATACAAGTTCAGAAGGCGGTAAAAAACCAACGAAAATCGTTATCTGGGAAGATACAGAAAAAGCGGAAACAACTAAAGCCGCTGCTAAAGCATTTGAGGAAAAAGAAGGCGTCAAAGTTGAAGTCAAAGAAGTGAAGATGACAGATCAACAAAAGAAAGTCGCTCTTGACGGTCCTGCAGGAAAAGGTCCGGATATCATTCTTCTTCCACATGACCAAATCGGAACAGTTGTTGACCAAGGGTTGATTGCTGAACTCAAAGACGGTGAAAAAGCACTCGAACCTTTCATCGATACAGCTAAATCAGCTGTTACGTTCGACGGTAAAGTTTACGGTTATCCTAAAGCAGTTGAAACACCGATCCTTCTTTTCAACAAAGATGAGTTAAAAGAAGCACCGGCTTCAATGGATGACCTCTACAAAATCTCAACAGAACAGAAAAAAGACGGTAAATACGGTTTCCTCGCACTTTGGGATAACTTCTACTTCGCACACGGTCCAATCGGTGGATACGGCGGATACGTCTTTAAAGATAACGATGGAAAACTCGATCCTTCAGACATCGGTCTCAACAACAAAGGTGCAGTTGAAGGAATGGATTACATCGGTAAATGGTATAAAGAGGGTCTCTTCCCGAAAGGTTTGATTGGCGGTGGCGGTGGTCAAGCAATGGATCAGTTGTTCGGCGACAAGAAAGCAGTCGCAGTCATGAACGGACCATGGGCAGTCGCAAGCTATAAAGAAAAAGGCATTAACTTAGGTGCTTCAGCACTTCCAAAGCTTCCAAACGGTGAAGCAATCAAAACATTCGTAGGCGTGAAGACGTATGCTGTTTCAGCTTACTCGGAAAACCAAGAATGGGCAGAAAAATTCCTTGCGTCGTTAACGGGTGAAGAAAACGCGAAAGCGATGTTTGAGAAATACAACGAGATCCCACCGGTCACTTCGCTTCAAGAAGATGCAACGATCAAAGACAACGAAGTGGCAGCAGCTGTCTTCGCACAGTCTAAAGACGGTGTACCAATGCCGAACATCGCTGAGATGGGTCAAGTTTGGGAGCCGATGGCAGCAGCGCTTCAACTTGTTGCAACAAACAAACAAGATGCACAAAAATCAGCTGATGACGCTGTAAAACAAATCAAGCAACAAATCGAAGCAAACAATCAATAATCAACTGAATGACTGACACAGAATTAAAGAAAGGGGGATCTTGGATTCCCCCTTATCTTTATGGTTGGAAGAGAAGCCTGAGGTCAGACATGACCTTTGGAAAGGAGAACAGACGATGGCGGCCATTGCGACACCACAACCCACGAAAACACCAAAGCCCAAAACGAATCATCGGACGATTGCAGCAGCGATATCGATTGTTCCAGGGATGGGACAACTGTACAACAAACAATTTTTAAAGGGTGCGACATTTTTTATCGTCGTCCTATCGTATTTTTTAGTTAACTTCGAACTGTTTTTTAAAGGTGCTGGGAACGGTCCCGGAGATCGCGGAGCGATCTGGGGATTGATTACACTCGGTGAGGTAGCAGGCGTAAGGGGGGATCACTCGATCTTCTTGATGGTCGAGGGAATCATTGCATTGATTCTGCTTGTGTTTGGTATCGCCATTTACGTCTGGAACTTTATCGATGCGTATCGAATCGGTAAGCTCCGTGACTTGGAATTAGAAGTTCCTTCTTTGAAAATGCAGTTGCGGAACTTCCGAGATAACGGATTCCCGTACGCGATGCTGATTCCATCGTTGGTTCTCCTTGTCTTCACGGTCGTCTTACCTTTGATTTTCACGTTTTTAATTGCCTTTACGAACTATAAATTCAATAATTCACCACCGGCGAAACTCGTTGACTGGATCGGAATTCAAAACTTCCTGAACATCTTTACGGTCGACATCTTCCGCGACACGTTCGTCAGCGTACTCGGATGGACACTCGTTTGGACGGTCGCTTCGACAACAGGTGTCATCGCAATCGGGATTGGTCTTGCGGTCTTGTTGAATCAAAAAGGACTAAAAGGAAAACGTTTCTTCCGTTCGATTTTGATTTTATCTTGGGCTGTACCGGCATTCATCACAATCCTCATCTTCCGCTCAATGTTCAATGAGACGTTTGGTGTCTTTAATACGACACTATTACCGGCAATCGGTCTTGACAGCGGTGTCGAGTGGATGACAGATCCGACTTACACGCGTTTAGCTTTAATCGGTATTCAATGGTGGCTCGGTTTCCCGTATATCATGACATTGACGACGGGGATTCTGCAGTCGATTCCAGAAGATTTGTATGAAGCAGCAACGATTGACGGTGCGACGTCAGGTGAAAAATTCCGCCTGATTACATTACCGATGATCTTGTTTGCGACAGCACCGATCTTGATTACGCAATATACGTTTAACTTCAATAACTTCAATATCATCTATCTCTTTAACAACGGGGGTCCGGCTGTTCCGGGTCAATCGGCCGGCGGAACAGACATCCTGATCTCCTGGATCTACAAACTGTCGCTTGGTTCGAATCCGCAATACGGATTTGCTGCCGCGATTACGCTGGTGCTGTCGTTCTTCATCATGACGATTGCCGTCATTCAGTTTAAACGTTCAAAATCATTCAAAGATGAGGATATGATCTAATGAGAAAACAAAACCGAATCAATATGGCGTTGTCATACCTCATTTTGACGATCGCCTCGATAATTATCGTGTATCCGCTCCTTTGGGTTGTCGGCACATCGCTTAACCCGGGGAAAAGTATTACTTCGGACATCTTCCCGAGCAATCCGACATTGATTCATTACTTTGATTTATTTGATGCGACACAAACGGATTATGGTATGTGGTATTTGAATACCATCAAAATCGCTGTCATTACGATGGTCGTTTCCGTCGCACTGATTACGTTGACAGGTTATATCTTCTCACGTTACCGGTTCGTCGGACGTAAGAATTCACTGATCCTGTTCCTCGTGTTGCAGATGGTTCCGCAATTCGTTGCCATCATCGCGATTTACGTTCTGTTGAACATGTTGCAATTGTTTGATACGCATTTGGCATTGATTCTTCTGTATGCCGGGGGAGCGATTCCGATGAACACGTATCTTGCGAAAGGATATTTTGATACAATACCAAAAGAACTGGATGAAGCGGCGCGGATGGATGGAGCAGGACATCTTCGGATTTTCTGGCAGATCATTCTTCCACTTGCAAAACCGATGGTAGCTGTTATCGCTTTGTTCAATTTCATGGCACCGTTCAACGATTTCATCCTGGCGTCACTTGTTCTCCGCTCGCCGGAGAAACAGACACTCGCTGTTGGACTGTACAACATGGTTTCAGAGCAATTCGATAATAACTTTACATTGTTTGCGGCAGGTGCCGTATTATCAGCAGTACCAATCGTTCTTCTGTTCTTCGCTTTCCAGCGTTTCTTCGTATCTGGACTGACGGCAGGCGGAACAAAAGGTTAATCAATCAAGGGGGAATCAGCGGCATGAGACGAGGCGTGATGCTTCTCCTCTTGCCGCTTCTCTTGTCTATCGGAATGTTTCCACAGACAAGCGAAGCTGCAGGATGGGAAAAAGAACGAATGTATTTCATCATGGTCGACCGGTTTGAGAACGGTGACAAAAGTAATGACTTGGAAGCAAATCCCGATGATCCAAAAGCGTTTCAAGGCGGGGATCTGGCAGGTGTCACAAAGCGTCTGGATTATATCAAGGATCAAGGTTTTACATCGATTTGGCTGACACCGATTTTTAAGAACCGGCCAAACGGTTATCATGGATATTGGACGGACGATTATTATGAGGTTGATCCCCATTTCGGAACAAAAGAAGAATTTAAAACGTTAGTAAAAGAAGCGCATGAACGGGACCTGAAAGTGGTGCTTGATTTAGTCGTCAATCACCTCGGGCCGAACCATCCACTCGTAAAAGAAAAACCGGACTGGTTTCATAAAGAACAGACGATCATGAACTGGAATAATCAGGCGGAAGTCGAAAACAATTGGCTGTTTGATTTACCGGATTTTAATACGGAAAATAAAGAAGTCGTCAACTATTTGATTGACGTTGCGAACTACTGGGTGGATGAAACCGGAATCGACGGTTACCGACTCGATACCGTCCGCCATGTTCCACCGGCTTTTTGGAAAACATTCATCCCGGCTGTCAAAAAAGAGCATCCGGATCTCTTTTTATTAGGTGAAGTATTTGACGGTGATCCGCGTAAGATTGCGACCTATTCGAAACTGGGATTTGATTCCGTGACGAACTTCCCGTTTTACTATGGAATCAAGGATCAGTTCGCCCGAAAAAATGGTTCAGCGGAAGAATTAGATTCGGTTTATAATCGAGATACTACGTTTAATCCGAAAGCAATGTCCTTAGCGAACTTCATTGATAATCATGATCTGAAACGCTTTATTACGGAAGCGAAAATCGGTGGAGCTGTTGATGAGGAACGACAACTGCGTTTAGCTTTATTCGCTTTATATGCAGCACCCGGCATGCCGATCGTCTATCAAGGAACAGAAGTCGCGATGCCTGGTGGAGAAGATCCGGGAAACCGGATGATGATGGAATTCGATAAAAACGATAAGATGCAGGAATATGTGCAGACGTTAAACAAGATGCGCAAGAACTATCCTGCTTTTGAGACCGGGAAACAGCGCTTGGTGGCTAAAACGGATCATATGGCGGTCTTCGAACGAAAAGTCAAAGATCAGTCTGTCCTATATGCCATCAATTTAGGGGAAAAGAAAACGACATTGCGCGTGAAAGCATCAGAAATCGGTGACGATCAACGTCTGCGGGGGCTGTTGTTCTCTGACGTCGTACGTCAAGACGGAGATGCCTATGAAGTAACGCTCGATGCGGGCAGTGCCAATGGATATGTCGTGGAACGTTCGCAGGTCAACTGGATGTCGCTCGTTGCGATCGGCTCAATCGCTCCGATCCTTGCCTTAATCATTTTATTCGTCCATCGACGACGGATCAATCGGACAAAGGAAACACACTAAAATACATTTGTAGGGAAATGATGAGGTGAAAGGGATGCAAGTAACAATCAAGGATGTCGCAAGAGAAGCGAACGTTGCACCATCTACGGTCTCACGTGTAATTGCCAACAGTCCGCGCATCAGTCAAAAAACAAAAGAACGTGTCCGTCAGGCAATGGAGGAGCTCGGCTACTATCCGAACGTCCATGCCCGGAGTCTTGCCAATCGAACGACTCAGGCCATCGGTCTTGTCATGCCCAGTGCAGCAACAAAAACACTACAAAATCCATTTTTCTCGGAAGTGATTCGCGGGATCAGCACAAAAGCACATCAAAACGGTTATTCGTTGTATATGACGACAGGGGTTTCGGAAGAAGAAGTCTACGAAGGTGTCGTCTCGATGGTTCAGGGTCGTCGGGTCGACGGTGTCGTAGTCTTGTATTCCCGGACAGATGATAAGGTCGTTCAGTTTTTACAGGACTCAAAGTTTCCGTTCGTCGTTGTCGGGAAACCATTCAGTGACTCCTCACATGTCACTTATGTCGATACCGACAACTATCTTGCGGGGCGTGAAGTCACGAAATATTTACATCAACTTGGACATGAGTGCATCGCGTTTGTCGGGGGATCCCAGGATTTAGCCGTCACTCAGGAACGGGTCGGTGGATACAAGACAGCTTTGATGGAGGAAGGTCTTCCAATTAACGAATCATACATCGTCAGTGCACCGTTCATGACGACCGGAGGAGCAGACGCCGTCAAACGATTGATGTCGCTTGAGCACCCGCCGACGGCTGTCGTCGTCAGTGATGATATGATGGCGCTTGGTGTCATGAGTACGTTGAATGAGATGGAAATCAGCGTACCCGATCAGATGGCTGTCGTCAGTTTCAACAATCTGTTCATCGCGGAATTTTCCAGTCCGCCGTTGACCTCCGTTGAAATTAACATCTTCGGTTTAGGATTTGAAGCAACAAACTGTCTGATCGAACAAATGAACGAAGAGGCGACACCCTATGGAAAACGTGTCATCGTCCCTCATTATTTAGTTGTTCGTCAATCTTGTGGAGGCACCGTAAAATAAATGAATGCTGTCCAGGAAAACATCACTTGTCCGTTCGCGGCAGGTGGTGTTTTCTTGTGCGGAAAAAGCACGGGAAAGCTCTCCATCATCCGAAAAGACCGGGCGGATGGAAAAAGATTTTTATTTTCGTGCAAACGATTGCATTAACGATGATTATGTGTAGAATAAAGAATGTAGAGAAAATTAAAACGCTTACAAAAAGATGCCTAAGCATCTATGTGATTAAGAATAAGGGAGCGACTAATCATGAAACGATTGTTTGATATTAATGAGTGGAAAATTACGGAACAGGGTTTTCATCCGGAAGACAACCGGCTTGCTGAATCGATGACAGCGATCGGAAACGGTCATATGGGAATGCGCGGAAATTTTGAAGAAGACTACTCGGGAGACACGCATCAAGGGATGTACGTCGCGGGCGTCTACTACCCGGATAAAACACGGGTCGGCTGGTGGAAAAATGGCTATCCGGAATATTTCGCCAAAGTCTTGAACGCCGTCAACATCATGGGACTTCGTGTTTCGATCAATGGAAAAAATGTCGATTTGAACGAATGGGAAGTTGTCGATTTCAAACGTGAACTCGACATGCAACATGGTATTTTGACACGAACGATGCTGATCCGAAACGGTGTGGAAGAGACGAAGGTTGAATCAACACGTTTCTTCTCGATCGTGGATAAAGAACTGGCTGCACTCCGATATACGGTCACACCCGTTAACTTTGATGCGGAAGTGGTCATTGAATCCTATCTTGACGCGGACGTCGAAAACGAAGACTCCAACTATGATGAAAAATTCTGGCTTCCGGTAGAGCATGGAGCGGAAGAACGATTTGCTTATGTGACATCGAAAACAAAAAAACTGGATTGGCATGTCACAGCGGCCATGATTACCGATGTCGAGGGTGCGAGATGTGAAGTGCTTGAAAGTACATTACAGTATGTCGCAAATCGTTTCACGAAACAGGTACCGGCAGGTGAAGCGGTGACAGCTGAAAAATTAGTAGCGCTCGTTACAAATCGTGACTATGAAATTGAAGACTTATTGGCGCAGGCGATGAAACGTGTCAACAACGCGTTTGATACCGGATTTGATGGCGTACTTGCTGCACATGAAGCAGCTTGGTTGAAGCACTGGGAAGAAGCGGATGTGAAGATTGAAGGCGATGTTGAAGCCCAACAAGGGATTCGTTTTAACATCTTCCATATGTTCCAAACGTATACAGGTGAAGATTCCCGACTGAACATTGGACCAAAAGGCTTTACCGGAGAAAAATACGGTGGTGCGACTTATTGGGATACAGAAGCATACTGCCTAAACTTCTATCTTGCGACATCGAAGCCCGACGTGGCTTGGAACTTATTGAAGTACCGTCATAACCAATTGCCGCAAGCGAAAGAAAATGCGGATAAAAATGTCGGGATGAAGGGTGCGTTATACCCGATGGTGACGATGAACGGGGAAGAGTGTCACAATGAGTGGGAAATCACACATGAAGAAATCCACCGGAATGGTGCGATTGCCCATGCGATTTATAACTATACGAACTACACAGGAGATACTTCCTACCTCGGACAATACGGATTTGAAGTACTTGTTGAAATCGCACGTTACTGGGCAAGTCGCGTCAACTACGTCCCGCATAAAGATGTCTATATGATTCTTGGTGTCACGGGACCAAATGAGTACGAAAATAATGTCAACAACAACTGGTATACGAATTTGATGGCTGCCTGGTGTCTCGAGTACGCTCAGACGGTCTATCGTCACCTGGAGCAGGAAGAACCGGCACGCCTTGAGGAATTAATTCATCAATTAGCTATCACAGATGAAGAATTAGCTCACTGGGCCGAGATTGATCAAAAAATGTATTATCCGAAAGACGATTCGGTTCCAGATGTGTTCATGCAGCAAGATGGTTTCATGGATAAGGAACAGATTATGGTCGCGGACCTTGATGCAAAACACCTCCCGTTAAACCAAAATTGGTCATGGGACCGTGTTCTGCGTTCTGTCTTCATCAAACAGGCCGATGTTTTGCAAGGACTCTATTTCCTGACAGACCGTTTCTCAATTGAAGAGAAGAAGAAAAACTTTGATTTTTATGAGCCGCGGACGGTCCATGAATCATCACTTTCACCGTGTATCTACTCGATTATCGCGGCAGAAGTCGGTTATGAAGAAAAAGCAATGGAACTTTATCAACGTTCGGCACGGCTCGATCTTGATAACTACAACAACGATACAGAAGATGGTCTCCACATCACATCGATGGTCGGATCGTGGATGTCGATCGTTCACGGATTTGCCGGACTTCGTGTCGAGCAGGGGACACTGTCCTTCAAGCCAATGTTGCCGAAAGGCTGGACCAGTTATTCGTTCCGCATGCAATGGCGCGGACATCACATTCTCGTTCAGGTCAAACAGAACGAAGTGTGCATTGAACAAAACGCAGGTGAAGCCTTTACGTTACAGCTTCATGGCGAACCGGTTGAAGTCCCGGCAGAAGGTGCGGTTACCATTCCAGCTTCGATGACTGTTTAAGAAAACTAAAAAAAGACTAATCTTTACTGGGTATGAAACGAGGTGGCGGATGTCAAATCTGCCGCCTTTTTTCGTCTGAGGAAGAATGTGTTCAACTTCTGAAAATGAGAGCGTTACCAAAAAAAGAAATACAATTCTTTCATCATCTTGACTATCCGGACACATTTGTTATGTGCTAAAGTGTTCCAAGATAGTTTACGAATGAGAGGAGAACAAGGTGTGACAGCGGTTGTAAAGGAAAGTATGTTAAAAGTGATTGTTGCCTCGATTGGCGGATTCGTCATCGCAGTAGCGATGAACTGGTTCTTGATTCCAAGTGGTGTTTACTCGACAGGATTTACGGGACTTGCCCAGATTTTAACGCAGGTGTTACAAGGAACGGCGTTTGCTTTCGGGGAAAACGTCTGGTTCTTAGTTTTGAATCTGCCATTGATTGTTTTAGCATGGATTATGCTCGGACGCAGTTTTACCATCATTACATTGATTTCCGTTTTGGCGACAACGATTTTTATCGGACTTATTCCTCAGTATGCTGTCATTCCGGGTGATCAAACACTCAATGCCGTATTTGGCGGGGTCTTACTGGCAATCGGAACCGGAATTACGATTAAATTCGGTGCATCTACGGGTGGCTTTGATATCGTGGCATTGATTTTTGCCCGTTTCTCCGACCGGAGTGTGGGGTTATACCTGTTTGTATTGAACTTTTTGATTGCAATCCTTGCAGGTGCATTGTTTGGTTGGTCGACGGCACTGTATACGATTGTCTTCATTTATGTCACGTCGAAAGTCGTCGATGAAATTCATACAAGCAATCAACGGTTGACGATTTTCATCATTACGAATCATGCCGACGATATCACGACGGCACTTCATCAACACATCATTCGAGGAATTACGCAGATGCCGGCCATCGGGACCTACTCACGAGCTGAGAAGTCGACGCTGATGATGGTCATCGAACGGCATGAGTTGCGCGATATTGAACGGATTTGCCGCGATGCGGACGAAACGGTGTTCATCAACGTCGTCGCGACAGACTCTGTCGTCGGTTACTTCCGTAAAGGGTAAGGTGAAACAACAAAGCCGGCTTTTCTGTCTGATAGACAGAAAAGCCGGCTTTGTTCATGAGATTAAATCAGACCGAGCACATGTTTCAGGTAATAAGCGATCCCGTCTTCCTGGTTCGATTTCGTCGTACCGTTAGCAACCAGTTTTAGTGCTCCGATGGCGTTGCCCATCGCGACACCATGCCCGACATACTCGAGCATTTCCAAGTCATTTTCTTCATCGCCAAAAGCAATGATCTGTTTTTGTTCGATTCCGAGATGACGTGAAATTTGGTGTAAGCCGATTGCTTTACTCGTACCTTTTCGCATGACCTCGACCATATATTCCGGTTTGACCCATTGACGGTTCAAGACCGTTTCCGCATGAATGCTTGAAAGTTCGGACCGGATGTCCTGGACATGTTCACCTTTCGCATGAATCAGAAGCGATGTCGGTTCGTGTTGCAGAACTTTTCGTAAATCACCGGTCGTTACGGATAAAGCGTGATCTGTATAGAATTCATAAATTCCGACCGGATCGTTTTGGAAGTACACATGATCGGTCACCTCACACACGATATTTTGTGTTTTCGAGTCCGATACCGACTCCAGGATGTGCTGGACGGTTTTCAGCGGGATTGGATGATGGCTGACTTCAAAATGTGAATCATGCGGATGGTGAACCAGTCCGCCGTTAAAATTGACGATCGGTGTCGTCAATCCGAGTTCATCGTAATAGCGTTTCGCGTGCCGGAAAGGACGTCCGGTGGCGATGACGACTTCGTGGCCGTTCTCGCGTGCCGTTCTCAACGCGTGTAAGTTGGTCTGACTGATGGTTTTGTCGTCGCGTAATAATGTGCCGTCCAAATCGACGGCGATCAGATGACGTTGCATGGGATACTCACTCCACTCTGGATTCATTACGCTTACTGTAGCATAATCAATCGAAAAATATCTAAAATTGTCTGCTTTTTGAATTGAGGAAAGCGTTTAAAAAAATTGGAGAAAAGCTGTCTGTTCCCTTAAAAAATGATATACTACGAAACGTAGGACATTAAAAAGTAAGCTAAGAAATGGAGGGGGAAGAATGCGTTTTCTCGTTACATTCTTCTGGTCGTTCTTACTCGTGAACACAGCTGTGTTCATCGTATCAGCGGTCGATGCAGTCACGTATAACTTCGGATTCGCGACAGCTATGTCAGTCGTGACTTCACTTGTCGTCTTCGCACTTGATGCAGTCAACGAAGATCTTGGTCTTGGTCAAGGGACAAAGGCAGAATAAGATGAAAGCGAGCTGTCGTCATTTGGACGACCGGCTCGCTTTTTATGATTTAGGAGGCAAGTGATGATAGTACTTAAAAATGTGACAGTGGCCGGTGAAGCGACGGATGTACTGGTTGGTGCGGGAAAAATTCTTGCCATCGGTTCCTATGTAGTGGATGAACGGCTGATTACGCAGACGATTGACGGGACGGGCAAACAACTGATTCCTGGTCTGCTCGATGGACACGTCCATCCGATTGGTGGGGGCGGAGAAGGTGGTTTTGCAACACGGACACCGCCGCTTTCGGCGACTGATTTTCTCGAAGCAGGTGTCACGACCGTCGTCGGATTGCTTGGAACAGATGGCTGGACACGAACCGGAATCGATTTGCTCGCACACTTGCGCGGCTATACGAGCCAAGGAATCCGTTCTTTTCTCTTGTCAGGCAGTTACGCGGTCCCGCCGGTTTCGATTACGCCGTCGATTGCGGAAGACATTCTGTTGATTAATGAAGTCATCGGAATTGGTGAGATTGCGATCAATGATCATCGTTCCACACAACCGACGGTCCATGAGTTGTCGCGTCTTGCTTCGCAAGGACGAATTGCCGGTCTCTTAAAAGGAGTCCGGGGAACGATGAATGTTCATATCGGTGACGGGAAACGTGCCCTTGCTCTGCTCGAAGAAGTAGTCGAAACGACGGATATTCCGATCACCCAGTTTTTGCCGACGCACATCAACCGCAGTGAACGGATTTTTGAAGCCGGCTTACGTTGGGCGAAACAAGGTGGCAGAATTGATTTTACGACCTGTACGACGGAAGCATTCATTAAAGAAGGGGAAATTCCAGCGGGACAGGCGCTTCAACGTGCTCTTGCTGCCGGTATTCCTTTGAGCCGGATTACGATGTCCAGTGACGCCGGCGCGAGCCTGCCTGCCTTTGATGAAAGCGGGAAACTGCTTCGTCTTGAAACCGGAAAACCGACCTCGATGTTGGATGCGGTCCGTGAAGCGGTGAAGCATGGCGTGCATTTCGGGGACGCGATTCAGACGGTCACGTCAAACGTCGCCGAGGCCTATGGCATTTCCGGGGGGGACATCCGACCAGGGGAACGTGCCGATCTGTTACTGATTGATGACGCTTTGCAAATCGATACGATTCTTGCAGAGGGGCATGCTATAATGATTCAGAAAAAATGGCTGTTGCCAAAATGACGGAGGGATACTGTGTCAAAGAAATCTAACCGTGTGAAACCAACCAAAAAACCGCAGTCGAAAGCCAATTGGATTACGGCTGGTGTGATTGCGCTGATCGTCTTAATCGGGGCGACGATGTTACTGTTTACGGATCGAGAGGATACCGCCTCTAAAAACGGAAACCTAACCGCGAGTCAGGTGTCGGATAAGCTGAAGTCCGGTGATGAGTTTTATACGTATTTTTATCAGACGGGATGCGTACACTGTGAAAAAGTAAAACCATACTTAGTACCGCTCGGTGAAAAACAGGATATTCCATTTGAACAGATTGACTTAGCCGTCGAACAGTCGGCTTGGGACACGTTCGGGATCGAAGGAACACCAACTGTCGTTCACTTCAAAGATGGAAAAGAAGTCAGCCGCGTATCCGGAGAGCAGACAGAAGACGCATATAAAGAATTTTTCGCAGGGAAAGCCGTGAAAAATTCCGAGGAAGAATCGTCAGGTGATCTAAATGATTAAAAAATGGTTCTTTACGCAACTGTTTGAACTGAATGGCCATCCGGCCGTCGCAAGACAATTGCGGCGCTTGGCGATGAGTCCGGTCAGCCGCCCGCTGATTCGACCGTTCGTTAAAATGTATGACTTACAGATGCAGGAGGCGGATCAGCCGCTCGAGTCGTATAAGACGCTGCATGATTTGTTTGTCCGGAACTTAAAGGAAACCGTCCGTCCGATTGACGAGTCGACGCACGCTGTCGTCAGCCCATGTGACGGTGTCTTATCCGTTGTCGAGGATTTGACGGAAGACAGTCGTTTTACCGTTAAAGGACAGAGATATTCGGTATCTGAGTTGCTCGGTTCGCATCATGAAGCCGATCACTACATCGGAGGAAAGGTATTGATTTTTTACCTCAGTCCGCAGAACTATCACCGGGTGCATGTACCAATCGACGGAACTGTCCGGACGAGCTACACACTCGGCCGTGATTCAGCACCGGTCAATGATCTGGGACTTGAATACGGAAAACGGCCGCTGACGCGAAACTACCGCCGGGTCACCCGTATCACGAACGGGAACCATGCACTGGAGCATGTGATGGTCGGTGCTTTGAACGTCAACACCATCGTCCGGACGAATCAAAGCCGGGAAGTCAAACGCGGTGACGAATTCGGCTATTTCTCATTTGGTTCAACGGTCGTCTTGATTTGCCCGAAAGATGCGATGACGTTAGAATCAAACATTAAAGGTCCTGTTTTAATGGGACAACGCATCGGTTATTGGAATTCATGAATGAAGACGCTCCCGTCACGAAGGGAGCGTTTCGTCATGCTTAGGAGGAATCTGTCATGCAGGTTTTATTGTTTACGGGAGCGTCGAGTTCGTCGCTTCAAATTTACGGGGCCTTATTCATTTTTTTAGTGACCTATGCTTTGATCATCAGTGAAAAAATCAGCCGGGCAATCGTCGCACTGTTAGGTGCGCTCGCGATGGTGATATTCGGGATCGTCCGCTTGGAATCTGCCTTGTTTGAATATGTCGAATGGGGAACAATCGTCTTATTGATCGGGATGATGATTTTAGTGACGATTGCCAATCAATCGGGATTGTTTGAATATATCGCAATTCGGGCGGCTAAGAAAACAAAGGGAGATCCTGTGAAAATCCTGATTTTACTGTCCGGATTAACGGCGCTCGGATCTGCCTTTTTAGACAATGTTACGACAGTTCTGTTGATTGTTCCCATCACGTTTTCGATTACGAAGGTCTTAAAAATCAAGCCGTTCCCGTTTCTACTCGCGGAAGTTTTATTTGCCAACATCGGCGGAACGGCAACGTTGATTGGTGATCCTCCGAACATCATGATCGGAGCAGCCAATCCGCATTTGACGTTCAATGCCTTTTTGTTGAATCTCGCACCGGTGATCGTATTGATCACCGTCGTGACGATTGGTATTTTGTACATGATCTTTCGAAAACATTTGCATGTGGAACCGGAAGATCAGCAAAAATTAATGGAAATTGACGAAAACAGCTATATCATCAGCCGGAAGCTGGTTATGCGCAGCAGTATCGTCCTGTTGAGTACGATTGCTTTGTTCATTATTCATCCGTTGCTCAGTCGAATCGGTCTTCATCTCGAAGCACCGGCAATTGCGATTCTTGGCGCAACCGTCTTGATGCTGCTGACGATTGAAAACAACCATCAATTGGAGGAAGTATTCGCCCGGGTCGAGTGGACGACGATCTTTTTCTTCGCCGGACTGTTTATTCTCGTAGGCGGAATTCAGGAAGTCGGAATCATCCGTTTCCTGGCGGAGAAAACGATTACGCTGACAGGCGGAGATATCCAGACGACGGCAACAGCCGTTCTTTGGTTATCCGGTGTTGCCAGTGCGACGATTGATAATATTCCGTTCGTTGCGACGATGATTCCTTTAATCAACGATGTTGCGGCAGGAATCGGATTGTCACCGGACAGCCCGCAAGTCGACGTTCTTTGGTGGTCGTTGTCGCTCGGAGCGTGTCTTGGCGGAAACGGGACATTAATCGGGGCATCGGCCAATGTAATTGTCGCGGGGCTTGCGACGCGTCAAGGGGAGAAGTTTACGTATGGACGATTCCTGCTTTATGGAGCGCCGATCACCATCGTGACACTGATTATCTCGCAGCTCTATTTATGGATCCGCTATTATTGAACAGAAATGACGAAACGGAAGAGACCTGTGCTCTTTCGTTTTCTTTTGGTCGTCGCTCTATCAAATGGATTGTGCTATAATCGAACGATAAGAACATAACTGTTTCTTAAACTTAACTATAGAGCTAGACCATTATCTGGAGGTTTTATTCTTGTTTAAACGACTTTATCCAAAACATTTTGTGGCGTCGATCTATGATATCGACTTAGAGATGTTAAAACGAAACGGTGTCAAAGCAATTTTGACGGATCTTGATAATACACTTGTTGCTTGGAATATTGCCGATGCTCCAGACGAATTGGTGTCATGGCTCGATATGGTGAATAACCAATACGGATTTGACGTCATCATCGTCTCGAATAACAACGGCGATCGAGTCAAGAAATTCGCGGATCCACTTGGCTTACATTATATTGCACCGGCACGTAAACCGTTACCGATTGGTTTTAAACGCGCGTTGACGGAATTTGGTTATCACGCGAAGGAAGTGGTCTTCCTTGGAGATCAACTGTTTACAGATGTGTTAGGTGCAAATTCAGTAGGTATCGAAGTTATCCACGTGCAACCCGTCGTCAAGACAGACGGTGTCGTCACAAAATTTAATCGCTTGATGGAACGATTGATTTTCCGTCGGATGAAACGTAAAGGCATCTACAAATTGACGCAACGTGTCAAAGAAGATCCGGCAGCGTTAAAACACCCGATTGAAACGCTTCGTCAAGATAAACAGCAATGACCCTGTCATACCGGTAGATGAAAGGATAGGCAGCAGTCGCAACATGTACGGCGAAAGGTCGGAAGTTACGCTCTTGGAGTGGCGTGCAGGGCGCCACGTTGAATAGAGAAGGGAAAGTCCCGATGCGGCTCAACACACACATGGAAGAAATCAATTGCGCAGGCTGTGGTGTCGCGATCCAAACAGAGGATCCGAAAGCACCTGGTTATGCGCCTAAATCTGCACTTGACCGTGAAATGGTCATTTGCCAACGTTGTTTTAAACTAAAGCATTACAACCAAATTCAAGACGTCGCATTAACGGACGATGATTTTGTCCAAATCTTAGATGGAATCGGTCAAAAAGATGCATTAGTCGTTAAAATCGTCGATATTTTTGATTTTAACGGAAGTTGGTTACCTGGATTACACCGGTTTGTCGGAAAAAATGATGTGTTGCTTGTCGGAAATAAAGCCGACCTGCTCCCGAAATCACTTAATCCGAATCGTCTGATGAACTGGATGCGCCAAACATCAAAAGAACTTGGTCTGCGTCCGGTCGATGTCCATCTGATCAGTGCGAAAAAAGGACACGGTGTGGATGAATTGGCGGAAAAAATCGATTATTACCGTAAAGGACGCGACGTTTACGTCGTAGGTTGTACGAACGTCGGTAAATCGACATTGATCAACCAAGTCATCAAACGTTTCGGTGAAGAAGAAGAAGCTGTCATCACAGTCAGTCACTTCCCGGGAACGACACTTGATTTGATTGATATCCCGCTCGATGATAACTGTAATTTGTACGATACACCGGGAATCATCAATCATCACCAAATGGCACATTATGTGGATGCAAGAGACTTGAAATTGATTACGCCGAAAAAAGAAATCAAGCCGCAAGTCTTCCAAATTCATCCGCAACAAACGTTGTTCTTCGGTGGTCTGGCACGTCTTGACTACATGGAAGGCAACAAACGGTCATTCGTCATCTATATGTCAAATGACTTAAAAGTACACCGGACGAAGCTCGATAAAGCAGACGATCTGTATGCGAATCATAACGGAGAATTGTTATCTCCGCCGAATGAGAAGACGCTTGAGATGCTTCCGCCGCTCGTTCGACACGAGTTCAGTCTACGCGACAATATGAAAACGGATATCGTTTTCAGTGGACTCGGTTGGGTTGCGGTTCACGGAAAAGGCGGCCGAGTCGCTGCCTATGCACCAAAAGGTGTCGCTGTCTCCTTACGTGAGGCGCTCGTCTGATGCAATTTGCTGTCATCGGTCATCCGATTGCCCATTCGCTTTCACCCATGTTGCACGAAACATGGCTGAATGCGGCTGGGCTTTTCGGTTGTTATACCATGGTAGATGTTGAAGCGGATCAATTGGAAACATTCGTTCAGCAGGTAAGAGCACGCCAGTTTGACGGAATCAATGTGACGATTCCGCATAAGTCGGCCATCATTCCTTTTCTCGACCGTCTGGAACCGGCAGCAGTACGCGCCGGTGCCGTCAATACCGTGTATTGGGACGGGAATGACCTGGTCGGTGCGAATACAGACGGCACCGGGTTTGCCCGTGCTCTGGCCACGCGAACGCATGCGAAAAACAGTTTAGTGATTGGTGCCGGCGGAGCGGCCCGTGGAATCATTCCGATGCTTCCCGGTCACGTCACGGTCATGAACCGGACGAATCAGACGGCTGAACGCGTGGCAGCTGAATTTGGACAATCTGCTGTTCCGTGGTCAAGGACGCTTGATTTGACGCCGTATGATGTCATCATCAATACGACTTCTGTCGGGATGGCTCCTGCCATCGATCAGACGCCGATTGAATTGACAGCGACGACAGCCTTGATTTGTGATATTATTTATCGACCGACCCCGACCCGTCTATTGCGGGAAGCGACCGCAAACGGGCTTGATACACTAGATGGTGTCTTAATGTTTGTATTACAAGCGGCTGAAGCGTTTGAACGCTTCACCGGTCATCCGCCTGATCTCGCGCTTGGCGAGCAGGTGATCAGAAAGCAATTGGAGGAATTTTAATATGTTAACAGGTAAACAAAAACGGTATTTACGCGCAACGGCCCACGACTTAAGCCCGATTTTCCAAGTCGGGAAAAACGGTGTCGGTGAAGCGATGTGTGCGGACTTGATGGACGCCCTCGAGAAACGTGAACTCTTGAAAGTTCAGGTCCTGCAAAACTGTGCCGATGCTCCGAAAGATGTCGCGGCTGAGCTCGTTGACGGAACGAATGCAGAACTCGTTCAAGTCATCGGAAAAGTCATAGTTCTCTACAAGGAATCGAAAGAGAATAAGACACTTCAATTACCACGATGAAGATTGGTCTGATGGGTGGAACATTCGATCCACCCCATATCGGTCATCTGTTGATTGCGGAACAAGCAAAAGAGCAGCTTCAACTGGATGCGGTCTGGTTTTTGCCGGCAAAACTTCCGCCGCATAAACAATCGACCGTGACGAGTGCAGCAAAACGGTTGCAACTTGTCCGGGAAGCAGTCCGGGATAACACGGAGTTTTCGGTATCGGAGATTGAGTTTGAACGGGAAACGAAATCGTACACATTTGATACGATTCAGGAGCTGAAGAGGCGTTATCCCGAGCATGCGTTCTTTTTTCTGATTGGTGCGGATTCACTAGTCAGTTTAGGAACATGGCACCGGTCGGAAGAGTTGTACAAGGAAATCGAGTTCGGGGCAGTCGCACGTCCGGGCAGTCGTTATCTGATTCCGGAAGGTGCGCGTGTCACAGCAGTCGATATGCCGTTGCTTGAAGTCTCTTCGACCGATATCCGGCAACGGGTGGCGAGAGGACGCAGTATCCGTTATCTCGTTCCGGAACCGGTCCGACAATTAATCGAGGAGTGGAAACTCTATGCGACTTGAAGAAGCGAAACAAATCATTAAGGAAACATTGCCTGAAAAACGCTATATCCATACGCTAGGTGTCGTCGAAACCGCTATTCAACTGGCACGGAAATATCGAGTTCAAGAGGATCAAGCTGCTTTGGCAGCCATGCTACACGATTATGCGAAATATCGGAATGTGTCCGAGATGCAGAACGTGGCAGTAGAACTTGGACTGGGTAAATTACTCAATTATGATGAAGAATTGTTGCATGCACCGGTTGGGGCAGAACTCGTGAAGCGGGAGCTCGGCGTGGAAGACGCTGATATTTATCAAGCCATCGCCAACCATACGACGGGTGCTCCGAACATGCCGTTGCTCGATCAAGTCATTTTTGTCGCAGATGCGATTGAACCGAATCGTCATTATCCGGGTGTGGAACAGCTTCGGCAAATTGCGCAGGAAGATTTGACGCAAGCTGTCATAGCGACACTTGTCCAGACAATTTCATTTTTATGCAAAAAACAAACAGTGATTTTTCCGTTGACGATTGAGACGTATAATGCGTTCGTGCCGGAAAAACGAAAGGGGACCGTCCTATGACAGTCGAACAAGAATTAAAATTAATCGTAAATGCAATTGATGATAAACGTGCCGAGGACATCGTCGTACTCGACATGTCGAGTATTTCACCGATCGCGGATTACTTCGTGATTTGTGAAGGGAACTCAGAAAAACAAGTGCAAGCCATCGCGCGTGAAGTAAAAGAAGTCGCGCACAAAAATGAATTACCGATCAAACGACTAGAAGGAATGGACGCGGCACGCTGGGTCCTCGCAGATCTTGAGAACGTTGTCGTTCATGTTTTCCACCGTGATGACCGTGATTACTACAACCTTGAGAAGCTATGGGCAGACGCTCCTAAAGTCGAAGTCGAGATTGACTAATGGCGTACGAACAGTTTGCGTATGTCTATGACGAACTGATGCAGGATGTCCCGTATCCGGAATGGGTCGCGTGGGTGCTTGAACAGGTTGAGCCCGGCAAGCGGGTCGCGGATATCGGTTGCGGAACCGGAACGGCGACCTTGTTACTGGCCGACCATTATGAGGTCACCGGCGTCGATCTATCGGAAGAGATGCTTGAAATTGCACAGGAAAAAGCAATGGAGACAAATCGGCACGTTGATTTTTGGGTACAGGACATGCGGGAACTGGAATTGCCGAATCCGGTGGATGCGATTACGATTTTATGTGATTCGTTGAATTATTTGCAGACGGAAGCAGACGTCAAACAGACATTCGACAGTGCAGCACGTTTGTTGACGGACGGTGGGAAACTGTTGTTTGACGTTCATTCTCCGTATAAGATGGAGACGTTATTTAACGGGAAAACGTATGCCACCCATGCCGAGCAGAGTTCGTATATCTGGTTCGCGGACCCGGGGGAAGAGCCGTTATCGGTCGTTCATGAACTGACCTTCTTTATTGAAGGAGAAGACGGCCGTTACGACCGTGTTGACGAGACTCATCATCAACGGACGTATCTGCCGGAACAATACATTACCTGGCTACGCGAAGCGGGCTTCCGTGTATGTGCCGTTACCGGTGATTTCACATCCGATGCACCGACTGAAACAGCAGAACGTATTTTTTTCGTTGCTGAAAAAATATAAAGTATCCAACCATCAACAGAAGTCATGTTGATGGTTTTTTGATGTTGTTTTCGGTTGAACCCTCGGATGATTTAATCAAAGGGAAGAATAAACGCAGTTAAGAGAGGCACGTCACCGGATAATGAAGATTAGTCCTGTTCAGAAGCAGCGGAAAGACTGATACAGTCGAGAAAACAGGAGGGATATGGATGACGATTCCACGCTTGCAACAGGTAGCGACGCTGGCGGTTGTTCTGTTGCTGATTGTTGTCTTATTCGTTCCGCTGCCTTCATGTTCCAACGAAGCATTGGTTGAAAAACCGGCTGTCGTCGAACGGGAACAGGAAGCACGGGCAGAAGAGCAGTCGGCGGATCAGACGCTGATCCGGAAAAAAATCATGGTTGATATCAAAGGGGCGGTTAAACGGCCCGGTCCATACACTTTTCGACTCGGTGATCGCGTTCAAGATGCCATTAAACGGGCGGAAGTGACGGCGGAAGCGGACATCAAACAACTTAATCTGGCAGCACGTTTAATTGACGGTCAGGAAGTGATTGTTCCGACCAGGAAAAAAACCAAGGCATCTAAGAAAGCGGCACCGGAAACGTCTGAACAGGCGGAAATTCCGAAAGGACTGCTCGATTTAAACGCAGCGACGGAAGAACAGCTACTGGAAGTGCCGGGAATCGGTCCTGCGAAAGCCGGTGCGATTCTACAATATCGGGAAGAAAAGGGCGGTTTTGCAACGTATGAAAATCTTGGAGAGGTAAAAGGTTTCGGACCAAAGACACTTGAAAATCTGAAAGCTTATCTCATCGTCTACTGATGCCGCTGTTTCCGTTGTTTTTTATGATCGGACTCATTGCCTTAAAGGAATCCCTGTGGCTGGTTGCGGTCTGTTCAATGATTCTTGTACTGAAGTCCTGGTCGATGTCGAGGTATTCTGTTTTGCCACTTTTAGGACTGACTGTCGTGTTTTTACTGAGTATGCCGACAGAACAGCCGCTTGCACCAATCACAGTCATCGATATTCTGGACGCGAAACAGAACGGTGACCGAATTCGCTATCTCGCAAAATCCCGTAATCAACAAATCGTTGTCGCCGCCACATTGGATGAAAAAACAGACCGCGACTATGAACGGATTGGACAACGCTGTGAAGTCGAGTTGGAAGAGCGGCCGGTGTTGCCGAGAGTGAATTTGGGCGGATTTGATGAAGTCCGTTGGATGCGCACCGAACAGTTACGGGGGAAATATGATGTCGTGAAGTGGGGCAAATGCACTGAAACTCCCGGATTTGGAGCGAACGGGCGGCGGATTCGCCAGCAGTGGATGACACGGATCGAACAACTTCCGGTTAAACAAGCGTTGTATGTGGAAGCTTTAGTATTAGGCGAAGACCGTTTAATGGACCAGATGACGATGGAACGCTTTAAAAAGTTCGGACTCCTGCATGCGATCGTCATCTCCGGTTCACATATTGCCTTTTTAATTTTAACGATCTTGTGGTTATTAAAAAAACTGCGGTTGACGCGGGAGCGGAGATTTGAATTTTTATTGTTGACTCTGCCGTTATATGGATGGTTGACGGAATGGAGTGCCCCGGTCACACGGGCAGTCTGTGTCGCGATGGTATTGCTGTTTTGTCACCGGATAAACCGGCGCCCGGATCCTTTGTGGGTTGTCAGTTTGATTGGTGCGCTTCAATTGGCGGTTTCGTATACGTCTTTGTATGATGTCGGATTTCAACTGACTGTCGGACTGACGATTTTTCTGCTCCTGTCCCGTAAGATGTGGGAAAAAATCAAACGTCCTTGGAACTGGCTGTTGATCAGTCTCTGGGCTCAAATCATGACAAGTCTTGTGCTGCAGCTGGCGCAGCAGACGGAAGTTTCGTTGTGGTCGCCATTATTGAACATCCTTCTTGGCGGGTGGATAGAATGGGTGATTTTACCGCTGTCTTTCCTGGTCGGTGCCGCAGTACTGATTTCGTCGTCCGATAATCTGATCCGTCTGCATGGTCAGGCGACATCTTTTCTCGATCAAGCATTGGCTTGGGCGGAAAATTTGCCTGTCCCGACGGTTGCTGTTCATCTTTTTTCATTGCCTGTGCTTCTGATCGTGACAGGAACAGTCCTTAGCGGCTGGTGGTTAGCCGAACGAAGATGGTTCGGGCATCTGGTCCCGGTGGCCTGCCTGCTCGTAGCAAGCCTCTATATGGACCATCAGACGCCGGAGCGAATTACCTTTCTTGATGTCGGACAGGGTGACAGTACGGTCATCGAAAAAGCGGGAGAAACGTTTGTCATTGATACAGGAGGAGCGTTTTCCTTATCCGTCCGTCCGCCGTTACGGCCGTTTGATCCTGGAGGACAAATCGTCGCCCCGTTTTTACATACGCGGGGAGAAACACATATTGAAGGATTGGTTGTCACACATGCAGATCATGATCATATCGGCGGATTGGTCGGTGTCTTGCGGAAAATTCAAATAGACACGGTTTATATGGGACAGTTTGATAATCAAGATCCGAAACGGCGCGCATTGATTGATCAGATTGAAGCGACAGGAACACGGATTCAATTCATTCGTTCGGGACAACGGATTCGTCCCTGGCTTAAGGTGGTGGCTCCTGTAGCAAGCGAAGAAGAGGAAAATGACCGGTCGGTCGTATTGCTTGCCAATGTTGCCGGAAAACACATTTTACTGACGGGGGATGCGAGTATCAATCAAGAGGAAACATGGTCTGTTCCCAAAATCGACATTTTAAAAGCCGGTCATCATGGTTCGAAAACATCGACCGGAGAACAGCTTCTGCAGAAAACGGATCCGGATCTGGTTATCATTTCGGCAGGGCGGAACAACCGGTATGGTCATCCTCATCCGGAAGTACTGGAACGAACAAGGGACCGGACCGTCATGCGGACCGATCAATCGGGAATGATAACTTGTTCTGCAACGGGCTGTGAACCTATGCTAAAATAAAAAACAGCAACCCCCCAAGGTTGCTGTTTTATTGATTATAGGCTTAAGAATTTAATGACAACGCCAATGATGAACAAGACTGCGAAAAAGCCGAACGATGCGCCAAAACCGACCGCTGAGTCAAGCGCGTCATTACGTTTTGACTGAATATCGTTTTCAAACGCATTCTCACTTGGTGGACGTACTGAATGTGCCATGCTGCATTCCCCCTAAAAATAGATTCCGCTTCTAGTATAGCGGAATAAAAGAGGATTATCTATGATGAAGTTAAGAACAAACTGTGAAATGTGGTGGGGAAGATGAAAACACCTTGGCTTGTCAACGGAAAACTGGCGAATCTTTATTTATTATATGGAACGGAACGACATCTTTTGGAAGAGTGGGAACGTGAAATCGTCAAAGCCGCTTTACCGGACGGTGAACGCTTTGATTACATGAAAATTGATTTAAACGATCAACCGCTCGACGCCGTCCTGGACGAAGCGGAAACCGTCCCTTTTTTAAGTGATTACCGTGTCGTCATCGCCAAACCGGCTACTTTTTTAACGGGTGCAAAAGATAAGAAAACACATAATGTGGAACGGTTAGCGGAATACATTGTTCAACCTGCCGATTACGCAGTGGTCGTGTTGATCGTCGAGGCGGAAAAACTGGATGAGCGGAAAACAATCGTCAAACGGTTAAAAGACCGCGCTGTTATACTCGAGGCGAAGAAACCGACGACGGAAGAACTGTTTCGTTTCGTAATGGATGCAGTTAACGATAAAGGATACCGGATGGACCGACCGGCTATCGAACGATTGATCTTTTTGACAGGTGAGATGTGGGCGACACTGACACATGAACTGGATAAACTCATGCTCTACGCCGGGGATCATCCGACAATTGAACTGGAGGATGTTAACCTGTTGGTACCGCGGACACTGGAGGATAATGTATTCCAATTGACGGATTATTTGATGAAGCGTCAGCTGGAACCGGCGATTCGATTGATTCGGGATCTCGAAAAACAGGGACAGGAAGTCTTGGCATTACTCGGGTTGATGGCACGCCAGTATCGGATGATGCTGTTGTCAAAACGTCTGGCGGAACAAGGGTACGGGGAGCGGCAAATCGCGTCAAAAGTCGGAGCTCATCCTTATGCTATCAAACTGGCCTTACAGGCGGGGAAACGGTTTACGTTCGCGCAACTGGAGCAGGCGTTGGTCGCTATTACGACGACAGATGAAGGGATGAAGACGGGCAGAGGGGACAAACGAATTTTGTTTGATGCCTTGATTGTGCGGCTCGCTACATTATAGGAGGCAAAAACAGATGGAGATTCGAATCATTCAAGCAGCTGAAGTCATTTCACTTCGACATGAAGTATTGCGCCCGAACCAACCAATTGAGATGTGTACGTATCCGGACGATCAACGGGAAGGCACCTTTCACCTCGGAGGGATCAAGGACGGACACATCGTCGCAGTCGGTACTTTCATACAGCGTTCCCATGAGACATATCCGGAATTGACCTATCAATTACGGGGGATGGCGACAAGTCCTGCTGTTCGTGGTGAAGGGTATGGAAAAGCGTTGTTGGAAGAGGCACGGAATCGACTGAAAGCACAAGGGGAAGACGGGTGGTGGTGTAACGCCCGACTCGTTGCTGTTCCTTTTTATGAGCGACTAGGTTTGACGATGGCAAGCGAATCATTTGAGATTAAAGGAATTGGTCCGCATCATATTATGGTGGATCGTTTCTGAGAAAAAGCAAAACCATCTGACAAGACCGTCGGATGGTTTTTAAACATAAAAAAATCACCACCGGAGCAGGCTCCAGATGGTGATTCAATCACTGTATTCCTTCAAGGAAGAATTAAAGTGCGTTTACGAGACGAGCGAGACGTGATTTGTCACGACCAGCTTTGTTGCTGTGGATAAGACCTTTAGCAGCAGCTTTGTCGATTTTCTTAGACGCTGTGTTGAAAGCTACGAGCGCTTGCTCTTTGTTGCCTTCAGTAGCGAAAGTTTCGACTGCTTTGATAGCTGAACGCATAGACGATTTACGTTGTACGTTAGCGACGCGGCGTTTTTCAGCTGTTTTAACACGCTTGATTGCTGATTTAATGTTAGCCATGGATGATTCACCTCCAAGAAAACTCATTCGAGATTTATATTCGCATATCTGCATTTATCGTTCAACAGAACAAACACAATTGTAGCAAACGTTTTTCTTAAAAGCAATAACAGCTCCTGTGTTTCTTTCGATTTTTGTTTTTTGGGAAAACAAAACGAGATGGTACACCCCGTGTGATTTTTGGTATAATGAAGCGTATGTACGTTTGACTATAAGGTAAGGTGACTATAAACATGAATAATGCAGATCGTTTAAAGCGGCAAAAAAGTATTCGAAACTTCTCGATCATCGCCCATATCGACCATGGGAAATCGACACTTGCAGACCGCATTTTAGAAAAAACAGGTGCTTTGACATCACGTGAGATGAAAGATCAGACACTGGATGCCATGGATCTCGAGCGCGAACGCGGGATTACCATTAAATTGAACGCCGTTCAATTAAAGTATACGGCAAAAGATGGTGAGGAATATATCCTCCATCTGATTGATACACCGGGACACGTCGACTTCACGTATGAAGTTTCCCGTTCTCTTGCAGCTTGTGAAGGGGCGGTTCTCGTCGTTGATGCGGCGCAAGGGATCGAAGCTCAAACACTTGCCAATGTATATTTGGCACTGGATAATGATTTGGAAATCCTGCCGATCATCAATAAGATTGATTTGCCTTCAGCAGACGTCGAACGTGTTCGTCAAGAGATTGAAGACGTAATTGGTCTGGATGCTTCTGAAGCTGTTCCGACATCCGCGAAAGCCGGTATCGGGATTGAAGAAATCCTCGAACAAATCGTGGCGAAAGTTCCGGCACCGACCGGTGACCCGGAAGCGCCGCTCGAAGCATTGATTTTTGATTCCTACTATGATGCTTATCGTGGTGTCGTCGCGTCAATTCGTGTCGTCAACGGTACGGTAAAGGTCGGTGACAAGATCCGGATGATGTCGACCGGAAAAGACTTTGAAGTCTTGGAACTTGCTGTCTCGACACCAAAACCGCTTCGTCAAAAAGAATTAACGGTCGGAGACGTTGGAACGTTATCGGCTTCTATTAAAACAGTAGGCGATGTCCGCGTCGGGGATACGATTACCTTGGCCAAGCAACCGGCGACTGAAGCTTTACCGGGATACCGGAAGATGAACCCGATGGTGTACTGTGGTCTCTATCCGATTGATGCGGCACGTTACAACGATTTACGTGAAGCACTCGAGCGTCTTCAATTAAGTGACGCAGCCCTTGAATTCGAGCCGGAAACATCACAGGCACTCGGATTCGGTTTCCGTTGTGGATTCCTTGGAATGCTTCATATGGAAATCATTCAGGAACGGATTGAACGCGAATTCAACATTGATATGATTACGACGGCGCCGTCGGTTATCTATCATGTTACGACAACGGCAGGAGAAGTGTTGCATGTTGATAACCCGTCGAAGATGCCGGAACAGCAAAAAGTCGAGTTCATCGAAGAGCCGTATGTTAAGGCAGCCGTCATGACACCAAACGATTATGTGGGTGCCATTATGGAACTTTGTCAAAAGAAACGCGGAACGTTCATCGATATGGAATATATTGATACGACACGCGTTAAAATCACGTATGAACTGCCGTTATCGGAAATCGTCTACGATTTCTTCGACCAGTTGAAATCGAGCACAAAAGGTTATGCGTCGCTTGATTATGAATTGATCGGCTATCAGCAGTCACGTCTCGTCAAGATGGATATCTTATTAAACAATGAAAACGTCGATGCACTGAGCTTCATCGTTCACCGTGATTTTGCGTATGAACGCGGGAAAGTCATCGTTGATAAATTAAAAGCACTCATTCCGCGGATGCAGTTCGAAGTACCGATTCAAGCAGCCGTCGGAACGAAGATTGTTGCCCGTTCGACAATCAAAGCGTTGCGTAAAAACGTTCTCGCCAAGTGTTACGGCGGAGACATCTCGCGTAAACGTAAATTGCTCGAGAAGCAAAAAGAAGGTAAGAAACGTATGAAGATGGTAGGCTCGGTAGAGGTACCGCAAGAAGCCTTCATGTCGGTTCTGTCGATGGATGAAGATTAAAGAAGACACAAAGGGGGCGTTTCTGGCGCACCCTTTTTCTGTTTAAGGAAAGAAAGGATGAGGCGAAATGACACCACGCGCCGCATATGTCCACATTCCATTTTGTGAGCATATTTGTTATTACTGTGACTTTAATAAAGTCTTTTTAAAAAATCAGCCGGTTGCAGAATATCTGGATGCATTGGAACGGGAGATCGAACTGACGTTACAACACTATCCGACGGATCGGCTCGAAACGATCTTCATCGGTGGAGGAACACCGACTGCCTTAAATGAAGCTCAGATGCAACGATTGATGGATATCATTTCGAAGCACCTTCTGCCGCTGACGGATGCGACACTTGAGTATACCGTCGAATCGAATCCGGACGGCGTTTCGCCGGAAAAACTCGATATCATGAAAGCGGGCGGCGTCAACCGGGTCAGCTTCGGTGTCCAGTCATTTGACGACGGATTACTCGAACGAATCGGCCGGACGCACCGGGAAGCGAAAGTCGCCGAGACGCTCGATCATGCGGCAAAGCGCTTTGACAACATCTCGGTTGATTTGATGTTCGGCTTACCGAACCAAACGCTCGAGCAAGTCCGGTATGATGTCGAACGGGCATTACGTTTGCCAATCACGCATATCTCATCGTACTCATTGATTCTTGAGCCGCATACTGTTTTTGCGATTCAAGAACGAAAAGGCAAGTTGCCGTTACCGACGCAGGATTTAGAGGCGGATATGTACCGTTTGATGATTGAAATGATTGAAGCCGGCGGATTAAACCAATATGAGATTTCGAATTTTTCTCTGCCGGGCCGGGAAAGTCGGCATAATCGCGTCTACTGGGAAAATGATGAATATTACGGATTTGGTGCCGGCTCCCACAGTTACATCAACAAAACACGGCGGGCAAACATCGCACCGATTCCACACTACATCAAAGCGGAAGGATTGCCGGTCCGTAATGAAACACCGTTGACGGAAGTCGAACGGATGGAAGAAGAGATGTTTCTCGGCTTACGGATGAAAGAAGGGGTGTCGGAACGGCACTTCGAAGAAAAATACGGGTATTCGCTCGACCGGGTCTTCGGTCAGACGATTGCGAAACTATTGCCGCGCGGACTCGTCGAACGGACAGCGACTCATCTCCGTCTGACGGACGCCGGTGTCCCGCTCGCCAACGAAGTATTTGCCGAGTTCATCGGCGAAGCAGAAGTGGAATAACAGAACAGCAGGAAATAAAACGGCGCCGATACGAAAGTATCCGGCGCCGCTTTATTTTTTCGGTTTTCGTAAAAAGTAGGCGGTCGTGCCGATGATCGCGATGAACACCCAAACGAACACTCCAGCCATTGCAAACAGTTCGAGCATAGATCTCATCCTTTTCGTCGTTTGTTTCACTGTATCGCAGAATGGGAAAGTCTTCAAAGGGTTCAGCAAATTGGTTGACATCATTTCCAGGATTCCTTATAGTAAAGATGTAATTAGCACTCGTTAAAAGTGAGTGCTAACAAAATAAGGTGGTGAAGAAGGTGCTGACGGATCGCCAATTGTTGATTTTACGTGCAATCGTCGATGATTATATCAAAACCGCTCAACCCGTCGGCTCACGGACGCTCTCGAAACGGAGTGACGTGACGTTCAGTTCCGCGACCATTCGAAATGAGATGGCGGACCTCGAAGAAATGGGATTGATTGAAAAGCCGCATACTTCTGCAGGTCGAATTCCATCCGAGCTCGGATATCGATTTTATGTCGATCATCTGATTCGTCCGGAAAGCATCTCACCGCAAGAGGCAAAAGCGTTAAAATCGTTATTTGCCCATTCCGTGAATGAAAATGATCGGTTAATCCGACATACAGCGGACTTGTTGAGCGAATTGACACATTATACGACGCTTGTATTAGGTCCAAAAGAAGAAGGACAACGTCTCCATCATTTAGAACTGATTCCCTTGGCGGAAGGACGTGTCGTCATCGTTCTTGTGACAGAAACCGGTCACGTCGAACATAAGACACTTCAGCTCGCGGAAGCCCTCTCACGTGAGGCGGCCAGCCGCTTGATGGAACGGTTGAACCAAACGCTGCGCGGAACGCCGCTCAGTCAGTTGCGTCTCCGTCTGCTCGAAGAAATCAGACGATTCCGTTCCGAACATTCGGAACAGACGACCCTGCTGTCAAAAGCACTCGATATCGTCTTGACGGATCAGCATGAGGAACGTCCCTTGATTTATCTCGGGGGAAAAGCCAACATGTTTGATCAACCGGAATTTCAGGATGTCGCAAAACTGCGTCCGGTTCTCGAGTTGATCGAACAGCAGGAAGCCTTGTTTGATTTCTTGAGTCCGAGTCTAGATAATCAGATTTTGATTACGATCGGCAGTGAAAATAACGTCGATGCCTTAAAAGACTGCAGCGTGATTCGTGCCCATTATTCCGTTGATGGCGTCTCACTTGGCACACTCGCCCTGATTGGGCCAAAACGGATGGATTATAATCGAGGCATCAATTCGATCATTCATCTTTTACAAGCATTCCAAACCGAGTTGCGTAAGAACAGCTTGGATTGAATATAGAAAGGGGCTCGATTCAGAGTGGAAGAAAATAAGCAGAATCAAAACCTCAATACTGAAGAAACAACCGAGCAACAAACAGAAGCAGAAACAGTTGAAGTAACAGAAGAAGAAGTCGTTCAGGCGGATCTCGTTGAAGAACCGGCAACCCCCGACTTCGAAGCACAACTTGCGGAAGCAAAAGCATCAGAATTACGCCTTCGTGCGGATTTTGACAACTTTAAACGCCGGAACCGGATTGAAGCCGAAAACCGTGCGAAGTATTCTTCTCAGACAATCGTCGAGAAATTGCTTCCATTGGTCGATAACCTTGACCGTGCACTTCAAATCGAATCGGACAACGAAGAGACAAAATCTGTCCTTGCCGGTGTCGAGATGGTCAAACGTCAATTGGTGGAAACACTTCAAAATGAAGGCGTCATCGAGATTCCAGCAGTTGGGGAAGCCTTTGATCCGAACCTGCATCAGGCAGTCGTTCAGGAGCCGAGTGAAGAACACGAATCAGGTGTCGTCACAGCGGAATTCCAAAAAGGATACAAATTACACGATCGTGTCATTCGTCCAAGTATGGTCAAAGTCGCAGAATAAGCTACATTTCGATCTGATGTAACACTACTAACTATTCGAAGGTGAGGAATTTATCATGGCAAAAATCATTGGTATTGACTTAGGAACAACAAACTCATGTGTCGCAGTAATGGAAGGCGGAGAGCCTGTCGTTATCGCAAACGCTGAAGGAAACCGGACGACTCCATCTGTCGTTGCTTTCAAAAACGGCGAGCGTCAAGTCGGGGAAGTCGCAAAACGTCAAGCGATCACAAACCCGAACACAATCATGTCGATCAAACGTCATATGGGTACAGACTATAAAGTCGAAGTAGAAGGCAAAGACTACACACCACAAGAAGTATCTGCCATCATTCTTCAAAAACTCAAAGCACAAGCGGAAGACTACCTTGGTGAAAAAGTAACGGAAGCGGTCATCACGGTTCCTGCTTACTTCAACGATGCAGAACGCCAAGCAACAAAAGATGCAGGAACAATCGCTGGTCTTGACGTCAAACGGATCATCAACGAGCCGACGGCAGCAGCACTTGCTTACGGTCTTGAAAAAGGCGAAGACCACACAATCCTCATCTATGACTTAGGTGGCGGTACATTCGACGTTTCGATTCTCGAACTCGGAGATGGTGTTTTCGAAGTCGTTTCAACTGCCGGTGACAGCCGTCTTGGTGGAGATGACTTTGACCAAAAAATCATCGACCACTTGGTTGCAGAATTCAAAAAAGACAACGGCATCGATCTTGCCCAAGATAAAATGGCGCTTCAACGTTTGAAAGACGCTGCTGAAAAAGCGAAGAAAGACCTCTCAGGTGTCTCTTCCACACAAATTAGTCTTCCGTTCATCACGGCTGGCGCGGCAGGTCCACTTCACCTTGAAATGACATTGTCACGTGCGAAGTTCGATGATTTGACAGCTGATCTCGTAGAACGGACGATGGCACCAACTCGTCGTGCTCTCAGCGATGCTGGCATGACACCAGACAAAATCGACAAAATCATCCTCGTTGGTGGATCAACACGTATTCCTGCGGTTCAAAAAGCCGTTCAAGACTTCACAGGCAAAGAATCGTTCAAAGGGGTTAACCCGGATGAAGTCGTTGCCCTCGGAGCAGCTGTTCAAGGTGGCGTATTGACAGGGGACGTCAAAGACGTTGTCCTTCTCGACGTCACACCACTCTCACTCGGAATCGAAACAATGGGTAGCGTGATGACGAAATTGATCGACCGTAACACGACGATCCCGACTTCAAAATCACAAGTCTTCTCGACTGCTGCTGACAACCAACCAGCTGTTGACATTCATGTTCTTCAAGGTGAACGTCCAATGGCGTCAGACAACAAAACGCTCGGTCGTTTCCAATTGACGGATATTCCGCCAGCACAACGCGGTGTGCCGCAAATCGAAGTTAAATTCGATATCGATGCAAACGGAATTGTTAACGTATCAGCGAAAGATCTTGGTACGAACAAAGAACAATCGATCACAATCCAATCATCAAGCGGTTTGACTGAAGCAGACATCGACCAAATGGTCAAAGATGCAGAAGCAAACGCAGATGCTGACAACAAACGTAAAGAAGAAGTAGAACTTCGTAACGAAGCGGATCAACTTGTCTTCGCAACGGATAAAGCAGTCAAAGATCTTGGCGAGCAAATTGACGCAGCTGATAAAGAAAAAGCGGAAGCGGCAAAAGAAAAAGTAACAACTGCACTCGCAGGAACAGACGTCGAAGCGATTCGTTCTGCAAAAGACGAATTATCAACGGTTGTTCAAGAATTGACGCAAAAAGTCTACGAAAACATGGCTCAACAACAAGCGGGCGCTGAAGGTGCGCAAGCTGGCGGACAAGATGACAATGTCATGGACGCTGAATTTGAAGAAGTCGACGATAAAGACAACAAATAAGTAACCGACCGATTTTTCGGGCGCTAGAGAGAGCCAAAGCGTAATCCGCGCTTTGGCTCTTTCCATGTCGCCTGAAGTTCGGTAAAATCAAACAGTATGAAATGAATCGGACCTAAAGAGAGGAAGAATGCACGTGGAAAAACGCGATTATTATGAAGTGTTAGGCGTCGCGCGCGATGCCTCAGCAGCAGAGATTAAACGAGCTTACCGAAAACTAGCCCGGACGTATCATCCGGATGTCAATAAAGAGGCGGATGCCGATCAAAAGTTCAAAGAGTTATCGGAAGCCTATGAAGTTTTGTCAGATGACAACCAACGTGCCCGTTACGACCAGTTTGGTCACCAGGATCCATCGCAAGGCGGCGGTGGCTTTGGCGGAGCAGAAGGCTTCGGCGACATCTTTGATATGTTCTTCGGCGGCGGACGCCGTCAAGATCCGAATGCCCCGCGTAAAGGACAGGATTTACAATATGTCGAAGAAATCGACTTCATGGAAGCTTTCTCTGGTGTCGAGAAAGTCATTACGATTCCAGTCGAAGAAGATTGCGGAACATGTCACGGTTCAGGTGCTAAACCGGGAACACATCCGGAAACATGTAAACGTTGTGGCGGATCAGGACACATCAACGTCGAGCAAAACACGATGTTCGGACGTGTCGTCAATCAAACTACATGTTCGACATGTCACGGTCGTGGACAAATCGTCAAAGAACCATGTGAAACATGCCGTGGAGCAGGTCGTGTCCGTAAAAACAAAGATGTTCGTGTCAAGATTCCAGCCGGGATTGACAACGGTCAACAGATTCGCCTGGCAGGTAAAGGGGAAGCCGGCGTCAACGGCGGACCATTCGGAGATCTGTACGTCGTCGTTCGTGTCCGCGAACATGAATTGTTTGAACGGGTCGACGATCATATCGTGATGGATATGCCTCTTACGTTCACACAAGCGACGCTTGGCGATGAAATTGAAGTGCCGACGGTTCACGGAAAAGTCAGCTTAAAGATTCCGGCCGGAACACAAACCGGTTCACGATTCCGTCTGCGCGGCAAAGGGATGCCAAACGTCCGTTCAGGCCATCACGGGGATCAATATGTCAACGTCGTCATCATCACGCCAAAAAATCTGACAGACCGTCAAAAAGAACTACTCCGTGAGTTCAATGAGATCAGTGATGAAAAAGGTGTCGAAGAACAACACGAAGGCGTATTCAGCCGGATCAAAACATTCTTTACAGGGTGATCACTAAAGGAGCGTGACAGGAAATGAAATGGTCAGAAGTCTGTGTCCATACGACACAAGAAGCAATCGAAGCAGTCTCGAACATCTTACATGAAGCAGGAGCAAGCGGTGTCGTCATCGAGGACGTCGAAGATTTCGAAATGATGTCACACCGTGAAGATAACTTCGGTGAGATTTGGGATGAGAAGAAGCGCGACGAATATCCGGACAGCGGTGTCCTCGTCAAAGCGTATCTTGCGGAAAGCAGTGATTTGACGGATACGATCAAAGGAATCGAACGTGACATTCAGATGCTGACGAAATTCGGTCTGACGATTGGAGCAGGAACTGTCACGCTGACACAGGTCGATGAAGAAGACTGGGCCCATTCGTGGAAACAGTTTTATAAACCGGTTAAAATCAGCCGTCATTTGACGGTCGTACCGATGTGGGAAGAGTACACACCGCAACCGGATGAGAAAATCATCGAGCTCGATCCAGGCATGGCATTCGGGACAGGAACACACCCGACGACCGTCCTCTGTATTCAAGCCATTGAAAACTATCTTCAAGACAACGATCGTGTCGTCGATGTCGGGACCGGTTCGGGTGTTCTCGCGATTGCAGCGGCCAAACTCGGTGCCAAGGATGTTTTTGCGCTTGATTTGGATGAAGTCGCGGTTCGTTCGGCAACCGATAATGTGGCGCTAAACAAAGTCAGCCAGCAAGTGACAGTCCGTCAAGGCGATTTGATGAAAGAACTCAAAGAGCCGGTCGAATTGATCGTCGCAAACATCCTGGCCGAAGTGATCTTGTTATTCGTCAATGACGCCTATGAACTGACATTACCAGGCGGTCACTTCATCGCTTCCGGTATCATCGGTCAGAAAAAAGACATGGTGCGTGACGCGATGGTCGCTGCCGGATTCACGATCGTTGAGACGACGAAACTCGAAGACTGGGTCGCGATTATCGCGAAACGCGAGGCGTAAACCGATGCAACGATATTTCGTCGAACAGACCGCCCGTGCGGGGAATTTTTTTACTTTGTCGAAAGACGATGCCCATCACATGAAAAATGTCATGCGGATGGACGTCGGTGATGAAATTTTAGTATTAGACGGAACGGGATTGTTCCGTTGCCGGCTCGAGCAGCTGGATAAGCAAACAGCCGTCGCGGAGATCGTCGAAGAACTGCCGATCGATACGGAACTGCCGATTCATGTGACGATTGCCTATGCCCTGCCGAAAGGTGATAAAGTGGAGCTCGTTGCCCAAAAAGCGACAGAGCTTGGCGTCAGCCGGCTGCTTGTGTTTGAGTCGGCCCGCTCGGTCTCGAAATGGGATGCGAAAAAGATTCCGAAGAAGCTCGAACGTCTTCAAAAAATCAGCAAAGAAGCAGCAGAACAATCCTACCGGGCACACTTGCCGACGATTGAGTATGTGACGTATGATGAAGTTCTACAATGTGCTACCGACTATACGGCGTGTCTGATTGCCTATGAAGAATCGGCAAAAGAGGGAGAGGCGGCAGCCTTTGCTTCGACGTTGTCCCGGCTTCAGTCAGGCGACTCTTTATTGGTTGTGATCGGTCCGGAAGGTGGACTGACGGAAACAGAAGTAACGCGATTAACCGCTGGCGGATTCGTGCCGGCATCACTCGGACGACGGATTTTGCGGACGGAAACGGCACCACTCTACGTCCTATCCGCCGTATCGTATCATTTTGAATTGAAAGGGTGAGTGAAATGGCAACGGTTGCCTTTCAAACGCTTGGTTGTAAAGTCAATCATTACGAGACAGAAGCCGTCTGGCAACTGTTCAAGGATGCGGGATATGGGCGTGTCGACTTTGCAGATCATGCCGACGTTTACGTCGTCAATACATGTACAGTAACGAATACCGGTGATAAAAAGAGCCGCCAGGTCATACGGCGGGCAATCCGTCAAAATCCGGACAGCGTCATCTGCGTCACGGGATGTTACGCCCAGACATCACCTGCGGAAATCATGGCGATTCCAGGCGTCGATGTCGTCGTCGGCACACAGGACCGTCATAAGATGATCGGTTATATCGAACAGTTCCGCGAAGAACGGATGCCGATCAATGCCGTCGGGAACATCATGAAGGCGAAAGTCTATGAAGAACTCGATGTGCCGGCCTTTACCGACCGGACACGGGCTTCCCTGAAGATTCAGGAAGGATGCAATAATTTCTGTACGTTCTGCATCATTCCTTGGGCACGGGGTCTGATGCGTTCCCGCCAACCGGAAGATGTCTTGAAACAGGCGCAACAACTTGTCGATGCCGGATATAAGGAAATCGTTTTGACCGGTATTCATACAGGCGGTTACGGGGAAGACTTAAAAGACTACAATTTGGCGAAGTTGCTGAAAGCGCTCGAGTCCGTGACAGGTCTTGAACGGCTCCGGATTTCGTCCATTGAAGCGAGTCAAATCACGGATGAAGTGCTGGATGTTCTGAAAGATTCGCCAATCGTCGTCCGCCACCTGCACGTTCCGATTCAATCGGGGTCGGATACGGTCTTACGCCGGATGCGCCGGAAATATACGATGGCAGAGTTCGGAGAACGGATTACACGTCTGAAAGAAGTTCTGCCGGACTGTGCGATTACGTCTGACGTCATCGTCGGTTTCCCGGGCGAGACGGAAGAAGAGTTCATGGAGACATTTAACTTCATCAACGACCATAAGTTCAGCGAACTGCATGTCTTCCCGTACTCGAAGCGGACCGGAACACCGGCTGCGATGATGGACGATCAGGTTGATGAGCAGGTGAAGGAGCAACGTGTCGCACGTCTGATTGCGTTGTCGGATCAGCTGGCAAAGGAATATGCGTCGAAGTACGAAGGAGAACTGCTGGAAATCATTCCGGAAGAATTTTCGGAAGAGGCAGGCGGTCGTCTTGTCGGTTATACAGACAATTACTTACGTGTCGCGATTGAAGGCGACGAATCACTGATTGGTCAACTCGTTCGCGTCAAAATCAGCAAAGCGGGTTATCCGATGAATGACGGACAATTTGTCCGCGTCATGGAAACGTTAAAAAAGCAAGCGATTTAAAAGGGATTCGCCTTCCGGTTATGATATGCTCCCACAAAAGTAGACAGTTGAAATAATAAAACTGTCCACTTTTGAAGGGAGCTTTTTCTGTGTATAAATATAGATATTCAGCTGCTGAAAAATTAATAATTATCAAGAAATG
>NZ_JAWPEN010000013.1:0-93595 GCF_033342815.1 Exiguobacterium artemiae
CATTTCACTTCACTTGAATATACGTTTTTGCCCATGCAAAAACACCTCCGATATTAGTACTTTTTAAAAGTGTACCACTCCGAAGGTGTTTTATATTGTCTCAAAATTTTAGGTTAGCCCACTTACGCAATGTTAGTGAGGTAATGTTTTCAATACTATGGGAATAGAGTTAAAAAGGACTGATTCCTATGTACGAGATCGAAGAACTAGATCCGCGTATTCACATAATGACGATGGAAAAGAATTGGATGGTCTACAGTTAGTTGGACATAAACCTTAAGGTCAATTAGACTTAGGAAAATTATGAACAGCAGAGGAGAATCACCTTCATGAATAAATGGGAACGAAGAATTTTTAGCGATTCATTCAAACAACAGATGGTTCAACTCCATTTGAATGGGAAATCACGCGCCGATATCATTCGGGAATATGACTTGACGCCTTCGGCATTTAATCGCTGGATCAACCAAAGTAAGACGACCGGATCTTTTAAGGAAGAAGATAATTTGTCAGATGAAGCGCGCGAGCTACGTGTGCTTCGGAAGCATGTCCAACAACTGGAGATGGAGAATGATATTTTAAAGCAAGCCGCGCTGATCATGGGACGAAAGTAAGTGTGATCAAGAATAATCGACATAAATACTCGGTATCAGCAATGTGCAGCGTCCTCCAATTACCCAGAAGTACGTTTTATTACGAAGCGAGACAGCGACCATCGGTCGACGATGTAACGGAAGCCATCCGTGAAATTTTCCGACGCAGCCGAGAGAACTACGGCACGCGTAAAATCAAGGTCGAACTCCAAAAACAAGGGAAATGCGTCTCTCGTCGCCGAATCGGACGCATCATGAAAGAACAAGGGCTCGTCTCTACGTACACGCTTGCGCAATTCAAGCCTAAAAAAGAAGCGTGCAACGAGTCGATGGAAGCCAATGAATTGAATCGCACGTTCAAGCAAGGAGAAGAGCTATCCGTTGTCGTCAGTGACCTAACATACATCAAGGTCCGTCAAAAATGGTATTATGTATGTGTATTTGTTGATCTCTTTAACCGAGAAATCATCGGGCATAGTATGGGCGAGCGAAAGGATGCGCAACTGGTCCATCGTGCTTTTACTTCCATTCCTCATGATTTGCGTCGTATCCGGATGTTTCACACGGATCGAGGACGAGAGTTCAACAACCGTCTGATTGAGGATGCCCTTCATACGTTCGGAATCCGTCGCTCGTTGAGCGAAAAGGGTTGTCCGTACGATAACGCAGTCGCGGAAGCCACGTTTAAAATCATCAAGACAGAGTTTGTCAAAAAACGAGTGTTCTCGAGTTTGACGGAGCTGGAACGCGAGTTCCAGGATTACGTGAATTGGTTCAACCACCTTCGCATACACGGTACATTGGATTATCAAAGCCCCGTTCGTTACAAGCAATCACTCCTTAAGAAGATTGTCTAGTTTAGTGTTGACAATCCAAAGAATCAAATTACTGCCTTCAAGTAAAAGATAAGGTGTAAAGCGAGTTATTTAGAACATCGAAGATTTCATTCGTATCATTCTTCATATCTCAATTGGAATATTTTTATGTTTTTTTTCAAAACATAAAGTAAAACGAATTTCATACACTTTTCATGAAGCTGTTAAATTATTATTAAATGCCCATTCCTACTGTCAGTTGTTCATGGTCAAGCTGCAGATGACGCAGCGAACCAAACTTCGTTTTTTGCAAAATATCGAGTGAAGAGAGATCGAGACAAAGGATTCGATTCTCATAGTGCGTGAATGGTGCTTTAGTGAGATAAGAGGCATTTGATGTTTCAAAATCGAGTGGTTTTACTTTTAGAACGTTAAAATAAATCGTTCGTGATTCGACACGGTTCGGTGATAATAATATCGAGACGCGTTGTTTACGTGACAAACCAAATTTTTTGATGTGTACAGATCCAGATAAATCAATATGGTCTGGTGTGATCACAACTTGAATATCTTCTAATTCATTGATTCGTTCAGACAACGCTTTTTGAATCAGCTCTTGGGATACAGGGACAGAAACAGCTAAAGCTGATAATTTACCGAAGAGTTGTTTACCGATTTCCATGATAATAGCTCCTTTTCAATTGCTCCATGATTGACATATATTGCTGTTGTGAGATTGTTCCTGTCTGGTGCATTTGCTTAATATTACTTTGTTGTGCAAGGAATTCTTCATATGAAAGTTTAGATGGAGTTCCTTGCGTTGTCGGCGCGACAGTTGCTTCGGTAGACGGATCCAACTCAATGATCGTCTGAATTTCTTTTAAATCAGTTTCTTGTTGATGGGTCGTGTAGTCGATGGATAAAGCAAGTTCCTTTTGAAGGCGTCCGCCCATTTGTTTTAAGGCAATCAGCGTGAAGCCACCAGAAATGACACCACCGACAATAGGAATGATTTTTCCGACGCCTTGGGCAAATAATTTCTTATTCATTTTAAATCCGATTGAAGCAGCGATTCGTTTGATCAACGGATAATAGATCGTTCGTGTCAAAGCTTGCTGTGGAAGCTTAGTTATGGCTTGTTGCGCAAGGCGTGGTGATAAAACTCGCAGACCAGCCGCAGATCCACCGACTCCGAACATGACGCCCATATAGAGAATGAATTGGTTGCGGATGCGTTCTTCATTGATGACGCCGTCTTCCCATAAATCCTGATAGCCATACAAATAAGCTAATTGTTGAGAAAGGCGAATGGAAGTAGCCAAAAACTGTACAGTGTCCGCTGGAATAGTGGCAGCCATTGCAAAGCCACCTGGTAGTCCAGCGGCAAACGAAATAGTAGTACTCTGAGCAGTTGCTAAATTGATTAATTTCCGTGCTTTTTGCTGAAGTTCTTTTTTGGTTGCGCCGATGGCTATCGGACCGGCATCCAGTAACCGGATTCTTGTCATATTATTCGGGATGCTTCCTTTGAATTGATCACACAAAAAAGCTGTTCGATCAACACGGATACCTGGTACTTTGAGTAACTGTGTCAACACAGTTTCTAATGCGTTATTTTGTAAGTCATCCATAGGGAGTTGCTGAGTCATATATTTGTTCCTCCAGTTCTATAAGGGTAAACACGTTTATAATCCTATTGTACCTATTGTCATCTATTTAATTCCCTTAAAATGGTTTTTGAGGGCAACTGGTAATTTAAAAAACTAGTTGAACGCTTTTCAATTTTGGATAGGGTTAAAAAAGAACATAGTGTTCTGAAGAGGTTCAAAGAAAAATGAAAAGGGAATTCTTTTGTTAGGACAACTAAAGGAGGACTTTTCATGACACACTTTTCCTACTTGGAGCATTATCTGGTGTCACATATGATATATAGTAAACAAACGATTAAAGCCTACCGAAGTGATTTACGGCAAATGAAGAAGCTTTGTGTCGAATGGTCAGTGAAGTCCCTTCAAATGTATTTTGATCAGTTGATTCAACACTATAAACCAGCAACGGCGATGCGACGCTATCATGCGTTGACGGCACTCGGAAATGAACTGGTCCGTGCGAAACGGCTTAAGGCCAATCCAATGAAACAAGTCCGACCGATTATCCATCAGCAGATTCAACAACGCGAACATCATCCGCTTGAAGAGGTGATTCAAACGATTCGCCAAATCAATCATCCAACGTATCGTCTTTTCTTCGAACTCATCAGTCAAACGGGCCTCCGCTTCATGGAGGCCCGTTTGTTGTCGATCGAAGATATTCAGTTGGATGGCTTAACGCTACTCGTCCGGCACGGTAAAGGGCGACGCCTGCGGACGGTTCCGTTAGGCGTGAATCTGGTCAATCGATTACGCAATTTTCTTAGCGGTCGAACGACAGGACTTGTCTTTCGGTCAGTGCGAGGACAAGCAATCAATGAGCAATCTGCCCGTGACGCCTTGCGTAAGCAGTCACTGGCTATGCGAGGACGACCGTTGCATCCGCATGATTTGCGTGTTGCGTTTGCGACCCATCTGTATCAGATAGCCGATTGTACGTTAGTTGAGATTCAGCGCCTGCTCGGTCACGGCAGCTCCCGGACGACGGAAGGGTATATTCTCAGCCGTGAAACAAGACTTCAACAGATCATGAATACGTTATCGGCGTCAGCCGATTGATCGAGGACCGGGCCACTTCAGACGATGGCAGGATATACTGTTGCGTCGTCTTGGCGTCACTGTGACCAAGCAGACGCATGATGGTCAGTAAATCCGCTCGATGTTCCCGGTACAATGTCGTTGCGAACGTCACCCGCAAATCGTGTGGTCGGAGTGTACGATGTAAGACTCGTTGACTGGTGAGCTGGAGTTGCTTCCGCGCTTGGTTCGGATCAAGTAAGCCGCCGGCAGTATTTTGGAACAACGGACCACCGCTTGATTGAACGTCGAGATAGCGTATCAGGACAGTGACCAATTCGTTATGGAGTGGAACGTAACGTGTTTTCTGTCCTTTACCATGACGGACAAACAGTTGCCGTTCGGTCAGGTCGATATCAGTCTGGTGGAGTTGTCGGGCTTCGTTGAAGCGAAGACCCGTATGTAACAGCAGGAAGTAGAACGTATACATCGTCTCGTCTTGCAGTGTCTCGATGACACGTCGGGCATCCGTGTAGCTGAAGGCAGTCCGGTGTTTTGGGATCGGACGAGTCGGTTTCTTGATGCGGGATAGCGGATTCGAGGGGAGAGACTTTTCAGCGACTAATGCGTCGAACAGTGTAGCGAGCGCATGAATCCGTCGGGAAGTAGTCGTCGGAGCATAAGTCTGTTTTAACAGTGTGATATAGCGGTGTAAGGAAGGAATGTCGATTGTTTCGGCGTGGGTACAGAAATGGCGGACATCGACGCGGTAAGCTTTTTTCGTCAGTGGACTGTAACTCGGAGACTGTTCAATGATTGCAAGTAACCGTTCCAAGTAAAACGTCATCATAGGAGAATGTCCTGTACTTTTCGTTTGAGTTCGGACTTAAGAGATCGGAGTCGAGCCGGGGAATAGCCGAGGGTGCCTTCGTTGCCATGAAGGAGAGCTTGCAGGATGGTGAATTCCTTCCGCGATAGTTCCTGTTTCAGTTGATCGAGTAAGTAGGTGAACGAGACTTGCTGCTGACGGGGGAGTTCCGGTAACGTCTCGACGGCGACTTCACCGGCCAGTGTCCGGTTGCGGGTCGCTAAGTAATCGAGCATTGCGCCTTTCGCCCGAATCCGAGCGAAGGTGACGGTCATGACCTTACCTTCTTCGATTGATTTCCAGAGTCGGAGAAGTGCGGCTTGGCGGCATTCATCCTGTTCATTCGGATGAATCGAGAGACGGGAGAGAAGAGAATTGACGAGGGGCATCCATTGTTTTAAAGCTTCATTCATGATAAGAAAATCCAATCTGAGATATGCATATCTATGTATTCCGCGGTAGTTTCAGTATAAGTAGAGTTATCCTCTCTTTTCAAATCTTCTTTTTTGAATCATGCCAACGGTTTTCTCATCTTTCAAAATGCCAATCCCCTTCATTTTCTCTATTCCATTCATCATTCTTCTTGAAAAACCGCCTGTTTCCGCCACGCGCTTCAGGATAACTCTACTTATCCAAGAGGGTGTTCGGGAAAATCTTTTATTTTGTAGACAGTAGCATTCTTCGGATAGAAGAATCAGAGAAAAGACTTCATGTTACATAGAATAAGGTGTAAAAATATTTTATTAAAAGAAAATCTACGTAAAAAAAAGGAACGGTCATACCGGCACAAAAAAACTCTGCTAGAATAGAATGTTTCTAGTTTAAGGTAATGAAATATAAGTATGTATTGACCGTTATTCATAAAAAAATTAATAAATCAATTTAGTGGTCATGTAAAATTAGAAATATAATGAAAAAATAAATATTAAATAGGGATTTTTAAGGAGAGTGTCACGTGGAACAATCTAAAAAAACATTTGCACTTTTAACTGCATTTATACTGCTTTTATTAGTTGGTGGAGCAATGTACAAATTAAACGTCTTTGAAAGTGAGAAAGAACAAGTAACAAAAAAGGTTCCATCTACAGCGAAAGAAAGTTTGTCAGAAATAAGCTCGGAACAGTCGATATCATCCATCACCGAGGCGATGAAAGGACAGCAACAAAGTATTATCGGAACGATTTCTAAACGGTCTACAAGTAAGGGGAATGTATTTTTAAAAGTAACGGATGATAGTGGAACAATTAGTGTTCCGATCTTCAAAGATAAACAAATTAATGTTGTAGCGTTGACGCCTGGAACCTTGGTTAAGGTGAGAGGAGAAGTAGATGTCTATCAAGATGAAATTGAAATCATACCTCAAGCAAAAGAAGATATTTCTTCAGTTGAAAAAGAAGTATCAGAACAAATTACAAGCGAACAAGTAGGGCAAACAAAAACGCTGTCAGCAGAAATTATTTCGAAGTATGTTCATCCGAAAGGACATATTTTCTTAACTGTTCAAACTACGAATAGTCAGACACTTAAAGTTCCGCTGTTCGCCAACTTAAAACCAGAAACAGCACAATATCCTGTTCATGCCATGACCACTATTAAAGGAAAAATTTCAGAGTATAAGGGTGAATTGGAATTAATACCCGAGGCGTTACAAGACGTACAGTTAACACAAAAAACTTCGGAAACAATCAACTCAAAGACACTAGCTACTATTAAAAAATCAGATCGTGGACAACAGATAATTGTTGAGGGCATGGTTGATCAAGTAGTTGAAAAAAATGGCCATTTATTTTTTGAATTGACTCAAGGAAAAATAAATATTAAATCTGTTTTATTTAAAGCAGATTCTCAAGAAATTGAGGGAAGAAAAGAACGAATTTATAATGCAATGGATTCCCGCTTCTCAATCCGAGTCATTGCAACAATCGATGTATATAAAGACGAGTTAGAGTTAATTATTGATAAAGTATTAGTGGATTGAAGGGGACGATCATGACAAATCGACAATTACTCGTTATCAACATTCTAGCGTCCTTTTTACCATGGGTATTGCCGCCTTTTTTAAGTCTCTTTTTGCTATTGATCATAGGTCTACCAAGTACTTATATATGGTATAAGAATAGATTAATAGATACTACGTTGGCGTACATTACACTTGGAGTAATGACTGTAGTAACCATCATTCACTTTTTCTTTTTTGATCAGATGATTTCTACAGGCTATGCTTTTGTTATCTTTAATTGTTTTATCATGCTGTTATTATTACAAAGAAAAGAAAATATAAGCATACCTCTTAAAACACCATCTGTTTTGATTCAGCAATCCCCAAGTGGTACAAATTTAAGTGAAGATGAAAACGAATTATCCAGAAAGTTGATACAACGGATGGATGTATATATGAATCAGGTATTACAGACACTTGAACGACAAATTGGTAAAACGATTCAAGACGCAAACCAATCATCATCTTTAAATATAGAAGAAATTAAAACGGCTATGCATAGTCAATCTACGACTTTAGAAACATATTTAAATGTATTGAAGGAAAAGATTGATACCAGTACAGACATGATAGAAAATCAGTCTAAAGAAGTTGAAGGATTAATGATGGATTTACAGATGTCTATGAGTCTGCATCAAGGTAAAGAAGAAAATCTTCGAGAGGTATTACACTTATTAAGAGAAGGATCATCGGAAGGGTTTCAAATCGAATTGATTCAAAAAATTATACAAGAGTTGCAAATGAAAGGTATGAAGATGACAAATAGTCGTTACGTAGAGAACCAACAAATGAAAGACTTATTTTATCGAGCACTCCATGAAGCTAAGTCAGAAATCTGTATTGTCAGTCCATGGCTTAGTTGGTGGTTAATTAATAATAATGAATTCGTAAAATTAGTTGAGGCTGCTCTTAAAAAAGGGGTTAATATAAAGATTGTTTATGGTATTGGATCGGATAGTAGTTATAAAAACAAAGATGACCGGGGAATGACTTCTGAAAAAGTAGTGGAACAATTAAAGAAAAAATGGCTAAAAAAAGGATATTCCGGAAAAATTAAATTTAAAAAATCTAATACGCACTTTAAGTTATTAATGTGTGATGAATTGTTTTTAGTTATCGGCAGTTATAACTTTTTATCGAATCAGGGGAAATTTGAGGAAGAAGGAACTTGGCATGAAGCGGGAGAATATGCAGAAGATCATGAACGTATTCGTCAATTAAAACAGATGCATTTTTCTTTTGAATAAAAATCAATAACTGATATAAAAATAAAGTAACTCAAAACATAATAGACGAAAGGTGAGCCTCGTATGAATTATTAAAATTTATACGAGGCTTTATTTAATGATGGTTTGTCAAATTAAGTGCAACACTTCTTCGGTGAAGACCTCGTATGCAGTTTTCCAGTTGAGACATTTTCGTGGTCTCCCATTAATCCAGGCGAGCGCTTGAGCGATTTCAGAACGACTGACCTTTCCGAAATCTGTCCCCTTCGGGAAAAATTCACGGAGAAGACCATTGGCGTTCTCGTTACTCCCACGCTGCCAAGAAGAATACGGATCCGCAAAATACATCGGTAAGCCTAACGTGTCACGAATTCGTTCATGACAGCTAAACTCTTTTCCGCGATCTGTCGTCGCAGTTTGGAACGTTCCCAACGGGAAGGAAAGATGTAATGCTTGAATCGCAGACTCCATCGATTGAGCGGACCGATTTTCCATCGGTACAGCGAGATAAAAACGACTCTTTCGCTCGACGAACGTCGCGACACAGGCTTTGGACGTCCCTCTACCCGACACAACAGTATCAAGTTCCCAATGTCCAAACGTTTGACGCCCTTTGACGTCGGTCGGACGTTTACTGATTGGCAGTCCGACGTTGAAGCGTCCGCGCGTCTCACGTGGTTTCTGACGCTTTCCCTTTTGCCGAAGGAGTTTAGAATCGGCCTCGATGAGGCCCATATAAATCCAACGATAAATGGTCTTGAACGAGAGTCCTTCTTCTTGGAATAATCGTCCGGCAATTTGTTCAGGGGACCACGTCTCCCTTAACTTTTCGAGGATACGGGCTCCTTTTTCGAGCGTAAACTTCGTACGTGCACCGCATTTCTTTTTTCGCTCCGCATAACGCTGGTCAGCATGAGACGAATCGTAGTGAGGATTTCGTTTCAATTCTCGTGAAATCGTAGAAGGTTGACGCCCCAGGCGTCCCGCAATCTTTCGGACAGAGAAACCTAGTGTCGACGTCAAGTAGAATTGGTTCTTACGCAATATTGGTGAATATGTATGAGGAAGAGTATCTTTCGATTTATAAAGTATCGTGATATAGGGTTTATTGATTAGAATACAGTACTTTTAAACGCAAAAGATTAAAACTAGCACGTCCATACATACTTCGTTTGACTAGTTTCAAACGGTTGACATGACCCTCGACGAGACCGTTATTTTCCTTCCGTTCACAGGCATGGAAAAGAGCACGTTTCTCCTGTAACAGCCTCGAGACAAAATTTTTAGTCGATGTGTCGTTTCGTGCGAGTTCCTTCTTCAAAAGTAAACAAAGATCAGCCCCGTTTTTTGCTTTTAACGCTTCACGAAAGCTTTGGACAAAACAAAAAATAGGACGAATGCAAGGAAAACGCTGGAGCAACCTATCGACTAGATGACGATGTCCGCTGGGACGGTTCATTTCCCATTTCCAAAGGAGTGAAGTAGCTGTTTTTCGTGAGATTCGTATGTCGATGTTCCGAGACCTATGGTCTCTTCTGATTTTTTCAATCTCTTTTCGGATACTGCTGTTAGAACCTGAATATCCTTCTTCCCGCATCAACCGCTGAATTTGTTTCATCGTTCGGTGCTGTCCTTCGAGTACTTCGAGACGAGATTTCCATTCATCGATTGCTCGCAAACGGCGTCTTTTTGATTGCTTCATGGGTTCTTTCAGTCGGAGATAATGATAGACTGTTGGTCGGCTGATATTGAACCGTCGCGCTATAGAGGCAATGGACTCTCCATTCGCCCGTGCCTGCTGGACTGTGAGTATCCTTTCCCATTTCGGATCGTATGACTGGATTTCCTGATCTACAGATGACATCGTTTCAGTCAATGGACTGATTAAGATAGAAGCCGGCAAGTGTGGCGTGAGTACGTGTTCATGAAGATCCCATAGGTTCTTTATCAGATGGAAGCGATCGAAGACTTCGATTATGGACGGCGCGGTTGTTGCGATGGCTTCCCTATAGGGAGCGTAGCGGTCACGAGAGACAAGAACGACTTCTTGATGTTCGATGAGCCAGTCTGCTACTATGCCGCTTTCCCGTGAGGGAAGCAAGTCGATCGGAAGATGGGTCTGGTGGTCGCAAATGATCGTCCCATAATCGCTCCCTTTCTTGAATGCAAAATCATCGATTCCGACAAAAGGGACTATTAATGAGCGATAACTTGGTCTGATATACGATTCGCAGCACGGTATCATGGCTGATCCGAATTCCTAGATGACGACAGACACGTTCGGTTTGCATCGCACTCATTGAAAAAGCTAGTTCACGGATTTGTTCTTCCAGTCGCCGACTTTTTCGCTTATTCGGAGGAAGCCATCCCAGACGTTCCGTGAAGATGCCTTGTGCACATAACTGATTTCGACAGAACCATTTTTGCAACTTTAAATGGACAGTAACTGGTCGGCCACCGTCCGGAACGTCCATCCAGACTCGTTCATAGGTGCTGTGTCGATGAGAAGAACAATTCCCGCAGCTAGGACAATGGGCTTCCTTACTGACGAGGACTGCGTACAACGTCAGTTGTCCATCATTTTGGAAAAAAGATTCGATTTGCAACCGTTCATCCAACTCCGATAACTCGGTCATCATCAGAATCACTCCTTTTAGTCATTCTATACCCGGATAGTGGCATAAAGACACGCTCACCAATATTGCGTAAGAACCACTTAATTCTAGCGGTTACACCTAGCTCGAGATACGTCTCTATTTTGACTCTTTCTGATATGGTAAGATGAACATAGCTCATAACGAATCCTCCGTTGAATTTTGTGTGGTAACTCTATTCTACACGAGGCCGTTATGGGTTTTTTTGTGTTTTCAGCTAGGTGTTGCACTTAATATTACAATTCGTCTAATAAAAATAAGAACCCACTATTTAAATGATAATTTTTTAAAAAAAGTAAATATTACCTTTTAATGGTATTTTTATAAAGCGTGAATATCTTAAAGGGGATTAAAAAAATGAAATGGAAACAATGGGTAAGTGGACTTGCTTTAGTAACGGTTAGTTTAGTTTGGTCGGAGACGAGTAATGCAGAAGAGTCAAGTAAACAACAGGAACGAGTCATCGTGCAAGTAAAGGGAAATAACGTGACACATACTTCAAAAGAAGTATTACTAAAAAAGACAAGTGCGTCTTCTGCTATTTATACATTAGATATTCCGTCTGGAAAAACAATGAAAAACTACATTAATGAATTAAAAGCACAACCGGAAGTCGTTAGAGTTGAAACAGATTACCGACTTAAACACTTATATACACCAAATGATTCGGATTTTGACCTTCAGTCTCAGCACGAAAATATTGAGACTCAAAAGGCTTGGAACAAGACGAAAGGTTCGGCGAACGTCATTGTTGCTGTGATTGATGATGGAATTGATTTATATCATGAGGATTTAAAAAATAATATTGTTAGTCCATACGATATCGTAGAAGGTTCTGATGAAACAATCCCGCTAGGTGAACATGGAACACATGTTGCAGGGATTATTGCCGGGGAAATTGATAATTACACCGGTGGAGCAGGTATCGCTCCCAAAACAAAAATCATGCCGCTTAATGTATTTGAAGGAGATGGCGCTTACTCATCTGATGTCATCGAAGCTATTTATCATGCGGTCGATCATGACGCTGATATCATTAATATGAGTTTAGGAAATTATTATTACAGTTGGTTATACCAAGAAGCAATAGATTATGCACACGATTCTGGATTAGTCATTGTTGCAGCGGCTGGCAATGAAGAAACAGATGAGCCTTCTTATCCAGCTTCTTATGATCATGTAGTATCGGTTGCATCTACGACACCTTGGGATTCTCCGTCCTATTTCTCTAATTATGGACCAACAATTGATGTTTCAGCACCGGGAAGTTACATTTATTCGACATTACCATATGATAAATATGGTGAAATGAGCGGCACGTCGATGGCTTCGCCTGTGGTCGCAGGAGTTGCTGCTCTGATTAAAGCGAACGAACCAAATTTGACTGGAGATCAAATCGTCAAGCGTCTGATTGAAACGTCAGATGATCTTGGAGACAAAGGAAAAGACGATGATTATGGATATGGTCGTGTCAATGCAGCTAAAGCTGTAAATACATCTGTTTACGGTCCACTTCTCGTAGACGCTTTTACCGACCAATCGATGCAAGTTACCGGACAACTTCCTTACGACGTATCTGGAGGAATAATTTCTGTTTATACTTCTTCGAACAAAGTTATCGGGCAAGTTAAGCAAAGTCAAAAAGGTAAATTCACAATTTCTGTACCAAAACAGCTTGGCGGATTGACTTTATCAGTATCGATTGAAGACGATTTGAAAAATAAAAGTTCCGTGACAACATTTAAGGTTATCGATAAAACATCACCAACCGTACCTAAAGTAAATGTATTCTCAGACTCGATGACAACTCTGACAGGTACAGCTGAAAATAAGAGTACTATCATTGCCATGAATGGAAGCAAAAAAGTGGGACAAGCAATAAGCAGTTCGGGAAAATTTTCAGTGAAATTACCTAAGCAAAAAGCTGGGACAATCTTAACAATTTACGCGATGGATGCGGCTAAAAATAAGAGTCGAGAAGTTCGCCTGAAAGTAATTGATAAGACAGCTCCAGCGGTTCCGACAGCCAGTGCTGTAACGACGAAAACCACCAGTATAAGCGGAAAAACGGAAGCGAAAGCAGCTGTCTATCTCTATAAAGGGACAACTAAAGTTGCCAGCTCGACAGCCGATGCTAAAGGAATGTATAAACTTACCTTTAAAGCCCAAGCAAGTGGTACAAAGTTATCTTTATATGCTATAGATAGTGCAAAAAATAAAAGTAAAACAAAATTGTTTACGGTTAGCGTCTTTAAGAAAAGTAATAGTACCTATTTAAAAGAACATTATGCTGCCGCAAAAAAAGGAACGATGTATAAGGCAGAGGCAAAGTTGTACGATCGAATGAAGATTAAAGGAAAAGATGCTATTTACGGTATTGATAGCACAAGTTGCTGTGTGTTCGGAAAGGTAAAAGCATCCTTAGTTTATGGAACCATTGGTTTTGATGAAAGATATCCAAATCATATCGGTGATATCATGACGATGCCGTCTTTTGATCAACGAAAGATCAAATGGACGGAGTTCACGAGTGCACTGGGAAAACCAAAAGTACATCTTAAGACGGAAAAAAATGAATGGAATAAGATGCTTTATGTAGTAAACAATCAAACGATAATTCGTTATGAACGTGCAGGGACACTGCAATATAAACCAACTACTAAAACAACTTTTTGGGCAGATTATGATTATAACGGATACGTAAGAGCATTTGGTTTAAGTAATTACTAATAAATTTTTCGTTTTGAACGGTGTAGTCGAATTTATGACACATCGTTTTTTTATTTTATTGCATACATAAAATACTCATTTATACCTGAATTTGAATATTTATTTTAAATATAAGTAAATAGATTCTTTTTATTACAAATTTAAGTTAAAATATATCTTTTTTGTGTTAATATCTTCTATGGATAAATTTAACTTAGAGAAGTTTGATTGTTCGTGTGAGATCAAAGGAGGTTTATGGAATGTCATGTGTGAATTGTGCGGATTCTGCGAAGCGTGGATTGAAATTTTGTCCGAGCTGTGGTGATGCTCTTAAAGGCCGCGAAGAAGAAAATAACCATATTGAAAAAGAAAGAGACGTAAAACCTATTCAGTCTAAAAAAGTGAGTAAAACAACAAAAGCTCTTCTATCAGCTCTTGTACTTCTGTTAATCGCTGGTGGAGCTTATTATGGGTTATCGACACAATGGTTTACCGTTGAGGCGACGACGAATGAAGTACGTGCTGCCATTCGTTCTGGTGATGCAAAGTTATTATCTGAACATACGGAGTTTAATGGAAAGCAAATCGATCAATCAATGGCTCAGCGTTTTCTGGATGCCTTGAAGGAGACGCCTGAACAAAAGAAATCATTTATGGAATATCTATTAATGGCGGGGACATCTCTTCAAGCTGAGAACGAAAGCGATGTTCCAGCACAAATTGTAGCGGACGGACGTCAGTTTGGGATATTCAAGGATTATCGTCTGCAGCTAGAGGGAGTGCGAACGGAAGTCATCAGTAACTTTGAAGGAACAAAAGTGACGCTTGTTAATCCGGTCGGGACAGAAAGTAGTAAGGCATCATCAGATGGTATCCAAATGGATGGTATATACCCAGGACTGACCGATGCCAAAATTGCCTATGATGGGGAATACGGAAAAGAGTCGAGTGAAGTCACAATTAACCCTTTAACCTTAGATGCTTCGAATCGAAAATATGAAATCACCTTAAAAGGTAACGCCGTCTTCTTAGATCAAACTTATCCAGACGCGTTTTTGATCGTCGATGGAAAAGTAACATCAAAGACGATTTCGGAACTTGATTCATACGGACCGATTCCGAAGAACGGGATTACTTTAGCTATTGAAAATCAATTTGCCTGGGGAGATGAGACATCAGAGGAGGTGCTCGTCAAACCGGATACGAAAAAAATTGATTTTGTATTTCAACCATCGGAATCTACTCTTGATCAAATCGAGCAAGTCGTTGAAGAACATGCTTCCGATTGGGTCGATGCAGCGAACTATCAGGATACGAGTTACTTCACACTTGTCGATGATGCTTCTTATATAGCGAAGCAACAAAAAAATTACGATGACTGGAGTAGAAAAGATTTGGAATGGGATGGCGAGTTCATGAGTGCCTCGATTGATCGTTCGTCTGCAAAGTTTGTTGAATATGGTGATACGGTCGGAATCGAATTAATGGCAACAACGTATATCCGTGGCGAACTTTATTCGTATGATAGCGAATCACCTGGAAAATCAACATCAAAATCACTCTTCCGATACCTTTTCACATATGGAAGTGCTCCGGATTCTGACAGTTATGAAGAGAGTTTTAGAATTCAGCAAGCTACAAACATTAAGTAAAATCAGGGAGGAAACATAAATGATGGATTGGAAAATGATAAAATCACGATTTCAAGAAATGACACCTAAAGAATTACATGAAAATGCTGAACAAGCTCGACGTGAAAAAGGACGTCTTTTATACGAAATCGGAGAGCGGCATTATATGAAGCTTCGAAGTGAAGGGCGCCGTGATGAAATTAAAGACATTTTGGCGCAGGAAGTCCTTGTATTTGGTGCATTATCACGAATTGAAGAAATGGAAGTTGAAGCGGCGCAAAAGCAATGTAAGTCATGTCGAACCGCACTAGAACCGGGAGCGAAATTTTGTGGTAAGTGTGGTACAGCGGTTCCCAGAGAAACTGATCAGATGAAGGTAGAATGTTCTACTTGTCATACACCACAACGGAACGATCAACAATACTGTACATGCTGTGGATCCGAAATGGGGCAACATCTATGAAGTACTGCTCGACCTGTGGGAAAGCTCATGCTCAACATGCTCAGTATTGTAGTGTAGACGGAACAGTACTCGATAAACAGTTAAGACCGATTCGCTTTGAACAAGCAGCTCACTTTTGTGTTGGATGCGGACATCAGATGGATAGTCGTTCTTCTTATTGTCCGAGTTGTGGTCATTCGCGACTTGTGGCAGCAACGTCAGAAGGTTCGATCGTAGATCGTTTACCAGGCATGGATGATATTCGTAAAAAATGGAAGACACAAAATTGGGGGACGAACTCAACATGGAAAGAGCGGGGAAGAACACTTTTTTCACGCTTTGATCTGTCGACTTCGAATCCAAGTCTAGTAGTCGGAAGCGTAGCCGCCCTGATTTGCTTCGCAGCAATCATTGTTTTATTGTTCATTATTCTGGGTCTTGTTAGTGGAGAGGCCTCCCTTGATTCATTAAAGACTGCTCAACAGAATATCGGAAGTGATTATAGTGCAGTTGGTCTCTTTTTCTTCTTGTTATTTGTATCGCTGGCAGGTCTTCAACTGACATCAAGTGAGGACTTAAAATCGTGGTTGATCACGGAAGTATCGCGTGGAGATGCCGAGTATTTACCGGAGATTCAGAAAGCAGTCAATCAATTAGATTTTCACATTTTCTCCGGACATCTTCTTCTTTCATTACCCGGCCTCTTCCTCCTAATGGGCAGTGCGTGGTTACTGGAAAGAGGTGGAGTCGTTGGAGGGAAGGCAGTTTCGTGGAACGAACGAATTGAACGGACCTTCATCTTTTCACTGACATTAGCTCTCATTGCTTTACTGGTCGGATTGTTTGCGACAGACTTTGGTATTTTTGATCTTCATCTATTAAAAGGTATCTTACGGACTTTCTTCATCTCGTTTTCTGGCGTTTTGCTGTTCCTCTTTATCGGACAAAAAGAATTACGCGGATCTTGGCAAGTCGGTCGGGTTGCTGCAATGACTCTGATGAGCATTTATTTAGCAGGCGTTCTTATGACATCAATCGGACAACTCTATTATCTAAACGAATTAGATGAACTAGATAATGCCGCTGTTGGAGAGACGACAAGTCTCGTACTCCTAAGTGGTGCTTCACCGATTTATGTAATGTCTCAAGCCGGACAAGTTGATTTTAAAATGACGGTCTTAACAGAAGAATACCGTCTTGGCGCTGCCTTATATGGAGAAGACCGATTAAATGACTTAGAAAAGCCCGTCACAGAAGCAGAAGAAGCATCGGGTCTTAATCGGATTCAAGACATTGTAGGTAATCAAATCGAGAATGGAAATGATCCAACGCTCGATCCGAAAGTCACACGTTTTGATGAAACAGTCGATGTTGGTCTTGTATCTCGTATGATCGAAATAGCGGATAGTACATCTCCTTTTGAAGAAGAACAACTTCTTCGCACAAGCGTTGCGCCATACGGATTGATTTTCCTTCTTCTCATGTTTGCTCTCCATATCGTGATAGGTTTCCGCTGGATACGAACGTTACGGGCTACGGTCGTATACGGAAGTGTTTTCCTCGTTGGAGGTCTCGTATTGGCATATTTCACACAGACGAGACTTGAAGTTCAGTGGGATGGAGATCTCATGGCTGGTGTCGTCATCTCAAGCCTGACTCTTTGGAATGCTTTTATGCTCTTCTTCTTCCCATTCCTCGGTGGTTTAGCAGGATATGGACTACGACGTTTAAAAGGTACGAAAGCGTAATATATAAAAACGCTTGTCTCCGTATGAAGACAAGCGTTTTATCATAAAGACTGATTTTTTGACTTTTCAAAGTCTACAGTTGAGTCTTTTTCAATACCGGAATCTCGAAATGTTAAGTGACCATCCTCATCAAAAATAATTTCAAGCGATGATTCATAGAAATAAACCATTAGACTGTTTTCCGAATCAAAGCGACCTGTATATTCAAAGTCATCGAGAGGTTCACCTTCGTAGTCGAGTACATCATGGAGGGTCAGTGTTGCTTTCCGATTAGGATACGTACTGACGTCGATTGTTGCATTTGAGTAATCCTGCTCATACTCACCTTGGTCACTCGTTGTGTAAGTGTAGGTACCTTGAAAATCTTTAAATTCTCGCTCAATGTTGAGTAAAGTTCGATGATATGTGGAAGCTTGATTTGCAAGTGATCGATCTCCGAACGTTTGGTTCATGACACGTTCGGCAAATTTAACAGCGTTTGTAGTCTGATTCATATAAATAGCTGCTTCAAGATCATGAAATGCTTCTTGTTGCTGACTCAGAGCAATCAGATGTTTGTCGGTCGCACCTTCTAATTTTGCTTTTTCAAACCATTGTTTCTCTTGGTCGAGTTCACCTTCGAGCGTACTTTGTGCACTTTGTTTCATATACAAGTTAGCAGACTCATTTGCACAACCACTTAATAAAACGGCGAAGATAATCGTAAGACTCGTTCGTAACATCATGATTTGATCTCCTTTTTAAATGAACGTTTAACTGAAGTGATTGTGTATGTTCCATCGTCAAAACTCAATTCATAGTTCGTAATCGACTTATGTAGCTGTTTGTCTTCTTCTGCAAAACTTTTACGTGAATAGGTTTCAGTTGTTTGAACATGGAATTGATTTTTGCTAATTAATTCGATCGAATCAAACGTCATATCTTGTAATGTCACGTAACTGTACGGGTCATCCTCAGAAAAGTCTAAACGATTTCCAAAAAAATGAAGCTCGTCGTCTGTCAAATCCTCTTCACCGTAGAAAAGATCGGAATAAGGACTGTAATCTTCGATGCTCGAATCGTAGTAACTCCAGTCGCTATCTTGTTTATTGAGAGAAGGAAGACGCTGGGTGTAGACACTTAGAAAGCGATAAAGTGAATCTGGTGAAGCAGAGTCAAATACGAGATAATCTTCTAATTCCTCATCTGCTAACTGACTACGTTGCGTGCCTGCGAACCCTTGAGGCAGTACTTCGTCACGATCAGCTGCTGAGTGAGTTAGCTCGCTTGTCTGAAACAAAGGTTGTGAAGACTGGTACCTTGCATAAGCCAAAACACCGCCTCCTACTAAAAGTAGAAATACAAGTGAAAATAACATCCAGGTCTTTTTAGAAAAACGTGAGTGTTTTCTAACACTTTTTTGTCCACAAACAGGACAGAAAATCATTTGGTCATTCATAGGGGTATGACAGTTTGAACAATGTGCCATCTATGTGTGCACTCCTTTCTTACCATGGTTATTATAATGTAAAATAAAGATAAAAATAACAAAATTTTCATAAAAGGAGAAATGATTATGGATCCATACGAACGATTAGGAATATCAAGAACATCGAGTAACAAAGAGTTAGATAAAGCTTATGAAGAAAAATTAATGGCATACCCTGAAGAATCAGAAGAACGCACAGAAATTGAACGGGCATACGTCGTGATCAAATACGAAAGAAAACAAAAACAAAAGCGAAATAAAAGAGGTGTCGGCATTGTAAGTCTTCTTTTGATAGCAGGGATTACCGGAGGTGCCTATTATTACTGGGGCATGGAAGAAGACGTTGTTGCTAAAAAATCAAACGAACCTAAGTCGAATGCCACATTTGTCATAGGGGAAGAGGAAGCGAAAGAGGACGAGAAAAAAGAATCGACTTCCAAAGAAAAAGGTAAAACGAAAGAAGATATGAACTTAGAGGAATCGTATGAACAAATCAGTGATATTTCCGAGATTTTCTTTCGTGAGTTGGAAGATGCATTGACTGACCGAACAGTTAAGGGTCTTTCTGTTAGTACAAGCACCTACAATCAAGGCTTTCAAAAAAGTCTGAACGACTTAATCAACGGCGGATACATCTTCGATGGAGAGTTAACGATCAACGATATTCCTCAGAGTGATATTGTCATCAAAGGTGATCAAGCGACAGTGAAAGTGACGGTTGATTACTCGTCTCGTTCTTATCAGCCTTATTTTCATGAACGACCAGACCCAAGTACAATCGTCTGGCAACTGGATTTAACGAAGTCAGAACAGGATTGGTTAGTGACGAATCGAACGTCGCTTTCTGATTCGGCAAAAGGTCGTGGTATGGAAGTGAGACAATCCGTGAAGGACGACATCATCAGCACCATCAATGATCATGCCAGTGAATGGAAAAGTGCATATGAGAGCATGGATACGTCTTATTTTACGTTGTACAGAGAACCGGATTACTTGGCAAGACAACAAAGTTACTATAACTCTTTAGAAAAGAGAGGCGTTTACTGGGAAGGATATTTTGACAGTATTGAATATTCACCATCGTCCATTAAAATCAGTGAAAATGCGACTGATTTATCAGCTACGATTGAAGCGATTTCTTATTATGTAGGCGATTATTATGATGAAGACGATTCGCTCGTGGAAGAAGATCCAGGCGATAACGTACCGTTTCGCTATCATCTCAAATATGACCTGAATCAAGAACAATGGTTTATCAAGAGTACCGAACAATTAAGTTCATTTAGCGTCAATGATGCAGAACGCTATTAACCAAACGAGGAGGAAATTGAAATGAAAAAAACAATACTATTTACAACGGCAGGGCTGTTAATCAGTCTCTTGCCTATCCAGATGGATTCGGCAGCGGCACTCAGTAAATCAGAAAATAAGATTGTCGATAAACAACTCGCTTCATTAAAGAAAAGTAAACTCTCAGGCGGATATAAGCCGATTGATGTGCGGTCCGTTTATTTACTCGGAGGAAAGTATCCGGAAACGTTTGTTTTGTATGAACGCTTTAACTCAAAAACGTATATGAACGACGTCATCGGAAAAGCTCAGAAATACGATGCGAAAAAGAAAAAATGGTCTACGGTATATACATACACAGACCGAGATACGGATTATTATGATGTTGAAGCAAAAGGAAAAATGATGGATAACAAAAAAGAACAGTTGGTGATTGGACCGACTGGTGGAAGTGGCGGGTACTTCACACCCATTTTATTAGGATCGACAGACGGAAAGAAGATCAAAAAGATTTTTGAAGCAAAAGAATCTTATGGATTTGGTAAAGCGGTCATCCGTGATAAAAAACTGTATGTCGGGTCGATGACAATCGTTCATGATGTCTACTCCTACAAAGGGACGAAATTAAAACATCGTGACGGGACAGGAGCGGACGATCGGAAAGTCGCCGGGAAAGTTTCGAAGTATATGACGTTAGATCGCTATGCAGGCTATACGTATTTAACAAGTCCTCACAACATCAGCCTAAAGAAAGGGCAATCGGTTGCGGTGGTCCGTGAATACAAAGATGATACGACCCCATACGTGTATCGTGCGCTTTCATCAGGTGAAGGTCGTCTCAAAATGGAAGGCTATCATTTCAAGGCGGTTAAAACAGGTGTCGAACGGTGGACGTTTGAGCCGGATGCTTATGGAGAAGCGGACAAAGTGAAGTTTACGATTCGTTAAATCAAAGGGAATTAAATATGACATGCAGTGACTTCGAAAAAATTTCGGAGTCATTTTTGTCATGTTCAAAAAAAGAGTAGGTCTTGTACAAATACTAAAGAATCAATTGATATAAGAAATCAAAACAATATACATACAAAAAAATCAATAAGTTAGAATTAAATGGAATATTAGATTTTATTTTACGAACGTCAGTATAGACGTTTAAAAGGAGATCATCATGTCGAAATTGTCGTGGAAACATGTACTGGCTACAGGGCTTATTGCATCACTCATCGTACCTCATTCATACGTTTTAATGACACCGTTAAATGTTCAAGCAGCAATTGTTCAAGGACACGGAGAAGTCACTCCGATTGAAGGAAGATTTTTATTAAAAGATACCGTGCTTGAGAATCAAACGATTGAAGAAAATCTGTATATCGGACCGGATGCCCACGTCATCTTAAAAAATGTACGTACGACGGGCAATGTTTATGTGTACGGGACGTTGGAAAGTAAAGGAAACGTCATGGTAGAGGACATGATTCGTGCCAAACGAATCGTTCGTGAAGCGACTACCGTTCAACGCGAGCAAGGGACGGCTTACTTTATGAAAGGTGATCAAGTCGAGTTCGACGTCGAGACGACTACTATCATTCCACGCATGCCGCTTCAGATTTATGGAAAGCCACTTATTCCGGTTGATGGAAAAGTGTCGTTTACAGGAGCGACGTCACCGGTACTCGAAGCGACGATTGATGGGAAGTCGTTACCCCTTCAGGCGAACGGTACATTTTCCGTCCAGGATTATGATATCGTCGGTAAAAAAGGAATTGAAATCATCTTGAAGGACATCTTCGGAAATCAATTCAGACAACGTCTCGGCATCATGGATCAATCGAAGCCGGAAGTCGATGCTTCCTTGACGACAGGTCTATATTCAGGAACAAAAGAAGTGAAACTCGAGGCGACGAAGGAAGCGACCATCTATTACACGACGGACGGGTCGAAACCGACGGAAGACAGTTCGAAGTATTACGAACGTTATCCGATTCTATTGGACCGGACGACACAGTTACGTTATGTAGCGATCGATACCTTTGACCTTCGTTCAGAAGTGTATGAACAGCAGTATTATTATTACGACATCAACCCCGTGTCGAAATCAGATAAAACGCTGACAGGAACAGGCGTCCCGGGAATGGAGCTGAAAGTCTATCAAAATCAAGCATTGCTCGGAAGTGTCACGGTCTCAAACACAGGAACGTTTGAATTACCGATTGTAGAGCAAGAAGTTGGGACGGAGTTGACGATTGAAGCTTCCTATGAAAACTGGCAGGCGACACCAAAACATCTTGAAGTTCAAGAAGAGACAGCCGTTCGTCTTGATGTTCCAATGACAATCAATGATGATATTTTACGATTGGAGGGAACGACCGAGCCGTTTGCACGAGTTGAAATCACAGGCGGACGAAATGTTGTCTATGGCGAGGGTGGTCTTGGATCCGGCGAAGCCGATGCGGACGGTCATTTTTCAATTGCGTTTGACTATCCTGACGATAGTAAAGCTATTCGTGTTCAAGCTGTTGGAGACTATCGAAGAACAAGTGCCGTCAAAACCGTCCATCTGCATGACGTGACAGCACCAATCATGGAGCACGTCGGGAAGCTGTCGGATACTCAAACCATGTTACCAGTCGGTGGCGAAGGGAACGATACGATCATTGAAGTCTACCGGGGACAAGAACGGATTGCAATGCGTCATACAGGACCGTCGCGGTACAGTGACATGTATTACATCGATCTTCCGAAGCAAACTGCCGGAACGAAATTGATGGTGTATTTGAAAGACATATTCGGGAACCGGAGTCCTGGTCGCGAAGTGATCGTCGAAAAAGCGAAGCCGTTCTTCCAGTTTAATGTGGACCATATGACGAACGAAGCGACGAAGATTACCGGAAAGACGGAGCCCTTCATGCAAGTCACGGCACGTCTCGGGAAAAAGAGTGTACAAACGATGTCTGACGCGAAAGGGATGTTTGTGTTATCGCCCGTCGCCTTACGCGGACAACAGTATATTACATTTGAAGTGAAGGATCTAAAAGGCAACCTGCATGTTACTGAGGAAAAAAGGATTGAAGATGTCATCGCTCCAAAAATCGAGGGAGCTACCGGACTGACGATTCCGGCCAGTCAATCATTTGATGTATACAAAGGGATTCGCGTGATCGATGAGACGGATGGCGATGTCAAAGAATTACTGAGCGTGACCGGGAATCTTGATCTTAACCAACCAGGGCGCTACAGTCTGATTTATACTGCATACGATTTATCACGTAATAAAAGCGAAGTCAAACGGATCATCACGATCAAAGATATGACACGCCCGGTGATTGATGGTGCGGACGATCTGGTCTTAATGGTCAACGAACGATTCCGTCCGAAACGGAATGTGACCGCTTCCGACAACGTCGATGGAGATGTGACAGAACAGCTGAAGATTTCCGGAACGGTGTCTACCGATAAAGTCGGGGTCTATCCTGTGACGTACAGTGTCCAGGACGCGGCCGGCAATAAACGGACACATATCCGAAAAGTCACTGTTAAGGATACGACCGCTCCGGTCCTGAAGGGAGCGGTCTCGAAAACGATTAAGCAAAACAGTTTGTTTAATCCGAGTTCCGGTGTAACAGCATCAGATGAAGTGGACGGCATGTTAACGAATCAAATTAAAATTACGGGACGGGTCGATACGAAGCGCGAAGGCATCTATCCGTTGACATACCGCGTAAAGGATCGTTCGGGCAATGAAACGGTCGTCCAGATCAAGATTACGGTGAAGTGAGTGATTGTATGATACAAAGCATCTAAAATATAAAGTTTAAAAAAGAATTCTATTCCTAAAAAAAGGGGATAGAGTTCTTTTTTGAGTGATTCATGTGCAGGGAGTAATTAAAATAGTTGGAAAATTTTCGTGAAAGCGATACCATGATAAGCTAAGAAACAAGAACAAGTAGAGAGAAGGATACTTATGCATATTTTAGTGGTTGATGATGAAGAGAGCATCCGTCATCTCGTTCGATTACAGCTGGAAATCGAACACTATCAAGTCGAGACAGCAAAAAGTGGAGAAGAAGCATTGAAGCTGCATGCAACGCAATCATTTGATCTAATCATTCTTGATTTAATGCTGCCCGATACGACCGGATTTGATTTGATTCCACAGTTACGGGCATCGCAACCTGATTTACCGATTTTAATGCTGACTGCACGTGATCAGATGAATGATAAAATCATTGGTCTGCAACTCGGAGCTGATGATTACATGACGAAGCCGTTTAACGGTACGGAACTTGTACTACGTGTGAAAAATTTGCTGAAACGTGTTGTTCAAATGACTCCAAAACCATTTACCGTAGACGATTCTTTTTTGACGATTGATTCGGCAGAGCGGACGATTTCGTTGGACGGAGAGCCGCTTCCGTTAACGTATCGCGAATATGCATTGCTGGCACTGTTTTTGCAACATCCAAAGCGTGTTTTTGAACGGGAAGAATTGCTTGAGCAAGTATGGGGCTTTGATTTTTCAGGACAAACCCGGGCTGTTGATATTATGATTCAACGTCTGCGAAAAAAACTGGGACCTCAAGGGGAACGACTCAAGACCATTTACGGAGCCGGTTATAAATGGGTCGACGCATGAAACTTCAACAGGTCATCATAGAAAATTTTGTTCTTTTACTCGTTTCAGCTTTATTGACTTTCTTTTTAATCATCTATGCATTTGTTCAATCAAATCTATATGACAATGCGGTTGAGTCCGCGCAAAAATTGAGTCGGGAAGCACAGCTGTACACAATGAGTTATCTTGAGAACGAACAGGCGGATTCGTTGGCGGAGAGTGCGGTACCGATTGCCTCTTACCTCGCAAGCCGCTTTGATGTCCGTATTCAACTATTCGGATCAAAATCTGAATTACTGGCGGATTCCGAACGTGATCAATTGCCCCTTCTTGCGAGTGATATCGATCAGGCTTTGAAAGGGACCAAAAGTTATTTGTTTTTAAAAGAAAACGAAGCACCTGTCTTATTTTTTTCGAGTCCGATTTACGATGAGACAGATATCGTCGGATCCATTCGTTTTTTAGTGGATCTGAAACCGGAAGCTGATTTATTAAGACAACTTACTTATGTGTTCAGTGGTGTCTTTCTTATTTTACTCGGTCTTGCCGTCGTTACAGCACGCCGGATGTCCCGGACAATCATCGAACCAATCGATGATTTACGAAGTGTTTCGCATGCTTTGACGAAAGGTTATTATGCAAATGAGTTGCCGGAATATCCCTATGAGGAGTTAAATCGTCTTGCAGCAGATTTTGCTTCACTGGCGGATGCGGTTCAACATAACATTCGGCAACTCGAGCATGAACGTGCGGAACAACAACTGTTCATTGATCAGGTGACACATGAACTTCGGACACCGATGACGGCAATCATGGGGTATGTCGATTTAATTCCGAAGCTTGAGGCGGAAGAAGCCGCAAGGTGTTATCAGTACATTGAAACTGAGAGCCGGCGTTTATTACGACTGGTCTCAGACAATTTGGAGAACGCTAAACAAAAAAGAATGAATGGACAACTTGCATCGACGATGTTTGATGTTGAGGCGCTTATTCAAGACAGTTTATTTATCATGAAACTCCGGATGGACCAGCACGGCATCAAAGTACTGATGAATTTGTCACAAGTATTTGTACTGGGACAACCGGATCAGACCAAACAAGTAGTGTTGAACATACTCGAGAATGCAGTTAAATATAGCGACGCGATGGTTTTGAATATATCAAGCTTTGTGGAAGAGGAATCACTGCATCTAAGGATTGAGGATGATGGGATTGGAATTGATCCGTATGTTCTAAAAGAACTTTCTTCAGGAACGGATTCTCTGAAATCAGCAGGAGGGAACGGTCTTGGTCTGTTACTTTGCCGTCAATTGATGAATGAGCAAGGCGGCCGTTTTTTAGTGGATAGTGACGAGAATGGGACGAAAGTTGAAATCATCTTTCGTCTTGCCGATCAAAACAAAAATTTATGAAAACGCTTTCTAAAAGATACATTTACGAAACAATTGAGTCTGATTTGCGAAACAATTGACCTGTAATCTAAGAACCAAGCAAGGAGATGAACCATGAAGGCTTCGACATTCGTTTACCTTATTTTGATGGGCATCCTGTTTGTCCTCGGTCTTCTTTTACTTCAACAAAACGTTTTTGGTCGACTGCATATCATCAAAGACAATCCGGATATCCTGAATCAATCAGACAACTCGGTTCCGACCGAGTTGACGATTCGTCACCGTGCATGGGGCGAACAGACGATTGAGGATGGAAACGAAATCCAACGTATCACCAGCCTGTTGAAGCAAATGAAGACGGCGACAAATGAAGACTGTCCAGCCGGGATGACGACGTTTACCGGAACACTTCGTTTCTTGAATGGAACGTCATGGTCGTTTTCACTAGGGGAAGGGATGATTTTGAATGGTCGCTGCATTGCGGCACATCCTCTTAGTCAGACGACAATGCTCAAAGCCCGTCTGTTAAATGCGTATCATAATCCGCAAGAGCTTTCGCGACAAGTCATTCAAGCCGAAGAAGTGATTCTTTTCGAAGCAGGACGATCGAGGAAAATCGATTCTCGTCTTCGGAAAGTGCTTGAGGAAAAAATCAAGAAGGCAGAACCGATGACGGATTATGAAGAGGTCGGCCGGGCACTAAATTCAAGTGATAAACCACGTGTTCTTCAAATCGCTCGTTATGCCAATGAGACAGGAAAACGCGATAACCTGATGAACATTACCATTTATGATGCGTTATTCAGCGTCCAATACATGGATGATGATAATGGAAACACGTTTTACCTTAAGGGATCGCTCGCATCAGTATGGAAGGGGGCGAAACGTCGATGAGAAAAGGGATACTCTTCTTGCTGAGTATCATTTGTGTCATAAGTATTTGGATCGTCCAAAACAACCAACAAACAAAACGAGGAACAGCTGCAAGAGAAATGACACCACACTTGACCGCCTATGTCTCGGCAAAAGAAGATATCGGGCGTGCCCTCTTATCATCCTATTGTGAGGCTAAGAAATGTACGTATGAATTTGTCCGGCTTTCGACAGAAGAATTGGTTCGCCGGGTGACTCAAGAAGCGGATCATCCGCGTGCAGATATCATCATCGGCGGGACATGGGATGCACATCAAACGTTAAAAAAACGTGGATTGTCCACTCCGTTTCCAGCAATTCCGTCGCAGGAAGGATTACAAGACCCGGATCGGTACTGGATCGGTTATGAAGTTGAACGTCTCGCAATCGTCGTCAATAAGGATTTATGGAAGGAACGAATCGGAAAAAACATTCCGTATCCTACCACTCTGAAAGATTTGACACTAGATGTATATCGGGATGAACTGATTTTACCGGATCCTAATCATTCGGGTACAGGTGCAACGATTCTTCAGGCCATTTTTGATGGATATGGTACGTCGGGAGATACGTTGTTACGGCGATTGATCCGTCAGACAAGGTTGTTCACAGCGAACGGATTTGCACCAGTATCTTATGTTGCCAGCGGAGAAGCAATGCTCGGCGTTAATTTCATTGGCGATCAACAATCGTTACGTGAGAAGTACTATCCGATTAAAAGCATTCCACTGGACACGTATTCGATTAATGCGATTTCAAAACTTAAAAATCGGAATCAGCAGGAGCTGTCAAATGATTTCATGCGTTACGTTCTGTCTGAGGACGGACAAGATATTTTACGGAAAGTGTCATTTGGGACACCGACCTATGCCGTTTCGCAAGTGCAGCCAATAAAAAAAAGTGTTGGTCAGGACATTGTATCTGATTATCAGGACTATCTCAGACGATTTAATGTACTCTATGACAAATGATACGAAGACTCAATCCAAGATGGAGGAATAAACATGGGATTCTTCAGTATCAATAAAGTACCAAACGCGGGTATACCGATTGAGGTTCAGCGGAAACAATGGTTAAAACAATTTTTGAAAGCGTTCTTAGTCGTCTTTTTAGCGTATATGGCGATGTATCTCATTCGTAATAACTTTAAGGCTGCCCAGCCGTTAATGAAAGAAGAGCTTGGCTTTTCGACGACGGATCTCGGATACATTGGTTTTGCCTTCTCAATCACATACGGAATCGGAAAGACTTTGCTTGGTTATTTTGTAGATGGGAAAAATACTAAACGTATCATTTCGTTCTTATTGATTCTTTCAGCGATGATTGTAACAGCAATGGGACTTTTAATGAGTGCCGGTGGAAGTCCAATCGGTCTTTTGATGGTATTGTGGGGATTAAGTGGATTTTTCCAGTCAGTCGGAGGACCATCGTCCTACTCGACCATCACACGCTGGACCCCATTTGAAAAACGGGGACGGTATCTCGGATTTTGGAATGTTTCGCATAATATTGGTGGTGCGATTGCCGGAGGACTTGCACTCTGGGGGGCTAACGTCTTCTTTAACGGGAGTGTTGTCGGGATGTTCATCTTCCCGGCCATGATTGCCTTGACGATTGGAGTCGTCGGACTTTTCATCGGGAAAGATGATCCGGAAGAACTCGGTTGGAACCGAAGTGAAGAGATCTTCGAAGAACCGATTGAACCGGAGAATCTGGCAGCGGAAAGCATGACGAAATGGGAAATCTTTAAGACCTATGTCATTTCGAATCCGTGGATTTGGACGCTATGTATTGCCAATGTCTTCGTTTATATCGTTCGTATTGGAATCGACAACTGGGCACCACTTTACGTGACGGAGCATCTGCATTTCAGTACAGCAAGTGCGGTCAATACGATTTTCTTCTTTGAAATCGGCGCGCTTTGCGGAAGTCTGATTTGGGGATATGTGTCTGATTTACTCAAAGGACGCCGTGCACTTGTTGCGACGATTTGTTTATTGCTGACGGCTGTTGCGGTTCTTGGATATCGTTACGGAACTAGCGAGACAATGATTTATGCTTCTTTATTCGCTTTGGGTGCATTAATTTATGGTCCACAGCTGTTAATTGGTGTATCTGTCATCAGTTTTGCGCCTAAAAAGGCAACAACGGTAACTAACGGTATGGTCGGTACATTTGGTTATCTGCTCGGTGATTCCATCGCAAAAGTAGGTCTTGCGAAAATTGCGGATCCTGAAACAAATGGTTTAACGATTGGTTCAATGACGCTACACGGTTGGAATGATACGTTTGTCGTCTTCAATGCCGCGTTAGTACTGGGTGTCATCGCATTAGCTATTGTTGCTGTTGTTGAAGAGAAAAAAATCCGCCGACTTGGTTTGCTCGAGAAACAGGCAAAAGAAAAATTAAGTTCATAAAAAAGTGGCTTCGATTTCGATCGAAGCTATTTTTTTATCTGAATATTTAAATGATATAGTTTATGAATGTTTTTCGGATAACAAGGGTAACTTTAACTGTTAGCCAGAAAGAAAAAACTGACATTTACGGAGGCGGGGAAAATGAAGCAACTGGATGGATTTCCAACATCGTATTGGCGCACTTCGATTGAAGCTTCAACTTATCCGACATTAGACCGTGACCTGACGAGTGATGTCGTCGTTATCGGAGCCGGTATCGCCGGACTCGTTACAGCGGTTCAACTGATCGAACGGGGCTATGACGTGACGTTGATTGAGGCCGACCGGATTGCGAGCGGGACGACCGGCTATACGACAGCAAAAGTCTCGTCACAACACGGCTTGATTTACGACGAATTGATCGAGACATTTGGCGAAGAAAAAGCACGACTTTATTACGAAGCGAATGAAGAGGCGATTCGCTTTCTGCGGGATCAGACGAAACGTTTGGCAATCGACTGTGAGCTTGAGGAACAGGATGCCTACCTGTACGTGGCATCAACCGGACCGAAACACAAGCAACTGATCAAAGAAGCAGATGCCTACAGCCGGCTTGGGATCAACGGCGGTGACGCAACGGATGAAGTTAAAGGGAAGTTACCGTATCCGGTCGAACAAGCACTTGTCATCCGTCAGCAAGCTCAGTTTCATCCCGTCAAATACTTACTTGGTCTTGCGCAGTATTTTACACAACAAGGCGGGAAGCTGTACGAACAGACGCGGGCGACGTCGGTCGAATCAAACCGGACACCGACCGTGTTGCTTGAATCCGGGCATCAGATTGAGGCAAAAAAAGTCATCGTCGCGACACACTTTCCGTTTAATGACTTCAAAGGACTGTATTTCTCGAAACTCGAAGTTCACCGATCGTATATCGTGTCGGGACGTGTTCCGGAAGAATTTCCGGACGGCATGTTCATGAGTGCTGACACGCCGAGCCGGTCACTCCGGCATGTGAAAGCGGCGGACGGAACGCGGCTTGGACTGTTTGGTGGGGAAAATCATTTGTCCGGTCATCAGACGGATACGAAAACCAATTATCAAGCGTTGGCGCATTTCGCTGAGAGTGAATTTGATGTCGCCCAAATCGAGCAATTCTGGTCAGCCCAGGATTTGATTTCGCTGGATAAAGTGCCATACATCGGTCAAATGACGAGTGATGATCCGAACCTCCTGGTCGCGACCGGGTTCGCCAAATGGGGAATGACGAATGGGATTGCAGCCGGGTTGCTTTTATCTGATTTATTGACCGGCACGCCGAACCGCTTCCGGGGATTGTTTGATCCGAACCGGTCGAAGCTGCATAAACAGGATGCCAAACAGTTTGCGAAGAACAATGCCGATGTTGCGATTGAACTGTTGAAGGGGAAAGTCAGTCGTGCCAGTCGAGCAGCAGATGATCTTGAGCTTGATGAAGGAGGACTCGTCCGTCATGCCGGGAAGACGGTCGGCGGATACCGTGATGAATCCGGTGAGTTGCATCTCGTCAAGACGACCTGTACGCACATGGGATGTGACGTCAAATGGAATAACGGGGAACGGTCATGGGATTGTCCGTGTCACGGCTCGCGCTTTGATTACCGGGGAAATGTGTTAGAAGGTCCGGCGGTGAAACCGTTGAAAAAACTGAATTAACGAAAAAACCACGCAGTCATTTGCGTGGTTTTTTGGATTATTTATAAACACTTTTCGGAACAAAGATTTCCGGTTGACCTGTTGCATACGGAGCAATAGCATACGATTGGAAGATGACTTTGATACCGTCTTTCATCATGAGATATTCCGATTTCTTCGAGACATTGACGTCACTTAGTGTATCAACGAAGTAATCGTCATTGTTCTTTAATTTGTTGTAGATGTACTTTTCAACTTTTTTAAATTGTGTCGATGTTTTCAATACACTTGTGATTCGTACTTCTTTACCGGTTTTTAACGAATAGTTGACGCCGTACTTATAGCCGAGTCCGTGTGCACCGACTGTATATTCATAGTCCGATAAAATAAAGGTTAAGTAAGGAGTGTTATTTCCAGCTACCTGATATGAGGTACTATACGTAAAGTTACACATCGAAGGATTCTGTTTGCAGTAAGAAGTTTTTCTTTCTTTCTTCTCGAATGCTTCTACTTCTAAATAGTTTTGATACGCGAACTTAGAGAAAGCCGTTAAGTCCGTATTAATCGTTTTTCGGACACTCGTCGATGGACCTTTCGTCACATAAGGATATTTTAGTGCCTTTTTGTCTTTCGCGTACTTCGTGATAACAGTCGGTTTTGTTGCGGCGTCGACAGACAGTGTCGTCGGTAAAAGTAATGTCGCTGACAGCATAGGAATCAGCCAAGATTTCTTCATTGATAATCGCTCCTTTAAAAGTAAGGTGTTTCTTTTAGTATACAAAATAGAATTTATTTTGTAAGTATTTACCTTAAAATTCTTGTATCTTCAAATGAATATTTTTGCGTCCGTCTGACCTTAAATATTTCGAATGATATCAGAATTTAATATTCAATCCAATTTTTTATGTGCTATAATTACCTGGTGTTAAAAATATTCAAGCGTTTAACTATATCGGTCGGGTCGATCTTTATGTGGATGTTACGAATTCACCGTCACGAACGCCGTTTACAGGTTTTATATCAAGTTCATTTCATTGTAGCGTCGTGAACGCTGTACGAATTCGAGGAGGAAGCAACACATGAGTAAAGAAAAAATCGCCCAGCTTCGCAAGACCGTTTCGCCTTTTGAAAAGGCAGACGTCAAATCCAGCGTCCGGCAGATGATCAATACGATCTTGCCATTTCTCGTCGTCTGGTTTTTGGCTTATCAAGCCTTACAGATTTCCGTTTGGCTCGCGGTCCCGCTTGCGATCATCGGAGCCGGTTTCGTCGTCCGGATGTTCATCATCTTCCATGACTGTACACACGGATCATTCTTTAAAAACAAAAAGGCCAATGCAATCGTCGGAACGATCACTGGCATTCTGACCCTGTTCCCGTACGAAAAGTGGAAACGGGAACACTCGATTCATCACGCTTCAAGCGGGAACTTGGATAAACGCGGTGTCGGTGACATTTGGGTCATGACGATCGAAGAGTATATCGAAGCATCAAAATGGACACGTCTGAAATACCGTCTTTACCGCAATCCGCTCGTCATGTTTGGTCTTGGACCACTCTTATTGATCTTAGTCGTCAGCCGTTTTAACCGAAAAGATGCCCGAAAAAAAGAACGGATCAACACGCATGTCATCAATGCGTCACTGGTCGTCCTGTACGGCATCCTGATTTACTTCATCGGGTGGCAGGCATTCCTGATCATTCAAGGCACGACGATGTTCACAGCCGGTGTCCTCGGGATTTGGTTATTCTACGTCCAGCATACGTTCGAAGACTCGTATTTCGAGGATGAAAGCGAATGGGATTACGTCAAAGCCGCCATCGAAGGCAGCTCGTATTACGAATTGCCGAAAGTCTTACAGTGGGTGACGGGGAACATTGGTTTCCACCATGTCCACCACTTAAGTCCGCGCGTCCCGAACTATAACCTGGAAAAAGCCCATACGGCGACACCACCGCTTCAAAAAGCAACGACAATCGGCTTGTTCTCAAGTCTGAAATCGCTTCGCTATAAATTGTATGATGCAAAAAACAAAACATTCGTGACGTTCGGTGAAATCAAGCACCTGGTGCGTGAACCGAAGACGATGGCTTCATAATAGAATATGCCTTGCTTCCGACTGGGAGTGAGGCATTTTTTTGTCCGGTTATCCGTCTTTTGCCGTATGTCCCGTCTTAAAAGGCATGGTAAGATGGCAAGTATTGAAGGAGAGGTGAAACCATGCGTCGTATACCCGTAGCTTATTTTGCAGCAGGAGCCATTTTACTTTTATTATTCGGATTCAGTTCGATGACGTATCAGCAACAATCGCTGATTCCGTTTCTGACGAATCATATCCCACTCGGATGGGTCTATGCCTTTTCGTTCGTCTCGTTTCATTATGAGGTCCCGATCAGTGTCGCATCACTAGGCCCCGCCGCCTTTCTTGAATTCTTCATCCGGAAAGGGATGCATGCCGGTCTGTTCTTTATCCTTGGCACAAGCCTTGTCCATGTCTTACGTCTGCGTGGATACCGTCCTGCGCCGGCTGCCTTTTTTGCTGCGACGACGGCCATCACTGTCGGCGTCTTTGATGAGTTTCATCAGCAACTGACCGGCGGACGGACACCGCTCGTCGGGGATGTCATCATTGACGGGAGCGGCGCCGTCTTCGGAATCGTCCTCTACACGGCGATTCGCCTGTTCCTAAAAGCCGATCGGATCGTTAAGTCGGAATATCAGCAATCGAGCTGAACACAAAAATACCCGATCGTCTCAGTAAGATTGAGACGATCGGGTATTTTAACGATTAAAACCGTTGAACCCATTCGATTTTGTATTGCGTCCGACCAAATTGTTTGCGGAGCATCGTGTCTGCTTTTTTCCGTGCAGCGGTGTGGTCACCAGCTTTGATCATCAACCGATCCGTGTCCACGACTTCATCTTGTTCAATGACTTGATACTGAACAGTATATTCTTTATTAAATAAGCCTAGAAATCCCAAGAAATTCACTCCCATAATCTTCATTCTATTAGTTAGTATATGGTATTGAATTATGGAATGCAATTTAAATAAATGACTTTTGTCTTACCTATGACAAAAAGGAATATGGTTCAAAAGGAGTATGGTGGTAATGTTTCAAATGTTACAGGAGATAGTCGTATGACTGAATAAAAGTCAGAAGAATATAATTTTTTAGGAATTAAGATATATTTGAGGTAGGTCTTTAGACGTGTTTTGAAAAGGATTATTTTTGTCTCTAAAATATATTAATGGATAATGGTTTGATCGATTAACAAGAATTGCCTTGGAACTCTTATGGAATTATCGGTATGATAAGGGCAGTGAGAAAAAGAGGTGAATCAATGAGTGAAGAAATAAAATATGAAAGACGGTCCGTTAACATGCGTATAGGGAAACGGGAACACGTTTTCTTTACGCTGTTATTAATCAGTACTTTAGTGACAATATGCGGACTCATTGTTGCCTTGTTCACCCTTGAAATAATCGGGATTGTCCTGTTGATCGCAGTCCTCGTTCTACTCGGCATCATTTGGACATGGCAACTCGTCCGAGTAATGACAATCCGGGCAGACGGCATTCTGCTGAGTGAACAGCAACAGCCGCTCGTGTATGAACAGCTTCGGCAGGACGCGGAACGACTGGGATTCTGGAAAGTGCCGGAAATCATCATCACCCACCATAAGACGATCAAACGTCCCCGGACGATCGGATTATTTCAAAAGTATCTGCTTGTGTTACCGGCTGATTATCCGGTGGATGAGACAACCCGGTTTGAGTTGATTCGCGAACTTGTCCATTTAAAACAAAACCATGAAGAGAAACAGATGTTGCTGTTGCTCGGGAGCTGGGTACCGTTCCTGAGGAGTGCTTATCTCCGCGCATGCGAAGAAACGGCTGACCGGCAGGCCCTGGCTTGTCTTCCGGAAGAAGAACGTCTACCGGCGCTTATCCGGTCCGTTGTTGGTCCGGTTGTCTTTCAGACGCTGAACCTGACCGCTTACATCGATCAAAAACGACAACCGCTGTCGTTTGCTGCCGGACTGAGCGAATTGTTCCGAAACCAGTCGTCCGTTTCCCGTCGGTTGACGTTTGTTGGACTGGATGCTCAGCGAAACCGGACGGCCCGTGTAGCAAGTGCTGTTCTAGTCAGTCTGAGCTGTCTTGTACTGGCCGGTCTGGTCTTCGTCGTGACAGAGTTCAAGTTGCCTCAGTGGTTAACGGACGGTGTATCGTCTATTGAACAACAGACGACGGCAAAAGAAGATCTTGGAGAATCAAAGCTGATGGCGGCAATTCAAAAGGGGTCGCTTCAGGAAATCGAAGCCTTGATTCCGAAAAGTGATATGACAGCGGTCGACGCGGACGGGGATACGGCTTTGCATTATCTCGGATACCGCAAGTCGAGTGAGGGACTGGAGACGGTCTTTAAAGCCTTACTGGCTGCCGGCAGCGATGTCGACGCCGTCAATGAGTTCGGCGAACGGCCGTTCATCACCGCTGTTTACAGCAACAACAAGGAATTGGTGGAGCTCTACTTAAAACGGGGCGAAAAAATCAATCAACAGGATGATGAAAAATATACACCACTCCATCACGCGGTTGAAGGTGAAGGAAAAGAGACAGTCGAGCTTTTGCTCGAGCAAGGCGCGGATCCGTCCATCAAAAATGCGGACGGTTATACACCATTGATGATGGCACAGGAGTATGAGCTCGATGACATCATTGCCTTGCTGAAACAAAATCAGACCCAGACGTTATGAAGATAACACCAGGAAGGGATGTCATCCACCTCCTGCAGACGAAAAAAAAGACCGGCTGTTAAGCCCGGTCTTTTTTTGATGACTTATTTTGTTTCTGCTTTTGTATCGACGATCCGACCTTCGATCGAGTAGTTGACTTCGCCAAGTGATTTTGTGAAGTCGCGGAGGTTTTCCCAGTCCGAGAGACCAAGATCCGTCACGCGGCCGTCTTTATAAGCCACTTCGAACGGCGTAAGTCCGTCGCCGCCTTTAGCTGTGAAGGCATTGGTTGCGATGACATACGTTTTCGTAAGGTCGAGCGCTTCAAACGTGTCGCCGTTTTTGACTTCGACTTTCGTGACACGGTCGCCTTTTGCGAGTTTGCTGCTGTACTCAAACTTCATGCCGGAAACGTGGAGGAAACCGCCGTTTTCGATTGGTGCGACACCGACGCTGATTTCAAGCAGGTCTTTGATTTCCTGACCTGTCAATTTCGCCGTTGCGAGTGTGTTACCGAACGGAAGTGTCGTCAAGACTTCACCGACTGTGAGTGGACCGGCATTGATCGCAGCACGGATTCCACCACCGTTTTGCATCGCGATGACTGTATCTTTGTTGTATTCTTTTGCTTTTTGGAGCATACCATCTGTGATCAAGTTCCCAAGGGCCGTTTCGCTGTTCCGGACACTGACTTCGCCACGCGGATTGACGAGTTCATTGACGATGTTCGCGCCGACTTCTTCGTTTTTAAGTTCTGTAATTTGATCCGCGTATGGTTTGAGAATCGTAGCGGCCGTTGCATCTTCTGCTGCTTTTGAAACGTCGATCAATGATCCTTTGTACTCCGTTAATTTCCCTTTGTAATCGAACGTCAGGTTGAGGTTTCCGAGGAAATCACCGTATTGGTAGGCTTGCGCGATGATCGTTGGTTCTGTTTTACCAGGAACGACCGTGTCATCGACGACGACTGGTGTTTCAAGTTTCGTATGCGAGTGACCACCGACGATGACGTCGATGCCATCTACGTTACGGGCGAGCAACTGATCGTTATCGACTGCCGGATTGTCATCAAAACCGATGTGCGTCAAAGCGACGATTTTATTGACACCACGGTCTTGGAGTTTCTTGACGGCTGCTTTTGCACTATCGATGTAGTTTGCGAAAGCAACAGATCCCGGACTTGAAATCTCAGCTGTTTCTTCTGTCGTCAGACCGAAGAAACCTATTTTTTGTCCTTTGTATTCTTTGATGATCCCTTGATAAATTTTGCCTTTTTCAGGACCAGCTGTGATTGTTTTCGATTGCAGACCACCAAGTAATTCGTTTTTGCTGAAATCGACGTTCGTTGTGATGAACGGGAATTTCGCTTTCGTGACGAATTCTTGTAATGCCAAGTGGTTGTCCGCGTCCCCGAGGTCGAACTCGTGGTTACCGAACGTCATCATGTCATATTTCATATAGTTCATCAGCTCAAGATCAGCTTGACCTTTAAATTTGTTGAAGTAAAGCGAACCGGAGAAGACATCGCCTGCATCAAGTAAAAGGGACGGAGTACCGTCTGCTTTGTAGGCAGCGCGAAGTTCTTTAATGACGGTTGCGCGTTTTGGTGCTTTATCGAGATTTGCGTGTGTATCGTTCGTGTGCATCAACCCGATCGAGAAATCATCTTTATTGATATCGAGCACATTGATTTTCGCTTTGAGGGTGATCGTTTTCCCGAGACGTGTGTAGCTCGCGACGGCATATTTGACACCGGCTTCGCTCGTATCGACTTTCGACCAACGGACCGGCTTGTCATAGACACGGCCTGTCGCATAGAGAACAGCCAATGTTTTTGGAAGTTCCGGTTTTTCACCGACATAAATCGTCTGTTCTTTAACACTTTCGACGAACTTGACGGCATAGTTTTGAATGAGGATTTTTACTTCGATCGGCGATTTCTTCTTGCCATACGTTCCTTTGACCGTCTGATAGCGGTTAAAAATGTGGCGATCATAATTTTTCCACGTGATTTTCTCGCCCTTGTATGTAGCAGGTAATTTGACCGGGGCACCTTTTGTAAAGACGAGTGACTTGAGTTTGACCGTTTTGACTTTGACATGCGTTGCTGCCGATACAGTTGTCTGTGCAACCGGCACGATTGCCGATGTCGTCAGGGCGACAGCGACGGCTGCCGCGTAAAGCGGTTTTGATTTATACATACGTAAAAATCCTCCTTCAAAGTGGGTGTATGAATACAAGGTCGAAATGCGATCGTTGACCTCTTCTTCTACTATAAGTCGTTCTTGGCGGATGGTGCGATAAAACTTTTGTAAAATTCGTAAATTCTTAGGTCGGACGACATGACAACCGGGCATAGACGTTCGCTTAAACGCATTTTCATAGTCAATTCGACCTAAACACGTAAAATGATAACGCTTTCATTATAATCTGTCCGAATGAAAAAAGAAACGGAAATATACATCGATTCGTCAAACATTCCCATTAATTCATAATCTATTGATGGAGTTCAGTGCATAAATTCTGTATGATGAAGAAACGAAGAAACTGCGGGAGGAGAGCAACGAGACGATGAAAGAGACGATTCAGGGCACAATGATTTTGGTCATCCTCTGTGTGATGAGCATATTACTGATCTGGGGATTGTCATCCCCGCCAACGACAATTGAATTTCCACTTCTATCCCATTCGGAACCAGTCAGCAGCGATGTCTCTCATACCGCTGCCGACTGGTTTTTTGTTGGTCAGAAAGCTACAGTTTGGTGTCGGTTTGCCCAATAGATTGACATGAATTTTAACGATGGCTAGAATTGATTAAGTGCATGGCATCTGGTGCCTGCCTTTTTAATAGGAAAAGCGTGCTTGAAAAGGGAAGGAGGAATGGACAAACGTGCAGGCGTCTGCCTGTCCGCGGTCGATCGTTCGTTTGAAGAATCGCGAACGGGGTCCGTTTTTTTATTTTGATGTGGATGCAACGGAACTAAAATACATGTACCTTTACAGATCGGAAGGAAATTAATTATGTGGAAAGAAATGAAAAGCATCATCCGCGAACAAGTGGAGAATTTCCCGCTGATTCGCCGTCTCGCCCGTTATGAGATTAAATCGGCGCACGCGGAGCAACGACTTGGACTTTTGTGGGAGCTGCTGAATCCCGGTTTACAGATCTTTATTTATTGGTTCGTCTTTGGTGTCGGTCTGAAAGGGAACAAAAACGTCGACGGGGACACACCGTTCATCGTCTGGCTTCTCTGCGGGATCGTCGTCTGGTTCTTCATCAATGATGCGTTGTTGCGCGGATCGAACTCGATCAACAGCCGACTGGCGATGGTGACGAAAATGCGGTTCCCGATGAGTGCGATTCCATCGTATGTCATCCTGTCCCGGATGTACCAACATTTCGCGATGCTTCTGATCGTCTTCATCGTCATCATCCTCAACGGCATTCCAATCACATGGAAGTTACTTCAACTCCCGTATTATATGGCAGCAACCTATATCTTCGTCTATGCGTTCTCCCTGTGTTTCTCGACATTGATTACGCTCGTCAAAGACATCCAATTGTTCCTGCAATCAATGATGCGGATGCTGTTTTACCTGACACCGATTCTATGGAACATCGAACGGTTCCCGGATGTCTTACATGGTGTGCTTCGTCTGAACCCGGTCTTTTACCTCGTGGAAGGATACCGTGCGAGTCTGCTCGGCGGTGCCTGGGTCTGGCAAGAATGGCCGACGGGACTTTATTTCTGGAGCGTGACATTGCTCTTGTTCACAGCCGGAACGTTTTTACACATCAAGTTCCGTAAATCATTCACCGAGCTCGTTTAAGGAAGGAAATCGCCATGTCTATGATAAAACTCGACCATGTCACGAAACGGTTCGATATGGTCACGACGACAAAAGAAAAATTCAAGTTATTGTTTAAAAATCAAAGCAAAAACGTCAAGACGTTTACGGCACTCCGCGATGTCTCACTTGATATCGGGTCCGGTGAAGTCGTTGGTCTTGTCGGCATCAACGGTTCCGGGAAATCGACGTTATCGAATTTGATTTCCGGTATCATCTATGCCAATGAAGGTGACGTCGAAATCAACGGGGAAGTGGCAATCATCGCCGTTTCCCAAGGATTGAAAAACGTCCTGACCGGCCGTGAGAACATCCACTTGAAATGTTTGATGCTCGGGATGGACGATGCAGAAATCGAACGCCGGATGCCGGGAATCATCGATTTCGCAGACATCGGGGATTTCATCGATCAGCCGATTAAAAAATATTCAAGCGGGATGAAGTCTCGACTTGGCTTTGCGATTGCCGTCAATGTCGACGCCGACATCCTGATCGTCGATGAAGCCTTGTCGGTCGGTGACCAGACGTTTTACAACCGGTGTATCGATAAGATGAACGAATTTAAGAACGAAGGCAAGACGATCATCTTCGTCAGTCACTCGTTGAACCAGATCCGAAGCTTCTGCGAACGGGTCATCTGGCTCGAATACGGACAGGTCAAACTCGACGGGACGACGAAGGAAGTCGTACCGGAATATAAGAAGTTCCTGACCGAATACAAGAAGCTGACGAAAGAAGAACAGCACCAGTACCGGCGGGATCGCCTGAAAGAACAGAGCGCCCAGGCAAAACCAGGCAAGAAAAACATGGATGCGGAAGATACGGTCAAACATCCGGGGTGGATCTTGTCAGGCATCAGCTTACTGGTCCTTGCGGCCGGCAGTCTGATGGTCATCGATGAGACGCCGTCATTTGTAACATTTACGGAAGCCTTAACGAAACTATTTTAAGAATGGATCAGGGACCTACGTGTCTCTGGTCTTTTTTTTACGAAAACAGGGAACAAGACACTAGAAAGCGAATGCTTACATATAAGGAATTTAGTGTGGAGGAGGAATGCACGTGTTGAAAGTCAGAAAAGCCATCATCCCGGCAGCCGGTCTCGGGACCCGGTTTTTACCGGCGACCAAAGCGATGCCAAAAGAAATGTTACCGATTTTAACGAAACCGACCATCCAGTACATTGTTGAAGAGGCGGTGGCATCAGGGATTGAACAGATCATCATCGTCTCAGGACGAAATAAGCGGGCGATTGAAGATCATTTTGACCATGCACCGGAACTCGAGAACATCCTGCGGCAAAAAGGAAAACTCGATCTGTTGAAAGAAGTTGATGCCTCGACGACGATGGCAGAGATTCATTATATCCGCCAAAAGGAACCGAAAGGACTTGGACATGCGATTTGGAGTGCCCGGCATTTCATCGGGGACGAACCGTTTGCTGTCTTGCTCGGGGACGACATCATCGTCTCGGAAGAACCTGGACTAAAACAACTGATGAAGCAGTACGAAGAACTGGATGCGTCGGTCGTCGGTGTCCGACAGGTCCCGACGGAAGACACGCACCGGTATGGTATCATCGATCCATTGAATCAAACGGGACGTCGTTATCAGGTCCGGCAGTTCGTTGAAAAACCGGTTCAGGGAACAGCGCCGTCGGATATGGCAATCATCGGACGGTATATCCTGACGCCGGCAATCTTCGAATACCTGGCGAAACAAGAAGCAGGAGCCGGTGGAGAAATCCAGCTGACGGATGCGATTGAACGGCTGAATGGACAAGAGAACGTCTACGGCTATGAGCTCGAAGGGAAACGCTTTGATGTCGGGGAGAAGATGGGGTACGTCGAGACGACATTAGCCTTTGCGCTCGAAGACACAGAAATTCAGGCAGATGTCCGGCAGTTGCTCAAACGGTATGTCGAGAGCTGGCAGGAGTAAAAAAACAGAGATAACGGATAAGAGTTCCGATATCCCTGTCGAAAGAGAACAATTGTCGTCACGTCTGTTTTGTGTTCATGTAGGTCTTCACTTTCGGCGCACGATACGTCCGGAAGCGTTCGAGTAACCGTTCCGGATCCGATTCGACGAGCAGCATCGCCGCATGTTCCGGAATCAGGAAACCTTGTGTCTCCATTTGCTGAAACAATGTGACGAGCGGATCGTAATAGCCGTCAATGTTTAAGATCCCGCACGGTTTTTCATGGAGTCCGAGCTGTGCCCACGTGAAGACTTCAAAAAACTCTTCCATCGTTCCCGGACCACCGGGCAGGATGATGAAGCCATCGGCCAGTTCTGCCATCTTCGCTTTCCGGTCATGCATCGATTCGACGAGGTGAAGTTCCGTCAGATGCGGATGGGCAATCTCTTTTTCCTGCAGGAAGTGTGGCAGGACACCGACTGCCTGTCCGTTTGCTGCGAGGACAGCATCTGCGACGGCACCCATCGTCCCGACGCGTGAACCACCGTAAACAAGTCCGATTTGATGAGTTGCAAGTGTCGTCCCGAGTGCTGTTGCGGCTTGGCGGAAAATGGGTGTTGCTCCGTCTTTAGAACCACAAAATACTGCTAACTTTTTCATCCATAGGTCCCCCTTGTTAAAAATGGTCTTCTGTCAACATATCATATCAGGATGCTTCGAATAAAAGGGATTTTGGAAGAGGATCGCGAAGAAAAAATTAAAAAATATTGAAGTGGAGGAGGAAATGATGAGACCTAGAACCATCGTCTGGCTAGTTTTACTGATTGCGGCAATCAATCTGGCAATCGGCCTGTGGATCCCGGAATCGCCTGCGCGAACAACGGTTAGCAGCATTTTGCTCGGACTAGTCGTTTTACTTGGAGTAGGATACTTCATTGCACTGCGCCGTTCATCCAAATAAAAAAAGCCCGTTTCGTTTGTACGTAGCAGACGAAACGGGTTTTTGTATGCAGAAACATCGTAAAGATGAGAGTGATTGAATATTCTAAAAAATCTATTTTCATACACTGTATCGACACAATGGTGGATAAAATGTAAAAAAAATGTACATTTCGTGACCTATGGCCTAAGTCAAAAGATGTGGAAAGTGTAAATAATGTGCAAAACGTGCGAAATATTCGTATTCGAATATCCGAAGGGGGTCTAAGGTTATATGATGTTGTTACAGAGCTAGACAAAAAAATTAGGAGGTTATTCATTATGAACTTGAAAAAGAAATTAGGAATTCTTATAGGAGTGGCCACACTATCATTAAGTCTTGGACTTAACGGAGTATCGCATTCGAACGTGAAAACTAACGTCGCAAAAGAGATTCCATTTGAATTTTCGATTAAACGTGATGTAGCGAAAGAAATTCCGTTTGAATTCTCAATCAAGCGCGATGTAGCAAAAGAAATTCCATTTGAATTCTCAATCAAGCGCGATGTAGCAAAAGAAATTCCATTTGAATTTTCGATTAAGCGTGACGTAGCAAAAGAAATTCCATTCGAGTTTTCAATCAAACGTGATCTTGCTTAATCTTCTAGTAATTATTCATTTAATCTATTCTTTATAAATTTAAACTTTGTTTCAAGAATTATTTGGCGATATTCTCTTATATCCATTAAATCAAATAAAAGGAACGCTTTAGTATATGAATTAGAAATTTCATCGAAAGAATAATTTAGTAATTCTTGGCATTCACCCTTTTGAGAATAGAGTTGTCCTAATAAAGACATATCTTTTTCAAAGAGACTTATATTAATCGCTTCTTCAACGACAAATAATGCTTTTTCAACGGCATTCAGTTTCAGTAAAATTTTTGAGTAATTATAGTGAATTCTAATTCGTTCAACTATTAATTCGTCACTATCGAAGTCGAGTTCCATTAGCTCTTCGTAAACAGTTCTACTATGCTTATAACTTTTATTTTCGAAGTGTAATATTGCAATTGCTGATTTAATTCTTAATATCATACTAGGTGAATAATGTAGCGTAGAATAATGTTCTGAAAGTTGTTGTAAACCAATAATACAAGTTCTATAGTCGATTTTTTTTAAACGATAAGAACTTAAAGAGTAAAAATATCTTACAAGCAGATTTAGCTCGCGATCGAGAGGACTAGAATTTATTATCTTTTGAGTTTCTTGATAAATAGATTGAAACTCACTGTTTCGAAAGCGAACTAATAAATTTTCATCTAATATTTTTAAAGATTCTCGATAATTAGTATGGTCTAAAAATGTATTAATTGGAACTTGTAATCTTCGTGATAATGCATATAATAAATCAACCGTCGGAGAATGTGTCCCACTTTCAATTTTACTGATTTCCGCTTGGCTGCAAATGCCGTTCGCTAAATCCTTCTGCGTCAGATTATGTTTCTTGCGAAGGCGGCGAAGGGCCAGGCCAATCTGCGGGGATGTGAATTGATCCATCGGGTTCTGTCCTTTCTGTCCAGTGGATTTGAGAAAACGATACCCTTTTCCATTATAAGAGGGAACGGGACCGGATACCAAACGTTTAGTTCAAAAAGTCGTCAACGTGTTGTTTGCCATTTTATACGAATGAAAGGGGTAACTCCTATGAATCTCACCTTTAAAGAATCGCGCCGGACGATGACATCTTACGGCTGGTGCTTAAATGCTGCTGCTGTCTCGGTCGCACCCTTGGCAAGTCGGGAAATGGACCGGATCAAACCGCCGGCGAAACGAGAACTAAAAACTTCATGATGACGTCTCTTGCTGACGTGGCTTCATTCCGTCACAGGTTTGAAGCCTTTTTTAATACAGATTGCTGAAAGGAGCATGGATATGATCGGACTAACGGTTCTTTCTGAAAGTGAAGGCTGGTTACACCAACTCGACCCGACCGATGCACTCACGACGTTTTGTGAACAGCACCGGTTCTCGATGGATCGTTACGATTACGATCAGCATACGTTTTTGGATTTACTCGACTATATGGACTTTCAAGAATTCGAACATTATTTGTTTGTCCTGCAAGGACCTGGAGAACGGACCTTGCGACTGGTTGCGTATTTACAACAACGGATGTTACATGTTCAGTTTCATCTGATTAATGAACGGGGCGATGTCTTGTTCGGAGACCCGTATTTCTTGAATAAGACGATTCCGTTAGAAGGAACGACAGGGTATGCGCAACCGATTGAACTACAGGATGCCCTGATGTCGTTATTCACCGGTGTCTATCCGGATACTGCTTCTCGTCAGCCGCAACCGTTGCGGCACGTCTATGTCGAAACAACGGATCTGCTCGATTCGATTGCACCGACGCTGTTTGATCAGATGACAATCAATAGTTTGTTATACATCGATCAGTCGACCCGGCATGATTTACCGGTCATTGAACTGATGAGCCGGACGCCGGTCCTGCTGGCGTTTGCCGATACGTTGGCCTTCAGTATCAAAGAACGATTAGCGACGTTTGAACGCAGTGATCTCGATGCTGTCATGAAACATTGGCACAAGACGGGTATCGTCTCAAATCTGGAACGACGGGCAGGAATCCTTGATTATGCGACGCTCGTCGGTATGCCGGCCTCCCATCGTCTGTTCATACGGAACGATGGTATCTATGCGGATTATGGAAAACGAATTTTACTCAGTCCAGCATCTGATTTGAATGTTTGTCAGTTACGTGAACGCCAGCTGAATGACTGGGAGGCATTATTTCCGATTCCTCAACTTGCCCTATATCCGATTTTGTTTCAACTGGCATCGGCATTCCAAGGGACAAGTCAGTTTGTGACACCATATAGTATGTTTGAGTTGCCACAAGCGGAAGGGAAACTTGGTCCGCTGACAATGATCGGGATTCAAAATAATGAAGGCTGTTTTGCCTTCGAACTGACGACCAATCAATTGTTTGAGACGGACGAAGTATTCCTTGCCATTCTCGAAGCCGATCAAAAGGAACAGTTTGATATTTTACCGGAGCGGCTAGGAGAAGATTATGAAGCGGCGATTCAGACGTATAAGGAGTTGATTTATCATGGATAAGATACCGTTGTTCGGTCCATTTTCGCGAAAAGGAAGTTATTCGCGGGTACAAGTACTCGAGAACTTATTTGCCGACGACCGCTTCACGGCACTTTACCAAGAAACGTCCTCCTTGCCGGAAATCGACGAGTTGATGTTGTACCGCCGTTATCTGAAAAAGAAGGATCGTGTCCTAGTACACGGAAATTTTTCGGCAAAGTTATTTAATACATTATGTGCAGAAGGATATGATTTGTATCTCGTCGAACCGGAACTAAACCGAATTTCCGGAATTTCTGAACACTACTTAAACCGCGTCTACGGACTCAGTAATGAGTTGATTGACGTCATGGGGAGTGGAGCGTTCAGTAAAATCATCTTACCCGGAACGACGATTGCACGATATTCGCGGGGAGAACTGTTATTATTTTTCCGAAATGTCCGGCACTTGCTGGCGACGGATGGTCAGTTACTCGTCAATATCTATAACAGTGATTATCTTAGACAGAATATCCAACCGATTGCTTCGCGTCGGATTCAGGATTGCACATTATTTTACGGTCAAAAGGTCGATCGCGACCGCTTGATTTTTAATTCGTATTTGAAGTCAGAGACGGATGAAAAAGTCGCTTATCTGGTGGAGCACCTTTACGAACCGGATACGTTGTTCGAATTCGCTAAACTTTCGCGTTACCGCGGACGGACGTTATATGCCGGGAAAAGTATCAGTATTTTAGAACTGGATAAGCTGGGGTGAAGGACAGAATCTATATGATAAAGGCAGGGACGGATTTTTAATCGTCCCTGTTTTGGTATACACAAACTCCGCCAATAAATTTTATGTCCATATTATTTACAATTAAATGGATAAAAAATATTTTTAATACCAGTTTAAGTAGGTCTAATGGAGGGGTATTAGAGTATGGCAGTGACTTTGTTTATTCGGATGACATCACGATGAAATCGGAGGATAGGTAAACGTTATGGATGAGAAGATGGCCGAGCAAAAAGCCTTACAAGCCAGTTGTTTATCCTTTATCAAAACATTATTTCCGGAAGAGACTTTTGAGTTCATTGATCGCGCGGTGCTTCCTGATGCTTTTGGAAAACGCGGGACACATCTGACATTTCAATCAGTAAATCGGGAACTCAAACTCAGTTTCGTCAATCAGGCACATAGTCGCTTCGAACGTGTTTTCTTAGCTGAAAAGACAGCCGACTCTCCGTTCTTCAGCCGAATCATGGAAGCGACGTATGAAGATGGTCAACTGTACATTCACCATGTCTTAAAATCTGATTAGTAGATCGGCAAAAACACGATGAGACGTGTACAGGAATCGTTCCTGTCCGCATCTCATCGTGTTTTTTAGATGGACTCAATCGATTGTAATCCTTGCTGCAGTGCCTGATTGATAGATGTCGCCATATGATCGCGGACTTCTTGTGTCAAAAGACGGCCGTTAAAGTAAACTTCCTGTGACAGCGTCAAATGGACAAGCGTATCTTCCAGGACGAGCTTAAAATCGAGCGGTTGTGTCGGTTCAAGGGATTGAGCCATAAACTCTTGTAATGAAGGGTGCTGGACGTGATGTGGATCGATTAAATCAATCACGGTCGTATTCAATGCCAATGCGAGCCGTTCCAGTGTCTGACTATTCGGGACACGCTGACCACGTTCGTATGCTGAAATCGAGGTGACCGTTTCCCCGCATCGTTCCGCCAGGTGTTTCTGAGTGTATCGATGTTGTTTACGCAATTGCATAATTTTTTTTCCGAGAGTACGTTCCACGGGTCTCAACTCCTATTCTTGCATCCTTGCTTAATAGTACTAAATAACCACTTTAATTATATCGCAAACCTTTAAAATGTAAAAAAAAGTTTTTCTAAAAAAAAGATTGCATGATTATGTATGTAATGGGTTGAAAATTCAGAATGCGGCAGATTATTTGAAAATCCTAGGAGGGCTTTAAAAGAGAACGTGTTATTCTAATGATTAGTGAGAAAAGGAGGACAGATATGCTTAGAAAAATACCTTGGTCCGGTTATGTGACCTTGCTGATTTTAATCATCTTATTTATATCAAGCTCGATGCCGTATCAAGAGCAATCCTTAAAACCGGGTTTGTCGCGGTACTTTGACTTAGATTTTGTCGAACAGCTCCGGTTCGTTTCGTTTAACTACAACGGGGAGGTGAGCGTTGCAGCACTCGGTGCTTCCGGATTCGTCGAGTTTTTCATTCGAAAGGCAGCCCACCTGTCCATCTTTATCGTTCTCGGCATTGCTTTGGTGGACTTAACGTATCGATTGATCCGCCCGTATGCGTTAGCTGGTTTGTTTGCGTATACAGTCGCCATCACAATCGCCGTCTTCGATGAGTTTCATCAAATATTGACGGGGGGACGGACCGGATTGATTCAAGATGTCTTACTGGACGGCACGGGTGCTTTGATCGGAATTCTATTGTATCGCTTATTTTGGAAGAAAAGACCAAGTGAACAATGGATCCGAAAGTGAGTCTTCGGTCCTAGTTTTTTTGAAAAGAAAAGCAGGGTTTTAACAAAGCAGGGCGAAAAAGAAAGATTAACATCATTAATTAAGAGGAGTGAATCGGATGCAAAAACCTCATCTATTGATTACGAGCGCCGGTCGTCGGGCAAAGCTTGTCGAATATTTTGTTAAAGAGTTTAAGTCGGGACGTGTCAGCACGGCGGATTGTAGTCCGCTGGCATCGGCATTATACATGACAGACCAGCATTATATCGTACCCAAGATAGATGAGGTCGAGTACATCGATCATTTACTCAAGCTGTGTCAGGATGAGGGGGTGACGGCAATCATGACGCTGATTGATCCGGAACTCGGTCTACTGGCACAAGCAACAGAACGTTTTCAAGCCATCGGTGTGACAGTCATCGTCTCACCGTATGCTGCCTGTGAGCTGTGTTTTGATAAATACACGATGTATGAATATTGTCTGAGTCGAGGCATCGCTCATGCAAGGACGTATGCATCGATGGCGTCGTTTGAAGAAGCACTTTCTGCAGGCGAAGTAAAGTTGCCGGTCTTTGTGAAGCCACGCAGTGGAAGTGCCAGCATCGAAGTAAGACGGGTCGAAACCGTTGAGGAAGTTGAACAGTTATTCCTGAAGAATGCTGATTTGATTGTCCAGGAATTACTGGTTGGCCAAGAGCTTGGAGTTGATGCATATGTCGATTTCATGTCCGGAAAAGTGACTTCAATCTTTATCAAGGAAAAATTGACGATGCGCGCGGGCGAGACCGATAAAAGCCGCTCGGTTCTCCGGGAAGATGTATTCGAGTTGATCGAACACGTCTTAGACGGATCAGGATTGGTGGGGCCACTTGATTTTGACTTATTTGATGTTGCAGGGACGTTGTATCTGTCGGAAATCAATCCGCGTTTCGGTGGAGGATATCCCCATGCGTATGAATGTGGTGTCAATTTCCCGGCACAATTGTTCCGGAATCTGATGCATGAAAGTAACGAACCACACATCGGGCAATACCTGGATGACATCTATATGCTGAAGCATGATACCGTCACTTTGATTTCAGCCGCTGAACTGCAACGGATCAAACGATAAGTAAAAAAATAAAATGCCGGTTGGATTTCGTATAGAAATCCAACCGGCATTTTTTTTTGACGATCGTCATCAAGAAATTGAAACACGTGACCGTTTGAGGCACTGTACAGCAGATGTCCAGCTTCCGAACAGTGCATTGATGGTCGACGTACTTGGAACGGAGCGTCCCTCCGCCCATTTACGGTAATGGATGATGCTGAGCGATGGCAGTTCACGCTGGGCCTGTCGTAAGGCATCGAGAACATCTTCCTCAACCCATTTCCGGCGGGGCGGAGCGATGTCGAGGCAAGTGAGAGCGTCGATCCATGAACCGTACTTTCGGGCAATCGTCGCGACCGTCGGATGTCCATTTTCCTGTGCCCAGATTGAATATGTTTGGGTCGTCAGGCGGGGAAGAACGTCCGATGCTTCGAGGAGCGCATTGATGATCCGTTCTTCCGTCATACAGATCGAACGCGTCATCTCAATGTGTGCTTCCTCAAGGGCCCGTGACCATGACCCGAATCGTAAGTTAATCAATGTTAAAGAAGGTCCGTGTTTCGCCTTGGCCCATTCCCGGTAGCTGTTGCTGTGGAAAGGATGGAGCCGTTCCGAAGCTTCTTTGATGAAGGCGAGAATTTCTTGATCGGAGTAGTACGGACGAATTGAAGATAACCCGGCTGCGTGTAAGGCTTCGCGCCAAGAGCCAAATACATTGATGATGGTCGTGATGGAAGGAATCTCTTTTCCGTTTGACCAACGGGCATATGTCTTGGCATCTAAAGCAGGATAAGCGATGCTCGCCTCGATTAAGCTGTCGATAACTTGTTGTTCTGTCCATTTCTTCATGATGTCATACCCCTTTCATGTAGGTGTTCGTCTAGGTGTGGGTACTTTCTTGTGAGGTTGTGCGACGCCGGGTCGCATAAATCAAGAGACTGAGCCAGATGAAGTAAAATCCGCTTGGGCGGATCAAGACACTTTCCGTGAACTGAAGTAATAGTAACCAAAGACTGAGTAACAATAAGCTGATCGACAACAGGTCATTGGAGCGGTAATCCCGAATGAACCGAACGAGTATCAGCAGAAACGATGCAGTATACAACAATAGTCCGAAAAATCCGAGTTCATACAGATAGACAATGGGTGTACTGTGAAACGTATACAAAGTACTTGGTCCGAGTTGTTGTTCGAGCCCGACGACAGCAGAACCGAGACCATGTCCGAACCAAAACCGATCGAGTGAAGAGGTCAGACCGGCTTGCCATAACTCACTCCGACCGTTGAGGCTGATCAGCTTGGCGAATAACGTATGGTTGAGGGACAAGGAACCGATGAGAATCGCGGCACCGACCAGATAAAACCCTGTCACCTGATAACGCAACCGATGGTCCGGGATCAACAAAATCGTCGTCAAAAGCGCCAGCAGACAAAACGAGTAAAGACCGGTCTGCGAGGCACTGAGCACGAGACCAATGAAAATCACAACCAGAATTGTTCCGAAAAAAACGAAAGACCGGAAATTTCGCTGGTTGATCGCACGTAAGACAGACATCCAAGCGATGAGACCACCGGGAACGAGCCATGCTGCGAACGTATTGGGATTGTTGGTCAGACTGGCTGACCGGAGAAAACTGCCTTGTTCACCGACATACAGTTGGGACAAGGATACGGGACCGAGTTGCAACGACTGGATGTTATCGATCGGAACGTACTGGTTTCCGAATGAGACGATCAGTGCATAAGCAGCGAGACAGAAGGCTTGATACAGAAGAATGAGGTTCATCAGCTGAAGCCAGCGGATGTAAGGCTGAACTGAAAGTGATAGCACGATGATGACGAAAAGCCATGTCGTAAACAGATGGAGTAGGGCAAGCGAAGAATCAACAGCTGGACGAAACAAGAAAATGATAGCGTGAAACGTGAGATAAAGTAAAAACGAAGTGACAAGTCGTTGGGTCAGGGCACGTGGCGAGAAATACAAAGGACGGGTAACGAGATACAGACCAACAAACAGGATCAGATAGATTAGTGCCATCCAGATGTTCCAATGACGCGGCAGGACTTCGTCCGTGAAGGAAAGAGGACGTGTCCATAAATCGATCAGGACCCAGAGAGTCAGGAGGAATAAGCCAATCGATTCAGGTATATTGTCTGATTTTAACATCATTACTAGTATCTATCCACCCCTCATATAGGACTTATTACCGAATTTTCAGATTTTTAATCATCAAATTGGTATTTACCCTCAATTTCCTAAAAATCATGCAGTTTTTATGGATGATTTTGAAAAAACGACGATCATTTTTTTGTGAATCGTCTTTTTTTTGTGAATCAATCTTTTTCGATGAACTAACGATACGCAAACATGATGACTCCTCAAAAAAATATAATCATTTCCACCAAGCTCTAATTGTTTTGGTAGTCGTTTGGAAATAAGGTGTAAGCATAACCAGTGTCCATCCAACATGTCAGGTAGCGAGAAAGAGGTGAACCATGTGAATTCCATCCATCAAAAAAAGACATTCGGTGACCATGTGATGACATTAAAGAAAGGCTGGTGGGTACTCTGCTTACTGACGCTTCTATTAGCGGGTGCCGGATACGCCGTCAGCACCTATGTCATTCCACCGACGTATGAAGCGACCGCCTATATCCTTGTCGTCCCGCAACAGAATGCGGAAGCGACCTCGACGACGACACTTGTCAGTACCTACCAGGATATTTTAAGAAGCCCCGAAGTCATTGATCAGGTCGCCCAAAAGATGGACGTCACGGATAAACGAATCTTTGATTTGACGGATCGTTTGACCGTCGCCAGTAACTTGGATTCTCAAGTCATCGCCTTATCGGTCACGGACCGGTCGGCGGAACAAGCCGCGATTCAGGCGAATACGATGACAGAAGTCTTCCAGGATTATGTGCCGCAACTGATCAAAACAAGCAGCACGGAAGTCTTCTCGACAGCCCGGATTCCGACAAAACCGGTCTCGCCGAACATCCTGATGAATACCGCGATCGGAGGAATCCTCGGACTCCTCTTCGGATTATTGATCGTCTACTCCCGGGCGCTCGGAAAAAAGTCAGTCGTTGAAGAAACAAAAGAAACTGCCTATCCGCAAGCTGTCAGTCGTCCCAGCCGTTCTTGATTTGAGAAAGGAGGAGCCGCTCATGCAAGCCCCGCCATTCCAGCAATATCGCCGGCATATGAAGATCGGTCTACTGCGACTGATCGATGCCGCGGTCATCATTGCTGCGACGGTCGTGACCTTTTATTTCTTTAATCCACTGAACCTCACGGCCAACTTTGAACTGATGGATGCTATTGAAATCGCTTTGATCCAATGGGTCGCCTTAACACTCGTCGCCCACTGGATGCGCTTTTATCAAATCATTTGGCGGTATGCCAGCCTTCGTGATTTAGGTGTATTGCTCGTCGTCGTCGTCGCAAGCAGTTTTGTCCTTCTCGGACTGGAATATGCGTTATTCGATTTTGCCGTTGAACGTGCCGTCTTCCTTCAGACCGGTTTAGTCCTGAATGGAATCTTGTTCGTCCGTCTGTTGATCCGGGGACGGAGTCTCGAGCTGAAACGGGAAAACCGGACGCTCGGGAAACGGACGTTGATCATTGGTGCCGGTGCTTCGGGACAGATGATCACAAAAGAATTAAAGCAGAAAAAAGCGCACATTTTAAACGTCGTCGGGCTGCTCGATGATCTGACGGAACTAAAAGGGATGATGATTCATGGTGTTCCCGTCATCGGAACGATCGACCAGCTGGAATGTATCATTGAAGAACATAAAATTGAAGCGGTCGTCCTGGCGATTCCGTCACTTGCCTATTCCGACCGGATTACTTTATTGAACCGAATCAAACAGACGAAAGTCGAAGCCCATACGTTGCCGATGCTCGTCGAACTGGCTTCCGGGAAGGTATCCGTCAATCAGATGCGTGAAGTCTCGATTGCCGATCTGCTTGGCCGGGAACCGGTCGAGCTCGATATTACGGAGATTGAAAAAAGTGTCAGTCAAGCAACGGTCCTTGTGACGGGTGCCGGTGGCTCGATTGGCTCAGAAATCTGCCGGCAGCTGATTAAATTTAAGCCGGCTCATCTGATTTTACTCGGCCATGGTGAAAACAGCATTTATCTGATTCGGCGTGAACTGGAGGCGGTAACGGAAGGAATCACACTCCATTCTGTCATCGCTGACGTTCAGGATGCCGACCGGATGATGGATGTGATGGATCGGTTCAAACCGGATCTCGTCTACCATGCAGCAGCCCACAAACACGTTCCGTTAATGGAAGATAACCCGAGTGAAGCCGTCAAAAACAACATCTACGGGACACGGAACGTCGCCCTTGCTGCGGAAGCGGCCGGTGTCAACCGATTCGTCATGATTTCGACCGATAAGGCGGTTAATCCGACCAGTGTGATGGGAGCGACGAAACGGATCGCAGAGATGGTCATTCAACAAATTGCCCGTAACAGCGAGACGACGTTCGCTGTCGTCCGGTTCGGTAACGTACTGGGCAGCAGGGGTTCTGTCATTCCACTCTTTAAGGATCAGATTGCGAAAGGTGGTCCGATCACCGTGACGGATCCGGCGATGACCCGGTATTTCATGACGATTCCGGAAGCCAGCCGGCTCGTCATTCAAGCCAGTGTCCTCGCGGAAGGTGGAGAAGTGTTTGTCCTCGATATGGGCGAACCCGTCAACATCACGACGCTTGCCCGGAACTTAATTCATCTCAGCGGATTTACCGAACAACAGATTCCAATCGTCTACAGCGGGATCCGTAAAGGTGAAAAGTTATATGAAGAATTGCTCGCAACGGAAGAAGTACATGAAGAACGCGTCTTCGACAAGATTCTCGTCGGCAAGACACGACCGTTTGGATCGATTGATCCGCATTTACGGAACATCGCTTTGACACTCGATGATGAACAAGCGTTACGGACGTATTTACTCGAAGCAACGAATCGGACCGACAAGATGCCGGAAACGATTCCACCGGCGATCCGGATCGCCCGGGAATGAGGGGGAGACGAGATGAAATCTGTTCGGCAACTGTCACGATTTAATCTGATTTTTATTGCAGATACGGCCTATTCCCTTCATCAGTGGATGATTTTGACGCTGCTGATCAAATGGAGCACACCGCTCAACATCGGTTACTTCAATTATGCGCTCGCTCTAACCGCTCCAATCGTCATGTTTTGCTGGTTAAACGCCAGTACAATTTTGACGGCAGAGCGGTCAGGATTAAAAAACTTCAACCTGTTCATCAAGACCCGCTTTTCCTTATTATCCGTCGGCGTCTTCGTCCTTCTTGGTGTCTATTATTTCTTCGGGGAAGCCGATATCCTTTGGCTGACGTTACTCGTTTACCTGAACAAATATATGGAATCATTCGCTGATCTTGCCTACGGATTCCTGCAGGGGCATATGGCGTTCAAGGAAGTTGCCTTATCCAAGATTTTCCGCAGTCTCGTCAATGTCTCCGGCGCGGCCCTGATTCTTTTTACGACCCATTCGATTCACGGTTTTGTCTTAGCACTCGTCGCCGGCAACCTGATCATGTTGATCCTCTATGATTTACCGACCGTCCGGCGTGTCGGTCATGGATTTGAAAACCAGCAGATGAGTGAACGGTATCAAACGGGACGGCAACTGTTCTTGAAAGCAGTTCCGCTCGGGTTCGTCGCTTTGTTGATCGCACTCAACGCCAACATTCCCCGGCTCTTCGTCGGACACGCAATCGGAACGGAGGAACTCGGTTACTATGCGAGCATCGCGTATCTGCTCGTTCTCGGCAGCCTGTTCATCCATTCGCTTGTCGCCGTCCTGTTGCCGAACTTTTCCTCGGACAGCGGAGAGCGGCAAAGCTTACCGGAATTACGGAAGCTGACCCGGTCGATGCTGCTCATGACGAATGCGGTCGGTATCCTGTTGATCATCGGGTCGATTTTCTTCGGCAAGTGGGGCTTGACGATTTTCTACAATGCCTCGTTTGTTCAGTACCATACGATTTTTGTCTTGATGATGGTCGCCTCGCTGTTCTTTTATAATTCGACCGTCATCCAAGCCTTGTTGACCGGCTTTCAACAGTTCCGGGTTCAGACGATTGCGATCTTCGGCAGTGTCATCGTCAATATCGTTGCCTGCAGCATCCTGATCCCGATGTATGGGCTGTACGGAGCGACGACGGCTTACGGATTATGTGCCGTCACCCAGATCGGATTATTGATTCCGGCGCTTTATCGTTCGCTGTATCCACGAAAACTGACACTGGCAATGGAACAAAGTAGCTAAAGGAGGGAAAAGCATGCGGCCGATTCTGATTGTCGTCGTTCTGGAAGCCTTGCTCAGCCAATTGGTTCGACCGCTCTTTTTGACTTCTGAAGGTTACGTCGCAACGGTTCTTGCCATCAACTCGGTCCTGTTGATGGTGTATCTTCTCCGGCAAGCCGAGACGACCCCGTTGTTCCTGATTTTCGTGACGGCATTCCTGATTCGGCTGACCTTGATGCTGGTGGACTTGGAACTGTTTCGGCTCCCACCGCACAGCGGGGACGATACGGAAGCATTTCATCTCGAAGGATTGCTGATTTATACCGATCCGACGATGTTCAACGAAGTCGTCCGGGGGAGTTACTCCAAGTTTTTAGGCATCTTTTATCTCGCGTTTGGACCGGAGCGGATGCTCGCTCAGTACTTCAACGTCATTCTCGGCGTCGTCTCGGTCGTCATTTTATCGAAAACACTGATGTTGCTGAAACTGCCGATGCACTACATCCTGATCGCGACCGGTGTCTTTGCCTTCTTTCCTCAAGGGCTGTTGCTTTCACCGATTCTTCTGCGGGATCAGCTGGTCGCGCTCGGCATCGTCTACACGCTGTATTATATGGTGCGCTGGACAATCGATAAGTCGGCGGCGAGTCTGACGTTTGCGTATCTCGGTTACTTCATCAGCACGATGTTCCACTCGGGACTCGCTATCGGAATACTCGTCCTGCTTGTCTACTTCTCCTTTTATAATCATGAGACGAAACGGATGGATTTTGAAGCTTCGAAAGTCCAGCGGTTGCTTGTTCAAGTCGTCATCGTCGGATTTATCGTCTACAGCTTCCAGGACGTATTGTTCGCAAAATTCACCCACGTGTCGGAAAACGGTCAGCTGTTCAGCGGAATGAGTTATGACCGCGGCGGATCGGCCTATCTGAACGGTCTGTCGGTAACCGGACCGGCTGATATGGTCCTGTACGCACCGCTCCGGATGATTTACTTTTTGTTCTCACCGTTCCCGTGGCAATGGTCGAGTGTGATGAACATCGCGATTTTCTTCGCTGATGCAGCCTTTTATCTCCTGCTGTTCGGTCTGACCTTGATGCATCTGAAGTACTTGAAACAACATCCCTTCGGCAATGTCCTGCTGTTCATGCTGATTCTGTTCATCGTTAACGCCGTCATCTTTGGTCTTGGGACGGGAAATGTCGGAACGGCAATCCGCCACCGGTATAAACTGTTTCCGATGCTGCTGATTGCTTATACATCGATTCATTATATCCGCTATCAAGTGCTCCACCACTTCGAGGAGGTCGAGAAACGTGCAGAATAAGACGATTTTAATTACCGGGATTGCAGGATTCATTGGATTTCATGCGGCACGTCGCTTTATAGCGGAGGGATACCGGGTCATCGGGCTGGATGAAGTCAACGATTATTATGATCCGACACTGAAAGAAGCCCGCTTGATTGAACTGGATCCGACGCGGTATACGTTTTACCGGGTGTCGCTCGAAGATGCAGCGGCAATCGACCGGATTTTTGAGACGGAACAGATTGATCTGGTGCTTCATCTGGCGGCGCAAGCCGGTGTCCGGTACAGCATCGATCGTCCGGACGTCTACATCACGTCGAACATCGTCGGATTCTTATCGATTCTCGAAGCGTGCCGGCATCACCCGGTTGAACAATTGATTTACGCTTCTTCGAGTTCCGTTTACGGATCGAATACGAAGATGCCGTTCGCGACGACGGACGCCGTCGACCATCCGCTCAGCCTCTACGCCGCTTCGAAAAAAGCCAATGAGCTGATGGCGCACACGTACAGCAGTCTTTACAACATCAAGACGACCGGGTTGCGGTTTTTCAGCGTCTATGGACCGTGGGGACGGCCGGATATGGCTTTGTTTAAGTTCACGGAAGCCATCGCGAACGGACAGCCGATTGATCTGTACAACTACGGAGAGATGGGACGGGACTTCACCTATGTCGACGATATCATCGAAAGCATCTACCGGTTGATGCAGACAGAGCCTGTTGCCGACCCGGCATTTGATCAGGAAAATCCGTTGCCTGACCGGAGCAACGTGCCGTACCGCGTCTTTAACATCGGCAGTCACAGCCCGATCCGGTTAAACGAATTCGTCGCCCTGATCGAAGAGCGGCTTGGTAAAAAAGCGATCAAACATGAAATGCCACTGCAGGCGGGAGACGTGCCCGAAAGTTTTGCGGATGTCGAATCGTTGTTCGAGACGATTGGTTACCGGCCGCAAACGACCATTGAAGCAGGCGTTCATGCATTCATCGACTGGTACGAACAACATTATCGGCTGAAGGAGGAAGTGCAAGATGGCGCTTAAAGAGGAAATTTACTATAACTCTCCGATATTTATTCAGAATATTTTGACATCCATGTATGGAAAAAAGCTGATGCAGGAACGTTACGGTCCGGGTTATGAAAAGAAGCTGCAGGAGTTGCGGGTCAAAGACCGGACCGTCGATTACCGGATCGAACAGCTTGAACGATTGAATACGTTTCTCCTGTTCATCCAGGAACATACACCTTATTACCGGAAGCTGTTCCGGGAGCACGACATCCGTCTTCCATTCACGTCGCTTGACCAGTTACAGACGATTCCGATCCTTGAAAAAGAAACGTTAAGGCAACAAAACGAAGCGTTCATGTCAGAAGTCGATGCGCCGGTTCGCGGTCGGACCGGCGGGACGAGCGGAAAATCACTCCAAGTCGCCTTCATGCGGGAAGACGTTCAGGAACGGATGGCCCATCTCGATTACTTTAAAGAATTGCACGGGTTTCGTTCCGGGATGCGGCGCGCCAGTTTCACCGGGCGCACGTTAACCGCAATCGATCAGAAAAAACCGATCTTTTGGCGGATGAACCGACCGCTCAATCAACTGTTATTATCAATCTTTCATATGAAGGAAGAAAATTTTCCGGCTTATCTCGAAGAGTTGAACCGGTTCCGACCGGCAGCACTCGACGGTACACCCACCGCGATGCTCGAGATTGCGTTATATCTGCTGAAACATGATTTACGGCTCGACTTTCCCTTAATCGCAATTTTCCCGACGTCGGAAACGGTGACACCGGAGATGCGCCGGTTGATCGAAGAAGCGTTTCAAGCACCGGTTTTTGATCAATACGGGTCATCGGAAGGGGCACCCATCATCTCGGAATGCCGGGAGCGTAAACTCCATCTTCATCATGAGACCGGCATCATCGAACCGTATGGAGACCTGGGAGAAGTCGTCGTCACGTGTTTTACGACCCGCGGCACACCGCTCGTCCGTTACCGGATCGGCGACCGGATGACACTCGGACGGGAAGCCTGCACCTGCGGATTGAACGGACCGGTCATCGAGTCGATTGACGGACGGGGAACAAGTTTCATCGTCAGCGAAAAGCGCGGCAAGGTCTTTGAAGGCGACATCACGACGATTGCCAGGGAACTGCCGAACTCGGTCCTGCGCCTGCAGGTCGAACAACATGCGCTGAATCACGTGACGCTCCGCTATATTCCCGACGAGCAACGGTTCGTACCGAAACACGAGAGAATTCTCTTGCGGGAGATGCAGAAACTCCTTGGATCCTCGATGAAAGTTACGCTCGAGCCGGTCCGGCAAATGAAACAGGAACCGAATGGAAAAACACTGATCGTCAAACAGTCGATGAAATAGGAGGAATCCATCATGAACAAGGCAGTCAAACACATCGTAGATACGACAGCAGCCGAAACACGATCACTCCCCATCGCCAACCGTTCGATTGCCGTCGTCGGTCTCGGATATGTCGGTCTTCCCGTCGCCGTCGCCTTTGGCGAAAAAACGGAAGTCGTCGGCTTTGACATCAAAGAACAGCGCGTCGCCGAACTGAAAGAGGGCATCGATGCGACGCTCGAACTCAGTCCGTTCGTCCTGAAAAATGCCGACGTCGAATACGTGACGGACGCAGCAGCACTCGGAGCAAGCGACTTCATCATCATCGCCGTCCCGACACCGATCAACGCCCAGAATCAACCGGATTTGACGCCGCTCCTGCGTGCTTCTCACTTGGTCGGACGACAGTTGAACAAAGGCGACATCGTCGTCTACGAGTCGACCGTCTACCCGGGGGCAACGGAAGAAGATTGTATTCCGGTCCTTGAAGAAGCGTCCGGTCTGAAGGCCGGAGTCGACTTCTTCGTCGGCTACTCGCCGGAACGAATCAATCCCGGCGATCATGAGCATACGTTCAAGACGATCAAAAAAATCGTTTCAGCTCAAAACGAAGAAACGCTTGATATCGTCGCGGAAGTTTACGAAGCGGTCGTCGAAGCCGGCGTCCACCGGGCGTCTTCAATCAAAGTCGCCGAAGCAGCGAAAATCATCGAGAATACACAACGCGACCTGAACATCGCCTTGATGAACGAACTGGCGATCATCTTCGATCGGATGAATATCGATACGCTCGAGGTCCTCGAAGCTGCCGGAACAAAATGGAACTTCCTGCCGTTCCGTCCGGGACTCGTCGGCGGTCACTGCATCGGGGTCGACCCGTTCTACTTGACGATGAAAGCCGAGTCGCTTGGTTACCATCCGGAAGTCATCCTCGCCGGACGACGGATCAACGATACGATGGGACGCTTCATCGCGACATCGCTCGTCAAGAACCTGATCAAACAAAATATGCCGGTGCTCGGTGCCCGGGTGACGGTGCTGGGTCTATCGTTCAAGGAAAACGTCAGCGACATCCGGAACTCGAAAGTCGCGAACCTCGTCAAGGAGATCGAAGAGTTTGGCATCGAAGTCCAAGTGACGGACCGGCTCGTCGAAAAAGGGGACGCGAAACGTGAATACGGCATCGATCTCGTTGATCTCGCCGATTTGAAACCTGCCGACGTCGTCATCTTCGCCGTCTCGCACGAAGAGTATGTCGAAGGCAACTGGCTGCTTGCGCAACACCTGCTCAAAGTCGGACGGGGGATTGTCATCGACATCAAAGGGATGCTGACACCGTCGGAAAAACCGGAAGGGGTGCATTTATGGCGACTTTAAAAATCCTTCAGGTCTGCGCGCTCGATACGACGGCCGAAACGATGTTACAACCGTTGCTGCTCGCCTTGCAAAATGCCGGACATGACGTCGGCATCGCCTGTGCCGATACCGGAGCGGCGGCGAAACTTGCGGCGCAAGGTTTCACGATGCACGACATCCCGATCGAACGGAAAATCGACTGGACGAGTAACTGGAAGACGATCCGTTCGATCGTCCAGATTTTAAAAGACGAACAATATGATGCCGTGCATGTGCACACGCCGGTCGCGGCGGCCCTCGGTCGGGTCGCGGCGAAGCGGGCGGGAACGAAACATATCGTCTATACGGCCCACGGGTTCTATTTTCACGAAAAGATGGGACGCGTCACGTATCAGCTGACCTATTCCGTCGAGAAGTGGCTGGCGCGGTTCGCGACCGATTATCTGTTGCTCCAAAGTCAGGAAGACTACGAACTGGCGAACCGCAAACGGTTCAAAAATACGACCCGGCTGATGCATCTCGGAAACGGGATTGATTTGACCCGATTCTATCCCCGGCCCCGCCAAACGACCGGACCGTTTACATTTTTATTCATCGGTCGGATTGTCGAGGAAAAAGGCATTCTCGAACTGTTGAACGCTTTTGAACAAGTCGTCTCGGTTCAGCCGGACGTCCGGCTGGTGATTGCCGGCGAGATGATGGAAAGCGAACGCGATCAGACAACGAAACACACGTTTCGAAAACGGATCCGGGAGATTCCGAACATCGATTATCTCGGGTTCGTCGAAGATGTCCCGGAACTGTTGCACCAAGTCGATGCGTTTGTCTTACCGTCGCATCGCGAAGGGGTTCCGCGTTCAATCATCGAAGCGATGGCGACGGCGAAACCGGTCATTGCGACGAATATCCGCGGCTGCCGGGAAGAAGTCATTGACGGCAAGACCGGTTACCTGGTCGAAGTGCAGGATGAAACACAACTGGCCCGACGGATGCTCGATCTGGTCGAACAGCCGGACGTTGCGTCGGAGATGGGGCGGGCCGGATTCGAACGGGCGATGAAACACTTTAACGAAGCAGATGTCATCAAGCGGCAACTCAATCTCTTTTCGAATTTATGAGAAGGAGGACGTCATCATGAAACGGACATTCGATTTCACTGTCAGTCTACTCGCCATAATCGTCCTGTTGCCGGTCTACGCCTTCGTGGCCTTATTCATCTATACGAAGCTCGGACGACCGCTTTTCTTCAATCAAGTCCGTCCGGGATACAAAGGTGAACTGTTTAAGATTTATAAATTCCGGACGATGTCGAACGAAACCGATGCGGACGGAAAGCTGTTACCGGACGCTGACCGGATTCCGAAGTCGGTCGAATGGATCCGCCGTCTGAGTCTCGATGAAATTCCCCAGTTCTTTAATATCCTGCGGGGGCAGATGAGTTTCGTCGGACCACGTCCGTTGCTCGTCAGCTATTTGAACCATTACACGAAAGAACAGATGACCCGGCATGACGTTCTGCCCGGTCTGACCGGCTGGGCCCAAATCCACGGACGAAATGCAACGACGTGGCAGCAACGGCTGGAACAGGATCAATGGTACGCTGCGAATCATACGTTCCGGATAGATCTTTATATTCTTTGGAAGACGGTCAAAATCGTCATCTCGTCAGAAGGGAACTCGACCGATCACCAGACAGGCATGGGCGAATTCAAAGGCCTTGACGGGGGTGTCCCTCATGATGTCGCTAAGCAATGAACGGCTGATTCACGATCCGTTGGAATGGGATGCGCTCGTCGCCCGGTACGGACTCGATTGTTATTATGAATACGCTTACTTTAATCTGGACCAAGAACCGGAAGCCGTGCCGGAGATGTACGTTCATCCTTCGGAATTCGGGATTCTGATTTATCCGTACTTGAAACGCCGGATTACCGGGACACCGTTTCAGGATTTGACGACGCCATACGGATATGGCGGACCAATCTTCGTCGGACTGTGGTCGAGTGATCAAATCAAGGACATCCGGCAACACTTTCTCGAGTATTGTCAGGCGGAACGGATTGTCAGCGAAACGATCCGATTTCATCCGCTCCTCGAAAATGATGAGCTCGGACGAAGCTGGTGTGAAACGACGACCGTCCTGCAACAGACGGTGATGGTCGATTTGACCGAACCGTTCGAGACGATTGAAAGTCAGTTCTCTTCGATGACACGGCGCAACATCAAAAAAGCCGTCCGGGAAGACGTAACGGTCCGGGTCGCTAGACAGGACGAGTACGGCAAGTTCATCCGACTTTACCGGCTGACGATGGACAAACACCAGGCCGATGCCCGGTATTACTTTACCGATCATTACTTTCGCCAGTTTCAGGACGGGCGGCTGCCGGCGGAGTTGCTGGTCGCCGAGCGGGACGGAAAAATCATCGCCGGCTGTATCGTTCTCTACGGTCAACAGTTTGCGCATTACCATCTCGGGGCATCCGATCCGGCAGAACTGGCCGCCCGCCCGAATCATCTTCTGTTCGCGGAAATGATCCGCCGTGCCAAAGCACTCGGAAAAACAGTCCTGCATCTCGGGGGCGGAACGACACGTAACGAAGACGACAGCCTGCTCGCCTACAAACGTTCCTTCAGCAAACGCCAGACCTCATTTACGCTCGGCACATCGGTGATTCACCCTTTACTGTACCGTCAGTTATCCGAACAGCACCTCACACACAACGTCCCGTCGTCGCAGGACTGGTTTCCGGCCTACCGGACACCTGTCCGTCAACTGTCACCAAGGGGGGAGCAGTCATCATGAAACACATCCCGTTATCGATCCCGCATCTCAGTGGTCAGGAAATGCGTTATGTCACGGAAGCTTTGGAAACGAACTGGGTTGCGCCGCTCGGTCCGAATGTCGAAGCGTTCGAAGCAGCAATGAAAACATACAGCGGTGCAGCGGCAACACTCGCGACGAGCAGCGGGACGGCCGCCATCCATTTGGCACTGGCGACACTCGGCGTCACGGCCGGAGATGATGTCTTCTGTCAGTCGTTGACGTTCATCGCCTCGACGAATCCAATCCGTTATGTCGGAGCACGGCCGGTCCTGATCGATTCCGAACCGGAGACGTGGAACATGTCACCGGCGGCACTGCGACGGGCAATGATTCAAGCCGCGACCCGGGGACGGTTGCCGAAAGCCGTCATCGTCGTCCATCTGTACGGGGTCGTCGCGAAGATCGAGGAAATCGCCGCCATCTGCGAGGAATATGATGTACCGCTGATCGAGGACGCGGCAGAATCACTCGGATCGACGATCAACGGCCGGATGACGGGCACGTTCGGAACGTTCGGCATCTATTCGTTTAACGGCAATAAAATCATCACGACGTCGGGCGGGGGCATGTTGGTCTCAAATGACACCCGCCTGATTGAACGGGCATTTTATCTCGCGACACAAGCCCGTCAGCCCGTCTTACATTATGAGCATACGGAAGTCGGCTTCAATTACCGGATGAGCAATGTCTCTGCCGGAATCGGACGCGGACAACTGGAAGTGATCGAAGAGCGGGTCGAAGCACGGCGGACTATTTTTGAGCGGTATGTCCGGGCCTTCGAGACGGTCGACGCGTCACATTACCAACAGGAAATCGAGGGAAGCCGCGCAAACCGTTGGCTGACGGCACTGACGTTACCGGGAGGCATGACACAACGGGATACATTGATTCAGCAGTTGCAACAAAAAAACATCGAGGCGCGTCCGGCTTGGAAACCGATGCACCTACAACCCGTTTACCGGGATGTGCCTTATGTCACGGCGAATGAAGAAGATGTCAGCCGCCGTCTGTTCGAGGAAGGGATCTGTTTACCGTCCGCTTCGCAAATGAGCTTTACGGATCAAGCACTGGTCATTCGTTTTGTTCGCCAGGGACTCGTTGAAGATGTTCGACGAAATGTTCAGTTATGAATGTGTGGGAGGGAGACATCGTGATGAGCGATTTGGAGGAAGCGATTGAAGCACTCCGTCTCGCTGCGAACGGGAAAAATGAACTGACGGCAAATACCTACTTTCGCTGGCAACTGAATACCCAGTATCCAAGCGTCGCGGAAATCCTGATTTTATTCGGATCCTGGCAGATCGCTCTCGAACGGGCCGGCATCGGCAACGTCCGGGTAGCCTTCACCAAGTCGGATATCATCGAGGCCTTACGGGCCGCGAAGGAGGAACTGGAACCCTTCACGAGTGCGACATATCGTGAATGGGCTCAGCAACATCAGGCGCCGAGCTTGACCGATATCGTCCATCAATTCAACTCGTGGCAGCAGGCATTATCGGAAGCAGAGATCTTAAAAGAACGGGTGCAGGAGATGGAGCGCCGGATCATCGAATCGTTACTCGAAGCACAAGAGACGTTATCCGTCTTGACGAGCCAGACCTATACGAAGTGGGCAGCGGGCAAAAACCGGCCGACGGTGGCAACGATTGCGAGACGGTACGGATCGTGGAGCAATGCCCTGGAAATCATCGGGATTGAACAACCACGCAAACGCTGGACAGAAGAAGAAGTCTTACAAATTTTACGGGAAGCGGCAGCTGAAATGGATGGCTTGACGATTGCACATTATCAACGATTCAGTGAGGGACGTGAAGCACCGAGCATCGGTGTCATCACAGCTTTGTTCGGCAGTTGGAGCAATGCGGTGATGATCGTCTCCGACGAGCAATCGTAAATCGACTTGATCCGAAGGAAAAGGGGATATCATGATGAAAAAATGGACGTGGCTGATCATAACAGTGGTTGGTATCGGGTTACTCGTTTTTTTCGGATCAGGTGGGTACATCCAACAGGCGGATCACCAGACGAACAAGCAGGCGGAGGTGACGGTTCCGGCACATGTCGAGGCAACGACGCCGTCTCAACCGGCAAAAGCCTCTAAGAGTAAACCGGCCGATTCACAAAAAGCATTGTCGTTTTTATTGCTTGGTGTCGATCAACGGGGAAACGAAGCCGGACGGAGTGATACGATCATCGTCGTCACGGTTAATCCGGCAACCGGCGAAAGCAAGATGCTCAGCATCCCCCGCGACTTGAAGACGGAAATCATCGGCGTCGGTTCGAACGATAAAATCAATCATGCCTATGCCTTCGGAGGTCCGGAAATGGCACGGGATACGGTCGAGCATCTATTGAACCTGAACATCGACTACTTCGCTGAAATCAATCTTAAAGGGTTTACCGACTTAGTCGATGCCGTCGACGGAGTGACGGTTGAAAACGATATTGATTTCTCTTATTACGAGATGCAGTTCCCAAAAGGTCAAGTCTCACTGAACGGTAAGGAAGCGCTCGCCTATGCGCGGATGCGTCATGATGATCCGCGGGGCGACTTTGGACGGCAAATCCGGCAACGACAAGTCGTCCAGGCTGTCGTCGACAAGCTGACGGCTGATTTTTCTTTGACACGCTTTAACGATGTGTTGACGGTACTCGGTCAAAACGTCAAAACCGATATCCCGTTTGCCGTCGTGCGGAAGCTTGCGACCGATTACCGGGACAGTTTGAAACAAGTTGAGACCTTGTCGCTTGAAGGAAGCGGCGGAATCGAATCGGATCACATCTATTACTGGCATCCGACAGCCGATTCGCTGAAACAGGTCCAGATCGAGTTGAAACAGGAACTGAAGTGATGGTTCAGCTCCTGAGAAAAGACTGAGTTTTTTAGACGAGAAAAGGGCGGTAGAATTGGAATCTGCCACCCTTGTCTGTGAAGAGACCGACTGTTGGGTCGGTCTCTTTTTTATGTTCATCCTCGACGTTAGAGTCGGAATGAACGAAGCTGTTTAGTTTTTTGAACGGACGATCGTCCGGACAGGGAGAAACTTCACGGCCGCATAGATGAAGTATAAGACCGTCATGATGGCGGCTGCACTCCAGATGAGCTGGTAGTTGGCACCCGTCGTCCCGAACCGGAGACCGACGAGAGCAGGCACGATGAGCGTCAACCAGCTGAGGACGATCGCAACACGAGCCGTCAACGCATCGAGGCTCATATTCAATCCCATCCCGAGGAAAAACAGTCCCCAGAGGATGACCCAGAATAACCACGTCGCACCGCCGATGATTTCACCGGTACTGAAACTGACACCGGCATAAAACAGCGCAGAGACGGCGACGAACAACGAGAACCAGCCGACACCGCTGCCGTCGAGACCAAACAAAAACGTGATGCCGACATACAGGTACGTAAAGGCAAATAAATAGATGCTCGCATACCCGAATGTCAGCGCCGGATCCCCGGCGGCCCCGATGACGAGCCAAGTCGCGATGAAGGTCTGCAATAAACCGGTCAACAAACTAAAAAGACCGGCGCTCTTCAAATCGACTTTCCCGAACAGCGACAGACTATTTAAAAAGAGGGCGACGCCTCCGAATAACAAACTTACATTTCCCACGTGAATTCCTCCATTAAGACGTCAGACGTCTGATTGTTACTTCCACCTTATGATGAATTCGCTTCCATTGCAAGTGAAATTTTTCAGGTGAAAATAACAAAAAAAGACTCCGGATATCACTTTCAGCAGAAAGCGAATCCGGGAGTCTGGTCTTAACGGTTGAGGACGGAACGTAATGTCGTTTCCGTTTGCGGAAGTGTTCCTTTTAACGTAACGAGACCGTAACGTGTCGATCCTTTTTTGATGAAGAAGACGCGCGTATAGGCGGATTCCGGCGTATAACCGGTCTTGCTCGCGTAAACACGTGTGTCGCCTGGAAGTGACGTGTTCGTATGATACCACGTCAACGTCCGGGCGTAAGGTCCTTTGACGGTCGTCTGGAACGATTTACGTCCGCTGACCGTCATCAGATAACTGTAATTCGCGTACGTATTGGCAAGCTTCTGCATATCTGCTGCCGTCGTATAGTGGCTTGGATGATAGAAGCCGTGCGGATTCATGAAATGACTGGCCGACATGCCGATGCGGCTCGCACGGCTGTTCATGAGCGAAACGAACTTCGATTCCGAACCGGCAGTCCGGACGGCGATTGCTTTCGCAGCATCGTTGCCGGAGCGGATCAACATCCCGTTTAACAGTTGGCGCATCGTGACTTTATCGCCTGAACGGAAACCGGCGGTGCTGCTGCCGGAGGGAACGGCTAACATCGAGTACGTCAACGTAAAGGTCTGATCAAGCGTTCCTTTTTGTGCCGCCACGTCATAAGCGACGATTGCCGTCAGTAACTTCGTCGTACTGGCCGGATAACGGCGGGCAAAACTTTCTTTCGTCAGTTCATAGCCGGATGAACCGAGTTTGAAGTAACGCATTGAAGCGACCGGATAGCTGCCGCTTGCAGGAGCCGGCGAACTTGTCGTCAGCTTTTTTGCGACTTGGTTCGAGACATAATAGTAGTTCGTTTTCCCTTTGACCTTATACCAGCCATTCGAATAGGAAACAGCATTGAACTTTGATTTATATGTAGCATGCCGTTTGATATTTTTAGAAGAGGCCGTACTTGGTGACGTCCGGACATTCGCGCCTGCCGTCGAGTAAACGATGATCTTATATGTCTTGACGGAGCTTGCTCCGACTTTTTTCGCGACCTGATTCGACAGGTAACGATAGGCGCCTCCGTCCTTGATTTTGTACCAACCGTTCGAATAAGACACAGCGGTAAACGTAGCTTTGTAAGGGGCACGACGGGTAATGGTCGCAGATGAACTTGTGCTTGGCTTCGACCGGATGTTTGCCCCAATCGTCGACGTGACGATGACCTGATAGCTTGCTGCTTGAGCAGGCAGGGCCGGGAGACATAAGGTAAGAAGCAGGACGAGTGTCAAACTAATCCTGAATAATGATTTCATAAAAAACTCATTCCCTCCTTTTGCAAAATATGTTCTTATCATAAAACAAAAAAAGGAAATTATCTTCTTTTTCAAAAAAATAGTTTCCCTACACGAAGCGCATGAAACCGGCTAACATAGGGAATGAGAGCAAAAGACAGGTTCAAGGAGGAAATCAGATGAAAATAGCAGTAATTGGTTTAGGCGATATCGCCCAAAAGGCGTATTTACCGGTCTATGCAGAGCGGACAGACCTGGAAGTGTATCTTGTCTCGACGGATCAGGAGAAGGCAGAACGGTTGCGGAACGCTTACCGGTTTGCCGGGACGTTGTCTTCACTGGATGATGTCATTCGGGAAGGGATTCAAGTCGCGATGATCCACTCAGCGACGAAAGTCCACGCGGAACAGGCGAAGCAACTGCTTGCAGCCGGCGTCCATCTTTGCATTGATAAACCGGTCTCGCTGGAAGTCGAGGAAGTCCGGGCATTGACAGAACAGGCGGAAGAACAAGGTCTGCACTTCATCACCGGCTTTAATCGCCGGTTTGCATCCGCCCACCGGAAGTTGCTCGAAGTCGAGGAACCGAATCTGGTCGTCATGCAAAAAAACCGCACATCCTTTATCGAAGATGCAAAGACGTTCATCTTTGACGATTTCGTCCATGTCGCCGATACCCTGCGTTTTTTGACTGGTCGAGGCGAAATCGAACAGTTGCAAGTACGCGGTAAGAAAGTCGACGGATTGTTGCATCATGTAACGATTCAATTCGAATCGAACGGCATCACCGCGATCGGTATCATGAACCGCAATAACGGCGTGACGGAAGAACGAGTCGAAGTGATGGGACCAAACGAAAAACGGATTGCGACAGATGTGACGTCGGTGGAACGATTGACGAAAGCCGGTACGTTACGCCTTCCGCTCGATAACTGGGAACCGACCCTGCAACGCCGGGGATTCGTCGAGATGGTCGATGCTTTCATCGAGACCGTCCATGGTCATCCGTCAGCGTCCGTCACGGGAAAAGACAGCTTGGCAACCCATGAGCTGTGTGCGGAAATCGTGAAACGGTTGGACGCACTATAAGTCAGTTGAGACATCAAAAAAACGACCGTGTCCTCTTCGATCATGGAGAGAACGCGGTCGTTTTTTTGTGGGCTAATCGACTTTTTTTAATTGATAGATCCGTTTCCCGCCCGGACCTTCGAAAGTTAAGGTCAGACCCGCGCGGCTGAAGACATAACTGACGAGCCCTTCGGAGAGGGAGAGGCGGGCTGATAAATCCGGTTCGAAGCGGACTGTCTCCGTATCACTTCGCGGAGCATCGGACATGCCGAAGTGCTGATACTGAACCGTCGCAAGCAACGAATGCGGTTTGCTGAACGAGACGTGGAGTTGACCCGTAGACGGGAAGGTTGTTTCTTCCTGCCCATCATCGAGAATGCTGCGTTCGATTTGATAAGTGCCCGCGGCCTGTTTCAACCGATCGAGCATCGCTTCAGCACTCAGCTGAATCGACTTCGCACGCAGGCGGATTGGATTATCCTGAGGCAATGGTAACTTTTCAATCGTTCTTGCAGTAGTGATGCTGTCTTCAAAGCGGTAACTCGCGAACTGCGTTTCGAGCCGCACCATCAACTGAGCCGCATCATGCATCGGATCTTGACGGGACGATTGATCGACCGCCTGCGTGTATTGTCCGAGGTCCAGCTCGTCCTGGATACGCGACGGTTCCTGCGAACATCCCATCAACAGACTACAGAACAAAAGCAGAATGACCATTCTCATGCGTCCACCTCCGTCCGGACGATATGGGTGATTTGCAGATGATCCGTATGTAACCGGACATTATAGCGGACATCATATGTGACGAGCTGTTGATTGACAGGCAGTTGATAGGTTTCGACCGTTCTGACCTGATAGGAATCCCCTTTTGAGACGAACCGTTTAAAATCAACGGTTTGCAAGCGTGGTGGAACCGGGCTGTCGGAAGCGGCATGAATCGTCCGTAAGGCATCGACTTCTGACTGGAAGGCATCCAAGGTCGCGAACTGGATCGCGGAGAATGTTTCCAACGTATCCGTCGCTTTGGAATAGTTGGCCGTTTCCGGAACCGTTTGTGTATATTGGCGGACGAACTTCAGGATATCGTAAGAGGCCGGTGGATTTTCCGATGAATAGGTTTGATTGTAAGCAGAGGTCTCGTCGGACCAGTCCGACAAGGACAGGGCCTGGACGGGTGCAGCAAGCGTCGTGTGGGTCGAGTCGGTTTGCGTCAAAGCGTACCACGTCCCGATCGCTCCGACTGCAATCGCAAAAACGATAATAAAAGATAAGACGTAACGGCTGGACCTGACGGGTGTGACAGATGATTCCTCATCGAATTGTTGTTTTTTGAGGACAGGATGTTTGCAGTAGGAACATGCTGTCGCTTCTGTTTCCAACGGTGTTCCGCAAAGTGAACAACGTTCCATGAACCATCCCTCCTAATTGAAATGACACATTATTTTTTACAGAGAATAATATTTTTGAAATTCTAATTTAGAATAACATTAATTGGAAATCAAATCAAAAAGCAATTGGCTGAAGCCGGTGGATATTCGTTAAATCAGAAAAAAAGATTCCTTCCACGCGTGTGGAAGGAATCTTAAAAACATAAGCGCTTAAACGGAATAACTGCCGTCCGACTGCTCGGTCATTTCAAGTGTATCTTTTGCAAAGTAAGTGTCAACGACACGTGACGCTGCCAACCCGTCTTCCATCGCACAATAAGATTCCCGGAAAGCATCGAGTCTTGACTGGTAGTCGTTCGTCAATTGCGGGATATTGGCCAAGGCTTCAACGAAAGCATCTTCGGTTTCGAGAATCGGTCCCGGCAAGTCCTGATAGTAATCAAGATAGAAGCCGCGTAATGTATCGCGGTATAAATCGAGATCGTACGCATAAAAGAACATCGGACGGTTCATGTTCGCGAAATCAAAGAACACGGACGAATAGTCGGTGATCAATAAATCCGTGATCAAGTACAGTTCCTGAATATCCGGATAACTCGTGACATCGATGAAACGTTCCCGGTGTTCAGCAGGAATCCTCGGTTTCTTCGTCACAAGAACGTGCGTCCGGATCAAGAAGACGTATTCGTCACCGAGTGCTTCCGCGACACGGTCGAAATCGAACGGATAGTCGAAGAAGAACTTTCCGTTTCCGAGCGACTGATGATCACGGAAGGTCGGAGCGTATAAAATGACTTTCTTCTCATCTGACAATTGAAGTTTCGTCCGGATGCTCTCGATGGTCTTCGGTTGATTGTTCGAGAAGAACAGATCATTTCGCGGATAACCGGATTCTAAAATCGGTCCATCATACCGGAAGGCACTTTTGAAGATGGTCGAGGCGTAAGCGCTCGGAGACAACAGGACGCTCCACTGTTTGATCGAGTTCGTGACCCGGTCGACGTAACCTTCGTCCCGTCCGTGAATCTCGTCCAAATCGAATAACATCTTTTTAAGCGGTGTCCCGTGCCATGTCTGAATGTACGTTGTCTCTTTCCGGCGTGTGAAGTAATGCGGGAAGTTTTGATTGTTGACCCAAAACTTCGCCGTCGCCAAGTAATAGAAGTAAGCAGGAGACAGACGTTTGATGACTTTGGCATTCGGGTCCCCGAGGTAAAGTCGCTTATTGTAGACCCAGACGACTTTGTAATCGAGGTTACGCCGTTTTAACTCTTCATAGATATAACGTGGGCTGTCGGAATACTGTTTACCGAGTCCGCTCTCAAACACAACGAGTTTCGGATCGACTGGCAGTTTTTGCATGAGACGATAGGCGAGCTTCATCGACGGGAAGTAGTAACGATTTTTTCTATACAAACGATATAGAATATTCGCAGCTTCACTCGTCTCTAAACGTTCTAACCAGCTTGTTTGCTTTTTAAAGTCAGTAATGTTTTGATAAATCGTTTCTGCGTAAGATGAATTGACCGGTCTCAAGAAAATATCGGCTCGCTTTTCATACTCAACTTCCATTTGGAACTGACGTTCAGCGGAAAGTTCCAATTGATCCAGTACTTCATCCGGTGTTTTGGAGATTGGACCGGGTAATTCCTTCTCCAAATCGTAATGGGATCCTTTAGGTCCAATGAAACGCCGACTGTCAAACTGGAAATAGAAAACAGGTCGTTTCAAGAAGCTGAAGTCAAAAGCAACGCTTGAATAATCTGTAATCATCAGCATACTTTCTTTCATCAGATCCTGAACATCACGTTCTCCCTGATTGATGACCGTAATCGGCAAGTCTTCAAAATGACTCGAATATTGTTGCATGTTCGGGTGAAGACAAAAAATAATTTCCATGTCATGAGCCGCAGCGAACTCATGGAGTCTTTCGCTCGATAAAAGGGTCCGATACTGCTCGTAATACTCAGATTCAAAGAATTGGAGCGGTGTCTGTAACCAGGTACGCCACGTAGGAATAATTAAAATTTGGCGTTTTACTTCGCAATCCTTTGCGAGCAAGGTATCGAAACGTGCCAGTCCAGTGACTCGAACTTCATGTTCCGGATAACCCATATCTTCTGTAACGACACGCTTTTCACGTTCTGAACTGACGAAAAACAGATCAGTATGGAACGACGGTGAATTCTTACCGTAATGATTTTCTAAATTTTTCGTTCCGAGTACACCGTGTTGGAGGAAAACATGTTCTGCGTTCATCTTGTTATCAAAACGTTTTGAACGAACAGGATATAAATAATCTCCATGGTGCGTACCAATGACTTTTTTCGCCATAAGCGTGTGATAGATATGTTCTTTGGATTTAAACGGTAAGGCATGTCCCAGTTGATTTACTTTCTCAAATTCCGGCGAATTTTCGTCAATTACATAATAAACAGGACGATCAGGATAGGTATCGCGCATATATTTGAAGAAGTGATAACCATTATCCTGTGCCTTATAAGGACGTTCTCCGACAATCCACGTATTCTTTTCAGCAAACAATCGGTAAACCGGTGCAAATTTCATCATATGATTCAGATAATCATAGTTTTCATTCGTGAATTCCGTCATTTCGAACGAAAGATTTCGATGTCCGATTGTAAAGTAAGGATTGATAAGCATAGTGTGTCGATCGCTTCGGGCTTTTGTTTCTGAAATCAATTGGCGGGTGATGTAACGAGCACGACCCAAACGGAGAAGTGTAGTTTCTGAACGATGATAGTATTCGAGCAAAACGAATGTATCATACACACCCTCTTTTAAAAGTTTTTGCTGATGGTAAAGATCTGTCCAATCAATCAATGCTCGATAGGTATACCGGTAAAGTCCGAATTTCTCAGCACTTTTAGCATTATCATACATCCAATCGATCGGGACTATAACTTGTTCTCCTGTTTCCCGGTGAACCAGTTGCAATGTTCCTTTTTGAATAAAAGCATGGCGTGTAAAGATTTTCCCTTTAATTTCAGTTTGATTCGCAACAGGACGCTCGATGGAATCGATTTGCATCTTCGGTTTAGCTTTAGGTTCTTTGTTTAACAGTAATCTTAAATTCCCTTTTAAATCTGTATAGATATGAGCCGAATTTTGAAATTCTGAATCAATCAACGGTTTTAAAGGAGAAGAAATTCGTGTCTCTAAAAAACGTCCTAAGATAATTTCGCGGGTAAACAGTTGATCAGTAATCGAAGAACGACTCGGTAATCCTTTGGTTTCCCATTTTTTGAGCGTCGTTGGACGAAAATCTTCGAGGTGTTTTGAAAACTTTAACCAAAAAGAAAATCGACCGGTCGGCAAGTTAGTTTCTGAATCAGTTTCTGATTCTGAGTCAGTTTCTGCTGAATCTTCCGAAGCATCTGCCTCCAGAATCGAGATAGCCTCTTTTGTATCTTCTTCAAGAGACAGTTGTTCTTGCTCCACTAACAGTTTGTTTTCTAATACCTGTTCAACGAGAGCAGGCAAGATATCATGTGTTAGCGAGAAAGAGAACTGGCCATCACCTGTCGGATGGGTATTTTGTAATTGAACTACTTCATTCAATCGATTATCACGAATGATCAGAGACTCAACATTCACTGAAGGATCAGACAAACGTCCACTCAAAATATGTTCTTGAAATGTTGAACTGAGTTGTAGCGTTTGTTTAAACTTAGCGCGACGTGAAATCGTCTTTTGGGGTTTTGGTAAAACTGAACTGCCGAATCGTGCCATTCGTAATAGTGTCTTGGAAAGACTCACGGGGTAGAACCTCCTCATAAAAAATCGTCTGTTTTCGACGGCGAAAACAAACAGAACGTGTCGTGTGCATGACAATTATCATATCATATTTTCTTTTCTTGGGATGGTCAAAATAAAGACAACTAAGCGGGAGGCAATCAAGATGCATCATTTCATCTGTATCGACAGCTTTAAAGGCTGTATCGGCTCGGAAGATGCGGCGCGTGCCGTTGAACGGGGAATCCGGCGTGCCGATTCTGACGCGACGATTGATTGGAGTCCCGTTGCGGACGGTGGAGAAGGCACGATTGATACGCTACTAGCCAACGGATTTGAGAAAATCGTGGACGCGACAATCGATTTAGCCGGTCGTCCGATTGACGTGGCCTATGCGCAAAAAGACCGGATTGCCGTCATCGAGGCAGCTAGCGTCTGCGGACTGCACTTGAAACGACCGGAAGATAAGGCCTTTTCGGTTCATACACGGGGCATCGGTCGTCTTGTCCGGCAAATGTTGACGACGGATGTATCTGACGTATTTTTAGCTTTAGGCGGTACGGCGACGACCGATGGCGGACTTGGTTTCTTGGCAGAGCTGGGGGCTGACTTAATGACAGAAACCGGGGCGCCGATTGCGTGGCAAACGAATCCGTTGATGGAAACGAAACACCTCCGGCTGCCAATCATGTCCGTTCCCTTACATGTCTTAGCAGACGTCACGGCTCCATATGCCGGTGAGCTGGGAGCCGCGTCCGTCTTCGGACCGCAAAAAGGATTGACTGCAGCGGAAATTGTTTTACTGGATGGACGGTTGAAGGAAATCGGATACCGGCTGCATATCAATCAAATCAAAGGAGCAGGGGCGGCTGGTGGTCTCGGTGGAGCGGCATATGCGCTTGGTGCTTCGATCGAATCGGGTGCCGCTTTCATCTTACGAATGATTCATGCGAGGGAACGGATTGAACGAGCCGATTATGTCTGGACGGGGGAAGGGCGGATCGATCGTCAGACCGCAATGGGGAAGCTCCCGGCAAAGGTCATGGCATTAGCCAATCAGGCGGACGTTCCTTGTATCGTCCTTGCGGGTGAAGTGACGAAAAGGATGGAACAGGCATGGATCTGCGAAGCGATTCATGATCCGGATGAAGAAAAGACGCTTGATCCGTTCGTGACGAAACAACGATTGACGCGGCGTGCTGAACAAATCGTCCGAAGGTTGCCGGCAGCGCGAGACAGGTGAATTCTTTTGAAATCAGGTGAATAGTTGAAAGGAACAGGTATGAACGGATAGGGCTTAGGGTAAAAGAAACTATATTACTCTATTAATTGGAAGGCAGGTCAACCTCATGATCAATCAGTCGATTCAACTGTCATTTCGACAAGTCCGTGCACTCGTCGAACATACCTTATTATTATTCAAGGAGCTCGATCAACAACTCGCCAACCGGGGATACGAACCGACTTTACCGGATGTCGTCCAGACAGAACACGGCATCAGCATTCATCAGACGAAGGACAGTGCCGAATCGCTTGTCCCGCATTTTTTGACCCGGTCTTACACACGTCAAAATGAAAAAGTGTTGAATCATGCTCTGATTGTGTCCGTTCAATACACGCATCCGCTTCATGAACGATTTGATCCTGTTGTTCTGGTCGGCGATGTCATGTTCAAAAATCCGAAACAGACGACAAAACTGTTGCTTGATAAACCTTGGTTGCTGAAGTACGCCGCCTTCGAATCAACAGCTGCCGGATCATTTGAGCCGACCGGCAAACGTTTCCGGACCCAGCCGATTGAAGAAATCGAATGGCTGGATGTCTGGGGACATCCGTTTACGGAAATGCGCGACGTCGAAGATGTAAAAGTGTTGGCGGAAGAAATGATTAAAGGACACTTGGATCCGGGAACACCATGAGTTACGTTGGATCAGCAAAAAGAAAATAGAAAAAACAGGGGAACGGATGTTAAATCCGCTCCCCTGTTTGTCTGATGGAAAGATGTGCTTCGTGCTTAAACCGGAACGACAATCCGTTCGATGGCTGCAACAAGATCTGTCGGATTAGTTTTTGGTGCGAATCGTGTGACTTCCCCGTCACGCGTCACTAAAAATTTCGTAAAGTTCCATTCGACGTCCTGCTCGCCCGTCGTGTTCGGGGCAAGTGCTTTCAGTTCTGCGAACAACGGATGTGTCCCTTCCCCGTTGACTTCGATTTTTGAGAAAACAGGGAACGTCACGCCGTAGTTCATTTGGCAAAAACTCTGGATTTCTTCGTCTGTTCCCGGATCCTGTCCAGCGAACTGGTTACAGGGGAAACCGAGGACGACGAGTCCTTGTTTCCGGTAGTCCTGATGAAGTTGTTCCAGTCCTTCAAACTGGGGTGTCAAGCCGCATTTACTCGCTGTATTGACGATCAGCCAAGCTTGTCCCGGATAATCTTTTAACGTCGCTTCCGTGCCGTCGATCCGTTGAAATGTCTGCTCCTGTAACATATCTGAATTCCCCCTTATGGTCTTAATCCCAGTGTAGCAAATGCCTCCGGCTTTCGCCTGAATGACGGTTGTCAAGATGACAATCCCTTCACAATCCGGTGTCAGCCGCCCTGAATCGTGCCGATATTTGATAAGATACAAAAGACTTTGGAAGGAAAGGAGAGATGCCACATGAGAAAGATGTTGAAACAATCGCGTTTTGTCATGATCGCGACGCTTTGTCTCGTCTTGGTCGCAAGTGTTGTGACACTGCTGACCCTTGGATTCGAACGTGATATTGTGATTCTTGTTTCTGGAGTGGTCGCCCTGTGGGTGACGATGCTAGCTCCTTTGACGGTCCAGGCCAAACTGAATGAGCAATCATAACCGGTGTTGATTCAAAAAAACCGCAGTCCGATTTCTTGCTGAAGGAAGGTTTCCATTCAGATGAAGGAATCGGTTTCTGCGGTTTTTTTTCTTCTATAGCATAGGGTTAAAAAACACTATTTTTATAAAATAAGTCATCAAAAAGTCTGACTATATTTTTTTTAGAAATTCTATTTACAACGCCAACTAATCGGAGTAATATCCATCTCATCAACGAACACTAACATGTTAATGCTTCGATCTCAAAGTACGCCGAGTTCATGATTGAAGCGGGGGACCCAACCGTCACGACACGTGACACGGGGTGAATCTTCTCAGACAAGAGAAGTAGGGCGAAATCCTAGGTATGCCCGAATCCGACAGCTAACCTCGCAGGCGTTTTAGGAGGGAACGACTCTTATTCAGTGATGCCAATTTTTAAAGGCGATGCTGGGGCCGTTACTGCCTCACATCGTCTTTTTGTCGTATTTAATTGTAAAAATATTGAATAATATGGAGGTAATTTCAACATGGAGGATATCTGGAGTCTTCTTTTATTCGTCTTCTTTTTCGGAAGCTCGTTTTTAATGATCGGTCTGATTGAACGGATTCAATGGCGGGCAGGTGACCGGAAATGACATGGTTTTTGATGGTGATCGGTTGTCTCGTCTTTTTGTATCTGAGTTATTGTCTGATGTATCCGGAAAAATTCTAATCGCATAGGAGAAACAAATCATGTGGACTCAATTTTTACTTCAATTTTGGATTTTACTGGTCATCGCACTCGGAGCAGCCGTTTTGCTTGGGCGGTACATCGGAACGGTCTTTGCACCTGTTGGCATTCGAAAGACTGACTGGATTGGAAAGCTTGAGCGGCGTTTGTTGCTGTTGCTCGGTGTCGATGAACGAAAACAAGACCAGTCGTGGGTCGGGTATTCGAAAAGTCTGTTACTCGTCAACTTGCTGTTTTTTGTCGGAGGATACCTGTTACTGCGTTTTCAGGGGAGTTTGCCGCTGAATCCGAACGGAGCCGTCAATCTGGATTGGTCGACTGCTCTGCATACGACCATCAGCTTCATGACGAATACCGATCAACAGCACTACTCCGGTGAAGCGTTATCGTATCTGTCGCAAACGTTTGTCCTCGGCACGATGTTGTTCGTCGCACCGACGATGGCCTTTACGGTCTGTATCGCCGTTATCCGCGGACTGGCGAATCAGCCGCTCGGGAATTTTTATGCGGATTTTGTTCGTTTTATTCTCCGGATCTTAATTCCGGTGTCCTTCCTGTTTGGATTGTTGCTGATTTTACTCGGCGTTCCGCAGACGTTTGGCGGAGCGGTGACCGTGACGACACTCGAAGGCGCAAAACAGTTGATTTACCGTGGACCAGTTGCGGCGTTTGAAGTCATCAAACAGCTTGGGAACAACGGCGCCGGATTCTTCGGAGCGAACGGAGCGCATCCGTTTGAGAACCCGAACCAATACGTCAACTTCATCCAGATGTTTTTAATGCTGCTGATTCCGATGTCACTCCCCATCGCTTACGGAAAAATGATCGGCTCAGCGAAACAGGGCCGTCTGTTTCTCGGTGTGATGACGCTCCTGTTTATCATGATGACGTTTGGGATGGCGGGCAGTTTATTTGCAAATCCGACCGCACATGGTCAGGAACTCCGGTTTGGTCAAATCGGGACGATCTTATACAGCTCGATTACGACAGCGGCTGAAACCGGAGCTGTCAATGCGATGCATGATTCGCTTCATCCGCTTGCCGGGCTGATTCAGCTCGGAAACATGATGCTGAACGTCGTCTACGGCGGAACGGGAGCCGGTTTCCTGAACGTTCTGTTGTATGCATTTGTCGCCGTCTTCCTGACCGGACTGTTGATCGGGCGGACACCTACCTTCCTTGGCAAGAAGCTTGAAACGTTTGAAGTCAAGCTGATGGCGATTACCTTATTCGTTCCGCCGTTTCTGATTCTAGTCGGAACAGCAGTTTCAATGTACGTGGCACCGGGTATCGGAGCGATTTCAAATCCCGGCTACCATGGTCTGTCGCAAGTCTTGTATGAGTTCACTTCGGCGACCGCCAACAACGGTTCCGGTTTTGAAGGGCTCGGTGACGCGAATGTCTACTGGAATGTCGCGACTTCATTTGCCTTATTCTTTGGTCGTTACATTCCGTTGATTCTGATGCTTGCGATTGCCGGATCACTGAAAGCAAAACCAGCTGTTCCGCAAGATGAATTTTCGTTTAAAACAGATACCCCACTATTCGGTACAGTTTTCCTCGGTACGGTCGTACTCGTCGGTGCATTGACATTCCTGCCAGTGCTCGTACTTGGACCTATCGCGGATTGGCTGACGATGTGAACAGGAGATAATGAAACATGATGGAACCAATCAAACATCAACCCGTTGAGCAGGAACCGAACGTTCCGGAAAAAGAAGCGACATCAGCGGTCAATCCTTCAATTGCCAAACAAGCGACGCTGGATGCCTTTAAAAAATTAAATCCGGCGCATATGATCAAACAACCGATCATGTTCGTCGTCTGGATCGGTTGTCTTCTGACTATCGGCTACACGATTTTCATCGATGAGATGCGTGGTTTTAACTTAGCTGTCAGCATCATCCTGTTCCTGACCGTTCTGTTCGCGAATTTCGCCGAATCGATCGCCGAAGGACGCGGGAAAGCCCAGGCGGATTCTTTAAAAGCCTCAAAAGCAGATGTCATGGCGCGCAAACGGGTCGGCCAGACGATTGAGACCGTGTCCTCAGCAACATTACGTAAAGGCGACATCGTTTTCGTCCGGACCGGTGAATATGTACCGGGGGACGGTGAAATCATCAAAGGTCTCGCTTCGATTGATGAGTCGGCGATCACCGGAGAATCGGCACCGGTCATTAAAGAAGCCGGGGGCGACTTCTCGTCTGTCATCGGTGGCACGTTAGTCGTCAGTGACGAAATCGAAGTTCGGATTACCAGTAACCCCGGCGAGTCCTTCCTCGACCAGATGATTGCGCTCGTCGAAGGGGCAAGCCGGCAAAAAACACCGAACGAATTGGCGCTGTCGACGTTACTGACGAGCTTGACGCTGATCTTTTTACTCGTCGTCATGACGCTGCCTGTCTTTACGAATTATTTAGACTTTGATTTGTCCGGTCCGATTCTGATCGCCTTGCTGGTCTGTCTGATTCCAACGACGATCGGCGGATTGTTATCCGCGATCGGGATTGCCGGAATGGACCGTGTGACCCGCTTTAACGTCATTGCGATGAGCGGGAAAGCGGTCGAAGCGGCAGGGGACATTCAAACGATCATTCTCGATAAGACAGGTACGATTACGTTCGGGAACCGGATGGCGTCCGACATTCTGCCGGTTGGTAATGCGACGACGGAAGCCGTCTTTGCCGGTGCGACACTCTCGTCACTCGCGGATGAGACACCGGAAGGCCGTTCGGTCCTCGAACTGGCTGAACTGCGAAACATGCCGATTGAACAAAAGCAGTTGGACGGGGCGGAAATCATTCCGTTTCGGGCGGAAACGCGGATGTCGGGTCTTGATTTAGCCGACGGCCGCCGGGTCCGAAAAGGAGCCGGACAAGCGATTCAACAGTGGGTCGCGGACCAGGGGGGAGCGATTCCCGGAAATCTGCAGGAAACAGCCGAACAGATTTCCCGGCTCGGCGGGACACCACTCGTCGTCGCCATCGATACGGAAATCTTAGGTGTCATTTACCTGAAGGATACGGTTAAGCCCGGCATGCGGGAACGGTTTGACCGCCTGCGGGAGATGGGGATCAAAACGGTCATGTGTACCGGCGACAATCCATTGACGGCAGCAACGATTGCCCGTGAAGCCGGAGTCGATGATTTCGTCGCCGAATGTACGCCGGAAGATAAAATCCGTGTCATCAAACGTGAGCAGGACGCCGGACACCTGGTTGCGATGACAGGGGACGGAACAAACGATGCACCGGCGCTTGCCCAGGCCGATGTCGGTCTTGCAATGAACAGTGGAACGCAGGCGGCAAAAGAAGCGGCGAACATGATCGATCTCGACTCCAATCCGACGAAAATCATCGAAGTCGTCGAAATCGGGAAACAGTTGCTGATGACACGCGGCGCGTTGACGACGTTCTCGATTGCCAATGATGTCGCGAAATACTTTGCGATCATTCCGGCAATCTTCATGGTCGCGATTCCGCAAATGGAATTGCTGAACATCATGCGTCTCGATTCCCCGACGACGGCTATCCTGTCGGCACTGATCTTTAACGCGATCATCATCCCGATGCTGATTCCGCTGGCGATGAAAGGTGTCTCGTATAAACCGATGACAGCGGATCAACTGCTAGGTCGGAATTTACTGATCTACGGTCTTGGCGGTGTCATCGTCCCGTTCATCGGTATTAAAATCATTGATGTCTTGCTTGCAAGCATCTTATAAGGAGAACAGAATCATGAAACAGGCCATTCGTGTGACGGTCTTCGTCACCGCGTTGTGCGGGATTGTTTTTCCCGCTTTGCTGACCTTGTTCGGTCAATTACTTGTTCCGGACAAAGCAGCCGGTTCACTGGTGCAGGAAAACGGAAAATTCATCGGATCGGAATTGATTGCGCAACCTTTCACGTCAAAACAATATTTCCACGGACGTCCGTCAGCAGTCGATCAATTAGCGGGATCATCTGCTGGGGATAACCTGGCCGCTTCAAACCCGGAGCTTGGCAAGAAGATGGCGGAATTCGCGAAACAGAATCAAGTGGACGGCGCTTCGCTTCCGGACGATGCCCGCGTGACGTCCGGTTCTGGCTTCGATCCGCACATCTCGCTCGACTATGCACGGGCACAGGTCAAACGGATTGCAACCGAACGAAATCTCTCGCGTGATGCTGTTCGGCGATTAATCGATCAGGAAGCAGGGAATAATCAATATGTGAACGTTTTGATGTTGAATCTGAAACTTGATCGGAGTCAATCATGACACGCGGAAAGCTGAAGCTGTATATCGGCTCGGCTCCCGGTGTCGGGAAGACGTATAAGATGCTGGCGGATGCCCATGCGTTAGTCCGGGAAGGCAAGGATGTCGTCATCGGTTTGATCGAGACGCACGGCCGTCGCGATACGGCAGAGATGATCGGGCGGCTCGAACAGGTTCCGTTACTCGAAGTCCACTATAAAGAGAAAGTATTTCTTGAAGTGAACGTAGAGGCCATCATTGCCCGCAAACCGGACATCGTGTTAATAGACGAACTGGCACATACGAATGCGCCGGGATCGGTTCGGAAAAAACGGTATCAGGATGTCTCCGTCCTGCTTGAAGCGGGAATCAATGTCTATTCGGCCGTCAACATCCAACATTTCGAAAGCCTGCTGTTCAAGGTGAAAGAAATGACAGGGGTCGAAGTCCGGGAGCGGATTCCGGATCCCTTCCTCGGGGAGGCGGATGAGATTCTACTCGTGGACGTGACACCGCAAACCTTGCGCGAGCGACTGGAACACGGAAAAATCTATAAAAAAGAGAAGATTGAACAGAGCTTAAATTCTTTTTTCTCCTTGCAAAATTTAGCGAGCTTACGGGAGTTATCGCTCCGGCAGGTCGCGGATGAAGTCGACGATCAAGTATATCAAGCACGTCTCTTGATCGAAAAAGATCCGACCTTGTTACAGGAACGAATTTTAGTCTGTGTCCAGTTGAATGAAAATGCGCGAAAGTTGATCTATCGTGGATTTCGGATGGCGAGCCGGATGAAAGCCGATCTTTATATTTTGACGATTCTACCCAAACCGGAAAACCAGTTGACGGCATCGCAAAAGGAAGTACTGGCGATGTTACGCGAAAGTGGAGCCCTGTTTGACGCAGAAGTCTTAATTCGGATTCAAGGGGAACGTTCGATTGCGGAAACCATCACGGCAGCCGCAAAACATCATCGCATCACACAAATCGTGCTCGGTCAATCCGCACGGACCCGGTGGCAGGAAATCCGGCGTGGATCGATCGTCAATCAAATCATGCGTCAAAACCGGGGCATTGATTTGCAAATCGTCGCAGATGATCAAGTCTGACAGGGTGTCTCTTCCGCGTAAATGCAGGAGACGTCTTCCGTCAGATGGTGACGGTCACAGCACGCATAAAAAAATCCAGACCACGAATCGATGGATTCAAGGTCTGGATTTTTTGTGGTGCTTAACGGGTGAAGACTGGAATATCAAAGACAGCCGTATAGCTATCCATCTGTTCATAGAGCTTGTAGATCTGGGTGGTTTGTTTGACCGCCCAGCCCATATCCGTCGCGTACTGGTGAACACCCGGACGCATCGGACTCCAACGCATTTTGTAGAGTGTATTTTGGTCGTAAGCATTGTGGATGTATGTCGTACTGATGAATTCCGCACCACCGACGATGGCGGCTTCCGGTGTGAACCATCCTTTACTGTACGCATATGCAGCACCTGTATTGATGGCATCGTAGTCATACGCACCGATTCCGTACATGTTGTAGACCGTTCGTCCGTTCCAGATGACGCCTGTCGCAAGCTTCGACGTTCCGTTTCCTGTCTCGAGTAAAGCATGTGAGATCAGATACGCTTCGTTGACCGAATACTTTGCGCCGGCATCGATGAAAGCTTGTCCGCAACTGCCTGTCGTACATTTACCGAAAATCCCTTTTGTCGCGAGGATGTTGTTCAACGTCGCTGCTGAAGCACCTGTTGATTTGGATAGATCAAGGAACTGGTAATAGGCAGACGATTGACGGTCAACTTTGAGCGGATCCGCCGCATTCCGGACATCAGCTTCCAGTGCGTTCAACCAGTAAATCGTTGAATACTTTGTCGTCGTTGTGTAGACGCGCGGATACGTCGTGTAGAAGCCGCTGACATTTTGATAGACTTTGATCATCGCGTTTGGTTTGAACTGACCATAAACGTGACTGGCCGTCGTCGCACCGGAGCGGATGTTCAGCGGTGTCGTTGCCGTGACCGTAGCAATCGTTCCGTTGACCGGATCGAGGGCACCGCCGAGGCGAACGTAGTCCGCACTGACGTACATCAGTTTTGAAGCATACAAATCCGTTTGTGGGGGAGGATTCAGTTTCATTTGGGCACTGATGAAGCTGTCAAACGTATACGGTGTTGCGACTGAATTATAGACGTTCAGCTTGGCTGATGTCATGACCATTGTCCCGTTGTACGCATAAAGCGTCTTCCCTTCATAAGAAACTTCATACCAGCTGCCGATTTTTCCAGTGACCGGTAAAACCGTATTCACAGGAATGGAAGCGACAAGTTGATATGCATCCCCAACATAAGAGCGGAGCGAAGTCGTTCCGGTTGCCCGGACAAACGATTTTTCAATCGGCTCATAAGCGATGGGTGAAGTCGGCTGACCAAGTTTGATGTAACCTGTTCTTCCGTTGACCGTGACTTGATGCCACTGGCCATTGGCAGATGTCGTTACAAGCGTTCTCGTCGTGTAGACATTACCTTTGTTTAAGTTGGCGATTGTCGCCGCTGTATCGGATGCATCACTTTTGACAGCAACCGGAGCGTCGAGCAGGAAGCGGGCTTCCGCAATCGTCGTCGTCTCCGAAAACTCCGTCAAAGTAGACGCTGCTGCATAACCGCTCTTACCGGCATAGGTGATTTTCACCCAGTTGCCGATTCGTCCTGTCACCGTGATGACCGTTTTGTTTGGAATCGTCGTGACGGGAGCGTAAGATGGTCCGGCATAAGACCGGAGCGGTGTTGCAGCTGATGTTTTGTATTTTGTTGCCGGTAGGGCCTCGTAGGCAATCGATGTTCCTTGGTTGACGCGGACGTAACCGGTTTTTCCATCGATTGTCATCCGGTGCCACTGTTCCGCACGACCGTTCGTGATGACTTGTGTCGTATAGTAGACGTCATTTGCCGAGAGTGTCGTCAACGTATCGGCTGTCGAGTGATGCGATTTCTTTACGTCGACTGACTTCGATAAGACGAATCGTGAAGCCGGCAGTGTTTTTTTCGTAATCAATTCAGTCATCGTATCCGCAACGACATAACCGGTTTTCCCGTTAGCCGATACTTTATACCAATCTTGAATTTTTCCGATGACCTGAACGTTCGTACCTGTCGCGATGGTTGCGACAGTCGCATATGAATTTCCTGCATATGTACGCAGTACAGTCGTTTCTGTTGCTTTCATTGCCATGTTCTCTGAACTGTAATCGACAGGTTTTCCTTGATCGACCGGGATGTATCCTGTCTGACCGTCTTTTGTGACACGATGCCATTTAGACGAACCATTCGTGACGAGTTGATTCGTTTGATAGATATCCTTTGTCTTGAACATCGTGACGGTCGCAGCGTTGGCTTTCGGTGCTGCTTTCATCGCGACATCCGTTTCAAGTTGGATATCGGTCGCCGGAATCGGTTGTGTCGTCACATAATCCGTAAAGGTCGTACCGGCTGCGTAACCTGATTTTCCGTCATAAGAGACTTTATACCAGTTGCCGATCTGTCCTTGGATTTTGACGACGGTCCCGTTTGGAATCGTTTTGATGACACCGTACGAAGGACCGGCATACGAGTGCAACGCCGTTGCTGTCGTCGTCTTTAGAGAAAGATCATGGACCGTATAGTACTTGATCGTTTTTCCTTGATTGACTTTGACATAACCGGTTTTGCCGTCTTTTGAGACTTTATGCCACTGCTCACCAAGCGGATTTGTCACGAGTTGCGTCGTATAGTAGACGTTTCCCGTTTGCAGGCTGGCAAGTGTCGCGGCGGATGAAGCCGGTGTGGCTTTGATTTCAACGGAGTTCGACAACAGGAAGCGTGACGAGGCTAACTTGACCTTTGCCGTGTACTCTTTCAAAGCAGCAGTCAAAACGTAACCTGTTTTCCCGTCATACGTGACACGATGATAGAGACCCGAAACTGCAGTCGATTTAACGATTGCTCCTTTTGGAAGCGTGACGAGCGGACGTTTTGTTCCGTCCGTCGTATCGTACAGGACAAGAGCAGATTTCGTTTGGAACGCCGTTTCCGGAATCGTCGTCACTTCTTGTTTAGAAGAGCCGGCGAACGCACCTTTGTGCATATAACCTGACTTGCCTGCATAAGTGACGTTGTACCAGTCACCGATTCGTCCGGTCGTTTGCAGGGAAGTCCCTGTTGGAACGACAATCTGCCGCGGATAGGCTGTACCGGCATATTGACGGAGGATGTAACCGTCTGTCGTCTTTAAAGCAGTTTTCGACATCTTCGTATAGGAGATTGGTGTCGTGTTCAAGGCACGGGCATAAACCGTCTTGCCGTCAAACTTGATACGGTACCAGATTTCGCCGAACGAATTCGTGATTTTTTGTGAACTGTAGTACGCATCCTGTTCATTTAAAGTAGCAATGACAGGAGCTGTCGCCGACGCCGACGTATGAAGGGTCGTCTTTTTCGAAACGAGGAACCGTTGTCCTTTAATCGTTTCTTTCTGATTAAATGCTGTTAGATATTTTGACGCGACATATCCCGTTTTTCCGCCGTATGCTACTCTTCTGAAATAGCCAGAAGACGACTCATACGTGGATGAAACGATAGTTCCGGTCTTGATCGTCAACAAGCGTTTCCGTGAAGATGTCGTCTTGTCATACAGATAAGTATCGGCAGACAGACGGTAGGTCGTTGCTTTGGTCGTCGCAGCTTCGAGTGAAGGGCTGTAAGAAACAAATATGCCGAGGACCAGGATAAAGCTGACCAGCATCTTCAAGGGTTTCGTGAATAGTGTCGTGTTCAAAGATCGTATCCTCCTAGTTAGAATTCGTCCGAAGACGTTTCGGGCTCTAGGATGTCAATTCTAAGATGTGAAATTAATTTGCCTATACTTACTATCGACAATAAAACATTTATCTACAGTATATTTAGAATTTTTTTGAAAAAAGGGGTTTAGTTTTTTGAAAAACCCTTCTGTTTTAGGAAACAGAAGGGAATTAAGTCATATCATGATTTTTTGAAAAAGTTCCGACAGATTAGTCGTCGGTCGGTCGCATTGAAAATCATGACAAAGATAGGCTGTCGCCTGTTGAGTCGGAGCATCATACGTGGCAAGGAATGGAGCGATTTCGAGCAAGTCCGTTTTTGAACCGACGAGCAGTGAAAGTTCAGGCAGGCGGCGCTGATGGAGCTGCGTCATAAACGAGGCGACGTCCGCGTAAGATTCCGTCAACACAATCAATTCTTTTGGTTCCATCAATGTTCGCGTGTAGACACTCAGTAGACTGGCGAAACCGGTCGGTTGAGATTTGATTTCGGAAGCAAGCGTCGAGAAGTTCCGCTGGGCCTGATCCCGGTAACCGGTCCGGCCTGTCAGCTGTGATAAACGAAGCAGATTCGAGACAGCCGTGCTGTTACCAGCCGGTTTGACGCCGTCATAAACATCTTTCGGTCGTACGAGTAACGTGTCGTCCTCAAATGAAGTAAAGAAAAAGCTGCCGTCTTCGTCAGAGAAGTCCCTGATCATCCGTTCCGTCAGCCGGATTGCCTGCTTGAGATAGGGAATGTGCTGTGTCGTTTGATGCAGCTCGAGATAAGCTTCCGTCAAGAAACTGTAGTCATCGAGATAACCGTTTCCTTGAACATGACCTTGACGATACCGGACGTGTAACCGGTCGTCGTCCATCAAATGTGTCTCAAGGAACGTCAAAGCCTGTCGGGCACGCTCTGTATACCGGTCATCGTTAAAAACACGACCTGCTTTCGCGTAGGCAGAAATCATCAAGGCGTTCCAAGACGTCAAGATCTTATCGTCACGGAATGGACGGGTCCTTTGACTACGGAAGAGCAACAAGGTCCGGCGCTCCTGCTCGAGTTGGATCAGGATATCTTGAACAGCGGTATTCCGATCAGCCGCCAATTGCTGAATCGATTGACCGGTCCGCCGAAAAACAATCTGTCCTTCGAAGTTTCCTTGAGGCGTGGCTTGATAGAGGAGCGGGAAAACGGCGTCTTTTCCGAGTAAATCCGCCAGTTCATCGAATGTGAACGTATAAAACAGTCCTTCGCGACCTTCGCTGTCCGCATCTTCTGCCGAATAAAACGCACCGTCCGGAGAAGACAAATCGCGTTCGATGTATGCGAAAATTTCTTCCGCATATTGTTTAAACCGTTCTCTGCCCGATACTTGATACGTTTCGATGCATAATGTCGCGAACAAAGCATTGTCATACAACATTTTTTCAAAATGCGGGATCTCCCAACGTTCATCGACCGTATACCGGTAAAGACCGAATCCGACGTGATCGGTGATTCCGCCGTCCCGCATCGCGGTTAAGGTCCGCATGACCATCTGCAAAGCCGTCTCATCTTCTGCGAACCGGTAATAATCGAGCAGGAAAGTCAGCAACGAAGGCGAGGGGAACTTGGGAGCTGTGCCAAACCCGCCATGCTCCACATCAAACTGACGCATCGCCTGATCAAATGTCTCGTGAACCAATGCCTCATCCAAGGGATCCTCTGAGGCGAAGGTCGTGACCGTCGTTAACGCCTGAATGATTTCCTGTCCGACCCGTTTGATTTTGCCCGGATCGGTCCGGTAGTGTTCACTGAGTTGCAAAAGAACTTGCCGGAAGCTCGGACGGTTGAACTGCGGTGTCTTCGGAAAATAGGTGCCGATGTAAAACGGTGTCTGATCCGGGGACATGAAGACGCTGAGCGGCCAACCGCCCTGTCCGTTCATCAGTTGGGCCGCCGTCATATAGATCTGATCGATATCCGGTCGTTCTTCCCGGTCGACTTTGATCGAGATGAACCGGTCATTCAGCATCCGGGCCGTCTCTTCGTCTTCGAAGCTTTCGTGTGCCAAAACATGGCACCAATGACAGGTCGAATAACCGATCGACAGGAAAATCGGTTTGTTCGCCGCACGGGCAGCGGCAAACGCTTCTTCCCCCCATGGATACCAATCAACCGGGTTGGTGGCGTGCTGGAGTAAATAAGGACTTTTTTCGTTGATTAGTCGGTTCGTCGCCATCTCTAAAACCTCGTTTCTTCTATAGTAATAGTCAGTCGTCTTTGGATAACCTTAACGATACCGGTGTTCGGGAGATGAATCAACAAAAGGACCCGCATCCAAAATAGAAGTTTCTTGAAAAAGATTGACTTTATAAAATAAAACGTGGTATATTAGATTTTGTCATGAATCGGGGATGATCACTCATGTGAGAATCCATCACAAAAATACACAATTTAATAATCAGGTCAGGATTTTTAGACCTTACTGACAAATGAGTCAGACATAAGTCATCGCTTTTATTTTGTCCTTCTTCTGTTGAACTAGAAGAAGTTGACCCAGCAAGATAAACCTTCCATTCGATACTTTTCAGCTCATTTCCGAGCGAAATTCTAAAAATCCCAGTAAATACGCAACCCAACGCGTAACTTGATTCTTGCTAAAACGCTTGATTCAGCTGGCGCGGCCAAGGAGCCGTAACAACGAAAGAGAGGTAGGGCTTTCGTCGTTTCAGGTGTTTTGATCACCTGTATCCTCGATTCTCATGACACCTAAAAAACAGACACGCTGAAAAGGCGTTTTTTTTATGCCGTTTTTTCATAAATATGACTACGGAAGCTGAACATTCCATCCCGAAAGACGAATGATTAATTTTTGTAAGCGTTAACAAGTTATTCTTTTACGAATATTAACATCTTTTTTTACATAAAACATACACTATTCATGAATTAATCTGATAATATAAAGAAGTGTCAGAAAATTCATAGGGGGTCAACATCATGAAGAACGTCAGTACGTTTGGGAAGTGGGCATTGGTCGGAGCATTAACAGCAGGAATTCTTCCACAAGCAGGTATTACGGTAGGGGCAGAAGGCGAAGGCGTCATCTTGTCCGAGTACATAGAGGGGTCAAGCAACAACAAAGCGATTGAAATTTATAATGGTTCGGGTCAAATCATCAATCTTTCAGATTACACGCTTGTTCAATATACGAATGGTGGACCGACGGAGTCAAAAATTGCACTGTCGGGAACGCTTGAGCCGGGGAAAACATTTGTCATTGCCAATTCAAGTGCGAATGCAGACATTAAAGGCAAAGCTCAACAAACAACAGGTTCACTAAACTTTAACGGAAATGATCCGGTTGCCCTGAAAAAAGGCGATGTCGTCCTTGATATCATCGGTCCGGTCGGCTCAAGTGCTGATTTCGCGAAAGATACGACACTCGTTCGGAACTCAAATGTAACAGCCGGTTCGAAAACATACGAACCGTCACAATGGACAAGCTTCCCGGTCGACACGTTAACAAATCTCGGAACGCACGCTGCTGAAGCCGGAGACATTTTAGTCGCACCGACGGCGTCACCGGTCGGAGAAGTCGATCGCGGCGATCAAGTGACGTTAAACGGAGAAGGTACGATCCACTATACTGTCGACGGATCAACACCGACTGCTGAAAGTCCGATCTACTCCGGTCCGATTACAATTAATGAAGAAATGACGATTCAGGCAGTGGGCGTCAAAGACGGAAAAACGTCTGCTGTTTCGACATTCAAATACTACATCGCACCTCCAATCACGAAAATCAGCAGTATTCAAGGAGTCGCGCATACATCACCATACGCGGATCAACTCGTCCGGACGACGGGTGTCGTCACATATGTTGTCGATGCCAACAACTTCTACATGCAGGATCCAAATCCGGATAACAACAGTAAAACGTCTGAAGGAGTGCTGGTCTACGCGAAAAACCACGGCGCAGCAGTCGGACAGACTGTCGCAACGACGGGATACGTCAAAGAATGGTTGCTTGGCGGATACAGTGACAAGTTTGATACGGATCTCGCGGTGACGGAAATCAGTACCGTCAATCTTGTTAAAGGTGCATTGAACTCAGGATTGCCGGCAAGTATCGTTCTCGGGGAAAACGGTGTCTTGATTCCGACGAAAGTCATCGACAACGATTCATTTGCTGAATTTGATCCGGCTGAAGATGCGATTGATCTATACGAAAGTGTGGAAGGGATGCGTGTTGCGCTTCCGAATGCCATCGTTACGGGACCACAGGCCAACCGGACGATTCCAGTTCGTACGCAAACAGCAGATAAAGTCTATACGAAACGCGGTACACCAATCCTGACAGAAGATAACGCCAACCCGGAGCGACTGTTCGTTGAGATGGGCAGCAGCTCGTACCGTGCAAAATCAGGGGACCGTTTCGAAGGAACAATCGAAGGTGTCATGAGCTATAACTATTCGGCCTATAAAGTACTCGCGAAAGCAGCGGATCTGCCGAAGTTGATTACGAGTGAAGTCGATCGTCAACCGACGAATATTGAAACGGGCGATTCACGTCTGACGGTTGCTTCGTACAACGTGGAAAACTTTGCTTCGACGGCAGATGCCGGAAAAGTCGATCGTGTATCGGAAGGCATCGCGACATTCCTGAAAACACCGGATATCGTCGGTTTGACAGAAATGCAGGATAACGATGGTGCGACAGACAGCGGTACGGTCGATGCATCGAAATCGTTTGAGACATTGATTGCAGCCATCGAAGCGAAAACAGGTGTCCGCTATGCGTATACGGATATCGCACCGGAAGATAAAAAAGACGGCGGACAACCAGGCGGAAACATCCGTGTCGGTTTCTTATACAACCCGGCCCGTGTTTCTCTTGCACCAGGTGAAAAAGGAACGGAGACACAAGCCGTTGCCGTCGAAAACGGTAAGTTGACGAACAACCCGGGTCGGATTCAGCCGAACGATCCAAACTTCGACAGCTCACGTAAACCACTCGTCGGGGAATTCATTTTCAAAGGCGAATCGTATCATGTCATCGTCAACCACTTTAACTCTAAAGGCGGCGATGGAGCAGACTTCGGTAAAAACCAGCCGGTCGTTCGTAAGAGTGAAGTACAGCGTCATGCGATTGCAGAGATTGTCCAAAACTTCGTCAATGAACTGGAAACAGAAGTGAAGGATTCAAACGTCGTCGTACTCGGTGACTTGAATGACTTCCAGTTCTCGAAAACACTGGATATCTTAAAAGGCGACAATCTCTGGAATACAGTGGATGATCTTCCGAAATCGGAACGTTATTCTTACGTCTACAACGGAAACGCACAGGTTCTCGACCATGTTCTGATTTCGAAAAACCTGAAGCCGTATACGTCTTCTGATATCGTCAACATCAACTCGGATTATATGGAAGCAGACGGCAGCGCGAGTGACCACGATCCGGCCATCATCTCGATTCAGGGGATGGAAAGTGCTGTCGCCGTCAACGGAAAAGCAGAAATCGGAAAATGGCGTGCTGTTCAAAAAGGGAACCATATCTTCATCGAACGTAAATTAGCCGGAAAATGGGACAAAGCGAGTGAAACACATGCCAATCAACAAGGTGATTTACTGGAACTCCGTGTTTCTCAAGGTCGTCCGTACATCCAGGTGAAAACGAAAAAAGGTAAAACGATTTGGCTTGAACTGTCGAATGGTTATAAATTAAAAGAAACAACGAAATACTAAGCGGTTGTATTAAAAAAGCGGACTTAATTGTCCGCTTTTTTGTGTATTCGGATAAAGAGTGAGAAAAAGGACAGCAGACTAATCGAGAAGGTAAGTAATAACGCGAGGTGTAACGGGACGACCCGGAACATGTACGTAAAATGAATGATGATCAATAACAGGATGATGGCAAGACCGGGAAGAAACTGTTTGCGTAACAGGTGACCGACACCGGGGACGAGAAGTTCGAAGCCGAACCGTTGACTAATGTGGACTTCTTCATGGGCATTGGCGAGACTGAATGAGACGGTCAACAACACTAAAATCAGCCATCCGGAAAACAGATACTGCTGAATCGGTAAAAACGTAATCGATTCATAAATAAAATAAAGTAGAATCATGGCATACTCCTCTAATCATGATGTTATATCGGAAAGCATTATTTTTTTTCCTTACGAATTCTAATGATAACGAGGGTTGCCTGCGACGGCAATAACAATCGGTTGGAAACGAAATAAAAGAATCTTCACACATTTTAACAACAGGTGTGACCGTCAAGAAGAAAAGTCATTTTACGATGATTTAAGCACAACACTTTTCGATCATTCTGTATGTTCTGTAAAAATAGTAGACCGATAGCGCATCCGGTAGCTTTCTTCATCCATT
>NZ_JAWPEN010000014.1:0-86058 GCF_033342815.1 Exiguobacterium artemiae
ACGTTAGGCGTACCGATGTATTTTGCGGATCCGTATTCTTCTTGGCAACGTGGAAGTAACGAGAACGCCAATGGTCTTCTCCGTGAATTTTTCCCGAAGGGGACGGATTTCGGAAAGGTTAATCGTTCTGAACTCGCCCAAGCGCTCGCCTGGATCAATGGGAGACCACGGAAATGTCTGAACTGGAAAACTGCATACGAGGTCTTCTCGGAAGAAGTGTTGCACTTAATTTGACAAACCGTCAAATAAAAACAATTTTCCTCGACTATTCTCATTAATGAATAAAAGTATTTTTATTCATTATACAAAATATGTAATTTTTTTAAAACAGACACAATATACAAAAAAAAATTCAGTTCTCATTTTTGAATCAAATAAATTTCTTAAATATATGAAGACTCAACCTTAAAAACTAAAGGAAATGAGATTAATTAAACTGGAGCCACGAACGCTCCAACATAAATATGATAGAAATGCTTGCTATACTTTGACATTACTGATACGTTTAGTTACTTTGTTGTACCTTGTTTTGATGAATTACTGATCAAGCTTTATGTCAAGAAGGACGAGGCACTTTATTTATCAAAAATAGGCGATTCATCTCCCACTTTCACTTCTAAACGAAGTGAAAGTGGGAGATGAATCGCCAGCCAGCCTTTCGGGTATATTCCCTTCAAAGGACAAAGCCTACAAATTCAGAATCTACCCCACGAAAGAGCAAGAAATGCTAATCGCGAAAACGATTGGGTGTTCGCGATTCGTCTTCAACCACTTCTTGGCGAAGTGGGAGGAAACGTACAAGACTAATGGAAAAGGACTGTCCTACGGCTCTTGTTCCAAAGAAATTCCTTCGTCAAAGCAGGAGTTCGACTGGTTGAAGGAAGTCGATAGCACTTCTGTTCAAACGAGCGTCAAGCATCTTGCTGATGCGTTTGACCGTTTCTTCAACAAGCAGAACGAACATCCTCGATTCAAGTCCAAGCGGAATCCCGTCCAATCGTATAAGACCAATATCCAAGGGAAATCTCAACTTCCCGAAGCCTCTATTATCGGGAACAAGTTAAAAATTCCGAAGCTGAAATGGGTACGTTTCGCCCATTCGAAACAGGTCACAAGCCGTATCTTGAACGCAACCATTCGACGAAACCCTTCAGGAAAATACTTCGTCTCCCTGCTCGTCGAGCAGGAGATTAACGAGCTGCCAAAGACCGGTTCATCCGTCGGCGTCGACGTCGGACTCAAGAACTTTGCCATCCTGTCGGACGGAACGATGTACCAGAACGACCGTTACTTCCGATCGCTTGAGAAGAAACTGGCGCGTGAACAACGTAAGCTCTACCACCGTCAATGCATCGCTATGGCCAAGAAAGTGAAGCTTTCCGAGGCGAGGAACTATCAGAAGCAGAAGCGAAAAGTCGCTCGCATCCATGAAAAGATTGTCAACAAGCGCACTGACTTCCTGCACAAGGTATCGACCGAGATCGTCAAAACCGACGACGTCATCGGCATCGAGAACTTGCAGGTGAAGAACATGCAGAAGAACCGCAAATTGAGCAAAGCCATCTCTGACGTCAACTGGTCAGCGTTCTTCCGCATGCTCGAATACAAGGCGGACTGTACGGGAAAACCGTCGTGAAGGTCGGAAAAACCTTCGCGTCGAGTCAACTCTGCTCGAGTTGCGATCATCAACACAAGGACGTGAAGCATCTAGGCTTGCGTGAATGGACATGTTCGAATTGCGGGATCCACCACGACCGGGATGTGAACGCAGGACTGAATCTCAAACGAGAAGCTGAACGTATCTTAGCTTCTTCAACCGTCGGGACGACGGGGTTAGCCTGATCAATTTTCAACCGTTAGGTCGGATAACTTAGGAATCCTCCACCTCTAAACGAAGCGTAGGTGGAGGTAGTTCAATAGATAACTCAGATTTAAATTATTCGGTTGCATCATAATATAAAAGGGCCTAGTTCAAGTATCTAAAGGTTATACGTGCTCAGTTGTTACAAGTCAGTCGTTCTATAAAATCGAAATAGGATTTGCTTATTATGGCTGCAAAAAAGATTTGCGATTGTTAATGCTTTTAGATATGGTGGAAAAGCACCTAGTGTTGTAAAGGATGTAGTATCGCCGGCAACTGCTAAATACATTAAGAAGAATTCAAGTAAAATCGCTAACGCTATTGATGGAGCTAGTGACATGCTTCACGGTGCAATCTATCAATCACTTCTAAAAGCAAATGTACCAAAGGCAATCGCTCGAAATATCGCTTGGGCAATTGATGCATTTTTACTTTGATTTTTTTAGGGAGAGGTCGCTTTGAATAGATCAGATACAGATTATCAATACTTAATCGATGAGATTGAAAAATTAAAGTTTCATAATCGTTCTTTATTAACTTTGATTGGAAATTTACATGAAGAAGAATTAGAGAATACTACGATTCACGAAGCAGTCGTTTCATTCGATCTTTCTAAAAATGATTTACGTGAGTTGAAAGAACTGATCATGAATTACGATAAAAATCGATTTGCTTTTGAACAAAAAGCATTGCTCATCAATCCTGTGTTTTCTAGAGATAATCTACTTTTCATTATCGAATATTTTGTTAACTCTGAAATGTTTACTAATATGGGAAACGAAATCTTGAATGATTATAAAAAAATAAATAATTGAGTACGATCAATCCTGTATGTCATTCCTGAAGCGTCATGAGTCGAGAATTAATAGACTCATGATGCTTTTCATATGTATAAATAGACTATCTTAGTCCACTCTTTATTAAAAAATTTACAATTTGAATACACATTCACTATATCTTTGATAATTTTATAAAATTAGTCTTGATACAACTAGTACCGTCATTATTCGACATATGTAATAAAGTTGACATATTAAAATATAAGTTGAATTAACAGAATAATCTGCTATATTCTAACTATCAACAGGAAAACATTGTCATACATCAGTTCTCGAAGGAAAGGAGCATTTCTTATGTACCGCTTCGGAGAGTGGTTACGACGTGAACGTCTAGAGCATGGTTGGAGTCAGGTAGAGTTAGCAGAAAAGACGTATGGAGAGATTTCGCAGGCAGCAATCAGCGCCTATGAACGAAATCATTCGCTTCCTTCTATCCTTGATGTCCAAATCCTTGCGACAGCCTGTGAGAAGACACTTGGATCCATCCCTTGGGATGAATTCGACTTAAGAACAAAGAAAAAACGAAATTGGTCAAACCTGAAGCAAGAACGCTTTGACTTAGCAGAACTCCCGCTCGCGGATTCTGTCCGCACATTCGACGGTAAGACGTATCAACTCCATGGTCGAATTGCAATCGAGCAAGAGAGCAAGGAAACTCAAGAAATTTCGCAACTCTATTACCGGATTCGGACCGTCGTTGGGGAGAATCAAGTCATCGCAAAACGGAAGCATCCGGATGACGAACTGATTCACGTCTCACGTCGCAGACTCGTTCATCAGTAAACGATCTATAAATGGGTAATTACTTATGAAATACTATGAAATAAGGACAAAAGGAATTGATAACCGTAGCAGCATATCGCTAAGGACAGTCACTCCAATCACATACCGGCGTGTCCCTCATGTGTGACCGAATGAGCGGGATATACGCAGAAATGGTTCGGCGAGAGTCGCCTAAAACTCGCCCACAGGTCACGTATTCGTTAAGGGTCATCGAAAAACCCTAAGCAGACGTCCGATATCGGATGTCAGAGTTCGTGGGGAAACGTGCTCTAAACCCACCGTCTTGCTTGACTCCGACTGTCCTTAAGGATGTGCTGCTGCACATCAACCTCAAGGAAGGAGTGTACGCTATGCCGACACGTGAACAGAAGCAGAACAAGACCTTTGCCGAAAAGTTACTCCGGATCCAAGGAAAAGACTATGAGGAATGGCTCGATGTTCAGCATCAGCTCGTCATTCAGGAGAACCAGGAACTGATCTTAGAAGCACTTGACTCAAAACTGAACGTCACATCGCCTGCATCCGCGTCACAGGATTGAGAGGAGGAAAACAGATGGGATTGACTGAGACAGGACTCAGCTTGCTCCAGTTCTTTCAAGGACTCGCCGTCATCGCCGCAGCCATCGCCTTCGCAGTTGGTGGCTTCTACTTCATCTTCGGGGGAGATCGTGGACGATCTAAAGCCGTCGGTTGGCTCGTCGGCGGTGCCGTCGGTCTGATCATCGTCATGGGTGCCGTCACGCTCGCGGAGATGGTCAACGATAACATCAAATTCTAATTGAACAAGCGATCAAACAGACCGTCATTCCAAACTGGATGGCTTTTTTTATTGCCTTCGTTACGATGTCTTGCTTCAAAGGAGGAGAATGTATGCTCTTTGTCCGTTTCACTGATGTAGCGAAAGAAGCCTTCCCGAACTACGAGCGTCTCCCATATGAGGAGGCGCTTTTATTATCCACACAAGTCCATCAAGGGGCACAGCAAGCGAATGAACGGTTCGCAAGTGAGTTCCGAATCTTTGATGATGCCGACCAGCTCGTCTACAAAGGAACGTTCCAGTTCGGCGACACGACCTATCCGAATCTTTATTTGCAGCTGAAGGATCGAATCCCACGCATCCGAATCCGAAAGGAGGATGCGACGAAAAAAATCCTATTACTAGAGAACCTAGAACGCTTGACGCCGGAATCCTACAAGACGATGACGACGTCAGCGATTCAGCAACATCCGGACGCGACACACGTCTCCCGTTTACGTCGCGGACAGCGCCGTCTCGTCTACGGCGTCAGTGGTGTCAGTCTGTTGCTCCTCGGTACGCTATCCGTTGTCCAACTTATACAGCCGGATCCACCAAGTGGTGTCCAAGCGGCAACGTCAGATTGGCAGCCGCTTTATGAAGTAGCGTTGACCGGAGAGACCGAACCGCTCATACAACGCCTGGAAAAACAAAAGTCATGGAGTAACGAACAACAAGAGTTCCTCATTACCCAGTACGTCGAAAGAGAAGACTATGATCAGGCGGTTGCTGTGACGAACGATCCGATCGACGTCGAGACAATCATCATGCAGTCGAAGCCATTCGCAACAGATCGTCAAGAGACACTGCAAGCGTTCCAAGGGGTCCACCCGACGGATGAAGGGGCCTTCGATCTCGCCATCCTAAAGAAAGACTATAAACGTGCGGTCTCCATCCCGGGTGTCGAGATGACGACCGCGCGCAAAGAGGCGAAGACACGTGCCTACATCGCGTTGAAAGATGTGACAAAGGCACAAGAAAGCGTCAAGCTGGTCCAAAACGAAGAATTGAAACAGCAAGTGGCAACACTTGTCCAGTTAGATGAAGAGATTCAAGCACTCGAAGATCAAAAACGACAGTTATCCGAGAAGACGGACAAAAAAGAGCTGGAGAAGCTCAATGAGTCGCTCGAAGCGAAGCAAAGACAAGCCTCTTCTCTTCTTTAATGAAAGTGTGGTGACTGAAATAATGATGAACTTCTCATTTCGCTCTCTCGCTACATCTGCTTGGCTGTGGCGATGCCTTGCCTTTTTGATCGCTTTACCAGCTGTATTGTTCTTAGTACTCAATGTCGTGTTTCAGTTCCTGCAGCAGACGATCCAAAATCTCTTCGAGGACGGGAAGTTGACGACCGGTTCCCCACTTCAATACGATCCGAGCTGGTGGACGACGCTTGCCTGGTCGACCTCCCTCGCGTTCGCTTTGTTCGGCGTCTGCTTCCTCTTAGGAGGATTTCTCTTATTAAAGTATTGGCTCAATTTCCGTGATCTCAAAGAAGCACAGAAAGGAAGTGCCCGCTTCACGACGTTCCAAGAGCTGAAACAGCAGTATCGGGACGTTCCAGACCGTAAAGAGACGTACACCGGATCTGGTGGCGTCCCGGTCGGCCGTTATCGCGATCGCTTGTATATCGATGACAGTGCCGTCAACAATCTCGTCATCGGGACAACCCGGTCCGGGAAAGGCGAGACGTTCGTCTTCTCGACGATTGATCTCTACAGTCGTGCCGAACGTCAAGCGAGTCTAATCATCAATGATCCAAAAGGAGAGCTATTCGCCGCCTCCAAAGAAACGCTCGAGGCACGCGGCTATCAGGTCGAGGTCCTGAATCTGATGAACCCGTCCCAATCGATGTCCTATAACCTGTTGCAGCTGACGATCGACGCGTATCTGGACGAGAACTACTCCCTCGCCCAGCAATATGCGCGTTCGGTCGCCTACATGCTCTATCATGACCCAAAAGCGAAGGATCCGTTCTGGAGTAACTCCTCGACGGACCTCTGCACCGCCTTGATCCTCGGTTTATGCGAACAAGCCAAACACGAACCGGAGAAGATCACGATGTATAACGTCGCCTTGATGTTGTCCGATCTCGGCTCACGCACGGTCACCGATGGAATGGGACAGGAACAATCGGCACTCGACGCCTTCTTCGCGGCGTTCCCGGAGAATCATCCGGCACGTATGCAGTACGCGACGCTTCATTTCTCTGGGGGTCAGACGCGCGCAAGTATCCTCGCCAATACGAATGCCAAGCTTGGGATCTTCACCCTTGATGCGACGGCACGATTGACGGCACAGAACTCGCTCGACATGAAACTGATCGGCTTCAACCGTTGGATACGCGGACGTGCGCTTCCCTTGTCACGGCTGACCTTCCACTTCCCAAGCGGAAAGCAGCTTTCCTTGACGACGGACGACGACGGGAGTTTTGTGCTCCATCACGAAGAAGCAATCGATATAGGTTCTGACATCACAGTGGAGAGTGAACAGCACACCTATACGATAATTCTCCCGGGTTGGAAGGACGAGGCGAATGGTATCTTCGACTGGACGACCGATGCCCCGATCGACATCCGGGAGATTCGCCAGCACCCGCGTCCGGTTGCCGTTTTCCTGATCGTTCCGGACTATGATCCGACGTTGAACGTCATCGCTTCACTGTACGTCAAACAAGTCTATACATCGCTAGCCCGTGTCGCCTCACAAGCGACGAGTGGACGTTGTGAACGGCAAGTCATCTTCTTGCTCGACGAATTTGGGAATATGCCAGCGATTGAAGGGGTGGCGAACATCATCACCGTCTGTCTCGGTCGGAACATTCGTTTCAACCTCGTCATCCAGTCCTACGCGCAACTCGAGAATCTCTACGGAGAGGATTGGAAGACCATCGACGGGAACTGCGGAAACACGCACTACCTATTGACAGCGGATGAGTCGACGGCAGAATTGATTTCGAAGAAACTCGGGGAGCAGACGATCGTCACGAAGTCTCGTTCCGGACAGACCTTCTCACTTTCGAAGTCGAAGACGGAGAGTGTCGATGGCCGGCGCTTGTTGACAGCAACAGAAGTCATGGGACTGAAGGAAGGCGAGATGCTGATCATTCGGGTCATCAAACGACAAGACAAGCAACAGAAACGGATCCAGTCCTATCCCCTCTTCCTGACCGGACGGACAGCGATGAAATACCGCTATGAATACTTGGCGGATGACTTCAACACGGACCGTTCCATCAACGATCTCGTCATTCCCTGCGCACATGCGCATCTCGACCTGAATACACTCCGAATCCCGTTCCAACTCGGTCCCTCAGTTGCATCGAAGCACGTTGAGGCGGATGAGGAGACATCTGATGCAACAGAATGGCGTGTCTGTGATGTCCTGCAACCGAAAATCCTCCGCTCCATCTTCGAGACGACAGAATACGACACCCTATCCATCACGGCGTTCGAGCAAGGCATCCTGGATAGGACAATCCCTGTGACGGACAACCAGCGTCACTTTTTGAAGACAATCATCAGTAAACGACTCGAGAAACTCCGTCATGGCGTCTAAGGAGGGCATCATATGACAGAACTGACACGCACGGAGCGCGTCCAGCGTGAACTCCGCGTCATCGCGACCATCATCAAGGAGAACAAAAAGCGTCTCCGTCGCGGTGAAGTATTGAACATCCAGACCCGGGACGGATTCCTCGTCGTATTTGAGGAAGAAGACCCAGACTCAGGCGACCGAAAAACTGTTACGCTTATAGACACATTCGATTTTCGGGTCCACGTCAGCAATGGCGATCTAACGGATCCGGAAGAGGTGTCATCATAGGAAAAGAGGTGGAGGCATGCAAGCGAAACGAGTACTCTCCGGACTATTGATTTCCTCTGCGTTACTTTTAGTCGGCTGTAGTGAAACTGAAGACTCTAGTCATGCGAATCAAGTAAAGTTATCCAAGGTAGAAAATCTAATGGATGGAAAACAAGAAGGATTCCTATTGATTTTAAAAGAAGAAGACGGAGATATCGGCTCATATCAAAGTAAATTTGATTCCGTAGCAAAAAAAAATGAAGTACCTATTCACATCTATAATACTTTTCAGCCCGATGCTAAAAAAATAGTGAATCGGGCGAACTTTGAGTATACCTCGACTCTAAAGGGCGAGAGTTTGTACTATGTGTCTAAAGGTAAGATTAAAGATACGCTAAACGTCAATCGCCTGACCGATGAAACCTTTACTGATACAGTCAATGAGTTTGTAGCTAATAATAAATAGGATGAAACGGAGGTCTGGATAGATATGTCTGATGCTCAGGTTATCCAGAAACTTACCGAATTCGAACGACTTTTTAATTTAAGTAATTTAGTCAACGATGCTCTGCGGACTGTGGGATGGATTTTTGTCAGAGGTCTTTCTTTGTTGATAGATTCACTCGAAAGTCTTACAGATGATATTTTGATGATCAAAACATTCTTTAATAATCCTCAAGTGGTTGAATTCGTTCAGACGATTCAACCTTTTTTGTATGTACTTTTAGCCGCTAGCTTTGTTTTTACAGGCTATCTCATCATTTTTCAGAAGAAATTTGATCGAGAAGGGCTTCTTATCAATATTTTCATTTCATTGATGATTTTAGGATTACTCTCACCTACGATGAAACAACTAAATGACTTCACCGACCAAGCAGTCAATCAAGCCAAGAGTGGTAGTATATACGGTTCTCAACAGGAAACTATATCTGAAACAATACTCAAAGAAAATTTAAACGATTTAGTATCATACGATAAAAATGACTTTGACAACTATACAGAAAATGAAGTGAAAAATAATGTTCCAACCAAATTGATCAAAGGATTACAGATTAATGAGGTGTTCGATAGCAATAAACTAGACGTATCCACTACTGGATCAAAACTTTCAAAATCATTTATCCTTTGGGACGGTAGTGAAGAAGTACTAGGCGAACTCGATCAAAGCGGACTTGATTGGAATAACCAATACTACTACCGTTATCACCCGAACTGGCTGACAATCCTCGTCACGCTCGGGGTGATGGGTTTCACCCTCTTCTCAATTGCCTACAAGCTGGCTCGCCTCTCGTTCGAGTTGGCTTTTAATTATGTCTTGGCGATTTTAGTGGCACCCGCTGATCTACACAGCGGACAAAAGACGAAGAAGGTCATTCAAAGCATCTTGAACACCTTTCTCGTCATCATTCTGATTTTCGTTTCGATCAAACTCTATACGATTGGAACGGCATACCTGGCCGATACACTGGACGGACTCACCTATTTGATTGCGTTGATAGCCTTTTCTGCCGCTTTGATTGATGGACCAAACATGGTCGAACGTCTCTTCGGGATTGATGCCGGTCTGAAGCGTGGTTGGGGTGTCGCACTCGGTGCATATGCTGTCGGGAAAGGAACCGCGAAAGTGGGCGCTCGTGTCGCCGGTCAGACGATGAAGATGGCGTCACGCCCTGCAGCTCCTTCGGTCTCGGAAGTAGCAAGTACGAAATTACCACCGAATCCGCCACCGAATGGCGGTACACCCGCGAGTCGTCCAGATCATTCGCCTGAAAGTGTTCCGACTCCATCACAAGCACAAGAACGGACATCTCACCCAGTGGAGCAAGAAAACCAGCGAGTCGAGTCGACTGACGAGGCAATGTACGATACGGAGCTTAAGAGCGGGACTGCAGCAGCATCACCCGAATCCGTTCCACATCGTCCAGACTCTGTTGCACAAGCAAAACCTGTGCCATCGACTTCGCAATCGACAATACCTGCTACACAACCGAAGATGTCCAATCTGTCGTCGAATGAACAACAGGTTACTTTACCTGATGAGCTCGAAGCGCCTGAAATGCCTACGACATCTCATCAGGTCACACAGTCTCCACAGTCTCCACAGACTTCCGAAGTAAATCGCAAGCCTGTTACTTCTTCAGCGAATTCGACACCATTCGACAAAACGAACACTAGTGCGTCCGTTCATTCTGTGGAGACAACAGAGAATGTGCCTCCGAACGTCACATCGTCTAGCTCTTCCAGTAGCTCATCGTCAACCAGTGATTCGCAGGAGACGTCATCCGGAACGCAGCGTCAGCGAAAATCCATCTATCAGACACTCGAGACTACGACACAAAAAGAACTCAAGCATGTCGAACAAGCCCAGACGCGCGTGACGCAGGAATCGTCCCGGATGTACTCGACCGATGCTCCGCGGCTAGATCCAAAAAAGGAGTGAGACCATGCAACAGCGCCAGTACCGGATTCCGAACGAAGTCACGACCGAGCTGAAGATCAACAAGATGCTCTATCTCTATGATTTACTCTTTCTCGTCGCCTTGATCATCGTCCGGTTGATTGCCCTGCCGTTCATCCCGGACGTCTTGCATCTTCCGTTCACATTCTTCCTCGTCGCATTCGGACTCTTCCTCGTCATCCGCCCAACGACGAATCCAGAGAAACGGATGATTCACGTGCTCTATTACGCGCTGATGAAGAAGAAAGACACGTATATCGCATTGACAGACGGTAAGGACGGATCGAAAGGAGCGTGATGGCATGAGTTTATCGGAAGAGAAACGATCTAAAATAATTCCGACGACAGACATTACTTGGCTCGATGAGATGCAACTGACGACACCTCCAACACGGAAGGAAAAACGCATCCGGATCCCACCATCCGTCGCCGTGCTTCTACCGATTGTTGATGCCACAGCGCTCGATGGATTCGAGATGCAAGACGGAACATTCTGCGACATCATTCAACTGACTTCAAAAGATATCTATGGGTTGTCCGAGACGGAGAAGGATCATGACATCTTCTCTCTCGCCTATCTGTTGCAGGCGTACATTCATCCGTTGAAGGTGATTCCGCTCAATACACCGCTTAATTTGGAGAAACAGAAACAGCGCATCGAACGACAGCTACGGCAAAATCAAAACGCCGCCTATCGTCCGTTCCTGCAAAAGAAGAAACAGGAACTGATCTACCTTGAGGAGCATCGCACCAATCGCGATTATCTCCTCTTTTTTTATGCGCCGGATGAGGCAATGTTGCGGGAACGAAAACACCAATTGATGAAACTGCTTCGACGCAGCAACCCGATGGTCGAACTGACGCTCGAGCAGAAAATCCATGTATTGTTCCAACTACACAACCCGAATACGAAACCGACTCAGGAAGGAAAGGAATGATGACGTCATGTGGCGCACACGTTTCCTACGGAAGCAGGACCCCGAGACGATTAAACAACAGGACGGCTACAATCCGACTTTCGTTCAAACCATTCAACCGCAAGGCGGACTACGCTTCGAGCCGAACTATGTCCGGACCGGTGACGGGTATCTCGCCTGCCTCCATGTCTATAAATATCAATCGACCGTCTACGACTTCTGGCTCGAGCCGATCCTCAACCTCCCCGGCGTCCTGACGACGCTCGACATCGGGACGGCAGACAAACGAGAGATGATCCGGACCATCAACAAATCGATGGCCGAGCAGAATACGCGCTTTGAGAATGCGAAAGATAATATCGACCGGATTGATGCGCGCGAGACTTACAAAGAATTGAATGAACTCTACGAACAGATCACGCAAGGCGAGACGATGAAGTACCTGCATCTCCGACTCTACGTCAAAGCGAAGACACTCGACGTACTCGAACGCCAAGTTCAGGACGCAATGGAAGAACTCGAAGCACGAAATTTCCGTGCAACCGTCTTCCTGAACGAACAGGAATGGGAATGGCAGAGTCTCTTCCTCAGCTACGAGCAACAACAAAAACTACCGAACCGACGCCGGGGGAAAGAGATTCCGTCGCTCTCCATCGCAGGTGGTTATCCGTTTCATTTCACGTCGCTACAGGATTCGACTGGGACTTACTACGGGACGACGGATACGAACGGCAGCGTTATCTTCGACTTGTTCCATAAGGACAAGCAACGGAAGTTCTACAACGCGTTGATGATCGGCAAGATGGGCTCCGGGAAGTCAACGTTGCTCAAGAAGACGGTCCTCGATCAAGCGATCAAAGGGAACCACGTTCGCATCTTGGACGTAACGGGCGAGTTCTCCGATCTCGTCCGACAGCTCGGTGGAAAGGAGATTGCACTCGACGGTTCCGCCGGACGCATCAATCCGCTCCATGTCTATAAGACGGTCACACATGCCGACGGCTCGGCGGATGAAGCTCTCTCGTTCATGCAACACCTATCGAAGATTGCTGTCTTCTATCATTACATCAATCCGGCAGCCTCACAGGAAGAAGCGAACGAGTTCGAGATTCTGCTCCGTCAGCTCTACCTTGAAAAAGGGCTCTGGAACGAGGACGGTGACGCCCCGATCACGACGCATCCAGCGAACACCTATCCCATCTTCTCCGACTTCTTAGCGCTTGTCCGCTCCGAATTGTATGCCGATGCAACACGGACATCGATCCGCGAGACCATCAGCACGAATCGTGTCAGACGGCTAGAGAACATCGAACTCGCCATCACGAATCTTGTCCATAACTACGGCAACATCTTTGATGGGCATTCTTCGATTGAGCGGTTCGATGAGGAAGCGATCGTCTCGTTCCCCTTACGCAACCTGACGAACCTGAAGGACGAGATCTTCCAGGCACAGGTCTTCAACCTGATGAACATGCTCTGGGATGGGATGATCCTCAACGGTGCCGGACAACTGCGCAGCTACAACCAAGGTGAGCTACTGATTGAAGATGCTTTCAAGTATCTGATCGTCATCGATGAGGCCCACCACCTGATCAACACGCGTGACATCGCACAACCGGCGATCCTTTATCTACAACAATTTATGCGAGAAGCGCGGAAATACTTCGGTGGTATCTTCTTCGCCTCGCACTTGATCACGGACTTCGTCCCGACTGGCTCGAAGTCGGAGAACGCGGAGAACGTCAAGACGTTGTTCCAACTGACGCAGTATAAGTTCATCGGCGAGCAGGATGCCGAGAGCATCCCGACGATCCAGACCGTCTTCGACGGACAACTGACCGAGAGTGAGACGCGGTTGATCCCGTCGCTCGAGACCGGACGCATCGTCCTTAGTATCTCCGGTGTGAAGACACTGATCTTTGATGTTGATGTCTCACCCGAGGAGCTGACCTTGTTCGGAGGTGGTGCCTGATGTGGAGTACAGTCCGGCAATCGGCACGTGTCGCCGTCCGGATGAAATGGCGACTCCTGACCTTAAAGTATCGTCTGATTGCCCTCGGTATCGCGCTCCTTCTCTTCCTGCTCATTATCATCGTCGCAGGCATTCTCGATACGTTGACTGGAATCGAAAACGATCAGGCGACCGAGGCACCGATTGCTTATTCGGACGCGAGTCTACAAGTCAGTGATGACGTCTTACAATATCGCGAGACGATCGCACGCGAATTAAAGAAGCAACAACTCGAGGGACAGACGAACGTCGTCCTCGCCTTGATGATGCAGGAAAGCGGTGGACGTGGGAATGATCCGATGCAAGCCAGTGAATCGAAGTGCGGACGGATCGGCTGCATCACCTCTCCCGATGAGAGCATTCGTTATGGGGTGAAACACTTCGCATCAGTCTTCCGACAAGCGAACCAAGACGTCAAGTTGACACTCCAGAGTTACAACTTCGGTGGTGGATTCATCGATTACGTCCAAGAAAAAGGTAGACGCTATACGAAACAACTCGCGATTTCTTTTTCCCAGATGATGTACCAACGCGTCAAGAAGAGCGGCATCTATCAATGCCATCGTCCGAGCGCAATCGAGCATCAAGCCTGTTACGGTGACATCGAGTATGTTGATGCTGTCCTCCGTTATCTGACACCGACCGTACTAGCGGGAGGCAAGACAGGACCGATCAAAGGAAAACTTCATGCTCCGCTCGACATCCCGCTGCAGATGACGTCGGGGTTCGGATCACGGATTGTTTTCGGAAAGACGGACGTTCATACGGGGATCGATTTCAGTTGTCACGATACCGATACCGTCCACGCCGTCCGTTCCGGTACCGTCACCTATAGTGGTCTACGCGGACCGTATGGACAGTTGATTCAAATCAAACAGGGCGACTGGATTACCGCTTACGCCCACCTTTCCGCACGTCAGGTTAAGACGGGTCAGAAGATTGAGGCTGGGCAGGCGATCGGGATGTGTGGTTCGACCGGACGTTCGACGGGCAATCATCTGCACATCGAATTCAAAACGAGTGATTGGTCCGGTCATATTGATCCAGCACCACTCTTTTCACTATAAGGAGGGATACACCATGGCATTGACGAGTCGTCATCTCCTGTGGCTCGTGTTGTTCTGTCTGTTGCTGTCGATCAGTGCCAATGTCTATCAATATCGCTCAATGGCAGCAGTTGAACCACATCGAATCGAAGAGAAAAACGAGAATCATGTGTTACCAAAAACGACAGTGTCAGATCCGCCCATCTCGAGTGGCGAACAAGAGCAAGAACAAAATTCAATCATTTCGAAGGACGCGGAACGGTTCATTACGTTCGCCTTCACATGGGAGGATGGGACCTATCCCACACGCAAACGACAAGCCAATCAGTATATGTCGGAGTCCATCAAACAGACGTTATTTGCGAGTAGCGGAAGTGATAGCAAGTTCACCGCCTCCGTCTCGGACATCGAAGTCTTTCCAAGTCGGGACGATCCAGAGCATTGTCTCGTCCGCTTCAAACGGACATTGACGATCGATACCAATGGTTATGAAGAGACGTCTGAAGAATTAGTTGAACTGACCTTTACGTATCAAGATGGACGATACATCGTTGATCAGATGAAGAGTCTTCAAACGTCAGGAGGTGTCTAAATGCATCTAGGAAAGCGAAAGACATTGACCCGTGACTGGTCGCGCCTGTACCTCGGAACAGGTCTATTCTTCTTGATTGGCTTTCTGTTTTTCGGTTTCTCTTCCCTCTTCTTTGCTGAGGAACAACCGATCAATGCGACACCCATCGGCGAAGAACAACGGTTAACGAATGGACAGACCGTCACGCTTCTCGACTGGTCCCATGATGTGCAGAGGAAACAAATGCGCATCCGTCTCCAGTTCGATCAACCTCAAGACTACGTGTCAAAGCTTGTGGCACGAATCGCATATAAGGAACGCCCGACAGATGAGCAACGCGTCCGTGTCGTCTATCAGCAGGACGAGCACTACATCTTTGAAATCGAAGATGTACCGCGTGACTTTGATCAACTAGCACTCCGCTTGTATGTCATGAAGCCTGAACAGTCACTCGAGAAGCTGAGTGTGACGAAGCGAGAAGACGCGCTCGTCGAATCACTCTATATGGATCAACGACGTGTCCTAAAGACATCACTTTCTATTCAACAAGCGGACGATTATGCACAACTTTTTCTAGCTGACGAGCACCTGCAAAGTCGAAAACGGATCAAGAACATGAAGCTTGAACAGACGGAATATGCTTCCCTCATTCAACAGATTGAACAGGATATTGAGATAAAACAAGCCACCTTACCCGATCTTACACTCGATGAACAAGTCGAACGTGAGGACGAAATCTTCAATCTGAAGCAGGACAAAAAAGACGCACTGTTACGACAAATAGAATTGAAAAAACAACTCACGCAAGAAGAAAAAAGACAAGATCAGCTGCGCATTAAAGCACGTGAACTGAAATGGTAAGGTGGCAAACACCGTGCCAAAATGCCGTTTTTAGTGGCACGCGGTGTGACCTTTTGGCGATTTTGATGATATCAGGGAAACACTAGGCTCCGCCTAGGCTAGCACGCTGAGTGATAGCAGTTTCCCCTTATGCTCTTTTTCACGGTTTTTGAACTATTTTTGATTTTTCTCCTCTAAAAAAATCGACGTACATTTAGTCATTCTATCGACTTTCATCAACGCTTAGATTGATTCTGTTGCGTCACTTTTTTCGAACCTCCTGCTCTCACAACGTTGGATCTTCGACCAGATATTTTTCAAAAGTTCGACGATCAAGGAGACGCTCACGGCTTCTCCAAGTGCGTAACTGTGTTCGATGATGGGTTGCATATGTTTCCTCCGTTCTTCGTCTAAGTAGGATCACCTTTCTCACTTCTAATGACAGGAAGAGCGAGTGAATTGTTCGGAAAACTTTTTATTTTTTAAATCATTAAGACTGACTTTCCTGATGAAAGGAGGAAGACGAATGGATCTCTTGATTCGTGACATCGATCCCCGATTCGTCAAACAACTCGACGAACAGGCGGAGAAACAGATGTGTTCTCGACAAGAATTGTTGAAAGGATTGTTGACGACCTGGTGTGCAGACGGCGTCCAGTCGACACAGGTCGAACGCCTCGAACGACAGCTCGAAGCGAATACCTTACACCTGAAGCGGAGTGCAACCGAACTCGAACTATTGACTACACTCTTCCGTGAGGTGATGCAGGATGAGTAACATTCCCGGCGTCATCATCAAGTCGAAGTTCAAGTTGCCGCAAGCAACTCGACGTGCGCGTCGTTATACGACCTACCTCAGCTACATCGATCGACCAGAGACAAAAGCGCGGTCGCATCAATTCGAGAACTATCACGACTATATGGAAGATGAACTGAAATCAAGCGGTCTGTTCACAGCGACGCAAGACCGATTGAATGCGAATGAACGAGAGCAGTTACGCGATATCTTCCGACGGGCACAAGAGAACGGCAGCATCCTCTGGCAAGATGTCATCTCGTTCGATGAAGCGTGGTTACAGGAAGTCGGTGTCAAAGAAAATCGTTACATCGATGAACAACGGTTAATGCAGGCGACACGGAATGCGACCGCGCTGATGATCGAAAGGGAACAGATGTTGCACGCAACATGGACCGCCGCCATCCACTACAACACGGACAACATCCATGTCCATGTCGCGACAGTCGAGACGATGCATCCACGCGAACGTGGCAAACGGAAACCAAAAACGATTGAGCAGATGAAGGCACAAGTCGTCCATACGCTTGCCAATCGGACACGGGAACAGGAGAAGTTGAATGCCTTCATCCGTGATGAAGTTCTCGCGCACAAACGAAATCATGCAACACTATCCGTTTCAAATCGCGTGCTATATCCGGAACTTGTACGCCAGTATAAAGCGATTCAGAAACGACTACCGAACGATAAACGGCAGTGGAACTACAACATGAACGGCATGCAAGAACTGCGTCCTTCACTCAATCAATTGACTGACACGTACCTTGCGACACACTTCGAGAAGGAGCATACCTTTTTCAAGCAACGACTCGATACGGAGGTCGCATTCTACGAGCGAAGTTACGGATCGGCATCTCAAGCATCAACTTATCGGAAGACGAAAGAACAGGATCTCTACACGCGGATGGGAAACGCCATCCTGTCCGAGATGCGTGAGTCGCTTACGTCATCCCAGAAGCTCGAGAAAACGAAGACATCCTCACCTAGACAAAGAATCCGATCAGCGTTTCGACGTGAACGAATCATGCAAGAGACACTCTATCGGATCGGACGACACATGAACGATGAGTGGGACCATATCAAGAATCAGCGTGCGTTTGAACAACTCGAACAGGAAGTCCAACACGAAAGGTAAGGTGACGGGCAATGGAGGAAACAAAACAAGTCCGGATCAAGATGAGTGCCGTGACCACTGATTTTTTAGAGGAATACCGGGAGAGAGAACGGTTGTCTGGGATTGGTCCGGCAATCGATCACATCATCCGTGACTATCAGGAGATGATCAAAAAGCAATGGGACTTGAACTATGTCAGTCGTTCCGTCTCGAAACAAATCGAGCAAGAGTTGACGACGTTCTGGGAAGAACAGATTTCAAAAAGTCTCTCTCCGTTACGAAAGAGCGTCCAACAAACAGACCTTCAAACACAGGTATTGATCGAATTGCTACAAGCCCTGATGCAGACGGAGAGCATCGAGGACATCATCCCGACGACCGAATACCGTCCCTCTTTCCTCGAGACAGCAGAGACGGCTGTCAGAAAGCGAATCGACCAACGAAAGCAACATAAACATTCAGATGAAGAAAGGATGACTCACAAATGAGACGACTCAAAGCCTTCACACTCGCAACGCTTCTCGAATTGCATCCGACCCACGTCACCGTCATGGTTCATCGAGCGCGCTACGACATTCCCCTTTCACAGGAGGAACACACGCTACTGCAGCTCTTGCAGGAAGAACCCTTGGTATTACTCCCGATATCACGTGATCGCTGTCAGTTACTACTCGATCGACTAGCTACCGACCCGATGGTATTAGAAGAGTTGAACGATTTTGAAGATGCTGCTGATTCATCCGTTTCGTCGGAAGGAGCGTGAGTAGTGTGGCATACAAGAAGAAAACGCGTGAGGATTACCAGAAGGAAGTCCAAGCGTTGACCGATAAAATGGAGACACAGCTCGCCTCACACTTCGTCAGTCAGGAAAGCATCAAGGAACACCTCGACTTCATGAGCCGGTTCCATCGCTACTCGACGCGGAACATGCTGTTGATCGAGGAACAGTTCCAAGGCGCCCGTGCCGTCGGTTCCTATGCGTACTGGGAGAAGCAAGGTGTCCAGGTCCAAAAAGGAGAGAAAGGAATCAAGATCTTCGTTCCCTCTCCCGTTACATTCATCAAACGAGAGACGGATTGGGTGGCTTGGAAGGACGCGACGAAGACGGAGCAAAATCGCGCTAAAGAAGGTTCTCTACCGACATGGAAAGCGATGTACTACAAGATTGGTCATGTCTTCGAGTACACACAGACCGATGCTCGGGAGAAGGGACTAGAAGTCTCCGAGCTCTTCGCTTCCTATCACCGAAATGGATCGATCCGTGAAGCAGAGTCATTTCGCCGCGCGTTGAACGGGATTGCCGAGACGCAAGACGTAAAAATACTCGATCAGCCGTTAAGCGAGCTTGGTACGGCAAAAGGATGCTTCTATCCAGAGCTGAATGCAATTGCACTCAATCCGCGAAATTCGGACATCGAGAACGTGACCGTCCTGATTCATGAACTCGCGCATGCCAATCTGCATAACTTGGAAAGGAATGAAGAACGCGGAATCGAGTTGAATCCGCACGAGCAAGAATTCCAAGCGGAGATGGTCGCCTACACAGTCGCGGCACACTTTGGTTTATCGACGGACGAGTTTTCGTTGTCGTATCTCGCCAACTGGACGCAAGGGAGAGACTTGCGCGATAAAGAAGACCTGTTGTACGAAGTCCATCAGACATCCGGTCATTTCATCCGTGATATCCATACTGCGCTCGAGAAGGAGCAAATCTTGGAACGCGAAGCATCACCGATTAAAATGATTGAGTATATCGAACAGACTGCACAGGTCACTGAACACGGATTACCATTAGCTGAACGGTTAGAACGAATCATGCAACATTCACCGGAGGACGTCGGTGCTTACCTGACGAGCATCGCCAAGCAAGACACGCAGCAAGACCTGTCATCGTTTGACGAACCGATGATGCTCGTCCATGGAGCGACAGACTTCTTCGAACCGTTCGCGAAAGCCAACGACCGTGACTTTGACGAACATGAGACCGTCGCCTACACGCTCGTCATCCCGGGCGAAGAACCAATCAGCCAACACTTCCGCATCCTCGATGATGCGATGGGACCGTATCATCACATCCTGAACACAGAGGTCGTCAGCAAGGAGACCGAACAATTACTTGAAAAGGCATGGTACGACGAGATGATTTCGACGGAAGACCGTGATCTAGAAAAGGTCCGACAAATCGTGACGCGTCACTCCAATGTACCAGAGCAAGATTTCCGTAGCCGTTAAAAACATGTCCTCTCCTCTTTTAAAATCAAGTACTATAAAAAAGTAGGATAAAACTGACAATACAGACAAGACGGAGGATTGAACATGACTAACAATCAAGCAATTGCTTATGCTGTTATCGCAATGGAGCAACTCGGCTACACACGTGAACAGATCGAAAAGGTCCAAGCGAGTATGCTGTCTGAAATGGACTGGACAGATGAAAAAACTGCTGAGAAAAAAGCTAGCGAAATCCTTAGTATCTAAATAGAAGAAAGCTTACTAATTTGAAAGTGAGCTTCCTTCTTAAATTATTCTGTATTAATTTATCTAGTAACTTCAATTTTTTCGTCGTTAGCATTAAACACTTCATATTCCTCACCATTTATTACCTTTGAAACTAGAACAAATGCTTCTTTAGAGTATCGGTGAAGAGGAGAAACTACTCCTAAGTCAACATGATAACGATTGCTTGAATCCTTGATAGAGAAACCTGTCTCTTCTTCAATTTTCACTAAAGCCTTATTAACTTTATGCCATGAACTGAAGCCGAGCTTTGTTCCTAGATCACTTAGTCTGTAAGGATAAGTAGCTTTCAATTGCTCTGGATCACTTATTGTTCCTAACCCAAGAATTGTTTGTTCAATTGTAGATTGAGTTTCTTCTTCGTCATGACTTTTTATGCCTAACATATTAGCCAAAGAATTTTCATCTTCAACTCTACTCATAGTGATCAAGTCAACTTCAAGATCAGTAATAGACTTACTTTTAATGATGTTGTAAACTTTTTCTTCAAGTATTTTCAAAGCAGATATATCTGATACGTCTTTCTGATTTAGATTCTCAAATAATTCTTCGTATGAATGCACTATTAAGTAGTTTACTCTAATACTTTTTCCTGATCCTAGGTCGATACTTTTTTCTGTTAATGGCTTTTGGTCATAACCAATAGGAACTTCGCTCCATTCAACAAACCAAATGTTCTCTACAATTTCTGAATCTGATTCAGCTACAACTTCAGAAATATCAGCCAGTATTTTTTTTACGTTAGGATCAGAAATAGAATACCCTAAAAATATTATTGGATGCTCCATAAAGAAAGTTAAAAGCTTAGCTACTAAATACTTACGCTTTTCATGGAAATGTATATAATCTTCTGAAGAAATTACTATTTCTTGTGGAGTATTAACACATCCATGTATTTTTAAAATTTGTCCAATATCTAAAGCTTTTTTAGATTTGATAACCTGTTGTCCTACAATAACTGAATGCTTAGGAAATAACGATTCAATTAACATGTCATAATTGGTCGTTATAATAGCATGTGGTTGCAATTTTCTAAGTAATTCTATTTCTGTTGCATATTCATGGTTTTCTAAATCAATTGAATGGCTTAGGTTTTTGAAAAAAGAACTGATTTCATGTTTTAAAAACATACTGGATGAAGTGTCTGCTTCAAATAGTTCATCTGGAAATATTGATTCTTTGTAATTGTCCCAAGCATATGTTTTGTACTCTTCAACTAGTAAACTTGCAATTTCTGGATTATCAGCTGTATTTTGAATATAGTATGCAACTGGGTACTTACAATTCGGATTTTTTTCGATTAAATGTTCTAGCAAACCAATCCATGATGGAGCCCCAATGTATCTTCTTGAAATTCCAGTACCTACGAATAATATCGGTCTAGTTCCACTGTCATCAATTATACTTTTTAATCTTCGATATGAATCTTCTAAATATTGTTCATACACAGCAGTTCACCCCCATTAATTTTTCTTTGACGATCATTAATCACTATTTTATTCGTATATGCTCCGAAATTATTTATTCTGTTAGTCTTCCCATAGTTCTTCCATCAACTCATCGATTTCACTGGAGAGTCGTTCCCGTTCGCGATCATCCTTCTCGATATGACCGTATTCATCCATCCAGATGACATCGCCGGATTCTACCGTCATCGGGAAGCGGGAAATCAGGATGTCGCGCATCCCATCGTCGAACTCGACGACGACCCACTTCCCCTCAATCCGGTCGATGATTCCTTTTCGTTTCGTCATTTCGACTTCTTGATCGTGTAGGACGACCCGTTCCCTTCAAAGACAATCGTGCCGCTCTTATCGGTCCGCAGCATCGTCGCCTTCGCTCGCTTCAGGTTCGTCACGACCTCCTTCGTCGGATGACCATACGCATTCTTTCCGACACTGATAACGGCATACTTCGGTTTGACATACTTGAGGAACGTCGCGCTCGTTGATGTCTTCGCCCCATGATGCCCAACCTTAAGGACATCTGCCCGTAGCTTCTTCTTCTTCGCAATCATGTCCTGTTCTGATTTCAGTTCCGCGTCTCCCGTGAACAGGAACGTGTTCTTCTTATAGGCGACATGTAGTACAGCACTCCAGTTGTTCAAATCACTCTTCGCATACTCTTTGACCGGTCCGACGAATTGCGCCTTTACGCCTCCTTTGACCGGAAGCGAGACGCCAGCCTTTGCTGTCTTAATTGTCAGCTTCTCGCGCTTAACCGCCAACAAGAAGTCCTTGTAGGCTTGCGTCGTATGCTTGACCTTCGGTGCATAGACGCTCTTGACTTTGAACGAGTCGAGGACTTCATCAAGCCCCCCGATGTGATCAGCATCCGGATGCGTCGAGATCAACACCTCGATGTCGCCGACTTTCTGTTTCTTCAAATAAGTGACGAGTTCATCGCCTTTCCCTTTGTTGCCACCATCGATGACGATGTCTTCACCGCTCGGCATCTTGATGTAGATTGCGTCGCCCTGACCGACATCGATATAGTGGACCTTGATTTTCGGTGTCGCTGCCTCTGCGCCTTGCAGTGGTCCAACGAGCAATCCAATACTTGCGAGCGCTAAACTAGCACCCATCCATTTACGTTGCATCTTTCATCGCTCCATTCCTGATTTGTAAGTTATCTTCAGTATACAGGGAATACTAGGAGATAGTTGGTTATTTTTTCTACCTAATCATTTTTCTTAATAGGTTAACCGGTGTATAGATCGATGCACAAAAAACAGACCTCAAAGGGTCTGCTTAGTAAAGTGATTCTGCATAAAGTGTGTCAATCGATCGACATCGATAAACCACGTCACGTGCTCAACCGAACCATCCACTTCTCGCACGAATCGAAGCTGGGCATCGATCAATGTCACCTTATCTAGTATCTGTTTTCCCTTCGACAAATCCATGACCTCAAACATCTCAATTATACTCATATACTCCACCCCTAACCGATTTGTTAAGCACAGCATAGAATGATTTAAAAAGCTGTACGAATTACCTTAGATAAGATAAGCGAAGTGATATGTAAAATAACCGAGTCGTTACGAGACAATGCACGATTAATTTTTCACGCATAAAAAAAGAAACGACCTTTTTAAGATCGTTTCTGCCATAAAAATAATCATTCTTCCTACGCACATCGAATCAATATAGATAAATGAGGACACCTACGATCAGAATAAGCGGAACCGAAAGCATTTTACCTGTCCTGCTCAAAAAGGTTTTCTTTTCTTTTGTAAACAAGAAATCGATCAATAAGAAAAGTCCGAATGCAATCGGTACGAGGTAAAGTAGATTGACATTTGTAAGTGCTGCACCTAATACATCAGTCGATCCATCAAAGTTTATATGTAGTTTCTCCTTTTTAGATATCCTCGCACACGATACATCATTCACGATCGAAGTACTAACGACGATCTCATATGTGGACAAGCCTCTTTCCTTTAGTAAGCCATTCCTTCGACTAAATCCTAACCTTTTATTTTTCTTTTTAGAATTCTATGGAACGCTCCGTGCCTTCCGTCGTAAGGAACAGGAACGTAGAGATGCCTCGCGCAAGCGATGTGCAGCTCTCGTTATCGGTCCGGCAGGAGGGCAGCGGTGCGATGAGGGTGTCGCTGCGTGCAGCCTACAGCCTCACGCATGAGCCCGAAAAATCTTCTTATGCTGTACATCCAGTAGAAAGAGCATCACTACCTATCTACAAGAGGATCGATTCACTTCAATCAGCTATCTCTCCTCAAACCTTCGTACACTCCACTACTGTCTCACTACTGCATCCTCCATAACACCCTTCTATCTATATAGAAAAGAATAGATGTACTTTCTTACCCGCTATACAATTGCAATAAAAACGCTATATGAGCAATTATGGGCGTCTGAGAAGCCTATTCGAATTACGACATCTCTTTTAGGTAAACGTTTAGGGATAATAGCCAATCTTGAAAGACATTTAGAACAGCTACCTATTACAAAGCGTTTACTTGAGCAAATTACGGAAAGTGTGGAACAATTTCAAATTCGCAGATGCTGTAGAATCATTGATAATTTGAAAAATGAATCAAGCGATGTGAAATTGTGGCGTGTTCAAAGATTGGCAGGGATAAAGTCAAAGGATTTTAAAACGATTCGGTCAATATTAGAGGCGTATTTACAGGAAGGTGGAATCGATGAAAAGCAAAGATATAAAGCTTAAGAATTGGCCGTTTGATCAAGGTGCACGCGTGAAATTAGAATGGATCGGTGCACCTTTTAGATACGAAAAAAAGATTGTGCTGCCAGTTTATTTTAGTGGAAAAGTTAATGGATATTATACAACTGAAAAGTTAATAGTTGATTGGACTGTATTAGCTTCTTTAAGAATCCAGCATTATTACGTAGATGGGGTTATTACGCAACCTATCTCACCTAACCAAACTGAAGAAATTATCATTACAATAGATCCAAATTACGTTGGCTATTTTGAACAAAACTATTCAATACGCGGGACAAAATATACAGAAATATCGCAAACTTTCGTTATCAAATACAATGGGGAGCGTTTCTACCTACCTTTAATTGAAGTGCTTAGAGGAATCATTGCACCGAATGCATTCCTGTTGAATTGTTTATTTGAAATGAACTCTTTCCCGTTATATTTCACAGAACAATATGAGTCGGATTTATTACGATTACACTTCGCGTCTTCATACAATGCAAAGTATTTAAAGAACGAGTATTTACATCATTTAGTGTGGCTATTAATGAACAATAACGCTCGTAAAGTATATGAAAGTATAGCTAGTAATTTTCATTTTAATGACTCTCTTAAGTTTGAATGGCCATTTCAAACACCAATCAAACTAAAGCTACGTGTGAAAAAAACACCAACAGGATATACAGTTCTATATATTAAGGCGATGCTAGATAAAGAATTGCAGGTTTCTAATTTGGAAATTACTCACCCTAGCCTTGTTCGTCATGAAAAATCGAATGAACCAAGAAAACGTATAATTCTCCCCCTTTCAACTTTAGGCGATTATGAAGCGGATGTAACAGTTGATGGACGTACAAATGAATTTGATGAAGTAATGACTGATACTTTAACTCATGAATACGTAGATGCTCTAGTAATTACTAAACAAAGAATAACTTCATCCAAACAACGCGAGGGAATTGATCACAACACTAAAAAGACTGTCAAAGCAGTTAATAACAGCCGTTCAATGGGGGATATTGGCGGAACAAGTCTATTAAGAGGCTTAGAAGTTAAGTCATTACAAAATACATATGTTAATGGTGAATTAGCGGACTTTAAAGAAGTATTAAATGAGTTATCAAGAGCTTATTTTGTAGAAAGTGTGGAGGCATATGTTGGTGAGTTAACTGACATAGGAGAGCGTTCATTTGCGTTTTTAGATGATGGCATTACTCCTAGAAAGTATATAGTGGCATATGTAAAACTAAGGAATGGAAAAGAAGTTGCATTGTTAGAAGTTGAACGCGCTGGGCGTAGTGTTTCTACTTTAATTATTACATCCTTAGATTGTTCAAATATTAAATTGCATATTGAGCCTTTACTAAAATACATTATATTCAGCTCAGGTAGTTGGTTAAAAGAAGGTTTAGTTAAATGGGAAAAGAGCCTAGCGATTTATAAAGTAAAGCACACGAGTAACTTTAAAAAGTTGGTATTCAGTAAAATCTCAGACGTTTAATAAATAATCCTTTTAATACACTTAAATGGAACACTCCATAAATGGTGGTTGCGACAAAACAAAAACTTAACTTTTGTGTGTCCGAAACCTTGACCTAAATCCAGCTCGCTGTTACCCTGTTTTTTGGTAGATAGTATAGTTAAATGAGATTTTATTTATTATATTTGTGAAGTAATCTACTTAAACAAACGAAAGTGCTGTAGTTTAAAAAGGATTTATGACGTATACATCAATAAATATAATAACGTTCCCAAATGGAAGTTTGGGGGCATAGGGAAAAGCGACAAACGTTGATATAACGGCCATTTGTCTCTTTTTTAGTGGAACATTGTTTATGCAACTTTTTATGCAAGCACGGCAAACACTTGATACAAGGCAGAACAATCTATAAAATAGTAAATGGAAAGGGAGATTATAGTTTCTACCCGTAATCTTTTTTCTGCAAACGGGCCATTATCCAAAATACCACATAACAGAAGAAATTTATGATAAATATATATTAAGTTTTGAAATATTGGTATTTATGCCAAAGGGTATTCAGTACAGTGCAAGAAAAATAGTCTTAGTTAACTTGACTTTTTTTATTAAAAATATATAATTACTAATGTATTTTATAAACTATTAGGAGGATTATTAAAAATGACACATTCTATGAGACTACGTTCCCTATCTTTGAACAAGTAATTAAATACGTTCAAAGGCTCTGTTTGTATTTACAGAGTAAACGGGAGTAGTCTGTCCTTTTTTAATAATCTTCATTTCAAAAATCCACCCAATCCATACTTGTGGTTTGTCTAACTATTTTGATGTAGGCAATATACTGTTTGATTTATTTGGGATGGAAAGATGTTATGATGAGAAAGGCGACTTGTTCTGCCCTTCTTTATTTTTATCTTTTTCACTTTCTTAGCCATGCTCATGCTAGAGCTAGGTATGTTTAGTGATGACTTTCTACAAGTCACAAAAAATAAGGATGGATCTCTTTCCCTTTACTCTAAAATCACAAGCAGATGCTTGTGATTTTTTTATTATTTGGAGGTAGGGAAAATGGATAATATGAATTGGAAACGGAAATTTATTGCGATTTTTACAGGGCAGTTCTTTTCACTATTAAGCAGTGCTGCTGTTCAATTTAGTATCATTTGGTGGTTAACAGATACATCAGGAGGTTCTCCACTGATTTTAACATTAGCAGGACTGGCTGGATTTATGCCACAAGCATTGTTAGGTCCTTTTGCAGGAACTATTACTGATCGTTATTCACGAAAAGTGATTATGATAATTGCAGATATGACGGTTGCACTTGGAAGTTTAGCTTTATTTGTATCAATGTATTTTTATGATCCGAGTATTATATTGGTGATAATTGTATTGATCGTTCGTTCATTAGCAACTGCATTCCATATGCCGGCTATGCAAGCGTCTATTCCACTAATAGCCCCAAAAGAGCATTTGACAAAAGTTTCTGGATGGGGACAGACAGTGGCTTCTATATCAAATATTGTTGGTCCAGCAGCGGGGATGTCATTACTAGCGATAAGCTCCGTTGAGTGGGTTCTATTACTAGATGTCTTTGGGGCAGTAATTGCTAGTAGTATTTTGCTATTTATTCACATTCCAAATGTACAGAGTTCAGAAACTGTTGATTCTTCTAGTTTTATCAGCGATATGAAAGAAGGATATCATGCACTTGTAAAACATCCTGTTTTATTAAGGTTAACAGTCACGATTACGATTGTTTCGGTGCTGTATATTCCGCTAGGCACTTACTTTCCGCTTATGACACGAAATCATTTCGAGAAGGGCGTAGTTGAAGCTGGAATAATCGAAATTGTTTTTGCTGTTGGCCTCATCTTTGGTGGTATATTAATGGGGATTTTCGGAGATCGATTTGAAAAATTGAAACTCATTGTTAGCGGAATGATACTGATGGGGATTGCCTTATTCATTTCTGGCACACTTCCATCAACTTTATTCTATGGATTTATCGTAATGGCTGGTCTAGTGGGATTGTCTGGTCCATTATTTTCAGCTCCGTTTTATGCTCTTATCCAAACCGAAATTGAACCTCATTTACTTGGGAGAGTGTTTAGTTTTGTTGGAAGTTTGGCATTACTTGCAACACCGTTGGGTTACGCATTTGCTGGGGTTCTGATCCACTTAACAAATGTGGCCGTATTATTTTTGATTACAGGTATATTAATTGTATTAAATGCTGTTATCGTAAGGAAAGCAAAATAGGAGGGGAATTTCATGCAATTTTTACTATTCTTTTGATACGAGCTTGGTTTTGAGAAAGAGGCTCGTATCGATTCTAGCTATCGATACGGAATAAAAATATTTCGGGGGTAGCGAAAGATGGGACAAATCTGTTTTGAATTAGAAAATGTAGAAGTGACATATCTAGATAAAGAGGTTTTAAAGATTGAAAGATTAGCTGTACACCAATTTGACCGTATCGGCATAGTCGGTAAAAATGGTGCAGGTAAAAGCACGTTACTAAAATTACTGGCGGGTATCATTAAGCCAACAACGGGAAAGGTGAATCGGCTTGTTGAGAATGGCTATTTTGAGCAACTTGAAACTCCATCAGTACGTGATGCTGATCCAGTGTTACTTGGAAAATTAGACGTACCAAAAGACTCTAATCAGCTAAGCGGTGGGGAACAAACAAGGATGAAACTCGCTAAATTGTTTACTCATTATTATGAAGCTTTATTAATTGATGAGCCGACTACTCACTTAGACCAAGAGGGGATTTCGTTTTTGCTCGATGAACTTAGGTATTACTACGGAGCGCTTGTATTAATTAGTCATGACCGTTCTGTATTAGATGAACTAGTTACGACAATTTGGGAAGTTCATGAAGGTAAGGTACGAATCTATTCAGGAAATTACAGCGACTACATGGCACAAAAGAAGTTAGAACGTGAACAGCAGAGTCAAGCACATGAACAGTTCATAAAAGAAAAGAGCAGGCTAGAAAAAGCAGCACAAGAAAAAATGAAGAAAGCTGAAAAAGTTGCACAAGCAGGTCGATTGTCAAAAAAAGATGCGAATGCAAAGCCGGATAAGTCCTTTATGACAAAATCCAAAGGTACGAGCCAAAAAGCTATGCAGCGTGCAGCAAAGGCCATTGAGCAACGAATGGAAAAACTTCAGGAAGTCGATGCTGTAAAAGAGGATAGGCAAATAAACTTCCATCAATCGAGAAATTTAGAGCTGCATAATAAATTTCCGATAATGGCAGACCGATTTACTCTTCAAGTGGATAACAAAGTATTATTAAATGAAGTAAGTTTTCAAATGCCGCTTGGTAAAAAAATTGCAATTTCGGGTAAAAATGGTGCTGGCAAAAGTACTTTACTCCACCATATTGCTATCAATGCGCCCGGTTTAACAATTTCACCAAAAGCAAAAATTGGATACTTTCGTCAAATGAGCTATCAATATACAAGGGATGAAACGGTATTGGAATTTCTGAAAAATCGTTCTGAATACGATGAGAGATTTTTACGAAGCGTTCTACATTCCATGTTGTTTGTCGGCACAGATATATTAAAAAGTGTAAAATCATTAAGTGGTGGTGAAGCGATTCGTCTACAATTATGTCAATTATTTTTAGGAGAGTATAATATTTTATTGTTAGATGAACCAACCAATTTTTTAGATATCTATGCTATTGAAGCGTTAGAAAGATTTATTACAGCATATAAAGGCACTATTATCTTCGCATCACATGATCGCAGGTTTATTGATTGTGTAGCAGATTGTATATATTTCATTGAAGATCAACAGTTAAAATTAAGGGGTTGATTAATGATGAAGGAGAAATAATGGGGTTATTATCAAAATAAGATCTTTCGTAATTGGGTACTGTTTTGAAGAATACAGTAGAGAATTATCAAACTTTTTTATAAAAATAGTGTAATACTTTATAAAGAAAGAACCCGTTTTGATCAAACTTTGAACTGAGCCCTAGAGTTTGGACAGTTTAATAAAAGCACCCTTAACGTTTTAAGCTGCTATGAGATGGCTTCGGTATTGAACCGGAGTCATCTTTTGTAGTTTCCATTGTCTTCGTTCGCTATTGTAATAATCAATATAAGCATCGACCATCGCACAGACCTCATCGAGGTCAGATGCTAATTTATAATCGACATAATCTTTCAAGTGCCCAAAGAACGATTCCATCGGGGCATTATCCAGGCAGTTTCCTCTACGAGACATGGATTGAAGCATTCCCATCTCACGGATGCGTGTTTGATAAGCAGGATGCGTATAATGGAATCCTTGATCGGAATGTATCATGGCTTCCGGGTGTATATTCCCTTGAAGTCGTTCTGCGAGTTTATTCGTTGTATGAAGGACAAGTTCCATATGGAGGCTTGTAGATAAATGATGTGCCATAATTTCACGTGTAGCGACATCTTTCACACAAGAGAGATACACAGTTTGCCCAGATCCAATACGCAGATAAGTGATGTCTGTAACGAATACCTTACCAGGCTCTCCTTGATCGAACCGACGGTTCAAGTGGTTCGGTACAGTCTTATGTTCATATGTCGCTTTAGCGATTTTACGATAAGCGTTCTGCCTACGGATTTTCGTCACGATTCCAAACTTCCTCATGAGACGCAAAATACGTTTATGATTCATCGGTCCCCCAATAAGATCAAGCATCTCCATGTAAAGACCACGATAGCCGATTTTTCCCTTGTGACGATCATGAACACTTTTCAGAAGTAGGTAGTCCGCATAGTCGCGTTCTTCCCGAAGGGAAACACTATCCGTACGTGCGAGCCAGGCGTAATAACCACTGCGGCTCACTTCAGCGAGCGTACATAGATCCGTCACGAACCGCCCAGATGATTGTTTCCGTAAGACAATATTGATTGCCTGATAGCGCTCAGATGCGGTTAGTTTCGATGCTTCGCCTCTCTTTCGAGAGCGTCGAGCTTTTTTAGTAATTCGTTCTCCGCTGTGAGGTACTTTATTCGTGCTTCAGCTTTCGCAAGGCGTCGTTCGACGGAATCGTCTTTTTTCGGTCGACCTCCAAGATTTGATTTTCCACGTCTCTCATTCAAGAGTCCTTCTTCTCCATAAATGCGATAGGTCTTCCTCCATCGTTTCAACGCTTCGTTCGTTGTTCGCTTACCAATCATGTCCAGGTCAAAGCCGCTTTCCTCAAAGATTTGAATCGGTCGCTTACCAGCTAAATTCTCACGTACAGCGTGAATCTTAAATTCTCCTTTGTATTGAATCGTACGATCTGATACCGAGGCTACGTGAAGATTCGCTTCAAGTTGTCTGATTTGATCTGGATTGAAGGTGCGTCTGTTCATGAATAGTTCTCCCGTCTAAATTGAATAGGTACAGTATATCGATTTCTTTAAACACAAAAAACCCCGAATGGGGTCTTTTATCAACTGTCCAAACTCTAGGGCTCAGTTCACTTTTTTCAAAACGGGTTCTTTAAATTTAACGTAAGATAAGCCTTTGTCGCTTCATTTTGATCAAACTTTATTTTAAACCAACACCCGCAGTGGATCCGTCCACTGCGGGTTTCTCATTGCCCTTGGATTCGGGACGAATCCATCCCTTACTCGCTTGCGCTCTCTCAAAAGAAAAACGTCGTCGTTTTTCATCCATGCCCTTACACGCAGACAGGACGGAGGTGTCCCGTCCGTCTACGCTCTATTATCCCCTTTAAAGAACACCTTGTGCCTTCAAGCTGACGTATTCTTCTCCGGCACCGACGATGATGTGGTCAAGAAGCTGGATACCGACGATGCGTCCGACCTCGACGAGCCGTTCGGTCACCTCGATATCTTCACGTGACGGATGCGGGTCACCGCTCGGGTGCTGATGACTGACGATGAGTGACGTCGCATTGTTGAGGATGGCGGACTTGAAGATTTCTCGGGGATGGACAACGCTCGAGTTGATGCTACCGACGTGTGCCCGATGGACGGCAATGACGCGGTTCTTCGTATTGAGTAGGATGACGAGGAACACCTCACGGTCATCGTCCTGGATGAAGCGCTTGGCGATACAGAACGCGTCCTCGGGGGACGTGATGTGCGTCGTCTCGAGCGCGACGTCCGGTTCTCGGACCTCTTGGCGGATACGAGTGATTTCAACGAGTGTAGTCAGTTTCATGGAAAAGCTCCTTTCGCGAGTGGGATGCAGTCCGACACGGTGCCGTCCTGTTGACGGGAACGGCAGCGGCTTTTTTTGATGGCCCTTGCGCCGACGAGGAGCGAGCTAGAGTACGGAAACAGGACGGCTTGCAGTCCCTTTCCATCAGACAGAGCGGTACCGCTCTGTTCCATGCCTTTGAAAAGATCATTTACCGCACCACCGATTTCAATTAAGACAGCAAGAACTGGTAAGTAGCGTTATAATGAAGGACGCAACGATAGACTGAATGAAAAAGGAGTACACTCATGAAGATTTCTTACATAGCGATTCCCCTTGCCGTCTTATTGATGGCAGGATGTACAGATATGGAGACGACCTCACCTCCATCAGATCAAACAGAACAAGTAGCGCAACAAGACGACACGACTACACAAAAGACCGAAGCGAAGAAGAACTCCGATCAACATCCAGAAAAAGAGGCTGATACTCGTACAACCAAGCAACTAAAGGAGACGAATGCATCAACGGAATCAAAAACGACGACTCTGCAGGATTCTTTCACAGGATATAAAAAGATTACGGTCGATGGCGGAGACCTGTCCGGTAGTCGGCAGGCGAACGTCGTCGTCGACATCGGCTTCGGTGACCGGAGATACTGGGCGTTCACGAATGAGCATGGACAGCTGATCCGCGTCATCGCGAAGAAGATCGTGCTTCAGAATGATGCGACGGAAGACGTCTCGCGTGACGGACGCTACTACTCGGACGAGGCGAAGGTGCCTGGCGTCGAACGCGCGAATCTCGATGAAGGACATATCATCGCCGATTCGCTCGGTGGCGTCTCGAACGCCTACAACATCACTCCGCAGGACAGTACACTGAATCGTTATGGGGATCAGGCGTACATGGAGGACGTCATCCGCAAGGCGGGTGGCGCGACGAACTTCGAGGCGCAGATCACCTATCCGGATACATCGACGATGATTCCATCCGCGTATCAGTATACCTATACGGTCCGTGGAAACACTGTCGTCGACCGGTTCAAGAACGGTAATCCGGACGAGACGAATGCGGCACTCGGTCTGACGAAGAAAAAGGAGAAGAAAACAGAATCGTCAGCGACGTCCTCTACTGATACGACAGCGACCGAGGATGTCTCGCGCATCGATACCGACGGCAATGGTCAAGTGACGATCCAGGAGGCGAAGGACGCAGGCTTTGCGATGCCAATCATGGAGAAGCACTGGTTGTACCAATATATGCGAGACAACGACCATGACGGCATGGTCGGAGAATGAATCCTCCATCCAATCGAATAGGCAAAACATATTAGGGCAGTGACGAGATACTCGTCGTGCCTTTTTTTCGTCCCCAAGAAACGGAGGCATTGATGAGACGTCGAAAAATCGGATTGAAAACAAGAGAAACGAGGAACATAATAAGAACAAGAGTTCCCGTTATAAGAAGGAGTGATTTTAATGAGTTATGAAGACCGAGGCAATAAGAAGTGGATCCCGTTCCTGATGCCCGAACATAAAGGATTGCTGAAACGCTATTACCAGGAGGTACATCATCTCAAGTTCGAGGATACGGAGGGACCGATCGATGGGACGATCGAGAACGCGTTGAACGACGCCATCTTCAGCGGAGACATCGTCACGGTGACAGCAATGAATGGTCCGTTGACGCATCGTTTCGATGCCTTCGTTGAGAAGCTCGACTATGTGCAGGAGGAAGTCCACCTCGTCAAACGAAATCTCGATATCGAAATCGTTCTGTTCAAGCAAATATTAAGTGTCACTCTAACGGAGTGAAGAAAAAATTATGGTCATTGAGTACTTAAACATGGTCAAAATAAGGACGAATGACTATGTTCATTCCAATTTGAACATGATCTAATTCACTTTTGACATCTAATCATACTCATCCGTGATTTTCAGCAGCCCAGCTCTATCTCGCAGAGAATGTTCATTCTGAATTATCCTCAATTCTATGTACTAAAAGCTCAATATGTATTACAATGTATTACAAAGGAGCTGATAATCATGAGTACCATTTCCGTACGTCTAGATGATCAAGATACACGACTCATCAAGGAATATGCGAAGGCAAAGAACATCACGATTTCTACACTCGTTCGCGATGCCGTCCTCGACCGCATCGAAGACGAAATCGATTTACAACTCTATCATGATTCGATGGCAGCACACCGTAAAAAATCAGAAGCGATATCTTTCGACGATATGATGAAGGAACTTGATTTAGAATGACAGCATATACGGTGGAATTTGAGCGCGGAGCTCAAAAGTCTCTCAAGAAGATGGATCCCCAACAAGCGCGGATCATCATGTCCTGGATCAAGAAGAATCTGATCGGGACGGATGATCCGCGTCGTCATGGTAAGGGACTCGTCTCGAACAGATCGGGTGAATGGCGGTATCGCATCGGTGATTATCGTCTGATTGCTGACATCCAGGACGAAAAAGTCGTGATCTTGATTCTTGAGATCGGACATCGTCGGGACATTTATAAGTAAAGTTTTTAGGAGGAACAGAAATGGCAACAGCAAACTTAGGATTTGAAGAAAAACTGTGGAAAATGGCAGATAAACTACGCGGATCTATGGATTCAGGTGAGTATAAAAATGTCGTCCTCGGATTACTATTTTTAAAGTATGTGTCCGATGCTTTCGAAGAGAAGCATGCAGAATTAAAAGAGGATGAATGGGCAGACGAGGAAGACCGTGACGAATATGTAGCAGATAATATCTTCTTTGTACCGCAAGAGGCACGCTGGTCATTTATCAAAGATAATGCTAAAAAACCTGAAATCGGACAACTTATCGATGCGGCGATGTTAGCAATCGAAAAAGAAAATCCGTCTTTAGTTGGTGTATTACCAAAATCGTTTGCTCGACCAGAACTGGATAAAACACGTCTAGGTGAGACAATTGATTTATTCTCTTTCAAAGTCGGTGACGAAGATAGTCGCGAAAAAGATGTTATCGGACGTGTCTATGAATATTTTTTGAGTAACTTTGCTAGTGCTGAAGGAAAGAACGGTGGTGAGTTCTACACGCCATCATCAATTGTCGCATTATTAGTTGAGATGTTAGAACCTTATCAAGGACGTGTCTATGATCCAGCATGCGGTTCTGGTGGGATGTTCGTGCAATCGTCAAAGTTCGTCAAAGAACATCAAGGACGGATTGATAACTTATCTGTCTACGGCCAAGAATCCAATCCTACGACCTGGAAACTGTGCAAGATGAACTTAGCGATTCGAGGAATTGATGGAAATATCGGTCCTCATCACGCTGATACATTCTTGAACGATGTACACAAAGGGCTCAAAGCTGATTTTATTCTTGCAAATCCACCATTCAATATTAAAGACTGGGGTGGAGATAAATTACAGGACGATATGCGTTGGAAATATGGCATCCCGCCACAAAACAATGCCAACTTTGCTTGGGTACAACATATGATTTCGAAATTAGCTCCCGCAGGAACAGCAGGCTTTGTTTTGGCGAATGGATCCATGTCATCTAATGCACGTGGTGAAGGAGAAATTCGAAAAAACTTAATCGAGAATGATTTAGTTGAATGTGTTGTTACACTACCAGGTCAGCTATTTTACTCAACGCAAATCCCTGTATGTCTTTGGTTTATTTCGAAAAATAAAATAAAAACAGGTAAGCGTGAACGAGAGAATAAAATTCTCTTTGTTGATGCACGTCACCTCGGATTTATGGCAGATCGTACACATAAAGAATTCAGTATAGAAGATATAAATAAAATTGCTGAAACATTCCATGCATGGCGCGGAACAAATAATCAGGAATATAAAGATGAATTAGGTTTTTGTAAAGAAGCCACTATTGAAGAAATCCGCGATCACTACTATATTTTAACGCCTGGACGTTATGTAGGGATGACAGAACAAGAAGATGACGGTGAATTATTCGAAGAGAAAATGGAAAACTTAACAAGTGAACTGGCAGAGTACTTTGCGAAATCGAAAGACTTAGAAGAACAAATTCGTAAATCATTAGGAGCCCTTGGTCATGAAATATAATTCGATTTTATTTACAATTGATGAAGTTTGTTCAATTACAGACTGTCAACATAAAACCGCTCCAACTCTAGATTATCCTAGTGAATACAGAATGTTGCGTACAGTTAATATTCGTAATGGTCAGCTAAGAAATATTGATAGTACTAAATCTGTTTCTAAAGAAATTTATGATCAGTGGAGTGTTCGAGGTTATTTAGAATCTGGGGATGTGATTTTAACTAGAGAAGCCCCGATGGGAGAAGTAGCACTTTTAAGAGAAAATGAGAAATATAAATTTTTTCTAGGACAAAGAATATTACAATTAAAAGCTTTTCCGGATATCATTTCACCAGAATTTCTATACTATTCTTTGCAAACAAAAGAATTACGCCATCAAATTATGATGAATGAAGGAACCGGATCTGTTGTTAGTAATATACGAATTCCTTTGCTAAAAAAAATAAAAATACTTGTTCCGCCATTGTCTCAACAAAAAAATATAACAAAAATTTTGATTGATATTGACGACAAGATACTTTTAAATAAGAAAATTATTTCTAAACTCGAACGCATTGCTCAAACTCTTTTCAAACGGTGGTTTATTGATTTCGAATTTCCTAACGAAGAGGGACAACCTTATAAAACAAGCGGTGGTGAAATGGTTGAAAGTGAATTAGGTAAGATTCCTAAAGGGTGGAAAGTGGAATTTTTACACGAGTATGTAGATTTTCTAAGTGGTGGTACTCCTAAAACAACAATACAAGAATATTGGAACGGATCAATTCCATTTTTCACACCAAAAGATGCAAAGAGTAACCTTTATACAACAGTCACCGAAAAGACGATTACTGAATTAGGATTGGAAAAATGCAATAGTAAACTTTACCCTAAAAACACTTTATTTATTACAGCTCGGGGTACAGTAGGCAAATTAGCATTAGCTAATAAAGCGATGGCAATGAATCAATCATGTTTTGCATTAAAACATAAAGAAAACAAGCAGTTTTATTTGTACCACGTTGTAGAAAATCTAGTTAAAAAGATTATTTTAGGAGCTAATGGAGCAGTATTTAGTGCAATTAATTTAAATGATCTCAAAAACCTGAATTATGCTTACTCGAATGAAAGCTTAATATCCAAATTTGAAAATACAGTTTCAAATTTCTACGACCAAATGAGTTTATTAGAAAAAGAAAATATTAAATTACAACAAATTCGTGACTCTTTCCTACCGAAATTATTATCAGGTGAAATTAAAATTTCAGATGAGTTGGAGGTCTAACCGTTGTTCAAATACAATGAATCAGAATTAGAAGTTGCGACTCTTGAATGGCTTGAAGAACTCGGTTATAAGATTATGGAAGGTCCCGATCTCGCACCAGATGGAGATTTCTCTGAACGCAATAGCTTTCAAGATGTTTTGTTACTCGATCGCTTATATGGAGCACTCGAAAAAATTAATCCAACACTTAATGTAGAAGTGATTGATGCAGCTGTTCAAAAAATTATAGCCAATGTCTCCCAAGACTTAATACTGAATAATAAACAGTTCCATCATCTCGCAACGAATGGCATCGAGATTCAAGTGCAAGGTGAAAATGGTTACAATCCTACGGTTTCTGTTCAGGTATTCGATTTTCAACAGCCACAAAATAATGATTTTGTGGCTGTCAATCAATTTACCGTGTTTGAAGGACAAGCGAATAAACGTCCTGATGTAATTATATTTGTGAATGGTCTACCTATAGTTGTTATCGAATTAAAAAATGCAACTAACGAAGATGTTGATATTTCAGATGCCTATAATCAAATACAGACTTACAAACAAGCAATACCTACCCTGTTCCGCTATAATGCGTTTTTAATTGCAAGCGACGGTATCAATGCTCGCGTAGGTTCTATCACGTCGCAGGAAGAGCGCTTTATGAAATGGCGCACTGTCGATGGAACTTCGTTAGCAAGTTCCGCAGAACCGCAACTCGAAGTCATGTTAAATGGGATGTTAGCACCCCATCGACTCTTAGACATCATTCGAAACTTTATACTCTTCCAATCTGATGGAGAGAACACTTATAAAATCTTAGCAGCATATCATCAATATCATGCTGTAAACAAAGCTGTTGAAAAAGCCCATGACGCAACTCAAGATACCGGTGATCGTAAAATTGGCGTCGTCTGGCATACACAAGGATCCGGAAAAAGTTTATCGATGGTCTTTTATGCTGGAAAGCTTATTAAAACGATGAATAATCCTACAATAGTGATCTTGACAGACCGAAATGACTTGGATGATCAGTTATATAAAACATTTTCTTTATCTAAGGAAATTCTACGCCAGTCCCCTAGTCAAGCTCAGTCGAGTAATTCATTGCGTGAGTTATTAAATGTTGAATCTGGCGGCATCATCTTTACAACGTTACAGAAATTTTCTCCTGACGAAGCAACAGGAGAAATGCCATGCTTGACAGACCGTAAAAATGTGATAGTTATGGCTGACGAAGCCCACCGATCTCAGTACGGTTTTGGTGCAGCACTTTCACAACAGAAAGACCGTGAAGGTGAAGTGAAATATGGTTATGCCAAGTATGTTCGTGACGCTTTACCGAATGCTTCATTCATTGGCTTCACAGGAACACCTGTGGAATCGACAGATAGAAACACACCGGCTGTATTTGGTGAGTACATCGATGTTTATGATATGTCACAAGCAGTCGAGGATGGAGCCACAGTTAAAATTTTCTATGAATCGAGAGTTATTCCTTTAGAGTTACCAGAGGGATTGGCAATTGATGATGACTACGAGGAAATTACTGAAGAACAAGAATACTCAGTAAAAGAAAAGTTAAAATCAAAGTGGTCACGTTTAGAAGCAATCGCTGGATCTGGTTCACGTGTTGAGAAAATGGCACAAGATGTAGTACACCATTATGAAGAACGGGAAAAAGCGATGTTTGGTAAATCTATGGTTGTTGTCATGTCCCGTCGTATCGCAATCGATTTATACAAAGAGATTATTAAAATTCGACCAGAATGGCATTCAGATGAAGATGAAAAAGGTGCCATTAAAATTGTTATGACCGGTTCTTCAAGTGATCCTGCCGAATGGCAATCATTCATTGGCACAAAAAAACGTCGTGAATTTTTAGCTCGTCGCATGAAAGACAATATGGACCCTCTGAAAATTGTTATAGTACGTGATATGTGGTTAACAGGCTTTGATGTTCCCTCCATGAATACAATGTATATTGATAAACCAATGAAAGGTCATAATTTAATGCAAGCGATCGCTCGAGTAAACCGTGTGTTTAAAGACAAACCGGGGGGCTTAGTCGTCGACTACATTGGTGTGGCCGATAACCTAAAAGAGGCCTTGAAACAGTATACAGACAGCGACCGTGAAACGGCCGGTGTCGATACATCACTTGCAGTTGATGTCATGTTAGAGAAACATCAACTCATTTTGGAAATCTTGTATGGACATGATTATTCAAGCTTTATGTCCGAAAAGTCATCGCAACGTATTAAAGCGATTGTGACTACGATGGATTATGTAATCGGTTTAGGTGAAGAAGAAAAGAAGAGATTTTTAGATACAGTGACAGAGCTATCAAAAGCCTATGCTTTATGTGCAACAATGCAAGAGGCTGAAGAGTTGAATGATGAAATCGGCTTCTTCAAGGCCGTCAAAGCAAGTATAGTAAAAACCATTGGTGATGGCAGCAAGAAAAAAACAGCTACACAAATGGACGCACAAATTAATCAGTTAATTTCAAAATCGGTTATTTCCGAAGAAGTCGTTGATATCTATAAAGCACTCGGTCTAGAGAATCCAGATATTTCGATTCTATCAGATCAGTTTTTAGAAGATGTTCGCGCATTGCCAGAAAAGAACTTGGCAGTTGAGTTATTGAATCGTTTACTAAATGGTAAGGTGAAAAGTGTTCAGCGCAGTAACTTGATCAAAGCGCGAAAATTCTCAGATATGTTATCAAATGCCCTGAATAAATATAATAAGCGTACTATTGAAACTTCCAAGGTCATTGAGGAATTGATTGAATTAGCGAAAGAAATGGATGAGGCTTTCAAAAGAGGCGAGCAACAAGGGATGATTAAAGAAGAAATTGCTTTTTATGATGCCTTGGCTTCGCACGAAACGGCGGAACAAGTTCTTGGTGATGATACGCTAAAAATCATTGCCCACGAACTCACAAAATCCATTAAAGAGAATATGAGTATTGATTGGAATTTGCGTGACTCCGCGCGTGCTAAGATGAGGGTTATTGTTAAACGCCTGTTGAAGAAGTATGGCTATCCACCAGAAATCAGTAAACAAGCAATTGATACCATCCTTGAACAAGCGGAACTAATGTCAGAGCAACTAGCTTTAAAAATATAAGATTCAAAAACACTTAGACTATAAATTATACGATTTTTGCCTAAGTATTTTTTTCACTAAATATCAATATCTTTTAAACGACCGTTATGTATACATTATTAATTAACCTTTCACAAATGACTTTTTCACTTGTTTAGCTATAATTTCTAAAGTCTATAAACTCATCTTTTTATCAATGTGCTTTAAATGAATTGGTTTACGCAAATACTATAAACAAGAAGTTTGTATACATTTCGACACCGAAATCTTTTTCAATATTTTTATGTATTAATTAAAATTAAATAAATGTCATAAGGCAGAATCGACATAGTTAAATAAGAAAAGGAATTTAAAACTTAAATGGTCCTCTAGGCTGTTACGACTCACTTTTGTTTTTTCGACTTACAAATTTTCGTTAGCGTATCTCTTCTGCTAGATATAAAGAGATACTTAAGTGATAGAGAAAATCTGTTACATGAGACTACCTCATTAGATAAATCTATACTTCGCTCGAGCAGGAGCAAGTCCTGGAACGGGAAGCATCGCCTCTCAAGATGATCGAACATATCGAGAACGTGGCACACATTACGGATCAGAGAATGCTATTAGCCGAACGCCTTGAGCGGATCGTGCAGCACAGACCGGAGGATGTCGGAGCTTACCTGACGAATATCGCCAAGCAGGACACGCAACAAGATTTCTTGACGTTCGATGAGCCAATGATGCTCGTCCATGGCGCGACAGACTTCTTCGAACCGTTTGCGAAAACCAACGACCGCGACTTCGACGAACATAAGACGAATGCCTATGCGTTAGTCATTCCTGGAGAAGAACCACTCAGTCGACACTTCCGAGGGCTTGAGGAAGCCAGTAGCCCGTTACATCATATCCTGAAGACAGAGATTGTCAGCAAAGAGACAGAGCAAGTCCTTGAGAAAGCGTGGTACAATGAAGTAATAGCAACAGAAGATCGAGATTTAGAGAAGGTAAAGCAACTTGTTGGTCGAAATCTCAATGTAACGGAAAAAGATTTTCGTATCCGGTAATTTTTTAATGAATAAATTTCAATGTATTTTTTTAGATTTATTAAAATTTTTTAAGACTTATTATAAAATGAGACAATTAGCATCTTCTCGGAATTTTTTTCTTTTTTTATCACAGCAGGTATACCCTGTATGATTAAATATTTTCCTAGTAGTTTCTAGACTAATGACCATTTTCTAAGCAATATTTCAAACTTTAAGTTCAAATATCCTTTAATATATTGAAAGGAGGCTTCAGATGATTGTATTTCCACTTTTCCCTTTAGCAATCCTTCTGTTACTTATATTTGATAGTTTTACTTCTCGGAACGTAAACATTGTTTTTTTGGTATATTCTCCACTTTTGATAATAAATGCGCTTCTTCCAAAAAGGATTCAAAAACATTTAGAATTCAAGAATAAAATAATCGCAGTCACCCTAACCCTCATTTCACTACTCAGCATAATTTTTGTGCTAAGTTATTTTGTAAAAAATGAGTAGATCCTTACGTTTTCAGTTCGTTACTTTACTTAGGCGAGACATTTATTAGGAAGAAATAAGCTATCACTAATAAGAGACACAAGACAACGCGATATATTAAAAACATCACAAAACACCAACGAATGGAGGAATAATTATGAATAACAACCAAGCAGTTGCTTACGCCGTAATTGCCATGGAGCAACTTGGCTATACAATCGAGCAGATCGAAAAAGTTCAAGCCAGCATGCTATCTGAGATGGACTGGTCGGATGAAGAAACAGCTGAAAAGAAAGCAGCTACTCTCTTAAAGGGATAAAAAATAAAACAGCAATATCGCTTTAAAAAAAGAAGCGATGTTGCTGTTTTTGCTTACTTGAAATATTTCTGCTGTAAAATAAACTGTTCAAAGCTGAACTTGGAAATAATCCGATGCTCAGAGCGATCCAACTTCCGTGTTTGAAGATACATTCAAATGTGGATACTATCTCTTCCATATCCAATCGTTGTTTAACACCTACGATCATATACGGTTTAAAATTGTCTTCCATTTCTAGAATAAGTGCTTGCGCCTCTGTGAGTGTTTGTTCCATATTCATCAACCTTCCTTCATTCAATGGGATTCCCTTTATTCATCTGCTTATTTCAATTCAATCTTTTTTTCACCAAGCTCTTTTCCCGCTATTCCTTGAGTTGCTTTCAATGTGACGACCGCTTTTGGATCATCGATATCGTAAGCCATGACTCCCTTCGCGGTACCACCTGGTTTGATGTCATCAAGCTGATGTTCTAAATAAGAGGCATACTTCTCTTCTTGTGGTGTCATGCCTACCTCTAACTTATTGATCGTATCGGTTCCTTCTTGTGTCGCTTCGAAACAGGCAATCCAAGTGGTCATTCCATTCAATGGTTCCTTACTATCATTTGTCGTCTCGTATGTGAAGACGAGTTGTGGCTTCTCGCGGAAGTATTCTTTACTTGGCTCAAGCACTTCTGTCGAAAGGATCTTGACTGTCGCCATATCAATTTTCAAAGTATCATCCTTGAAATAAACATCTTCTTTTTCGTTTCCATTATCTCGACTTTTTCGGTCAGATTTGCCGTCTTCTTAGGTGAATCTTGTGCTACTTCTTCTGTCCCACATTCTTTTTTGCTTAAATCATAATTTAAAATGAAATATTCAAGTGGTTTTGTATCAGCTGTTTGAACTCATTTTGCTCTGTCAAACTTAATACAGATATGTTCTTTGGGATAATTAATGCTTCAGATTTTTGATAATACAGATAGATATGATTTTCATCTTCATTTACTTTTTCAATCGATTCCCAAGCAAGTTTAAGTGTTCGATTCAATTTCCCATCGTCAGAATTCCAATGAATACCCGCTTCATGAAGATTCAACGTCACATTTCTCGGCCAACTACTATTTTTTTTCAAGAAGTACCTGCCTTGTCTCATAGCGATTGGCAGATACATTTTTTTCAAAAGAGGCCTCAGTAGAATAGCGAACAAAATCCCTACTGCTACAGCAATGGAGCAGAAAATTGCAAAGGGAATCGTTCTAGGTAAAAAATACAAGATCGATGTAAACCCGTAGAAGAATGCTAAAATCTCCGTGTAGATCAACAAAAATTTGCGTCTTTTTTTATGATACTTTGTGTTTTCAATCAGATCTTTCTGTAAGGACATTAAATCCTCGAACGTTAATTGATACTTTATAATCAATTACATTGCTCCTTTCTACTATTTAATCATGTTAGATGAATCCTTAATTTAGGTAGTCTAGTATATCTAACACAATACTTGTCGAGTTAGATTATAGATTTGTGATGTTCATCAACATACTCCTTTTAAAATTATATTATGTTTTTTAAATATGTTTGTAGGAGATGACGTAATTTAATTTGCTCTGTTTTATTCAAATCATGGATTTGTTTTGGAATGATAATCGCTTCATTTTCTTCAAAATATAGAAAGTAATGATCATCATCTTCACTTATTTTATCAATCGACTTCCACTCTATTTGAAGTTGATTAGTTACTTGATCCTGAATGGAGTTGATTTTGATACCTTTTTCATCAATATTTAGAATCACGTTTCTTGGAAATCGCTCGTCGTTTTTCAAAAAGTAGCGCAATTGCCACAGTGTGATCGTAAGATACACTTTCTTTATGAACGGGAACAACAATAGAGCGTGCAATGAACCTCCAACGACTGCGATAAACAAAAATAAAACGACAGACATGATTTGCGGCAACCAATAACTAGTGAATACAAACCCGTAACAAAATACCATCATATCCATCACCACAATAGAGCGTCTCTGTCTTTTAATATGATATTTTGAATGCTGAATCGAGTCCTTTTGTAGCGCCATGAAGTCCTCAAGTGTCATTTGATATGCCATCAACAATTTGGGAACTCCTTTCTCGTCTTCTTAATCCATCCAACAATTTATTTTTGCATCGTCTTTTGTTTTCATTTTTTTATGGAGCATCTTTTATTTCAAAGGGTGCGATGTAAAGACATAGAAACCAACACACCTATATAAAACATAAAGTACGTCTTCAAATACCTGAGCCAGGTAGAGTGCCGAATCAGGCAGTTGAGGTCGTATAGAAAATTATTCATGGTCTATCTTTTGTGTTCATTTTGTTGTGGTGAAAACTTTTCATTCTTAATCAAGTAGAACGATAGTTGTCCATCATCGACATAGGAAAAGTAACTGGGTGATCTACCATGATGTTTGATGGAGCTTCGTTAGAATATATGCGTGGACGATTCCCATTAATCGTGATGCGGACGATGGTGTTATCTTGGATAATTAAACTGACTTCGTTCACTTCAGACAAGATGGATTTAAATACGAGAACAGCAATGACGTAAAGTCTGATGCATTCTGGTTCGACTTGTTGTTCAAGTAATTCTGGAATCAAGCAATCTGATACTGAATAGTCAGATGACGCTCCATAAATCATTCCTCCCGAGTAGGTCGTATTAACATGACTTGGAATGTCTTGATTGAAAATAAAACGTTCAATTCTTAGTTTTGCTATTTCATCGGGAGTAATGCCGTTGATCGTCATCTCATTGAACATATGGTTACTTCGATTCTGACTAGATACTAACGTAAGATTGATTGTTTTCTCTCCATCAATCACTTCTACATCCACATCTTCTACTTGAACATATTCAGCACTATCCTCAATAGCGAATGGTCGTACTGTTCTCAACATTTGTTTTAGTGTCATTTCAATGTTTCTTGCGTTAGAAGTAGCCTTTAGTATTAAAGAGTATGTCTTAGTAGCGCTATTGTAACGATAAGAATGGTGTCGCGCGTGTAAATCCCCTATTAAAAACCAGTCACCCGATTCGTCCACTTTACGCTGTGCTTCGCTTGACTGCGATACGAGCTGTTGCTGTTGCTCATGTTCTCGTGCCTTCGTGTATTTAATAATAATTGGTGCCCCAGAGAGCGTACCTTTTAAAACAGGATGCTGATTTGAGAACTCGCTAGAGACTGCTTGGCTGACATAGGAATAGAGCGTGTAAATGTCCACTTCTCCTTTGGGATTTATAGCTTCCCCTTCAAGACCACGAATCAAGTAATCCGTAAACGCTCCATGTCCGCCTCTATCCCAGGCAGATTGGTCTTCGGTACATGCTGCAACGACAAATTTTCCGGAACCTTTAATATCTAGTCCTCGATTCATCAAAGCATCGATTGAAGTGTTTGAAGTGCCTCTCAATAATGCACCGCTGTGACATGTATCAAAGAAACTCAAGACAGTTTGAGCAGGGGTTTCGTCAATATATTTTTTTACGTCAGACATATTGATACTTGTATTACTAATGGTAGCCTCGTCGGCATCATATGGAATAAAATAAGCATTACTTTGATCGAATCCTCCATGCCCTGCCCAATACAAAAATAAGACATCCTCTGATGAAGCATCACTAAAAAAGCCCTTCAGTGCATGATCTATCATGGATTTAGTAGCTAGGTTACCGCTTAAGGTTAGGACATCGGACTGTTGAAAAACAGCTGGCTCTTCCGTTAATAATCGCTTGATTTCTGTCACGTCATTTAAAGTATTGGGAAGAGCGTTGATTTCACGACTTCGTTGTTCATTGACTGCTATCAATAGAGCCTTGTACATTATAATCCCCTACTTTCTTTATCTTTATCCATTTCTTACTATTGTAAAGTACTTTACTCTGAATCTAAATGTATAGAGCTCGTATCTATACTAAAAACCTACTTTGTAATACAATGTATTACAAAGGGGATGATAATCATGAGTACGATTTCTGTACGTTTAGATGATGAGGATACACGCCTCATTAAGGAATATGCGAAAGCGAAGAATATCACGATTTCTACACTTGTTCGAGATGCCGTCCTCGACCGCATCGAAGACGAAATCGATTTACAACTCTATCATGATTCGATGGCAGCACACCGTAAAAAATCAGAAGCAATCTCTTTCGATGATATGATGAAGGAACTTAATCTAGAATGACGGTATATATAGTAGAGTTTGAGCGCGGAGCTCAAAAATCTCTCAAGAAGATGGATCCCCAACAAGCGCGGATCATCATGTCCTGGATCAAAAAGAATCTGGTCGGGACGGATGATCCGCGTCGTCATGGAAAAGGACTGGTCTCGAATCGCTCGGGTGAATGGCGCTATCGCATTGGCGACTATCGTCTGATTGCTGACATCCAGGACGAAAAAGTTGTCATCTTGATTCTTGAGATCGGTCATCGTCGTGACATCTATAAATAAGGCATCTATTGCTCATATATTGAACTGAACCCTGAATGGTGGACACTTGATAAAAGACCCCATTCGGGGTTTTTTGTGTTTAAAGAAATCGATATACTGTGCCTATTCAATTTAGACGGGAGAACTATTCATGAACAGACGCACCTTCAATCCAGATCAAATCAGACAACTTGAAGCGAATCTTCACGTAGCCTTGGTATCAGATCGTACGATTCAATACAAAGGAGAATTTAAGATTCACGCTGTACGTGAGAATTTAGCTGGTAAGCGACCGATTCAAATCTTTGAGGAAAGCGGCTTTGACCTGGACATGATTGGTAAGCGAACAACGAACGAAGCATTGAAACGGTGGAGGAAGACCTATCGCATTTATGGAGAAGAAGGACTCTTGAATGAGAGACGTGGAAAATCAAATCTTGGAGGTCGACCGAAAAAAGACGATTCCGTCGAACGACGCCTTGCGAAAGCTGAAGCACGAATAAAGTACCTCACAGCGGAGAACGAATTACTAAAAAAGCTCGATGCTCTCGAAAGAGAGGCGAAGTACCGAAACTAACCGCATCTGAGCGCTATCAGGCAATCAATATTGTCTTACGGAAACAATCATCTAGGCGGTTCGTGACGGATCTATGTACGCTCGCTGAAGTGAGCCGCAGTGGTTATTACGCCTGGCTCGCACGTACGGATAGTGTTTCCCTTCGGGAAGAACGCGACTATTCGGACTACCTACTTCTGAAACGTGTTCATGATCGTCATAAGGGAAAAATCGGCTATCGTGGTCTTTACATGGAGATGCTTGATCTTATGGGGGGACCGATGAATCATAAACGTATTTTGCGTCTCATGAGGAAATTTGGAATCGTGACGAAAATCCGTAGGCAGAACGCTTATCGTAAAATCGCTAAAGCGACATATGAACATAGGACTGTACCGAACCACTTGAACCGTCGGTTCGATCAAGAAGAGCCTGGTAAGGTATTCGTCACAGACATCACTTATCTGTGTATTGGATCTGGTCAAACTGTGTATCTCTCTTGTGTGAAAGATGTCGCTACACGTGAAATTATGGCACATCATCTATCTACAAGCCTCCATATGGAACTTGTCCTTCATACAACAAATAAACTCGCAGAACGACTTCAAGGGAATATACACCCGGAAGCCATGATACATTCCGATCAAGGATTCCATTATACGCATCCTGCTTATCAAACACGCATCCGTGAGATGGGAATGCTTCAATCCATGTCTCGTAGAGGAAACTGCCTGGATAATGCCCCGATGGAATCGTTCTTTGGGCACTTGAAAGATTATGTCGATTATAAATTAGCATCTGACCTCGATGAGGTCTGTGCGATGGTCGATGCTTATATTGATTATTACAATAGCGAACGAAGACAATGGAAACTACAAAAGATGACTCCGGTTCAATACCGAAGCCATCTCATAGCAGCTTAAAACCTTAGTTAAGGGTGCTTTTATTTAACTGTTCAAACTCTAGGGTTCAGTTCAAACAGTGAGAAGAGCTATCTTCGTTATAGTTTTAAATTTCACTTATGATGCTTCCTTGAGCTCTTTATATGGATTCACTCGTGCTGCAAGTCGTGCTGGCATGAAAGCGGATAACGAACCGAAGAATATGGGCATGAGTATCGAAATAATAACCAGTGAAGGTCGATTCCATGGAACTAAATCATATAAGAAATAAATCAACGTATATGAGATAGACAAGCTTACAAGACCAGCAATCAGACCGACAAAAACTCCCTCTAAAACGATAAGCCTCTGTATAGAATTATTCGACCATCCGACAGCTTTCAATACGGCAAGCGACGCCCTTCGATCCGTGACGTTCTGCCACATAATCTCACCTGTAGTCAAGATAGCGATAGTGATTGCAATCCCCATTGTCACATAATGCATCGGTCCGACCTGCAGGGCAACGAACTTACCAAGCCAAGACGTGTATAATACTCCTTGCAGTTGGAATGTCACGAATAAGAAGAACGTTAGCAAGGCGGTCGGAAGAGCAATTGACAGGACAGACAAGCTGTTACGTTTCCATTTACCGAACAGTTCCTTTAATGCAAGTGTCAGAGTAGATCTTAGTTTCAGGTTTAACTTGGCCCCCTTCGCATATTCGCCTGTCTTAATTGCTTCGTATGGGGAAATTCGGCGTATAGTCCATGCTGACCATAAAGCCCCTGCAAAATAGATGGATAGACTAAATAAAGTAATCCAGATCAAGCTCCAACCATTCATCGCCTCATTTCGTACGGAAGAAAAGATACCTTCGACAATCAATGCAACAACAGATACGAACCCAGCAAGAGTTGCCGCTTCAATTATAACAATCTTATATAAATCCTTAGTTCGCCAACCGAGGGCAAGTAGAACGGCGAATTCCTTACGTCTCGCTAGCATCGAGACGTAGCTCGTCGCGAGGACATATACGATGGCGACAGCAAGCATCGCGAAGATGACCCCGGAGAAACCTACACTCGTCTCGCGGAAAATCGTCATCGCAGCACCAATATGTATCCAAGGCTGTTCAATCCAACCAAGAGTCTTAGCGTTATCGACGACCTTCGTTACGACGGGCTGAGGTGACGAACCCTTAGTGACAGTCGCAACTAAGCCAGTATCGGTTTCTATTTCAGTTTTAATTTGTTGTAATCGTTTTTCGGAATCTTCACTGACAGAAGAGACCCCTTCTACTTTCAAACGAATAGAAGAAATTGATTGATTCCCTAGCACCGTACGTACACTCTCTAACGTCGTCAGGACGTTAGGTGAGTTAGTCAAAAATCCGACCGGATTACCCGTCGTAACGATAGGACGTACTGGATTGATTGGTTTTCCTTCAGCATCTAAAACGAGGTTAGCAGAAGATGGACGGTATGTTTCCATCGGCAGTTCGCTCAATGGGTCCTTTGAGACGTTAATTTCATTTGGATTATATAAGCCGACGACGTTAAACTTCAAAATGGGATTCATTGCTTTGAAGGAAGATTCATCCTTAGCGTTCGCTTTGATTTCATAAGAGGTAATTTCTCGGAAACCGGACTTTGGTACGATAGATGATGGCAGAACTGAATTTTTGAAGACGACTGGTGCAGATTGAACTTCATAGGCATCATTCCATCTCGAAGGAAATGGACTTTTTTGTGAGCTATAAGATAATGTTCCTGTCTGAGCCACAAGTTGTGCATATGAATTCGCAATTGCTCCTTTTAACTGTTTTGATTTTTTTCCGGTAAGTGAATCAAAGAACGCACTTTCGACTTGAGAAGAAGAGACTTTGATGTCTTGGACTGTCTTCCGCTTTTCTTCGTCCAACGGTTGCTTTTTAGTCGATTTAGACAGTCGTTGATATGTAAGTTCCTTTTCTTTGTCTGAGGAGAGTGGAAGTTCGACTCTCTCCAGTTTGAATTCACTGTATCCTTGATTGAAAGACTTAGGGTTAATCATGACAGGAATATTGAATTCATTCGAAGATTCACTGTTCTTTTTAGCGATGTCCTGTGAATTAAAGAATCTTAAATTTTTTTGAGGTAAAATGCTGTTATCAAGTCCTACTAGCTTTGCTTCAGCCTCGGGATCTATTCCTACGATGAGACTATATGTAAATGGTTGGATATTTGACCAATCTGAATTTCGTGCATCTGCAATCCTAACGTTTTCTGGAAGAGGAACGTCATCCATATTTGATAGATAGATACTTGATGAAGAGATGATTTCTTTGGAGAACCCGCTATTTCCATAATGTGAATTACTTAGACGATAAACTCCAGGTGCTTTCGGGATTTTGATTTGGTCCGGTATTGAAATACCGATGTTAGCGTAACCCATTATAGCTATAGGTGCAGCTGTGTTGACTCCCTCAATTTTTTTTATCTTTTCGTACTGTTCAAATGAAATTCCACCGTTTATACCATTTAAATAGTTAGGTTCTAGTAAATTATTATCCTCGGTCGACATGACGCTTCCTTTAGGACGTACTACAATATCATAGGCTGACGTCCATTTTTTTTGAAGCGTCTGTTCGATTGTTCCTTGACTCGAATCAGTCAAATTGAACATCAGACTAAGTCCCGCGCTAATAACGAGAGCACCAATGATGGTTAAGATGAATTTTCCTTTTTTCCGCTTCCAATTTTTAAATATGAATTTCAACATATCGCTTCGTTCCTCCGATCTTCTATTATCTTCCCATCCTGCATGAAGATTATTCGATCTGCTCGTTCTGCTAAGGCAATGTCGTGCGTTACGAATATAACGCCACACCCTTCTTGTTCGTGTAAGTTCAGTAAAAGATTAAAGATAAGCTCCCCGTTCTCCGAGTCCAGGTTTCCAGTTGGTTCATCGGCCAAAATCCATCTCGGATGATTAATTAGAGCGCGCGCGATTGCAACTCGCTGTTGTTGTCCTCCTGATAGTTGTGATGGTAAAGAATTTTTCTTGTCGTATAAACCTATTAAGTTCATGATTTCATCTACTCGTTCACTTTTATTGAAGGTAATCTTTTTGTTCAGAAGAGCGACAAGAATGTTCTCACGAACTGTCAAGGAATGAAGTAAGTGGAATTGTTGAAACACAAAACCAATCGTATTGAACCGAAATAGCGAAAGGTTTTTATTATCCATTATCGTGATATCATCGGAGTCAAAAAAAATCTTCCCTTTTGTCGGACTATCAAGTGAGCCTATGAGACTTAACAAGGTTGACTTTCCAGAACCTGATGGTCCAACGATTGCCGTCACTTCTCGTTCATCAAACTTACAGGAAACATCAAAAAGGATTGGGGTTTCGACCTTACCCGTGAAAAAACTATGATTCAATCTGCTTACATTAATATTCATAAATAACTGACCTCCGAATCACCAAAATTAAACATATTTTAACTAATTAATATATAAGTAAAATACATTGAATTTTTGGAATATTTTAAAAACTATATGTAAATATTTTAATGTAAATACAATCCATTTACAATTTATTTCCCCATAAATAGTACATATGTTTCATAAATATTACTATGTTAAACCAAAAATATTATTCTCAGATTTAGTGAATCGAAGAATATTTGATTGTCCGAAACGAATTAGTATAATGATAAATCTTATTAATTTACTACTTTCTTTTCTTAAGCTTTTGTTCATAAAACTATGTTTTTATCAATGTACTTGATTATTCTATTGTTTGAAAGCAACCTTGATCTAACGGGCGAATTAATGGAGAATTGATGTATCACGACTACGATGCTAAATCGATTCTTTCATATGTCGAAATTATTACATTAAGGAAAATAAGAATATTAAATGCATAAGCCAGAAAAAATGAGAAAAGAAAGAGAGTAGATAGTTGAACGAATAACGGCGAAATGAAGTGAGATTATCCTTGTCATTTGAAAAGATAACGAGCTATAAAATCACCTTGAAAGAATACACCTATCTATTTTTTATATAGTAATTTAGAACTACTTTAATTTTGAATTCCTCTTCTAATTTCCACCGTTTTTTTTATTTTTTCTCTTTTCTTTAAAGATAGCATCTCTATTTCCGATAAATCCATTTAAGAAAATACACGTAATTCCGTCATAATTACTGGTTTTGCAAACGACTGTTTTCAAAATAAATCTAAGAGATATCTCATACTGCTGATACATTTTACTGACATTTTACTGACATTGTACTTATTATTTTATTTATATCCCCCTCAATGTGTTTGCGTTTATTCTTTATCCGTGTTTTTGATTACTATGTATTTTTTTATTAATTAAGAACCTGAAAGTAGATATAGAAAATCCCCCTTCAAAATAGACAGTTGAAACAGCAAAACGGTCTATTTTGATGGAGGATTTCTACTTTTCTGCAAAGGAACAATTATTCATGATAATAAAGCGATTTTATTGCATTCGATTTTTATCAATTGACTGTTCACGTACTTTTGACGAGTGACATAGCGATCAAATTGTTGTGTAGCGACATAGACATCTCGTGTAGAGAGAGTAGAGAGTAGCATCAGTACATGCTTCAATTGCGGCTGACCTTCTTTCATCGCAAGTTGAGTCATCTTATTCAGTGTATCAAGCCTGTTCAAAAATAGTTCGATTTTGCAACCTTCCTTGAGCAGTTCACTAATCAAGAATGCCGTCTGTTCGATGAAAATCTCATATTGTTGATGCAGACCATACCCGCTCGGCCCAGATAAATTTAAAGCAATTGTGAAGGTATCCTGATTACTCGTATCGAACACTTTTGTCTGTAAACGTCCGGTCTTTGCCGTCGCATACCAATCAATCTCCTTCGAAGGCTCAGCCGTATACGGCTTGGCCCCAAGTTGTACGAGCTTATTTTTTAATGGAGAATATCGATCCGGACGTTCTCCAAGTCTTAGACGCTGCAGTAAGAGAGGCATTGCTTGTGCAGTTAATGATGGTAGTACGGTGAATGCAGGATACGTATCAAAAGTGAATAAATAAACTCCCATTCGCCACGGTAAGCGGACTGTTATGATTATTTCATCGAACTTTGCCGGGCCACGTCGGATGGTCTGTATAGGAATTTCTAGTGCTTCATCCGAATCAATTGTTGCGTGGAACGTTGCTGGATGAAGTGGATCCATTTCTGGAAAGATGACACTACCATCCGTATGTAATCGAAGTGTTGCCTCTAGTCCAAGCCGTGTCAAGGAATCGATACCAAAAACCTCTAGTTGAAGAGATGTCTGTTCCTTATTGAACATCAGGATTTCATAATGTCTCCATTTGATAGCAACATCTTTACGAAGCTGCTTTTCAGTCCTGCCGACGACGAAATGAATTGTCGCAAGTGAAGCGAAGAAGAAGCCGAGTAACGACAAACGGGGAATGAACAAAAAAATGAACGTCAAAGTGACATAAAGAGGAAACAGACGGCGCTCAAGCCAAAATGGAACGGAACGTTCAATCTGCATAGTCGATTACCCCATTTCGACCGGAACCGGCACATCGTCCAAAATATGATTCAATATAGCGAATTTCGTCGTCTTGATTCCACCTTCGAGTGTTAGTGTCAGACGATGAGACAGGACGTGCTTCGCCAGATATTTAATATCTTCGGGAATAATGAAATCCCTTTGATTCAAGAAAGCATAGCTTTGGGAAGCGCGCAGCAGGGCAATTGCGCCACGTGGGCTAACGCCAACCTCAATAAGTTCATGATTCCGAGTCGCATGGACGATGTGAAGAAGATAATCGAGCACGTCTTGTGACGCGTGAACAAGGCGCGCACCTTCTTGCCAGGAAATCAAATCGCTACCTGTTACGATACCGACTGCCGTCCGGCGAACATTGGCTAAAATTTCTGAAAGTAGCTGGCGCTCGTTTTCGAAATCTGGATATCCCACTTCAATAGAGACCATGAATCGATCGAGTTGGGCATCCGGCAGAGGGAACGTGCCGGCAGATTCGATTGGGTTTTGTGTGGCGATAACAAAGAATGGTGTCGGCATCTGATAAGTAGTACCACCGATTGAGACCTGACGCTCCTCCATCGCTTCAAGCAATGCTGATTGAGTACGTGGCACTGCTCGATTGATTTCATCGATTAAGACCACGTTCGCGAACAATGGACCACGTTTATTCTCGAAATCCTGTGTTTTTAAGTTAAAGAAGTCAGAACCAATGACATCAGACGGAAGGAGATCTGCTGTGAACTGAATACGAGAGAATGTACTATCGAAGCTATGCGCGAGGGCTTTTGCAAGCATCGTCTTCCCAGTACCAGGAACATCTTCAAGCAGGATATGCCCTTCTGCAATCAATGCCGTCAAACATAAATCTATGACATCAGGCTTACCGAGATAGATAGAATTAAGCTGCTGTTTCAATTTAGTAATTTTCATTCTTGTGCCCCCTTATTTTCTTGTAAATATACGTACAATCCAGCCTCAAGTCGTTCTATCTCTTCCGACTCAATGGCCACCTCCTCTTTTTCACCGTATCTTACTTCCCTGTATATATCGAAATCGATATGCAAGTTCAATCTGTCACTCCATTGATTGAGTGTTTCAGTAGATTTTCTACGAAGTCTTTTCGGAAGTTGATCATTAAAATCTATAATCAAATTTCGAATATTACTCGAAACATTTAATTCGTTCGTCATCTGCTGTGAGGAATCGAATTTACCATTTTTGATTGGATTTAATCTTATATCGTCGTTCTTTTTATAGGAAGCAATCATCTTCTTATTTTTTTCTTTTTTCTTAGTCCAGCGAATGAAGATAAATATCGTGACAACAGCAGCTATCCAAATCAAAGAGTTTTGTACTACATAAATAAGAGAATTTATAACCCCCATCAATGTCGCATCACTCTTACCATGTCCATATCCATCAAGCAAATAACTAATTTCAATTTTTTTAGATGTTACTTCTTCCTTAGAGTCTTTATTCTTAGGTATGTTCAGAGATATTTCTCTTTCATCAATGGGCCTAATGATTCTTAGGAAAAAGTTATTGGTATCATTTCCTTTTTTGTTATTTATCCAGTTACTATATAAACTTTGTGAACCAATACTAAGTAAGTAGAATAGTGAAAAAGTTAGAAGAATTGATGTAATCATTTTCTTTTTCATGATTCTCATCCACATCCTTTTGACAAACACTAATTCGATTCATTAGGCAGCCTTAAAATTTTTAGTTAAATCATTAATTGATGTGAGTGTTTCTACTGTATGAATCACATTTTTCTCACCAATCCTAACAAGTTTTGGCACACCTCTTATATTGAAGTCATCTACGACCTTCATGGAATTCACATAAGATATTTTTTTAGTGTCAGCTCATTTATATATTCCTCATCAATTTCTCCTTGCGATACGAATACGATTTCTTTTAAAACGTCGTCCTTGAGCTTATGTAACTGTTTAATCAATTTTTTACATGTGGGACAAGTAGGAGAAATGAAAATGAAATTGATTTTGTTGTTTTCTTTAATAGATATGACTTTACCGAATTGATCCTTCAAGTTAAAATCAGGAGCTGTTGCTCCCAATTGAATTTCAAGATCATAAGATGCTAATGAATTTTGTTGAATAATGCTTATAAAAAAATTCAATTTTTTGAATAATTTGAACAAATTAAAACCATTAACCAAAATACTGAGCGAAATTAATATTAGCAGTAATAAAATCATAGACATTTATTCCTCACTTTCATTAGGGTTTATACTAATGATTTTTTTGAAAATTCATCAACTTCTTTTGTGAAAGTATACAGGATAAAGCCTTGTACGATTACGATAGTCCATAAAATTAAAAAAGCGATGATGATAAATAGATTACTCATAATTACCTCCAAGTGATTCATAATGTTGTTTAAACGACTTTATTTTTGAGATTGATTTCATGACGTAGAAAATTTGAATAACCATCAGAAGACTAATGACATATACCTCGCTAAAAGAAACACTAGAATTTTGAACGTATATCAAACTCAAAGCCATTAAAATAACTAGTATAATATTTCTCGCAATCAGCTTGTAGGAGATTTTATTTTCACCCACTATTCCTCCGCACCCACAGTCGATGTCAATTCTACCTCTAAACAAATTGATACCGATAGCAATCGTATACACTGTTAATAGGCAAGCTGACATAATCAGAAATAATGAACTAAAATGTAATGTCAGCAATCCGACGCCTATAATTATTTCCAACGCTACATCTATTTTCGCGAACTTACCGACAAGATTATCGGGAAGGACTTGATATGCATGTATGGTTTTTACATGATGCGAAAAGTTCATCATCTTACTCAGTGATGATGATATGAACATAAATCCAAAAAAGACAAGGGTAACTATAATGATTGTATTCAAATTAAACACCTACTTCTTCCGTTGAAATATACATCTCTGCTTGATTTTGATACATCGAATAAAATTCTCCTTTTAGATTTAATAATTCTGTGAAATCACCGTACTCGACAATCTTCCCTTCCTTCATTACAGCAATCTTATCGGCAAGATGGCAGGAATACATACGATGAGACACAAAGATTGAAACTTTGTCTTCAGATAGTTCTTTGAACTTCTTGAATATTTTAATCTCAGATTCAGGGTCTAACGCTGATGTAGGTTCATCAAAAATAATGACCTGTGATTTTTTTATCATAGATCGAGCAAGTTCCACTTTTTGCCACTGCGCTCGGAAAAGTATACGTTCTTGTTGAAGGATCCTCTTCTTCTATCGTCATCAATGTATTTAAATCATTCAGATAAAAAGACTTTTCCTTTAGTGACGAATAAATATTCGCACATTGTAAAAAAGAATTTTGCAATCTTTGTATAGACTCAACAATCGAAACAAAATCACCTACTCGAACCGTTTTATGTACAATCATCCATATCAGATAAAAAGCTGACAATAGATAAGACAAACCACTAAGTGAGTCCAGTGCTACAGATTTTTTTTGCTGACTGGCTTCTTGATTCAATATTTCCATACGATTTTTACTGAATATACTTTTCCATTTATCAATAAGATAAGATTGTGAATTTGTGAGACGAATTTCTTTGTTATGATGACGATCAGTAAAAATATCAAACAAATAGTGTTGTTCTCTAGCTAAAGGAGTTTGAAATTTCATCAAAAAATATCTGTCAGCTCCAAATCTAGATTGCATTATTAGAATTGGGATAAAAGAGAGAAAGATAATTAAAACAAATATCCAATGGAACTGAATCAAGAACATGGAGATTGTAATCATAGTAATCAGTGTAGTTGATAATTCAAGAACCTGTTTCATCGGTTGAAAGATTTTGATAACCCATGTCCCCTTGAATGCGTTGGATAAGATTCTGAAACTCAAAACTTTCAATCTTCTCATAATTGATTTTGAACATTTTTTTCGCCATTTTTTCTTTCATTTCTAGTTCTATGTCTGATTGAATACGAGATTCAATGTACTGTTCTAATTTATTGGTAATAGAAAACAGAATCGCCATCAGAAATTGGGCTATCAACAACGTAATGACCAGTGTGATTGATTCATTGTTTGTACTCAATAAATTTTGGACATTATTAATTAATCGTTGTAAAATCAGCAAATTTATTACGGGAAAAAAACCTTGTGCTATTTTTATGAACACTAAAAATATAAAAGGTAGCTTACTTATCTTAAGAGTAATTTTCAAGTTAGTATAAATCATTTGCGCCAAAGACATATTTAACTCCCTTTACCAAATGATAACATAATAGTTTTTAATTTTTACTATTTATTCAAAATTAACTGACTTTTTATCCCTTTAATATTTCACTCATTTTTATATACGCTCGAATCAAAATATGCATTTCGTTCTATGCTTAGATTTCTAGAATTCCAAGGACAAATGCTTAAAACTAAAAAATTCAAGATGACGTAATTTTGATTGAATGATTACGATGGGTATAGCTGCTAAAAAAATAATCAAAACAAATATCCGATGGAATTGGATTAAAAAAAATGATACTGTAACGACAGTAATAAATGTACTTAATAAGTCAAGTACTTGACTTATTTTTTGAAAAATTTGGTATCCCATATCATCTTGTGTTCTTTGAAGTAAATTCTAATATGAAAAACTTTCAAGTTTCTCATACTTAATTTGAAGCATTTTATAAGCTATATTTGTTTTTATTTCTAACTCAATATCTGACTGAATTCGAGATTTTAAGTACTATTTGATTTTACTTAAAACTGACATGTTGATAATCATAACAAGTTGTAGAACTAATAAGAAAATTACTATTTTATCGGTAATCTTTATCATGATTTATAAATCATCTAATCATGGTATGCTAGACATAATTAACTATTTCTAAGAGCGAGGTAAGTCTATTGTCTATTGAAATGAAAAATAAATCATTTCGTCTATCTGAAGAAGTCACCGAAAAAATTGGGGAACTCTTAAAGGGGCGTCAAATTACAACAAATCAATTATTCGAAGAATTTATTGTATTGGCAGAGCAAAAAGCAATTGACCCAAAACTGAGTGAAGAAGATGCTGTGTTAGAATCTTCGATTAAGCAAATTACTCTTCTCTTTCAAGAACGAGCTGCACGCCTTGAGAAGTTCCAACATGAAAATCAGCGGATCCAATCGCGTCATTTAGAAGCAGTAACACATTTAGAAGCAGACGTCGCACAGACAAAAGAAGCATTGGAAATAGAGTACATGGAAAAAACGTCTTCCCATCACCAAGAAATCGATGAATTACAAGATAAACTTGAAAAAGTCGAAATTGCTTTGGCACAATCAAAGGAGCAAAGAGAACGACTTGAATTGACGAACAAAGAAGAGATAACATCTATGAAGCGAGACATCTTTCATATGGAAAGTACGATTACGAAGTTAGAAGAAGAACGTGACCAATTGTATCGACAAAATAAAACATTGGCCGATTTGGTAGATGAGTTAAAAACACGAAGTCACAAAGCGGAGCAACTAGAAGAAGAAAATCGTAAATTGTTGTTAGAGCTAGCCATTGCTCAACGCGATCAAGAGTCCTTTGAACGGCGACTTCAAGAACAAATAGAATTAGCTGTTTTAAGAGAGCGGACGCAACAATATTCTAAAAACGAAAATAACTAATTTTTATACTTCCACCTAATTCCTCAACGGGCCTGTTTACCTGGCTTCTCTGTTTTACAACACACAAAAAGGATCTTACATTCTCGATGGAATGAATAAGATCCCTTTTTTGTATAATGTTAATTCGTTTAATTATTACTTATGATTTAACAAAATATGCATTATGACTTAACACGTAATCCAAAAGCTTTAAATCGATTACGTTTTTCTTCTAGACTTACTTTCATGTCTACTGAGAATGCGCTCTCCGGCGTATTATAAGCACGCCGTGCTGCCATACTCATCATTTTAGCCACGTCTTCTATTTGATCTTCATGCACTTGTAACTGAGCAGTTTTAACATAGTGACGAGCAGTTTCACGATCACGTAAAGATTCAGGTGCTGTAACATGCCGACTTAAATCTAACGCCTTTTGAGCGGTCTGTTGACGATAATTCGAACTGCCTACTTGCAGACGATTCAATTCGTTTGTCAGTTCTTCTCGGAATCGCGCATTTCTTTCATCGATCATGTGTCACCCTCCTCTCAAGTAGTTTTACTAATTATATACCCTTTTCTTGAAAAATTCGACTCAAGTCATGCACATTACAAAATGGATCATTCCAGGTCATGTTTGATTTGTACTCTTCGACAAGCTCAAGCAGCTTACTCCTATCACACAACTCCAACAAATTTGTACTTTCAAGGTCTTCTAAATCTTTCTGTCTAGAAGAAAATATTTTAGTACACGCTAAGAGTTCGATATCTGGTACATAAACTTCAATCGCTTCAAATAGACCTTCAATCTTATGTCGAAAATCATTTTCCTGAAAATCTTCACGTGGTGGGAATTGAATGACACCCTCGACAATTTCAATTTCATACTCTTGAAGTGCGGCCTTAAGCTCTTGTGTCACTACACCTTCTGTTATTCGAATATCAATATCTCGTGTCGGACGATACGTCGTTTTCTTGTTCATCAATTCAATAAAGAGAAGTATTCCTGAGGCGCCTACAATAACGATTTCGATTTCAATATTTTTAGAGGCACAGAATGTATCCAGTACTAATAACGTATCAATGATACCTTCAACATCTTTGTACTGATTAGAGTAAGACATAGTTGTTCCTCCTGCTCAAACGGCTTCATACGAAATGGATAATTTAGTAATCATCGTCATATATACTAGTGCAAATTTCCGAGTCACTTCGTTTACTTTGTATTTAAATAGGCTTGAAGAGCACGTCGGATGATTTCATCTTCTGATACCTGCTCTTTTCGCGCAGCTTGTGTCAGGCCAATAAATAACGGATCTTTTAAGTCTGGAAAGCGGATTTGTACTTTCATGGGCTTTACTGGTTTCACTTCGGCCTCAAGCGTACGTTGTTCTTGACGTTCAATCAACATCCGCTTCACTTCACGTAATTGCTCCCGTGTCATCTCATATACCGTCAGTTCTCCATGTTGTGTCGGATATTTCCGTTCTTCTAGTAAAGCCAACTTTGGATCTTCTGGCCATGTCAACAATTCTGCTAATTTAGAAGCACTAAAATCAACATCGATCACTTTTTGAAGAATTTTCTCGCCAAAGACATTCCAAAAGGATACGTATCGACTGACTTGAGAACGTGTTTGCCCAATTTTAGTTAAGAAATCTGCCCAGCTTCCTTGCTCTGCTTTAAATTGAGCTCTTGTTTCTTCACTATGGAATAAAGCATTTGCATGAGCCAAGATGCGACATTTTTCAACAAAGCTGGTCGCTTGGATGGTATCAATGTGATTATAATACTGAACCAGTCCATCGACATCTTGTGGAAGCCGTTTTGTTAAAATACGCGATAAGCCAGTTGCTGGAAGCGACTGATAGGGATTCGAGATCGCTGGCGCAGCAAACTTTTTGACAGCTTCTATTTGTTCATCGCGTAAGGATTCCGAGGCACTATCATTAACGGATGGCTCTGTTATCGTTCCTTGAAAGCTTTTGAACGTGGGCTGCCCCTTTTTACGACTTCGACTCATAAGACACGTACCTCCTCTGCTAATTGTAAGTAGGCATCGGTTGCCGGACTTTTATGATCAATGACTGGTCGGGATTCACGTTGGAGCGACTGAATCTTTAAAATGTATGGGATCGTAGTTAAGACCGGAATGCCAACCTCTTGTCCTAATTCATTCAGTTCTTCCACCGTATTAACGTCCCCTTTTGAACGGGCGCTTACCATTGTTGGAATAAAGGCGGCAATATGGATATCTGCTTTGTAACGTTTCATTTCCTCTAATTCCTCAGGAGCGGTATAAACAGCATCCATCGAAAACTTTTGCATTTGAACCGGCATGATGATTCGATCCTGTGCGACAAGTGCGCAACGCGCATATGGATTTAACGCAGAGGTGGATCCTGGACAATCGATTAAACAGATATCAAAGAACTCTTCTAGACGAGCGAGCTCTTCGCTTAAGCGATACTCATACCCTAATTGACTCGTCAGTCCTGTTGGGGATGCTGAGCGACGTGTAGGTACTAAATGAATCGTACCGTTCTCATATTCACACGTCACAATGACTTGTTCAATCGGAATATAGAACGGATCATGTTCTTCCATTAAACAATCAAGAAGTACTTTTCCGTCGTAATCATCTGTTAATCCAAGACCGTTTGTAGTTGAAGCCTGATCATCGGCATCAATGACGAGGACACGTAGTCCTTGTCGTGCGTACACATGGGCAAGGTTAATCGTCGTCGTCGATTTTCCGACGCCCCCTTTACGATTGTATAATGCGATTTTCTTCACTATTCTTCCTCCCCTTCTAGCCGATCGCTATTCTGATCATTCTCCACAACGTCACGGCTGATCGTGTCTTCTATTATGTTTGAGAGGTACTCACTAACGCTGAGTCCTTTCGCACTCGCCAACATCTGAATACGTTCAGATGTTTCTGTTGGCACTCGCGCTGAGACAACCGTCGATGCCACCTCTTTTTGGCGAAAAGCACGGACTTTTACACCAGATGTACTAGATCGATTGGCACGAATCTCTCGAACAGTTGCTTGCTCGATTGGCTTACGTCCCTCTTCTACAGGAAGACCATGTAGCACAACATCTTCCGGATCCTCGACATACATCAATTCAAAGATCTTTGAAGCCGGTAATGTACCAAGCGACTCTTCAAATGGTTGTAATGTGTCATAGGCCTTAACGTAGCGTGAGGCAAGCGAATTTGAGAAGCTGACGACATCTAAAAAGTTTCGCCATTCTTGCTTATCATGCATTTCCGATCGGGCGATTGAAAGACGTTTTCCAATTTCAAAGACTGAGATGGTTTGGACCTTGGCTAGCTCTTTAATCTCGACCGCAAGATTTTCAAGATCACGCGAAACTGGCAACTTTTGCACAACAGATCCGATATCGGTTAAACCACTCCGGTAAGGATGTTGCTCTTGCGGCTTCACTTTATGAATCTGTTTATTCCGTGCCTTCATTTTGATTGCCTCCGGTCATATGACGTGCAAGTTCTCGAAACGGTAACGCCAGTTCTAGTCCTTCCTTTGACTTGTATTGAAGAACACTTTTTCCATTGTCTGCTGCTTTCTCAATAAAGGCAGCTCGACGAACGGCCGGAAGAACAGCTAGACTCTCTGCATGTGCTAACTGCTTCATCGCCTCTGCATATTCCCGATCTCCTTTTAAACCTAAATCGATGGCAACCGGCATAATACCTGTTATGTCGAGAGCAGCATTATAGAACTTTTTCACCTGACGAATAGTGCGAATGGTACTACCTAATTGATCAAATACAAGTTTTTTTGGCATAAAGGGTACGACTACATGATCCGCACATGACAGGACCACTTTTGACAGTTCATTGATAGAAGGAACTGAGTCCAAAATAATCCAGTCAAACTCCTTTGCAAGTGGAGCAAGCATATCTTTCAACAAGAAGATTTTGTCTTGTTCCGAGATCAAATTGATGAGTCGTGCATTCCGTTCATTTGAAGGGAGAAGACTAATATTATGTTTTTCATCATCAAATAACACGTCTTCAATGGCAAGACCTTTCACATGGACATCATACAGTGTCATGTATTGGATGGTGTCTGATTCCTTGAGCATCAATTTGCTGAGAGAACCTTGTGGATCAAGGTCCACTAGTAACGTCCGGTAACCGAGCTCTCCTAAGGCATGTCCCATATTTAAGGAACATGTGGTTTTTCCTGAACCGCCTTTTGATATGTAAAACGTTAATATATTCATCATTTCTCCCCTTTTCTTTTTCATCATCACATAAGAGATCATGAAAAACAATTATTTTATCGGTAATCTAACAATATTCAAATAAAAATTATGTATACACTAAATTTTTAAAGTATACATTTCGACGTCGAAATGTATACAGATTCTGAATTGTAAAATCTATTTCTCTCATGATCTATCTTCTATAGAATCAACGATTCGTTGGGACCTTGCGGGTCTTATAAAAATAATAGCGATACCTAACAGATTATTAGTATTTAATACATTTTGAGAAATTAAAGGAGTTAAAAAAGAATTAAAAAGAATTGGAAAAAGCCAAGGGGATTAAAACCCTTTGATACCAATGAAATCGAGACAAAATATGCATTTGAAAAGAGACAGAATAATTAGGAGAAATTCTTAAATGTTTGCTTTTTGAGTATTAAAAAAATGATTAAATTCAGCACTTTTTGTTTATAAGTAAAATTTATTTGATTTATATTAACTACAATTTGTTTTTTTTCCAAAAAGGTATAGCACATTTATGATTGAACTTTTAAGCTCTTTAAAAAGTCATTTTTATCTTTTTCACACGGTAAATGAGTAGGTTGTATCGATAAACTGCTTTTTTTTACACGATATTTCAAAAAAGAGCACGACAAATAGACCATCATGCGACGGCCGATTTTTTGGAACGCTGCTGAAGACGTTCATTGAGATATACAATCGGAGATTCAAAGAAAAGACGGTACACGTCTGTATCTTGAAGACCTTCTCCATAGCGATGGAAGTCATTTCGAATCGTTCGTAAGACTTCCCCACAGGCCGAGAAGCCATAGGTATCACTAAGAGACTGGAGTGAAGACACAGGTACTTCAAGTGCATCAAAATCAACAAAGTCACGCGCAATTTCTCGAAGATCGAACCATCCAATCAATGTATCAGCACGTTCAGCTTCTTTAATGCGCTTGCTATTCACTTGATCCTCAAGTTTCACGTGAAACATAAGAGGACGAGAAACAGTATGTATGCGTTTCTGTAAAGAGAGATTTTCTTTCACAGCACTGAGGAAATCTTTCGTATTTTCAACCAGCTGCACACGGAAGAGGCGTGAAAGTTGATCGAGCATGCCTTTGACGGCAAGACGATGACCACAATAGCGTGGCAGGAACCCTTTCACTTCATCATAGGTAAGTGTAGCTTGTTTTTGAGATTGGACATGGATATCCCGTTCTACCTGTACCAATGCACGTAGCGCAACACGTAAAATATTAACATGTTCAATTTCCATCAAGTGACGAACCATTTCACACCAGACAGACGTATAGCCGGTTTTTGACATGTAAGTGCCAGATTCCTCAAAGAGGTCACGATAGTTTGCAAGGTAGTCAATGAGCTCGATCGAGATGACGCCAGAGAAGTGGACAGAATACCGCAACAGTCCTACTTCTTCAAAGAGGCGTAGGTTATCATGAAGTGAACGAACGGAAGTATGGGCATATTCTGCTAATTGTGAGCTCTCAATTAGCGAGAGCATTCCTTTGTCGTCACAGTGAGTTAAAAGTGTGATGAGATGACGAATTCGTGATTTTGTCCATTTCAAAGCTAGAAACGGCCCTGGGATATTATAATGGTGCTTTTCATACATAAAACCTTCTTGTCGTTTTGTCCATCGCGTGAGACCGCTCATCGCAATAAGTACTTTATTGGCAATTAATACGTGACGATTTTCATGGTTGAATGACATACCTACACCTCCTCTACTCTGAACTATTACACCTAGTATCCTGTTCAAAAGAGCAACTGTCAAAATGTAACTACGGTACGGTAAGGAACGACCAAACCGTTAAAAACGTTGGTGTGAAGCCGTTCTCAGAGCAAAAAAACATGTCATTTCGGTACGGTTAAAAACGACCAAAATTCAAAGAATCGCATAGTAGCGCCGTAGAAGTACTTTTTAGCTCTATAATTTTTAAAGGCAATGAAGCAGAAATGTCATTTCAGTACGGTATTTAACGACCAACTGATGAAAAGTGTTGTTTCAGTACGGTATTTAACGACCAGTATAGTGAAAAATGCTGTTTCAGTACGGGATCTGGCGACCAAAGAACAAAAAAAGAGCTTTAAAAATTTTTATTAAAAAAGTACTTTTTTTGATAAATGTTACTTTAGTACGGGATTTAGCGACCATTTCAATTAAAATGTTGTTTCGGTACGGAACTTAGCGATCAATACAATCAGAGTGTCGTTTCAGTACGGTCTAAAACGACAAAAAGGAGTTAAAATGTTGAAAAAAGTGCAAGTTTAGTACGGAAAGGGCTAACTAAAAATCAAAATTGGTCGTTTTACGACATGATTCGACATTTTTGATCAGTCTTTAATTTTCAGCTAAACAAATGTTTATGTGCAATGTGTTAAAAATATATTAGGATTCAATAAAATAAATAGGAACATATGTTCTTTTTTTGACGCGATTATTTTACATAGGATTCATTTGTGTTCTGTTTATCATCATTATTAGGTATGTATGGGTATTAAACTACATGAGGCTAATTAATATGGGTTTTGAAAAGTACTACGGTAATATGTTCTTTCACTGCGGATCGTCTAACAACTACTATCATATAAGTGGTCAAAAGATTAGGGAATGAAATTTTATTACTTTAAGGATGAATGATTACATTTAAAATAGCCTGACAAAAGTTTGTAGCATATTTAAGTCGGCCTTAAGAAATAAGCAACAAGAAAAGCGTACGAGATAAAAAATCTCGTACGCTCTTCTTGTTTATTCGTATATTTGTTTTTCACTACACTTGCTCTTAAATACAACCAACACATGCTTAAAGTAGAAGTGCATTACTCCGATCATGATGTTCCCAGCGCTCTAACGGATGGAAGTACAAGAAGTAGAAATCTCCAGATCGATGCCAGTCTCGGATGATAAAATCAAGTTCTTTAATGCGATCCAAATTTAGTTCAAGTTCTTTCAAATTCTCCGCCTTCCGACTTTTATTAAATCGGATAGAATGCGTGAACTGACGCCAGTGGCGTTTTGCTGGCGTTTCTTCATTCAGTTGGTAAGAACTTAGCCGTTCTTTTTGAAGAACAAAGGATAAATGATAAGCAAAAGTCCCCTTTAATCGCTCAATTTGTTCCCCGTATATACTAATGATCTGTTGTTTCAATAGATCATCATAGACTTCTTCAGAAACAGTGACAGTGATTTGAGTATCCCGTTTAATAGAAGAAGCTCCGCTAATTTTGACAGAAGAGAAGAGACCAAAAATGGAAAGATCGCCTTCTTCACTTCTAACTGCAACACGATAATAACCAAGCTTTACAAGACGCTGTGTTGTAAGAGTGTAACTCTTACCACTATCGTTTCCATAAATCTTTTTAACGAGTTTCGAAATCGGAAAAACAATTTTCCGACTGGTCTGGAAAGTTACATCTCGATAAGACAGAATCTCATTAAGTGCCTCAAAATCGCGTGCGTCAAGATCCGGTACATTTCCTTCGAGCTCGGCAATAAATTCGTTACTTACAAGAACAGATAAATTATTCGGTACACCTTGTTTATATTTAGGTACAACAGCGGAATAATCATGTAGATCGAGGGATAAATCACTCAACATGCTTTCACCCTGACTGAATTTTTCTGTCGAATTCTTCATACGATCAGCGATTCCGAAAAAGGGTACAGTAATTGAAGTAGAAGTAGCTACATGTGCCTTTGGTTGCGCTCGTTGCAATTCCTTCGCAACTTCTCCAATGACCATTAAAATATCTGTTCGCATCGTCGTCGTTTGTTGATTTTTCGTTTTTTGTCCCCAATGCGGGTAGGTATGGATCAGTAAGTTATTATTCTCGGCCCATTCTTCAAGCTCCTGTACATGTTCCTGCATTAATTTCTCAACACTATCAGCAGAGAACTTTCGCTGGAATCCCTCTTTCCCGGCAATGTCCCAGTACTCGAGATACATCTTATGAAGACCACGTAATTCTTTCATCGGCCCTTTATTCTCAAGATAGTTTTTAACAGCTGCACGAACCCAGCGCCGTTTCAGTTTCTTAAATGAGTAATAACGAAGTTTTGTATAGACATCTTCTTCGTTCTGAAACTCATAGTACTCTTCATAGAGTTGATTTACATAGGCTTCGACATCGATGATATCGATCGAGATCAGTTGTTCGGTAACATCGTTCTCGAGCAATGTCTTCGCTGCTTGAGATACAACAAGTTGTCTATGTTGGACGGATGAGGTAGAGTCCATGATGCATCGCCCCCTTAATTCAATACAACAAGCATAGCATGTATTGTTAAATGTGAGGAGATTTTCAAAAAGTGTGCGCCGGCGCACACTTTTTGAAAAATACATCGGTCTATATGTATCTTGCATCGTTTAAGCTTCAGAGCGTTTGACCATTATCAATCACGAAGACTTGCCCCATTATGAGGAATTTTGTCAACTGGAATAGGACAGAATCCGCGTTATCCTCCGATGTGGAGATTCTCTTCAATGGAAGGTTAACCCGCCAAACCATTCATCATTCCCAGCCCACCACCGCGTGGTGACAGCTCATGGGGAGATATAGTTAACGCGAACATTAGGTGTGAGTGAGCGTGTCATCGTATGGATGCCGATTTCGTGGTTGCATAAGGGATGGAAGAACTGATGCCGCTCACTCCCGCTACGCTCCCAAGGTTGACGATTGCACCTGCGAATTGTTTTTTCATGTATGGGAAGACGGCCTTCACACAATGGAACATGCCTTTCACATTAAGTGCAAATAGAGAGTTTCATATCTCTTCCGTCACTTCATTCAGTTCACTAATAGGAATCTGAGACATGATAATTGCATTGTTACCAAAAAATCAATTCTACTAAGTATGGAGATGATATGGGTGACCATATCCAGAACCTCAAATTCTTTTAAGGCATCTGCTCGATAAGGCAATGCTAAACTACCCTTATTAACAATCTATTCTACGGCCCAAGTGCCCCTTATTCAGACTGACTATAATTGACGATAACATTTGCTCCTTCGGCGGCCGATGCCGGACCTAGCTCCTGTCGCGTTGGCTACTGTATCTTTTAAAATTATCGAAAATTTTAACTCTTCTTTTATGTGATTGATTTCATTATGTTTCTATTCGAGACGGGAGTACAATTCTTGATAATGACCACGGTATCAATGTGAGTGATATCAGAAAGGAATGATGACATTGGAGACCCAGGATTTATTGATTTTCAAGCATGTAGCAAATTTACATTCGATTTCGAGAGCAGCTGAGAAGTTGGATTATGTTTAATCGAACGTCAGTCAGCGAATGAAGATTCTTGAGGACGAGCTAGGTGCCCGTTTACTGATCCAGAGTAATCTTGAAGTGAAATTGACGGAAGAAGGGACTACGCTGTACAAATATGCCAAGGATATCCTGAAGTTAGTGCAGGATGCGAAATCCGCAATCAACAAAAAGAAATGGAGAGAATACTTGGCCATCGATACAACACAGACTGTATCGGCGGCGATGCTTCCAAAAATCTTTTTGCTCTTCATGGAAGAGAACGATGACATTGGCATGTCGATGAAGACGCAAGACAAGCAACGGTTGCAGGAAATGCTCTTCTATGGTGAAATCGATAGCGTGTTTGTCAATGGATTATTCGACGAAGAACGCTTTGAGTCCGTACATAGTTTTTCTGAAGATATAGTAATCTTGTCACATCAGGACTTCAAGTTTGTAGAAGATGGATGCCCGACGCTCTTCGTTAATCGTGACACTACGTGTACGTACCGGACCAAAACATTCGAAGTCGAGAAGGACAATGGATATACAGATCTTAGAATAATGGAGTTCGATACAATCGAGTCCATTTGCATGCTGTAGAGTCAGGGATGAGCATGAGTGTCGTACCGAAGCGCATTTTAGATAATCGAAAAACGATGCAGGGAATCAAAACTGATTTATCTACGCCTGTTCGGATAGAATTCATGGTTAACCTGAAAAGGAAACGTACCAAGAGTCTGCAGAAGTTCATTCGCTTTTTAAAGTCATTATCTCTAAACTTGTAAGTCCAAGATATAGCCATTTAAATTGAACGATGATCTCAATTTAAATTTTGAAACTAAACTTATAAGATGGTAAGTCTCTCGTAAAAGTGAAAAGGCAAAGGGAAACAAAAAGTATGCGTCGGTGCATACTTTTTGTTATTTCACGTACCATAATTAATATGAAAGATAAATTCATTACGAGGAATTGTTGAAGTGTAAATCTACGCGTAGAAGTAAGCAATCAGTCATCAACGCGTCATTTTTTGTTTTCATAAATCGACTGAAATGGATAGATTAGAGATCATCGTCCCGACGTCCATAAAATATGACGAGAGGTGTGTAAGTATGAATCAGGAAAACTCGAATGGTCGATGATGTTTCACGTGAAACAAGATAACATGCACTGTGACCCCCCTTATAACGAAATGAGTTGATCGTTTGAAGAATGGAATTAGTTGATGGAACATATACGAAAGGAAATTGGTCCTCCGATTGGCTTCTCTGGACATGGCTCGCGTACCTTCAAGGTTTACCATGGATCATGTAAAAAAGTGTGCGCCGGCGCACACTTTCTTAGGACGGGTAAAACGAAGCACTTAAATAGAATTTATTTAGATACTGGACGCTCGAGCGTTAGCAACTCATCATCTAACGATGAAAATTGATTTAAGACCGCTGCATGAGCATCTTGAATTCCAACATTATAAAAATGAACTGCAACTGACGCTTTGATAAAATCGAAAACGCGGTCTGCAGCGAACTCAGATAATTCTTCGTCGCGCTCTTCTAAGAAAAAATCTTGAATGGATTGAATGATTTGTTGGTGCTCTTCTTTATTAAACCGATCAAACATTACGACACTTCCTTTGTTTTGATGATGTCTAACTTAAGCAAACTATAAGGGAGGTCATCTTAAAATCACAGACTATACTTTGTCTGAAAAAAATGTACACGACTTTGATTAAAACGTTTCTTTCAGTTTTTGCAACATTCCATACCAGCCCTGAGGTATGAAATTACTTACATAGTCTTGTGGTTGATTTGTTTTTGAGACAAGATCATCAGCATTTTTCCATCCGCTATGATGTACAGTGAAGAGAGTAAAGCCTTTAAATTTACTCAAATAGAAAGTAACGATCAATCCATCTTCATCCCAACGAAATGATAAATTATTTTTCAGGCAGTACGCTGAGTACCATACAGGGAGATAGTCCAAATGGAGATTGAAGATGAAACTGATACCCTGGACTTGCAATGAGATCGTTCGGCATAAACCATTTAGATAGAGAACGAGTGGTCGAGACTCGATCCCAGACCTCTTCAATAAAAGCTTCAATGGAGATTGATTGATTGATATCTTCTACGGCTTGATTCATCATATATTCCATCTAATCATTTTTGAAATGTTTACATAAAATAAAGTTGAATAAGAAAAAAGGATGCATGTATGAAGTTCACGACACGCGAGAGAGGTCTGACAAAGACGTCAGTTCCAATCACAAGCATTCCCGTCGTTATCGCGATCTAAGTCATGGGGATCATCCATAGGACCTCCGGCAGCAAGATAGAAATCTTGAGCGGCTTGTGCGCTTGAAAAATCTCCACAATCTCGGTCTGCGCCATATGGATCGTATTCTAGATCTGTTGTCACTTCTTCCTCTACATATTCTTCAGTAGGAGCATCTTCGTATTCTTCTTCAGCAGCAAGATTTTCCGACGCTTCTGTCGTCTCAATACTTGCTAGGGAGGATTCGAGTTCATCCACTTTCTCTTCTGCAGCAATTCGTTTTGTCTCTTCTTCTTTGAGTTCACTCTCAAGAGCAGATCGTTTATCTGCTTCATCTTGATAGCTTTCAACTGTTTGCAGACGTAATTCTTTTTCTCTTATTAACTCCTCTTTCAATTTTTTCGTTTCTTGTTGTTGCTCTTTGAGTTTAAGTTGCGTGTCCTTTAAAGACGTTTCTAACTCCTTTGACTCTATCTTTAATGATTCCAACATCTTTGTTTCTTTGGTAGAAGACCCGGCTTCTATTTTTTGAGGCTCATTTATTCTGTCTACCATATAGATAGAAATTGCAAAAGCAATGAATACGCCTAGCCAAACGACAAAGATTGGATACTTCACTGGATTTCGAAGCCTTGGTTTAAAGTAAAAGTATAGACCAATTGCAGAGATCAATAAGCCAATAAGACTCCAAAAGGTGATAGTGAAGAGTAAAAGATAGACAATAGCAATCACGACGAGAAATAATACTTTTCGGATGTTCATAAGTTCAGCTCCATTAAAAATATTTGTATTTTTATTGTACATATTTACAAGGGAAAATAGATTAGGAATTTATAGTTCTTCTCTAAAAAATCACTTGTAACGCTCGAGTACTAATTTGAATAAAATATAAGCAATTACTGTCAAACAAAGTTGATAGCTTTTAAGAGAATAGACTTACACCAATCTAAGTGACTTAAAAATAATCAGAATAGGCTGTATGTCGTAGTCGATACAAAAAGGACTGTCTATCAGAAAATTGGGAATGACTCGGTAGAGGAAAAAATGATTCATTACTTAGATAATGAGAAAAGCATTTAATGTTTCAAGTCACTTAACTCTTACGCAGTTGAGAAGAACACCAATGCTAGTATGGAAAAGAAAATGAATCGTTGATTGATTGGTACGTTTTTATTCAAAAAGTAGTAAAAACATCAAATAGAGCGCGTATAACTTTAAGACGAAACAAGTTAAGTAATCAACGTGAAGAGAGAAGACGACATACTTACCGCTTAATGGCTCCCATACGATGATTACGCAAGATAAGCTTTACTACATTGCAAACATCAATGATTCGGACTTCTAGGTCACGTAATCGATCTGCAAAATCGAATCGCTCGTATATTAAGACATCATCAAAGAAAAAACGATAATTAGGATTGTCTAGTATAAGATATGACCGTAACAAAGCAATCCGGATAAGATAATGAACCTATTTTTACGCTCGATCTTTAAAGAAAACTATTAACAAATCACTTTCATCATCATTGACAGGTGCTTATAAGACCACTACAGTAAAAGTAACTTAAATAGAATCACTAGGGGTGTTGTTAAACTGAGATGAGTAGCTACTCAAACCCTTTGAACTTGAACTAGGTCGTACTAGCGTAGGGAAGTGTAAACTCTGATGAACAAGTGGAGACGATCGTGTCGTTCTTTGCTATGTGATTTTTTAAATGTGCGCAACTTTCCTTTTGGAGAGTTGCGTTTTTTTATTTACTACTTTGCTATTTAAGTTGCAAAAATGGATGGGGGAGTGGACAGGAATGAGTAGAACAGTATTAGTGACAGGAAGTAGCCGAGGACTTGGGGCGACGATTGCAAGGGTGTTAGTGAACAATGGATTTAAAGTTGTGATTAATTACTATAAGAGCAAGGATACGGCAGAAAAGCTTGTGAGCGAACTGGGAGTAGAGAATGCACTTGCCTTGTATGCAGATGTCACAAAGCGGGAAGATGTTGAGAGCATGATCCAATCCGCAACAGCACATTATGGTCAAATCGATGTTGTTGTCAATAATGCGTTAGTAGATTTCAAATTTGATCCAGTTGCTCAAAAATCGTTTATCGATTTAAACTGGGAAGATTACTAAAAACAACTGGATGGAACACTGAAAGCGGCATTTCATGTCACCCAAATTGTCTTGCCGCAACTCATTGCACGAAATTGTGATAGCATCATCAGTATCGGAACAAACCTCTGTTAAAATCTGGTCGTTTCCTATCACGAATATACGACAGCAAAAGCAGGGCTGATTGGCTTTACTCGCAATTTGGCTGCGGAATTAGGTCAATATGGCATAAACTTAAATATTGTATCCAGTGGGTTATTGAAAGTATCAGATGCGAGTGCTGTGACAACCGCTGAAGTATTCGATTCAATTGCCCATCCGACTCCGTTAAAAAAAGTGAAAATCCTAGAGGAAGTAGCACAAATGGTTGCCTTTTTAGCATCAAAAGCAGTATCTGGCATTACTGGTCAAAATGTAACGGTAGATGGTGAGTTAATAATGAATTAAAGCAAAGGTATTAAGAAATTTACAAATTGTAATAAAATTTTGAATGAAAAGTGTAAAATTAAAAGATAAAAAGTATATTATTAGGTGAAGGTAAGATTTTTGTTTCATATAGTAATAAAAAATGGAGGTAATTTAGTGCAATATTCATCAGAGGATAATTTTATTAATAATATACTTGAAGTTTTCGGTATAAAAAATCGATTTGAATTTCTCAGTGCAGAAGAATTGACAAGCAAATTTTCTGGTTCAGAAAAAGTAAAACAGATTTTTAATGAAATAAGTATGTTTGATGATAATGATGATTTTTCAATTTTTTATAAACTTGAGGATAAACAAAATGTAGAAGTAGCTGTATCCTTTACTTGGCCAATAGATCGAATAAAAGCTGAAACTGAAACTCAAATTTTTGATCTATTAGATACAGAGCATAATGTTAAATACGAAGTGGGAGATGCGTCAGATCATTATATTGTTTGGGTGTTTAAAAAACTTTTTGATAAATACAAGCTTGATTCTGTAGAAAATAGAAGATCTTTATCTATAATTCGCCGTAGAGCAAGAAGTTTTATTATAGAGAGTGACGGTGATGTGGAATTAATTCAAGTGATGAGAAAAGCAGCAGCTTTCGTCACTTTAAAGGTAAAAAAACCGCTTAATTCAACTTTTGATTTACTTAGTGCTGTAGATTCTTACAGTTATACTATCATGTGCAATTTACATGAACCACTGAGAGTATATAGTCTTGAAGATATATTACCTATATTAAAAGTTAATACTAAAGAAAGAAATTATGAATTTGATGTACCTAAAAGAATTTATAATAATAATTTAATTGATTATTATAATTTGGCAATTTCATCTAATGATCCTTTTGTTTCTTATATTTCTTATTACCATATTATTGAGTATTTTTATGATGAAGTATTTAGGGATCAGCAGATTAATAATTTAAGAAGATCAATCACAGCTCCTAGATTTAGTTATAAAGATGATAACCAATTATTTAGTATTATTGAAAAAATTGTTAAAGATAATAAGACTGTTAGAGAAAATGGAAGTGGTAATGAGTTTCAATCATTAAATTACGTCTTAAATAAATATTTAGTGGAAATCAATCACTTTAAAGAAAGATTCGATCAAGTAGATTTAGATTTTTATGAAAATCATATTGTTAGTTTTTCAAAAGGTAATCTAATAAATTGGTCTTCGTCTGAAAAAGAAATAATTAAAGCTATTTCAAAACGTTTATACTATACAAGAAATTCTTTAGTTCATAGTAAGAGTACTAAAAAAGATACAACATACCATCCGTACTTACATCGAGACGATTTGAATAAAGAAATTTCATTAATAAAAAATATAGCTGAAATGATTATAGAAAAAGATTCTAAATTCATAGAATAACTTTATAGATTAATTATATCTTAAGATTTCCTCAAAAAATTGATAGGCTTATGATTGCATATTTGTTACATGTATTAATAATTAAAGCATCTGGAGAAAGTGTACTTTTAAAAAAAAACTGGAATCAGTTTGTGAGCTTTTTGAGATGTAAGGTAATGAAAGTTCACAGTGCTTAAAGTATTGTTTTTGAGCCACAGTAGTTTGAAAAAGCGGGGAATTTAGATGTAGTATTTGATTTATATACTAGCGAATTTTACGGAACTACAAACCTGACAACTACTTTTTGAACTTCATACAAGCTATCGAAGTATTTCATAGAAGAAGTTATGACGGTAAAATAATAAATCAAGATGACTATGATGTCTTTAAAACTGAAATGAAAAAAATTTTGAAAGAACAAGCACCAGAAGAATTAAAACCAAAACTTTTAGGTGGATTAGCTCATGGAAACTAAAAATATTTGAAATATCGACTCGAAAACCTCGTTGAAGGTTTAAGCCCAGAAACTAAGAAATTGTTATTCAACATTAGTTCTGAAAAACCTGTTCCTAAAAAATTCCTTAGACAAATAATTGATACGAGAAATTATTTAACACATTATGATCCTGATAATAAAATTATTATCGAGACAGAAGATCGGTATTATGCTATTCAAATATTAAAAGCATTCGTAACAATACTTTTTTGTAGAACTTGGCGTACCAGAAAAATTGATTCTATATAAATTTATTAGTAATAGGAAACTTGCTTATAAGATAATTGAAGTCAATAAAAAATTAATTTTTTGATCAAGAAGCTATGGAGGTTATACCAATTTTTATAGCTTCTTGAATTGTATGAATTAAACAATAAGCTCTAATGGAACCTTTGAGCCACTCCCATTCGAATTATAGCGTTTGAAGTTAGTTATAAGAATCTAACTTTATTTTGGTGATAATGAATGAAGTAAAGTATTAAACAAGTAAACAATATAATATTTATGGAAGTTCACTCAAAAGGTAGCGTATTTAAGTGCTCTTTTTTTAAATTTTGAAGATACTTATTAGTTGTTGCAATAGATTCATGACCAGAAATTTTCATAACCTCATATAAAGAAACACCGTTTGATAATAACTTTGTAATAAAAGAACGTCTAAACCAGTGAGGTGAATTTTTTTGTGACGTTAGTTGTGAAGATGCTGATTGAGAAATGAGTCTTAATGTTTCATATGAAATAGGTGCATCAGTAAGTTGTATGTTGAAACAAATATACGGATTCATAATACTTTCGATTTGCATTAATTTTCTAAGACGTTGTACCAGTTGAAATGATTTTTTTGATAATGGAATACGTCGCCATTTTTCACGCTTTCCTTTAAATTCGATATAACTCATAGAAGATGTTTCATGAACATGACTGAACTGAAGCGATAGTAATTCAGAAGCGCGCATCCCTGTAGTTAATAACAGATACCCGATCGTCTCGTTCCGCAACTGCAACAGCTCTCTGTTCTTTTTTTGCTTCACTGTGTATCGAAAGGCAAGGGCGATCGCTTCCATTTCATCGAAGTCAATTTCGCGGCGGAGTGGCTCCGGTTTCATCTGATCCTTCACTTGTATCGACAAATCGCGCACGTGATAGTTGTTGACGTGCAGGAATCGCAGGAAGCGTCGTAGCATGGCATTGCGCCGCTTAACGGTCCGTGGCGCATACTGGTCATGTATATCTTTTAAGTACTCGTGCAGATTCAGGATCGTCAGTTGCTTCACACCCTGTGTCTTCGTCACAAAAAATCGTAAAATATAATCGAGATCTTGTTTGTAGGCCCGCTTCGTATGCGGGCTTTTTTGACTATAAATCGGAAACAACTCCGTCGCCCAGAACAGCTCGAAGATCTCGAGATCGCTCAGTGCCTCCATGTTTAAGTGGTCATCCTCCAGTACCGCGAGCAGCTTTTCCCGACTATCAGCAAATGCGAGCGTTGCTTCTTCTTTAATCACAATTTCGTTCATCACTTCTTCCTTCATGTTCCATCCTCCCCTGTATGCTGCTTAACGCTTCTTCTTTTGATGGTTTATTTTTGGGTTTATTGATCAATTAACAAAATATTTATGTGTTACATAAAATTACGACTGATATACATATGTATTTATAGTTAATTAGCACGATTGATTATTGTAATACACTATAATTATAAATTTAGTATAACAAACAACTACTTGTGATAATAGGTAATTATCACAAGTAAATTAAGATAGAGACATTTGGTTGACATAACACATTTATGAGTCAGATAGGGCGGGAGAGTTCTTCAGGACGCCGGTCGCTAGCGACCTCGCTCCCTCTCGGCGCCTAATCCCGTCCCATGGTCTTTCTAGTCTCATAATTTATAGTATTTTTCTGTTAATGAGACATATAGTTTTGACGGATATGACTAATCATTTAGGTAGGTGGTGAGGAGGGAGAGGGAAGGACGTGCGATTCATACTCCTCGAAAGAGGGGGCTTCTCGCCTACTCCGGTGGGGGTGGAAAGGGAACGGTCGCTTTTGAACATCTCTTGCTTAGGGTTTCCTGTGTGCCCCTCACCTTGTTCCCTTATCGTTACTGAACGTCCTTCCGTAGTATAGTATATGCGAGCTGGACGATGAGTCAGAGAGCATTTCTGATTAAAGCGAAGACATTGAATAAAATTATTGACGCGATGATGAAGATCTATAATCTGTAGCTGCACGTTTATGGGTAAAATACCCATGTTATGTTCAAGTAGGAGAATTCCAATGAAGCGAACCAGTTAAGGTAATATTTCGATCCACAATACATTTATTATCGGTAATATACTCTGGGAGGGGCAGCTGAAGGTGTTCTAGGCCGGTACGTGGAAAACGGAAGGTAGACCTGTCGCCTGTTGGAGCTGGTGATTCTACTTGATCCTATATAAGTCACATTATGCGAAAAGCCTAATGGAGTCGAAGACGCCATCTCGGATAGACGTCTCGATTACAATGCTGTTGACGTCGAGGGCAAGGTACCTGAGCGACATGCTGATTTATGAGTCCCCCGGCCATTGGCAGATACTTGTGAATTACATGTCTTCTTCCGTAGAAGGTAGGGATTTATCGGAGGATGAGAACAGGAACCATGGGCTGTTCATATATCATGCTATCTATCAGCAATGGAAGCGGATGGAAAAGAAGTCGAGCAAGTTCCCTACTTCAAATCGACGTAAGCCCATCGAACTCGGCGAATTACTCTTGGAGCGACTTATGATTCATCCCTTTCCTTGGATCCGTTCTTCTTCGCTTATGTACTTCTCATTAACCCCTAACCATCTTAAGAGAACTGATTCTCTTTAGTAGCTTTGAAAGTAGACGCTGCGTGAGAAACTGTCGATTCGTACAAGCCAAATAGAGCAAGATTTCAATCAATCCAATTACTACTATGAATACATAAGAGACGTACATAAATTTTTCTGAGGAAGAAGGTCTTTATTTGATTTTTTGGTGTGAAAAAGTAGAGGGTGGCACCAAACCCTTTTTAAACGATGTTGAAATTACGCAACTTCAAAACGAACTAAACGTACAATTTCCTAAAAGCTACATTGAAAAATTAAAGAAACAGAACGGCGGACAGGTTGTTTTTAATGCTATATCTGTAGATTTTGAAAATACCTGGTCAGAGCCTGATTTTACGTTACATCTACCGTTCTATGCTATGGAATCCTTAACATACGATACCTATAATTTATATAAAGGTATTTTACCTGAATGGGGTATACACGGTAAAAATATGATCTTCGCTGAATCTGAGGGTATCTACTGGTATTATTTTAAATTTAGCGATGATTCGAATAACCCATCCATTTGGTGCCTCGATATTTCTGATGTCTCTAATCACTTGGTAGCATATTCTTTTGATGAATTACTGACCAAGCTTTATGTTCAGAAGAGTGAGCCACTTGATTTGGATGATGTTTTTGTAGGCTTTCCTACGATGGAAGAAATTTATGAAATAGTCGAAGGTAATGATGAGGACGCTATTTTAGAAGCCTACTCCTATTGGATGACTTTACGTCAGGATATAAAAGGCTTGGTTCGTGAATTGATTAAAAAGATTGAGCAAAGTGACGATGAAGATATGCTTGATGCCTATGCCATGTATTTAACTGAAATGATGGTCAATTCATCAGGAAGTGAATCTATCTCATTTGAGGAAGTCATCTCATTGTTTAATAAAAAAAGTTCCATTGTAAACTTGAATGCCCAAGTCTCAAGATTACGTGAAGAAGTCTTTGGAGGATAAACTAATACCATAAAAGAAAAAAATGTATTAAATCGGACTGAATCTTGAATGACAGACGTTCGATAAAGTGTGCTCCGTTTGAACTGTCCATAACATTTAACTCAATTTGATAAACCTTCGAACCAAAAAAAAGTAACATGCATGTTAAAATCGACAGAAAAAGTGGGGGAGATTTTTGTGGCTAAAAGCGATAACTTACTGGCCATCCTATGGATGTTACAATCCGAGAAAAAAGTCACTGCAAATCAGATTTCAGAGCATCTTGAGATGAACGTCAGAACAGTCTATCGATATATTGAAACTCTTTGCTCAAGTGGGGTCCCGATAGTAGCAGAGACTGGTCATAATGGTGGATATACTCTACTGAATCATTTTAAGGAAGCCCCTTTATATTTTGACCTTGAGGAACAGGCTGCGATGTACCATGCGGCTACTTTCGCAAGTGAAGCTGGATACTACGGAAATGAAGCGCTGAGTCGAGCAATTGCAAAAATAAATAAAAATTCAAATCATAGACAGAACGAGAAGGTACAGGAGTGTATCCATAGTCTTGAGGTCATAAATCATCGCAAGCTGGATCTACCGAAGTCCGTACCTCACTTAAGGGACATAGAACGTACCATAGCAAGACAATTCAGTATCACGATAAAATACCGTAGTAAAAATGCACGAGACGCTCAAATCCGGTTGATAGATCCGTATAAAATCATTTATTGGAGGAACAACTGGTATGTCATCGGTCGATGTCATCTCAGAGACTCCATCCGTAGTTTTAAGATAGACCGTATCGAACATTTATCCCTGACTGAAGTACAGTTCGATCGTCCTGCTGACTTTTCAGGGACGGAATCTTTTCTGCAGAATCTTCTTCCGAACACCGTGAACGATGAATCGTTGACTGAATTGGTCATAGAGGGGAATGAGTCGGCAATTAAAGAGATATGCGGCCATTGGTACTTAAAGAAATGCCTCAAACACCAAAGTAAGAGAAAAGTCGTATTCACTTTAGAACAGTCCGTCTTAGAAGATCAAATTCCAGGACTGATTATAGCGTTCGGTAAATCGATCCGAGTCATTTCCCCTATCGATTTTAGAAATAAGGTCGTGGAACGCATATTAGAGCTAGTTGAATTCCATAGATGAATTCTGACTTCACTGACTATAGTTGTCAGGTAAGGCAACTTATACTTGCTTCATATCAAACTTGATAGGAGCGATTTCATGAAACGACATGCTTATATTTATGTGTTTGACTCGATTGCTGATTGGGAGTACGGATATTTGATGACCGAATTAAACTCAGGAAGGTATTTTAAAAAGAACGTCCCTTCTTTTACGGTAAGAACGGTAGGAATAGATCCGGGCACAATTACGACCTTGGGCGGTTTGAAAGTGGTACCGGACATTACAGTTGAGCAGATGAGATTAACTAATGAGGATTTGTTGGTATTACCAGGCGGAAATACTTGGGGTGAATCCATACATTCCCCTATGCTGAAAAAAGTTGGTGATGCCTTGACATCGGGTACCTTGGTAGCTGCAATTTGTGGCGCTACGGAAGGTTTGGCGAACACAGGTCATCTAGACTCTCATAAGCATACTAGCAACGATCTATTGTATCTTCAGTCGGTCAGCCCAACCTATAGAGGAAGATCACTGTATCAAGTACTTCCCGCAGTAAGAGACAAGAATCTGATCACGGCGACCGGTCTGGCTCCTCTTGAGTTTGCAAAAGAAGTGATTGAAGCATTAGACGTTTTTGCACCGGATACTTTATCAGCCTGGTATGGACTCAACAAAATGAATGACTCTACATACTTTTTTCAGCTTATAGAAGCGACGAACATCTGAGTCTGATTGGCTGGATTACGAATACAAATGAGGTTTGAAAACGGGAATAAAGCAACAGCATTCTTTTATCTGCAAAAGAATGCTGTTGCTTTATTCATTCACGATCTCTAAAAGAATCGACATTAAAATTCTCCGGCCTTTTTTGGTATTTGTTGATTTTAAGAATAGGTGGCGCGGTTAAGGCGGTTACCATTATCAAACAAGAGAACAACGAACATTTCTGCCACTCCGTTCAAACCTCCAAGAGAGCACAGCTTCGAGGAGGCACTACGCCATATAGGGAGACTTATCTCGTAATGGAACTGGTGTTGACCAAACAATGAAGCCTTTGATTGCTAAAACTATTTATTCATTCGCCAGTTAATGTTTAGGTAGGTCTTACTCCCGTACGAAGGAAAAGTTCGATTCGATCAGCTAACTCAACTTTAGAACCAGAATCATTCATTCCATGCTCGCTACAAAGTGTTTTTAGATCTTCTTTTAACCAGTAATAATCTTTAAAGCTTTGCACGTTCATGTCTTTAGTAAGAGTTGGTCTCATATATTGCTTTACCTCCAGCATTATTATAATCCGCTGACGTCAGTCATGTTTGTTTCAACTTACTTTCAAGATTGACCGCGTAAGAATATTCAGACTAACCTACCTCATTTTTTATTACATTATTTGGATAGATGACCTCACTCCAGTGTATAGATTCGGGCTTCATGTCAGCGTGTCTATGCTATTTAATACATTTTACAAGTTTGAAATTTTATCAAATGAAGTAGACTTACCATTTATAAAAACATCAATTACTTCATGATTGGGGTCCAGTGTTAATTTGTAGACATGCTGTTTAACCTCATCACTATCATTGTTTGATACATCTAATTTTATCTGTACTGTTTCTTTTTGAACTTCAAGATCAGTAGCAACGGTACCTTTGGTTTGATAAACAAGATAGGATACTTCTTCTTTTTCATTAAGTAATTGCAAAGTAGAATTCGGTTCAATCTTTGCCTGTACGTTGTCTGGCACTCTTTTTATCTCACTAAAACTGAGTTTAGAGTCGTTTAGACTACAAGCCGACAATAAAATCGATATTAAAGTGAACAGTAGTATTTTCTTCATAACGTATCCCTCATTCTATTAGATTTTTATTCGGATTAAAAATAGTTTAAGTGCAATTAAGTTACATTTAATTTTTCGATGCTACTAATCTATATCTTTCAAGATGTTGATTTTTTAGTGTTTGAAATGAAAATTATTACTACAATTAAAGCAATACAAACAACCAATAGATTGGCAAGTTTTACTTTTCAAATTATCTATTTAGTGTGTCTCTATTGCTTTATTCAATACATCAAATACATGAACAGAACTTGGATTCACTGTATGGATAGAGTTAAGACGTTTCAGAATAATAGACTGTTCTGAACTAGATACAATCGGAAGTAATAGCGCATAGACAGAACTAGATTCATGTTTAGTCGAAGGGATTTTCGAAGACCGGTTATAGTGTGCATAAATTTTTCCTTCTTGAAGTTCTTCTGTTATGAAACGATTAAAGTCTGAATCGATACGGCCTGTTAGACTAAACTTCAATCGTGCAATCAGGACTTGATCAATCATGTTGACGGTCTTTTCATTCGCCCATTTGAATTCATTTTTCTTAGAAAAATAAAGTTCTGGAGTGAATGGTCCTACTTGTGGAGCATTTTTTAGTAAGTCCTTAGTTGGTTGAAGCAACTGAAGTCGTTTCAATGGCTCATAATCTAGATAATTCAAGTGGAGGACTGATGTAGCTTCTTTGTATCTCCAATCATAAAAATCTACCCATTGTCCATTTAGAAATTGATGTTTCAATAGCGTTGTTTCAATCTGATTAGCAAGTTGCGTATATGCAGGTTCGTTGAACCGATGCCCTGCCTGTATTAAAGTTTCAGAAATGCGCAAATCATCAATCAGTGCGTTTGTAGTCGTTTGATTACCTAATTCCCATTTTACGAAAGTATCCGGACCTTGTACTTTTAAAAAATGTGACTTAAGTACTTTTACTTGTCCTTCAAATCTATCAGCATCGCCTTTCAACAATAAATACTGCATATATTGTCCGAGACTCTCTGAGAGGATTTGAGTGTTTGGACGGTCATAAGCATGAATTAAACTATTCTTCATGTAGTCATTTTCAATTAATTCTATTGCCGAATCTTTCTGTAATGGGCTGAAATAATACCATATGCTGATCAAGGCAACTAGTAATAGTACCAATGTGCTAACAAATCGTTTCTTCATGTCTCGACTTTTACCCGTTTGGTCTTATCCCATACGATGACTTCCTTCCGCATTTTGCTTTTGATATAGGCGAAGATGCCGCGGAATAAAAGGATGACGAATAGTTGGGCGTAAGTGAAATACATAATTAGTCCGACGAATACATTACTGGGGGTAGCGGTCTTTTCAAGTTCTTGCGCTGCTAAAATTTGAATTGTATAAACAAGATACGTCATGAACCAAAAAAGAATAAGGGGTGTCGTTGCTTGATCAAATGCATAGCCGAACAACCCTAAAACCAAAACGATGTCAGAAATCAATAACAAAAAAATAAACAAGAGATAAGTCATGATGTGTTGTAAAGAGTGAACAAGTGTCCGTCCTTTCCAAAATTCCCATGTACGTATAGATTTTTCTAAAAGATAGATATTTCCTAACATCCATCGTGTTCGCTGTTTCATATATACTTTCATCGTCTCCGGTTCTTGCTCCCATGTTTCGGCTTCATAAACGACTGGTAATGTATAACCTAGAGCGGTGATCCGCATCGTTAGCTCCGCATCTTCCGCCAATGCATAAGGATCATACCCTCCAATATTTTCAATTACATCACGTCGTAAAAGCATATTCGTTCCAGCCAAAGAACCCGTCTTAAATGCTTTCCATCGCCCACTCTGCATAATAAGTTGAAATACTTGAAACTCGATTGCAATCATGCGAGTTAGCATATTTGTCGTCGCATTAATCGTTTTGACCACTCCAACAGCACCGCAGGCATTTTTCGTTGAATGCGCTTGTTCGACAAGTCTTGTGACAGTATCCGGCTTTGGTTGATTGTCTGCATCAAAAATCAAAAAATACTCCGAATCTGTTATGGAAAGACCATAGTTCAAGACACGTGATTTACCAATAGGATCACCCTTCGGAACCTTTACATAATGCATGCGGCTGAACATTGTAGTGAACTCTAGGGCAATAGAGCGTGTATCATCTTGTGATTGATCATCCAGTAAAAAAACATCTAGGTCACCTGGATATTCGATGGCCATCATCGCTTCTAGTGTTTGGCGTATGACAATTCCTTCATTGTATGCTGGAATGAGAACGGCAACTGTTGGATAATGTACCAGTTTAACGGGCTTTTTTTTACTATAACGATCCAAAATACCAGCAACCGTTAAATACGAGTAATACAACAGAAGTAACCAAAAAATACTCATGATCACATTGAGGATAATATTCATTTGTGCACCCTCTCTTGTTGATCTAATGTTTCTTCAACAGAACTATTTACATGTAACTGTGAAAATTCAAATGGGAAGTCGACGGTCGTAAATCGATTCCTTAATTCTTTTTCATATCGTGACCAAGCAATGTTAGCACCTGTCGAATCTGTATTCTGAAGAAAAATAATAAATTCTTGACGGTTTCTTTGAGACATGACATCAAAATGCGCTCGGAAAACCTTTAAACCAGCGTTGGTCAATTGTTGCATAATACTTTTTTTATTAAATTTAGTAGCTGGAATTTGAATATGGAATAATATGTTCTTTTCTTCACGACGCTTCGCTCCTGCAATTAAAAAATCTGTTCGATCTAAAAACTCACTATAACTCAAAAGTTGCGGAGATTCAGAAAACCCTTCTAGCAATTTTACTCGTTCTTGTAGCTCCTTATTGTTCTCAAAAATACTTCGGAGTTGTCGTAGAAAAAGCCAGTAAAGGAAGACACCGAATGAAGAAAGTAGATGTTGAGCGATGTAAAAAAGTTGTTGTTCGTTCGTAGCTGCGTTATACCAAGATAAAACTAAATATACAAACCCAAGACCTAATGTATAAGTAACGAGAATCAAGAAGTTTATACGTCCACTCATCCACGTCATAAGTAGCAAAATAGGAAGTAAGATAAAAGGAAGGGGTGAAGAATTCAAGTCAAATTCTAGCTGATAAATGATTAACACAGTAGCCAATAAACTAAGTAGTAACAACAAAGAAAAAGCATAACGCTTCATCAAAAAAACCTCACATTCTACATTTGAAATTACGAATGATTTCGTTTAGAAAGTGAGAGTGTAACAAAATAAGTAAAACACCATTAAATCTGTGTACTCAAAGACTCTCTTCGCTTCACAAAGAGGAAAAATGGCTTTATTACTTGTTTCTCCCAAATCCTTTAATAGAGTAACAAGAGAATTGTTTAACGACAAGGGACATGCTCAGTTAAGATTTCAGAAATTCTGTTCTCAATTTTTTTTGTTAAATCATATTTTTAACAATTTGAAATGACGAATTGTAATATTAAGTGCAACACCTAGCTGAAAACACAAAAAAACCCATAACGGCCTCGTGTAGAATAAAGTTACCACACCACATTCAACGGAGGATTCGTTATGAGCTATGTTCAT
>NZ_JAWPEN010000015.1:0-85120 GCF_033342815.1 Exiguobacterium artemiae
ATTTCACTTCGCTTGAATATACGTTTTTGCCCATGCAAAAACACCTCCGATGCTAGTACTTTTTAAAAGTGTACCACTCCGAAGGTGTTTTATATTGTCTCAAAATTTTAGGTTAGCCCAACCGCTTCTATCCGTGAGTGCTTGCTTTTTCCGTCAAGAGACCTGTTTCAAGACCAGTTTGACCTGCTGAATTTGATAATTTTCGACGTGCAACAGTTCAAGATCATACGTCTCCGTCTCAAGTCTTTCGCCGACTTGATAGTCCGTTCCCTGCGCTTGGATGAAACCGGCAATCGTATCGATTTCATCCGCGTCAGTAAACGTCAGGTTAAACCGTTCCTGTAAATCTGCCAGCAACACGGTTCCCGACAGATGGTATTCTGTCTTCGAAACCGCCTCGATGTCGACCTGTTCATCTTCATCGAATTCATCGCGGATTTCACCGACGATTTCTTCAAGCAAATCTTCCATCGCAATCATGCCGGCCGTCCCGCCGTACTCGTCGATGACGAGCGCGATATGGGAACGCGTCACCTTCATCTTCAGCAATGTTTCCTGGAGCGGCGTCATTTCGGACACGGCCGGAATGTCTTTCATATACTTCTTTAAGTCACGTTGTTGATCGTTCGCTTGATCCGTCAGAACTTCCTTGACGTTGACATACCCGATGATTTTATCTTTATCAAAATCCTCGATGACCGGGTAACGCGTGTATTGATTGTCCGTCATGATTTGTAAAACTTCGGCCCACGTCATGCTGAGCGACAGCGTCGTCACGTTCATCCGCGGCACCATGATATCCTTCGTCACCCGCTCGTCGAAGGCAAAGACGTTTTGCATCAACGCGAGTTCCGTCTGATTGATCTCACCACTCTTAAAGCTTTGCGACATGATGATCTTCAACTCTTCTTCCGAATGGGCCTGTTCATGACCGGCCGGCTGAACGCCGAACAGACGCAGGAAAACACGGGCTGAACCGTTCATGACCCAAATGAACGGATACATGATTTTACCGAACACATACAACGCTGGTGCAAGAAGCAACGTCATCCGTTCTGCATACTGGATCGCGAGCGTCTTCGGTGCAAGCTCTCCGATGACGACGTGCAGGAACGTCACCGACACAAAAGCGATTGTATAGGAGAGAACCGTCGACAGGGCCGCTGCGACGCCAAATTCATCAAAGACCGGTCCAAGCAGCTTTTCAACGGTCGGTTTCCCGAGCGCTCCGAGTCCCAGTGCCGTGATCGTGATTCCGAGCTGACAGGCGGACAAGTAGTAGTCGAGGTCACTGGCAACCTTTTTTGCCAGGACCGCTCCCTTGTTTCCTTCCTGAATCATCTGATCAAGCCGTGACATCCGGACCTTGACGACGGCAAACTCCGATCCGACGAAAAACGCCGTCAACACAATCAACAATACAAGCAACGCCAAATTCAATACCAACAATATGTCCAATTCTTTCCCCTGAATCAGGGGGTCACCTCCGAGTAAAATAATTTGAATCGAGAAATGATTCCACAATTTAAAACCGTACAGTGAAACGTTATAGTTTCTATCATAGCGGACAGATTTCTGAATATCAACTGTTTTGCCTATGGTAATGATTCAATTATTCAGAATAATCTGATTGCAGTTTCTAAAAGGAGTACTTTTGATACTAGGTTTCTTCCCATGGTTTAGCGGCTATATAAGAGCTATGCACATCAACATCTCAAGTTAAAACAGTTTAAGACAAAGCTTCTTGAAGTCAAATGATGTACGTAAAATTGTAAGTGGAGAGGTAGTGGATTATTATGGAAAAAACAAGAAAAGGTTTCTCGTCGTACTTGCGACCGGAAGCAGATGGAGCAGGTCGTAACATCTCGTGGAGTTCAATCATCGCGGGAGTCGTATCATTTTTTGCACTTTTAATTACATTCAGCTTGATCGGTTCAGCGATCGGATTCGGTGTCACGGACGTCACATCCAACAATCCGTTTGACGGTGTCGGAATCGGCTTAGCCATCTGGGCGATCCTGTCGTTGTTAATCTCATTGTTCGTCGCCGGTTTCGTTTCCGGTGTGACATCGTCACGTGCCGGACTCGTTCATGGTTTCCTCACATGGTCGACAAGCGTCATTCTCTTGTTCGCCTTGTTGACATTCACGACAATCAACACGTTCCAAACAGTGGGTTCAGTACTGGGTACAGTTGGTGGTGCAGCAGGTCAAGGTGTCGGCGCCATCGCCAGCACAACATCAGACGCTGTCTCAAAAGGATTCAGCTCAGTAACGGATAACGTCTCAAACGTTGATACAAAAGAACTTGAAGGAAATGTCGATGAAATTCTGAAAGATACAGACATTCCGGAATTACAACCGAACTACTTGCAAGGTCAGCTCGATGCCGTCAAAGATGACGCAACAGCAGCCGGTAAAGATGTCTTAACCAAACCGGAAGACTTCGATAAAATCGTCAGTGATCTTGGTGACAAATTGACAGCACGTTCAGAAAAAATCCAAAACTCAGTCGATGAAGATAAAATCGCTGAAGCCGTTGCTCAAAACACGGATCTCTCACAAGCAGAAGCCGATAAAGCAACGAAAAACATCGTTGACGGTTTAAACCAGGCAACAAGCGAAACAAGCAAACAGATCGAAAACGCAAAACAAACACTTGATGAAACATCAGCTGATCTCAAGAAAACAGTTGAAGATGTCCGTGTTCAAACAGAACAAGCGACACAAACAGCATCTAAAGTTTCAATCTGGGGCTTCGTCGCTCTCATCTTAACGATGATCGTGACATCAATCGCCGGCATCACAGGTTCACGTGTTGCATCACGCGGCCGTATCGCCAACAAATAATTGAATGAATGCAGCCGAAGGTCCCCGCGACCTTCGGCTTTTTTTGTTTGACAATCGCTTTGAATCTGTTAGGCTGTTAACTAACGACCGTTAGGAAGGTGACGAAATGAAAGCTTCATTATTATTACAGACGGCCCTGCGGCATTTTGCCCAACACGGCTACGAAGGCGCCTCCTTGCAGGAGATTGCCCAGGACGTCGGCATCAAGAAACCATCGATTTATGCCCACTACCGTGGAAAAGACGATTTATTTCTGACAGCGATGACACATGCGCTCGCGACACAGAAAATACATCTCGCCACGTACTTCATCTCGACCCGTCATCTTTCGCTCGAAGAGAGCCTGAAAGGTTTTTTTGACTGGTTTCTCGAGGAAAGCACCCAAAATGATCAGCTGAAGTTCATTTTACGGATTGCCTATTTTCCGCCCGTCAAACTCGAGCGGGAAGTCACGGATTTGATTAATCCGTTTTTCGATTCGATGCAACGCCACTTGACCCGTTTGTTGCGGGAACGCGACCGCCAAGAACAGATTTTATACTCGGATGATTACGAAAGTGCCGCCCTCGCCTACTTGACGGTGACGGAAGGCACGATGACCGAGTTCGTGTTCAATGGCGTCGCCGCATATGAACGGCGTTTCACCGCCGTTTGGCCGATTTTTTGGCGGGGACTTGTCCGCTGACGATTTAAACTACAGAAACAGAGGAATTCATCATGCAAAACAACAAACTAATTTTAGGCACACTGTTGCTCAATCTTTTCATCGCCTTTTTAGGGATTGGTCTTGTCATTCCCGTCACACCAACGATCATGAATGAACTGAACATTTCCGGTTCGACCGTCGGTTACATGGTCTCGGCATTCGCCTTTGCCCAGCTTGTATTATCGCCGCTTGCCGGCCGGGCCGTCGACAAGTACGGTCGGAAGCCGATGATTATCATCGGTCTGTTCGTCTTCAGCATGTCGGAAGTGTTATTTGGTCTCGGACAATCGGTCGAAGTCTTGTTTGCGTCACGGATCTTGGGTGGTGTCAGTGCCGCCTTCATCATGCCGGCCGTCACGGCGTTCATCGCTGATATTACGACAAACGAAACCCGTCCGAAAGCCCTCGGCTATATGTCGGCGGCGATTTCGACCGGTTTCATCATCGGACCGGGCATCGGCGGTTTCCTGGCCGACATCGGAACGCGTATGCCGTTTTTCTTTGCCGCCGCATTTGGTTTGACCGCGATGATCTTGTCCGTCTTTACGTTAAGCGAACCGGAACGGCATTATGAACAGACAACGATCCCCCAGCAAAAAACCGGTTTCCGGAAAGTCTTTTCACCACTCTACTTCATCGCTTTTATGGTGTTGCTGATTTCTTCTTTCGGACTCGCGTCGTTTGAGTCACTGTTCGCGCTGTTCGTCGACCGGAAGTTCGGCTTTACGGCGAAAGATATCGCGCTCGCGATTTCACTTGGGGCAATCGTCGGTGTCATCGTCCAGGTCGGTTTGTTTGAACGGCTGACACGCTGGTTCGGTGAGATCCGTCTCATCCGGTACAGCCTGATCGGTTCGACCCTGCTCGTCCTCGTCATGACCTATGTGACAAGTTACCTTGCAATTATTCTCGTAACGATGGTCGTCTTCGTCGGTTTCGACTTGATGCGTCCTGCCGTTACGACGTATTTATCGAAAATCGCCGGCAATGAACAAGGTTTCGTCGGCGGGATGAACTCGATGTTTACGAGTATCGGGAATATTCTCGGACCGATCATCGGCGGGATTCTGTTTGACGTCGATCTCAACTATCCGTTTTACTTTGCGACCGTCATGCTCGCCATCGGCATCGCTCTGACTTTCGTCTGGCGGGAACAACAGCCGGCTGATCTGACGACTGAAGAAAAAACGTCATGACCTTCAGAAATAGGAGAGGAAGAACTCACGTATTTATACATATGTGAGTTTTTTTGCCGGCATTTTTACCGATTGTCAGAGAGAGTCTCTCAATAATTATGATGTTTTGGAGTTGTCCTCCATCTTTAGTCGACGAGCAGTATCGTACAGACGGAATAACCAAAGGTATAATCCGACACCGATGAAGGAAAAGAACAGGATGACGCTAAAAATACTGATTGGCGACAGGATTCCTGACAAATAGACCGTCAACGGAGCAAGCGTTTTCCCAAGTGTATTCTGCAGACTGTCAGCTGCTAAGTACTGTCCTCTCGCCTGTTTAGGAGCATAATGACTCACGAAACTCTGCGTGACGGGAGTCCGAATAATTTCCCCCAGCGTAAAGATGACAGTACAGAAAAATAAATACAAGATATTACCGCTGATACCGACTAAAAACGTTCCGATCCCTGCAAACAAGGTAGATACAATAAACAGACGTTTTTCTGACCAATGCTTCAGCGCATTGGTCACCGGAAGAATCAAGAGCACAAACAAAAGACCGTTAAACCCGACCAACCATCCGAACAATGACTGGCTCGTCAGATGAATCGGGTCTTGCGTCCAAGATAACAGAGACTGCGTGGGTACCTGCTCAATCAAATAAACCGGCAAATAGAGATCAAGTTGCATGATCGGAAACAAGGAAAAAATTCCGGCAAGCACATACAGCATAAAAATCCGATCCTGAAAAATGATCCGATACCCGTTCCACCTTTTTTGAAAGGAATGTTTGAGGGAGGATGTCACATCCTCTTGTTTTTTTTCCAGGGGAACCGTTTCATACATCATGAAATACAGAGCCCATAAGTACAGCAAAAGAATACCGGCGCAAGTCCATAGTAAGGCTTGGCGATATTGAAAAAAGAAAACAGCTCCAATCACCGGACCAAGAACTGCTCCGATATTGTTCACAGTCGAAAACGTCGCAAATACTGAACGCAGTGCGTGCTCGGGAACAATGTCCGCTATCATGGCAGAACTAGCCGGACGATAAAATGCAGCTCCGATTCCAATCCCGATAAAAGCGATATAGTCGATCCAGTAGGAGGTGGAGGCTGCAAACAGCACGAACATACTCATTTGGAGGAACGTCCCAACGAGCATTACGGGACGTCTTCCCCAAGTGTCCGCAAGGTTCCCGCCGACTAAACTGCCGAGGATACTCAGCAGAGGAGGAAGGGTCATCAAAAGTCCTGCTTTCTGCAAACCTAACGTTTGACCGAAGTAGACGGTGATAAAGGGGAAATACATCCAAAATAATAAATTGAACAGACCCTCTCCGACTAATCTGACTTTCATGTTTGAATCCCAAGAAAATTTCTCCATAATATACGTCCCCTCATTTCAATTCATGCAGGAAGCCCTGCTTTTCCCGTGTAGATTTACTATAAGAAAACGACACAGAAAGAACTAGACTTATATTTCCACATGGATTATACTAATATTATGAAAAATAAGTAAGAAAAGCCCTGTTTGAATTGTGTTATAAAACGAACATAGGTTCTCAAATTATAATCTTTGACCGTCTTACATACTGTCTTCTCATATGCGTGACACGGATGTGTCATCTTCAGAATAAACATAAAAAACCGATAAAAGTTGGACGTAACCATCCAACTTTTATCGGTTTTTTTGAAGATCAATCAAATAATCTCTTTAGACCCTTCACGTTTGATACGATGTACGTCGCCACAGTTTGATTCGGTGGTATGTCCGCAATCAGGCAGGAGTCAATTCCAGCCTGCTGTCCCGATAGTACGTCAAGTTCGCGGTCACCAATCATAATTGTTTCAGCCGGTTCCATTTGATAGTGTTTCATCAGATACTGAATCGCGGCCGGATCCGGCTTTCGGGCAAATCCCCGCTCCGCCGTCACTACATCCCGGAAGACCCCGGTCAATCCGTTCGCCTGTAACAGTTTAAACGTCGATGCTCCGCGATGCGTCAGGATGTAGTTATGTCCGTCGTGTGTTTGAATGGAGCGGCAAAGTTGCGGTATTCCGGAAAACGGCAAAGCCGCTTTAAGTTCTGTTTGTGCTTTTTGTTCTTTAAACCGTGAAATCGTGTCCGCATCAAGGCCATACTTTTCATAGGCCGTTTTCGCCGAGATTTTCATCGCTTCCAAAATCGACTCAATCGCACATTCTGTCCCTGCCCGCGTAACATCTCCTGCAAGACAGTAGCCATGACCGGATAGGTATCAAACAGCGTCCCGTCAAAATCCCAGATTACATGCCGGTACATCGTGTCGCCTCCTGTCGGACGACCCAGTCCTGTATCCGGGTCAGTTTGTCCGTTTCCGGATTTTCCAAGTAGTCAAAGGCTTTTAAGACCAGCGGCGACGCGTTCGATGCATCGACGTCTGCCCGGCTGACCCAGGACGAACCGGTCGAGTCCTGCCCCTCAAACGTCTTTGGTACAGAGCGTTCCCCCTCTGCTTCTAACACGCGGAAAAACACACCGATATGATGCAGATGCGACGCCCGGTGCCAATTTGACTAAAGGAAAAATTCAAACGTTCCAAGCAACTGTTTGGAATGGACCGTCAGCCCGGTCTCCTCCTGGAATTCACGGTCCAGCGCATCCGGCAACGTCTCGAAATCTTCCAGACTCCCGCCCGGCAAATCGTACCGGTACGTGTACGGTCCGCCCTGCTTATGAATGACGAGCAGTTTTCCTTCATTATAATAGATGCCATATGTACCGAATGCCCGGTGAAACGTCGGTTCGTTTATATTCATGATTCATCCTCTCTCATATACGCAGTTAACCACCGCTCGACCGATTGCAAGGCCCCTTCCAAATGTCCGCCGAACGTCGGATCACTTTCCGTTCCAAGCAGCGTGACCTTGTCCTGCAACGCGCCTTCCAGTCGAATCAATCCATAGGTAGGAAAATCGGTTAACGGTTCAGCATCTGCTTTCGCTGCCGTCTCCGGTTCCTTTGCCCAGTCCTGATACAAAACAGCAACCGGATGACCGGCTTCCTGTCCGAATAAATGGATCAACTGTTCTACGACCTGCCGCTTTACTTCCGTTTCTCCAAGTGTTGCACGCTCCGTTGCCGTCAGGCGGAAAAATCCGAATAGGGCGCCGGGACCGGTCGGCGGTGACGCATCATGGATTTCCTGCAACACACCGGACCAGCTGATGGCGAAACCGGATCGACCGGTTTGCCGCCAAAACGGGGTATCGTACACGGCGACGACCTTCGCTTGCCCGGCCATCCAGGTCGGTGTTGTCCTCAGTTGATGCTGTACGGATTCCGCTAAAGCGGGATGCCATTGGATTTGTCCGCTGAGTCGCGGCGGGAGTGTCACGATGACGTGATCAAACGTTTGCCGGAATCGGCTCCCACTCTGCTCCATCGTCAGTTCGACCTGCTCGGTGACCTCAATCGCCGTCACACGGTGCGCCAGTTGAATCGTTCCAGGATGCAGCTGTTCCGCCAGCGCCTCCGTCACGCTATGCATTCCTTTTACCAGTCGGTGCGACAAAACCGTTTGCCCGTCCGGTAACCGGTGTTGTTCGACTTGCCCCGGTGACCGTTCGAGCATCATCGTCCCGTCTGTCGCCTGAACAAGAACCGGCAGTTGCAGACGCTCAATCAGCGTCGTCATCAACCGTTCTGTTTCCGGCCAATACCAGGTCGGTCCGAGATCAAACGCATAGAAATGATCTTTAAGCGTCAACGTTTTCGTCAAAACCCGGCCGCCGATTCGTTCACGTGCTTCAAAAATCGTGACCTCATCTCCCCTTTCCTGCAGACGCCAAGCAGTGTACAAGCCGGTCAGACCGGCACCGACGACAGCGATTCGTAGCATGTTCATCCCTTCTTTCATATGTTTCTTTCTAGTGTACCGAATATTTTTTTGGAACGCACAGAAAAACAGAGTGTCATCCAACACTCTGCTCGTTGTTGCTTAGGATGATTGCATATGTTGCCAGTCGTCTTCATCAAAGATCGACTGGACCCATTCGGTGGAAACATATAATGATTTGGCGATGGCTTCGTCGGATTTCCCGAGTTTACGCAGCAAATGGACGATTCGAATCCTTCGCTCGAGTTCACGCTCGTCAGGTAACAATTCCGGCATCATGTCGGCGCCTCCTTTCTCTCTTTAAGCCAACCGTCATCGTTTTGTCTAAGTTACCCGTTTATCGGTTGAATATTCCGATAACTTAATAGAAACGATGATTTTTGATAATCAGTCTAAAAAAAGTAACAGTTTTTTTACTCGTCTAATGTAAAGTCTACTTTACAAAATGTAAAACAGACTTTACAATCAAAGTATCAAATGATTAAAGGAGACGTGCGATGAAACTGATTAACCGGGTTAAATCGTTGCGCAGCAGCAACGGATGGACGCAGGAACAGTTTGCTCAGATGATCGGTGTCACACGCCAGACGGTGATTTCGCTTGAAAAAGGCAGCTATACCCCGTCCTTGTTACTGGCGATGCAGATTGCACGAGTGCTCGAGCGTCCTGTCGAATCGATTTTTTACTTGGAGGAGGAATCGTAATGAAACGTGTCATCATTCAGTCGTGTTTAAACATTTGTATGTATTTTTTGGCAGCTGTTTTCATTAGTTCTATTCACGATCAACTAACTGTTTTTCAAAATGATCCGGTCAAAGGAACCGGCTTCAATCTGACGTTGGACCTTTCCATTATTCTTCCTGTTATATTGGTCGCAATCGGTCTTTCAGTTACCGGCTACTGGATGCGAACAGATAAGAAAAGTTCTTTTTCCAAGTGGTCGTCGTCAACTACAGAGTTTTCTGATCAAGATGAACGGGAGGAAGTGATCACAGGAAAGGCAACACGCGCTGCTTATGTGACGTTTTTAATTACTTTACCTATTCTAATGATTTGCTTTTTATTTGATGTTCCGCTGATGTCGAGTTTTCCAAACTTTTCATTTTACGCCATTGCGCTCGTCTTAACAGCTGGAACGTTTTCCTATATGGCGGCCTGGGTCTATCATTACCAACGCTAAACACTCACAAATACTTGACGAAAAAGTACTGGGTCTGTCCTTCCGTCGGATGATCGGGCAGACGACCGTATTCCTCGAATCCGAGTTTTTCATAAAAGCCCGGCGCCTGAAAGCTGAACGTATCAAGCAAAATCTTACTGCAGGATTTTTCTTCGGCAATCGATTCGATTTTTTCCATCAGCTGTTTTCCGGTACCGCCGATTCGGTTTTCCGGGTCGACCCACAAAAAATGCACCTGCAGATGATTCCACACATAACTTGCCGTAACACCGCCGAGGAGTTGCTCGTCTTCATCCCATGCCAAAAAGCAATATGGTTCCGTTTCCGTAAAGAGCGTTGCCGGAACGTGTTGTCGGTTATAAGCAATCAGTTGCTCCCGGATCCATTGCCCGTCTTCCGTCGTACCACTTGTGATTTCCATCATCCAAAACCCCCGATTGAAATATTTTACACTCACATCTCATGATAACACGTCGATTTGAATACTTTGGCAAAAGAAAAAGAGGCGCCGCTTGGCACCTCTATTTTTACTTCTTGAATTCTTTTTCCGTTCCATCGGCAAACTCGATCTCGACTTCAAGGCGGGTCGCGTCCTTGATATCAAACACCTTCTCGACTTCGGCAATCGCGTCATCCTTTGACGTATCGGCATCCAGGTTCAGTTCGTCGAGCTTGGCATCGAGCGTCTTCATCGCTTCGTTGCCTTGCGCCTGCTCACCGTTCATCTTGTAATCGGCTTCCGTCCCGTCGTTGTCACGGTCATAACTGATGTCGACGGCGTCCATCATGTCCGAAGTATCCGCCTCAACTGACAGACTGACGAATCCGTAATCCTTGTCGGCATTGTCCGTCACCGTATCCTGATCCTGATTCATAGCCGTATCGTCCTTCATCGAGCTGTCATCTTTCAAGCCGGTATCATTTGTCGTCGTTGTTTCCTCGACTTTTTCCGTTTCCTGATTGTCCGAATTGCCGCATCCTGCGGCAAATAGGGCAAGACCAAGAACCGGTACCAAATATGTCTTCTTCATTAGAATGACCCCCTCTTTTTTGACTATCCCCTGGGTCAAGACACATAAATCGTTTTAATGTGCGATTTCAAAAAAAGATTCACCTGTCACTTCACAATCAAAACCGGGCATTTGACGCGTTTGGCAATCTTATGACTGACACTGCCGAGCATCATCTCCTGCAGACTGTTTAAGCCCCGGCTGCCGATAATCGTCAAATCAACCTGCTTGTTGTTGGCATGATCCACAATCGTCGGACCCGGCTCACCGCGAAGAATCGTCACGTAATAGGAGACATGCGCTGCTTCGAGCTTTTCTTCGACCGGTGCCAGTCTTTTTCTGCGGGCCACTTCAAGCCCTGCCGTTCCTTCCGTATGCAGGACATCGTCTTTAATTTTCCCGAAATCGGCGACGAAAACGACTTCCACTTGACTGTCCGGACTGAGCCGGGCAATCTTAATTGCTTCTTCCGTTGCCCGGACGGAATGGTCCGAGCCGTCGACGGCTAATAAGATATGTTGATACATAACTTTTCCTCCTTAACTCAATGTGTAGAAATTTTCGGGATCGGATCCTGATGAACCGCCAACCGATCAATCAGCTTCTTACTTTCCGGATTCAATCCGATCAGTTCGACTTTGTTTTGATTCGCCATCAAGCGGAGCATCACCTTGTCAATCGCTCCGACGGCCGAATCATCCCAAATTTGGGTGCTGCTGAAATCAATCCGAATCTGTTGGTTCGTCTCCTCATAATCAAATGAAGCGATGAAATGATCGACCGAAGCGAAGAACAACGGACCTTTGACGGTATACACCGTTTTTCCGGTCTCTATCTGTTGCTTGACCTTGATTTTCGAGACTTTGGCGACGAAGAACAGCGCACTTAACACGACGCCTGCCATGACGCCGATCGACAAATCATGTGTGGCAACGACAATGATGACTGTCGCAAGCATCACGAACGCATCTGCTTTTGGGGCTTTGCGGAGATACGTAAACGAGGACCAGTCAAATGTACCGATCGAGACCATGATCATGATTCCGACGAGAACCGGCATCGGAATCTGAACGACTAAGTTTCCGAGGACGATGATCAAAAACATCAGGAACAGTCCGGCAACCAGCGTCGACAGACGTCCGCGACCACCCGACTTGACGTTGATGACCGATTGACCGATCATCGCGCAACCCGCCATACCGCCAAAAAATCCGGTGATGAAGTTCGCAATACCCTGCCCGCGGGCTTCCTTGTTTTTTTCACTTTCCGTTCCCGTCATGTCGTCGACAATCGTCGCCGTCAGCAATGATTCAAGTAATCCGACAATCGCGAGTGCCAGTGAATACGGGAAAATAATTTGCAGTGTCTCGAAGTTCAACGGGACGTCCGGCAAGAAAAACGACGGTAACGATCGTTGAATCGTTCCGAGATCACCGACCGTCCGTAAATCGACGTTCAAATAAATCGCGGCAATCGTCAGCACAATGATCGCGATCAGCGGTGCCGGAATCGTTTTAAGAAAACGCGGCAACAGATAAACGATGGCCAGCGTAATGGCGACGAAGACATAGGTCATCGTTGAAATCCCGATGAAATGCGGGACTTGTGCCATAAAAATCAGAATCGCGAGTGCATTGACGAACCCGATCATGACGGCACGCGGAATGAATTTCATGACCCGTGCAATCTTGATGACCCCAAAGAGAATTTGAATGACTCCGGTTAAAATCGTTGCAGCAAGCAGATAATCGAGTCCGTGTTCCTTGACGAGCGGGACCATTAAAAGGGCCATCGCACCGGTTGCTGCTGAAATCATGCCCGGTCGTCCGCCGACAAAAGCGAGGATGACGGCGATACAAAACGAGGCGTACAATCCGACCATCGGATCGACACCGGCAATGATTGAAAAGGCAATCGCCTCCGGAATCAAAGCCAACGCGACAACGATTCCTGCCAACACATCACCTCTGATATTTGAGAACCATTGTTCCCGTACACTCATTTTCATTTATTTCTTCCACCTTTCTGTTGAGAACTGTTCCTTTCTCAACATCCTGTCCTGTTTTGAATATCCACAGTCTAGCACCATTAGTTTCAAAAAGGAACACTTTTGGTCTGATTTATTTTGAAATGATTCACCTAACCATACTAAAAAGGAGTTCATCCGAATCGATGAACTCCTTGTCTCGTCCCTTATTGATTTGCGTCAGTCCGCCAGACATTTCTTGCAGTGTTGGTAGTTTTTATTACCGCCGGATAAGTTACAGACATCCGTAAAGCCTAAGTTTTTGAGTACGTTTTGCGCCGCATTTCCGGTCACGCCTTTGTTGCAATAAACGATCGTCGGCAACGTCGGATCAAGTTCCTTCGCCCGTGTCCGCAATTCACCGAGCGGGATGTGAATCGCTCCGTCAACGTGATTTTTTTCGAACTGGGCTTTCGAGCGGGTATCGATGATTTGGAATGACTTGCCGTTTGCAACTTGTTCGATCAACTCATTTGGAGTCATCAAACGGGCTGTTTTTTTAATCGCATTATCAAGTGCCATCCCGGTATAAAGGACCGGATCCTTTGTCGTCGCAAACGGCGGCGCATAGGCAAGATCGAGGTGGAACAGATCTTCTGCTTTTGCTTTGAAGGTGATTGCGGTCGCGAGGACATCAATCCGTTTGTCGACCCCTTGCGGTCCAACAATCTGTGCCCCGAGGACACGTCCCGTTGCCCGATCAGCAATCGCTTTGATGACCATCTCTTTTCCGCCCATATATTCCGGACGATCCGGTTTGATGTTATGGAGGACTTCGATGTCGTAACCTGCGTCCCGCGCTTCTTTTTCCGTCAAACCGGTTTGTGCGACCGTCAGATCAAACGCTTTGAAAATACCGGTTCCAAGAATGCCGCGGTGTTCCGCTTCTTCCCCGGTGATGACCATCCCGGCAATCCGACCCATCTTGTTCGCGGTCGAGCCAAGCGGACGGTAAATCGCTTCTCCGGTAATGACAGAGAAACTTTCCGCGACGTCGCCGACAGCATACACATCGGTCAAGTTCGTCTGCATCTTCCGGTTAACGGCAATCGCACCCGTCTGACCCATCTCAATACCAATCTGTTTGGCGAGTTCGGTGTTCGGTTTAACTCCGACCGACAGGATGACGAGGTCTGTTGCAATCGATTTGCCGCTCTCGAGCGCAACTTCCGTGACGCGTGACTTCCCGTTGAATGCCGTCACTGATTCCCCGAGCAACAGGGAGACGCCTTTGTCTCTTAAATGATCCGCAACCCGTTCTGCCATGTCACGGTCAAGCGGCGGCATGACTTGCGGCAGACGTTCGACGAGTGTCACCTGAATTCCGCGGTATGTCAGTTGTTCTGCCATCTCAAGACCGATGAAACCGCCGCCGACGATTGTCGCCGTTTTCGGATCATGGGCGTCGATATACGAGCGGATCGCATCGGCATTGCGGACGTTCCGGACCGTAAAGACGTTGTCGTGATCAACACCCGGGAATGGCGGAACGATGCTTGACGCTCCGGTCGCAAGCACCAGCGTATCGTACGTATCCGTCAAACGCTCACCGGTCGCCAGATTAATGATGGTCGCCGTTTTCGTTGTGTGATCAATCGATTCGACTTCGTGCCGGGTGTGGATGTCGATGTTATACCTTTTTTTGAAGAATGCCGCATCGCGCGGTGTCAACTCATCGATGTCGGCAATTTCACCGCCGACGAAGTACGGAATCCCGCAACCGGAATACGAGATGTCCTGGTCACGGTCGTAGATTGTAATTTGTAAGTCTTCACTGTTCCGGCGTGCTTTCGCACCGACTGATGTTCCGGCGGCGACTGAACCGATGATCAACAATTTCATATAAGTTTCCTCCTAAAAATCAATAAAGTAACAAGCTGATGTATAACCCGAGTAACGTAATGGTCAGTGTCGGAATCGTCAGAATCGTTCCGATCTTAAAGTATTGTCCCCAGCCGATTTTGACACCTTTTGAGCGCAAAACGTGCAACCAGAGCAAGGTCGCCAGACTGCCGATTGGTGTAATCTTCGGACCTAAATCGGATCCGATGACGTTGGCATAAATCAACGCTTCCCGAATGATGCCGGTCGTTTGACTGAGATCAATTGCCAGCGCATCAATCATCACGGTCGGCATATTGTTCATGACCGATGACAGGATGGCGGCGAGGAAGCCCATGCCGAACGTCGCAGCGGCCAGATTTGTCGCAAAACCGTCAATGACATCGGCGAGAACTTGCGTCAATCCGGCATTTTGCAGACCATAAACGACGATATACATTCCGAGTGAAAAGAAGACGATCGCCCACGGTGCGCCGGCGATGACTTTTTTTGTTGGTACACTTGGTGACCGACGTGCCATCAAGAGGAAGAACAGGGCGATGACGCCGGCCACCAAACTGACCGGAATCCCGATGAGGTCACTCGTGAAGTAACCGACGACAAGCAACACAAGCACAAGCCACGATAATTTGAACATCCGCTGATCCTTGATTGCCGTGTTTGGCGCGACGAGTTGCGTCACATCATAGGTCTTCGGAATACTTTTGCGGAAATACAAATACAACACAAGCAGACTGCCGATGACGGAAAAGACGTTGACGAACACCATTCGTGACGCATATTCCGTAAAGCCGATGTCAAAGAAGTCGGCTGAGACGATATTAACGAGGTTCGAGACGACAAACGGCAGACTCGCCGTATCGGCAATGAAGCCGGAAGCAAAGACATACGCCAAAACGACATAGTCCGGTAATTTTAAGTAACGGACGATGGCGAGGACAATCGGCGTTAAAATCAACGCTGCGCCGTCGTTCGCGAATAACGCTGACACGAGTGCGCCGAGTAACGTCAGATAGACAAACAGTTTGACACCGCCGCCGCGGGCAATCCGGGCCATATGCAACGCTGCCCACTCGAAGAAGCCGATTTCGTCCAAAATCAACGAAATGATGATCAGGGCGATAAAGGTAAACGTCGCGTTCCAGATGATGCCCCAGACTGTCGAGACATCATCCAGATTCACGACGCCGGTCAGTAAGGCAATCAGTGCCATCCCCATCGCGGAGTAGCCGATACCGAGGCCCTTTGGTTGTTTAATGATTAAAAATAACGTGATCAGAAAAATCCCGATCGCAAGTAGATGTGTGCCGGTCAATGCGTTCACTTCATTTCTGTATTAAATTTCGAATTTTCTCTTTAACAGTTGGATGCACCGAGGAGGACGATTTGTGGCCCCTGGTCCGTCTCTTCCAAAGCGAGCGTGATGTCATGACTGACATCCGCTAAATTTCCGTCAATCGCAAGCGCCAATCCGTCATAGTCTTTGACTTGATCACCGGTTTCGCCAGCCCCGAATCCGAGTCCAAAGCTCGGTCCGCAACAGCCTTGTCCGGCTTGATAGAGGCGAATGCCGGGTGCTTGTTCGTGTTTCACTTGTTCTTTCAGATACGTGACTGCTTCAGGTGTGATTTGCATAAAATTCATCCTTTCGAAAGTGCGAGTAGGTGATGATATCCGGAAACCGGTTCGGGTTGCCAGGCAACGACAGCCATCTGTTGGCTCAACCGGTCGACTTCTTCCAACCAAGGACGTTCTGCTTCCGCTTTGTGGCCGAGAATCGGATCACGGGTCGCTGTCGCGGCAAACGATTGATTGACGATCCAGGCCATCGGCTCAATCCCGGCACGCCGTAAATCTTCCTGCAGGCGGTCCGCTTCAAAGACGGGTGTCGCCTCCGCCAGTGTCGTAATGATGACATGCGTCCGGCTTGCGTCACGCAGCTGCGGTAATAATGATTTAACCGCTTCCGGAACGTCACCGGTCGCCCGTTCCATTTCCTGATGGTAACTTTCTGTCGCGTCGAGTAACAATAACGTATGACCCGTCGGTGCCGTATCGATGACGACGTATCGGTCGTTTGCCCGGGCAACCGTATCGGCAAAGGCGCGGAAGACGGCGATTTCTTCCGTACAAGGTGATTTTAAGTCTTCTGCTAACAAGGCGTGGGCTTCCTCCGTCAGTTCACCCGCCGCTGCGTAGACTTGGTCCGTATAACGTTCGATTTCAATTTTTGGATCAATCCGGCTGATTTCAAGATGCGGGTTTTCGTTCGTCTCAATCGTCAGTTCGAGGTGCGCCGCCGGGTCCGTCGTTGTCAAAACGACTTCATGTCCCCGCTCCGTCAAAGCAATCGCAATCATCGAGGCCATCGTCGTTTTTCCGACTCCGCCTTTCCCCATTGTCATGATGACACCTGGCCCTGCTGCATCCAGTTGATCGATTAAACGGGATAACGGCGGAACGTCGAGTTGCTCCCGCTCCATCGAGTCCGCTGGATGCTCCGCTTCCGTCAACCAGTTGCGGAGCTGGTCGACCCCAATCAAACTTGTTGGCGCATACGGCAAACTGAACAACGGCACTTCTCGTAAAAAAACATCCGGTAACGTCGCAAGCGCCTCCTGCTGACGATGCAGGAACGCTTGATAATAGGTGTCCTGGCTGATTGTCACCGGCAACATCCCATTGACAATCAAACGGGCATTTTGAATCCCGAGCGCACGCAGTTCTTGATAGGCGTGCGCTGCTTCAGTTAACGTCGAGGATTCCGCCCGGGCGACCAAGATCAAGGTCGTCTCCGCCGGGTCAGCCAACAGCTCCGTCGCTTGTTCATATTGTGTTTTTTTCTCCGTCAGTCCTGCCAGCGGACCGAGGCAGGACGTGCCGGTTGTGTTCTCATCGAGATAGACATTCCAGGCATTCGGCAGACTAAGCAGCCGTAATGTGTGTCCCGTCGGTGCCGTATCGAAAATGATGTGATCATACGTTTGTTTGGCGTCAGGCGCTGCCAACAACCCGGTAAATTGATCAAAAGCGGCGATTTCGACAGTACAGGCACCGGACAATTGTTCTTCCATCGACCGGACAGCCGGATCCGGCAGAATCCCCCGATACGGTCCGACGACTGCTTCCTTATAATCTGCTGCCGCTTGTTCCGGGTCAAAGTTTGCGACGAACAGGCGCTCGACCCCGGGAACAGCGGCCGGTTCTTCTGTCAGCTCCATCTTAAAGACATCCTGAAGATTGCTCGCCGGATCCGTCGAAACAAGTAACACCTGTTTCCCGAGGTCCGCCAGTTTAATCGCGAGAAGTGATGCCGTTGACGTCTTGCCAACGCCGCCTTTTCCAGTCAAAAACAAGTAACGGGTCAATTGTAAGCCATCCAGAGTTAACGGTTCCATCTTCGTCACGTCCTTATTTTAGAGTCAAGCGAACTTTCGGTTTTTGACCATCAACGACCGCAAAACTTTTTTCTTCCAGGCCTGTCAACTCCGCAATCTCCGCATTCGACAAGTAGCCGCGGCGACGGACGATTACACCGTCCACAAGTGTAATCGGTAACATGTCGACACCGTCCGTGATTGCCTCCTTGATTAATGAATTCGAAACGAATGCAGCCGGCTCATTCGCTAAATTAAACCGTTCGATCGGGTAGCCTTGTTGTTTCAAAGCATGGACGATCGTTGCCATCCGGGTCAGTTCCGGATCAATTGAAGGTCCACATAAACCGGTTGGGCAACACATCGCCGGATCATAAATCTCAATTTTCTTCATCTTCAATCAGCTCCTCTTCTTTATATAACCATTTAGTTATATATAATATAACCTTATCGTTATATGGAATGCAAGGGAAACTGTCCCCCATTGCCAAATAACCTCTCAGCAACTTTTGTTCGGAATCGTCGGTAATTCCATTGCGTTCAAAATCGTCAGCAGTAACTCATGCTGCGGGTGGTCCGGATTGATTCGAAAATGAATCCATTGCCGTTCACGCCGCTCCAGGATGATTTGCGACTGGCGTAATAATTTCAAGTGACGGCTGACGGCGGGTTGTGAAATATCGAACATCTCGACAAAATCACAGACGCAGTGTTCCCGGACGTGTAATCGCCGTAAAATTTCAAGGCGTGTTCCATCGCTGAGCAGTTTTAAGAACTGACTCATCTCGTCAACACGGTTCGTTGTCTCGATCATAGGTAGTCCTCCTTTCAATTTCAGTTACTTGTCTCTTCTTTGGCAAATCGTTGAATCCGTTCGCCGATTTGATCGCGGACCCGTTGGAAAACAGCCCATTGTTCGGATTCCGTCCCTGTTGCGCGTGCCGGATCATCAAATCCCCAATGTTCTTGTCGGACATGCGGAGGAATAACCGGACAATTATCACGTGCATCTCCGCACAAGGTGACAACGATGGTCGCCCGCTTCAAGAGATCCGGATCAATCAAATCGGACGTCTGCCCGGAAATGTCAATGTTTTGTTCCTGCATCGCCCGGACAGCTTTTGGATTTAAGCCATGTTGTTCGATTCCGGCCGAATGGACGTCCCAGTCCGGCAAATAGTGTTTCGCGAAGCCTTCCGCGATTTGGCTCCGGCATGAGTTTCCTGTACAAAGAAAATAAATTACTGGTCGTGTCATGATTAGCCCCCTCTGCTCTTTATATAACGATTGTATTATATAACGTATGGGTTATTCAATAGATTTAATCAATCTTTTGACTTCTTCTTTCTAACAATAATGTGTCTCGCCATCGAGCACCGTGCTTGGCGATTTTTTCGCGTTTTCCGACAATCGTGAATCCCGCTTGCTGTTGCATGGTCAGACTGGCTATGTTTTCCGGGAAGATGTGTGACTGCAGTGTCCAAATCCCGTTATTTTCAGCAAATTGAATCATATGTTGTAATAACAAACTCCCGTATCCCTTACCGCGCTCCGCCCGATCGACATAAAGACTCAGCTCTCTTACCCCCTTGTAGACGGGTCTTTCTGAAACGAACGTCATTTTGACCCAGCCCACGACGACGGTCTGTTCCTCGATCACGAACACGTCTGCTTTTTTCATCTGATGCCACCACTTCAGTTCATCAATTTCCGTTTCAAAAGTCGCATTCCCTTCTTCCACCCCTTGCAGATAAATATCGAAGAGCCGTTGCCGATCACCTGTATCTATTTTCCGGATCATCATTTCAAAACCTCCTCACGTGTTAGTAACTAGTTAAAAACAATTACTTGCAAATTGCAAGTTAAACCTTTATAACTAAGGTAATCAATCATAAGACAAAAGGAGAGGTTGCCCATGCAAGAATCCCGTGAAATTTTTCAAACGTTCACCCGTCGTTTTGGACTCCTGAATAAAAACTGTTGTTCTGTTCTGGATCAGGAGGTTTCGCTCGTCCAAAGCCATATTTTATTTGAAATTTCGAAGCATCCCGGATCAGCGATGCAGGAAATCGCCGACTTATTAGGTATGGACATCACGACGTTTAGTCGCCAAATCCAGACATTAATCAAACGGGAACTTGTTTTAAAATCCCCATCTTCCGAGGACCGCCGGATTCAATTACTTTTTTTAACTCCACTCGGCCAACAACTCACAGATGGAATCGATGCAGAAATGAACGGTCATCTCGAGGATATCTTTAAAAAGATGACTCCGTTTGAGAAAACTGCAGTCTTACAATCCATCACCTTGTTAAACGATGCCATGCTCAACAGTGATTCATGCTGCAAAACGATTTTTTAAAGGTTGTAAAATACAAATAAAGGAGCGTTTTTAATGAAAGTTCCATCTTTTTCTCATCCGATTTTCATCATCGGTGCCGGTCCGATCGGACTCGCTGCTGCTGCACACCTGTCTGAGCAAGGTCTTCCTTTTTCCCTTCTTGAAGCCGGTTCCGATATCGGAACGCATATTCAGACATGGTCGCATGTGAAGATGTTTTCAAATTGGGAATACAACATCGATCCTGTCGCTGCGGCCCAATTACGTCAGAGCGGGTGGGAGCATCCGGCAGTCGAGGCTTTTCCAACGGGTCATGATTTGCTGGAATACTATTTGCGCCCGCTCGCCGCCTTGCCGACTATTTCAGAAAATTTGTATCTAGCGCATCAGGTCATCTCGATTTCGCGTCAAGGAATCGATAAAATGACGACAACGAATCGGGAGCTGTCTCCGTTCGAAGTCATCGTTCAAACGCCAACGGGGCGACGCCGTTTTCTAGCCGCTGCTGTTTTAGACGCGACAGGTGTATGGGGACAACCTAACTCCATGTATAGTGCGGGGCATCCGCACGATCCGCTCATCGAACGCGTCACGCATACGATACCGAACTTCCAACAAGAAACAAATCGATACGCTAATCAGCGAATCGCAATCGTCGGCAGTGGACATTCCGCTCTGACGGCATTAATGAGTGCGGTGGCATTAAAAAAAGACTATCCAAAGACGGACATCCACTGGATTATCCGTAAAACAGACGTAGTCGAAGCGTTTGGCGGGGAAGCGAATGATCAGTTGGCTGAGCGGGGGCAACTGGGATCAACGGCACGTTCGTTAGTCGAGTCTGGTCTCGTCACTGTTCATTCCGGGTTTAAAGTCGCGGAAACCTCATCGACAAACGAGGACATTCTACTGCTCAGTACCGATCACCGACAGCTCACTGTACAGGAAGTCATCGTTTTGACCGGAAGCCGCCCTGACTTTTCATTTCTTCGCGAAATCCGGTTGGACGTGGACTCCGTTACCGAAAGTACCCGACAACTTGCTCCGTTGATTGATCCGAATCTGCATAGTTGTGGAACGGTGCGACCGCACGGCGAAGCTGAGTTAAGACAACCGGAGAAAAACTTCTACATCATTGGTTCCAAGAGTTATGGACGCGCGCCTACCTTTCTTTTAACGACCGGTTATGAACAAATCCGCTCGATCGTTGCGCATTTGACAGGAGATACGATAAGCGCAAAACAGATTCGGTTGAAGTTGCCGGAAACAGGTGTCTGTCGGGTTTCTACAACCGAAACATCATCCAGTTGTTGTTAGGATCCGTCTTACATTCTCAATTGGATACAACAGATGATTTCGGCACAACGAAGGGAGGTGGATTTGGTCCACCTCCCTTTTTAAATTTTAAAAATGACCGTATGTACAAGACGTTAACGGTTTTTTTATTCGTTTTTCTGGCATGAACAAAGTAAACGATCAAAAAATAAGCAAATAACGCCGAAAAATAAAAGGTGATGAATTTGTTCATTTCATCGGTACTCAGCCAAATTGCTTCATTGTAGATCCATTGTCCTGACGGCGTGATGACGACCGGATGTGTTGCGAGCGTTAAGCCGATCAACACAAACAAACAGACGCCGAGATCGTTTAACCAGACTTGGGTGCTGCCGTTCGGATTACGAAACATCCTTTCCCTCCTTTACCTTCGGCTTGTTTCGGCCATTTCCAACAGGATTCCTTCAGGTCCCCGGACATAACAGAGCCGATATGTTTCTCCAAACGGTTCAACCGGATGAATGATGGTATATCCCTGCCGTTCTATATGCCGAATCATTTCGTCAAGCGACTCGACATTAAGACAAAGATGCCGGAGTCCCGGTGAAGAAACTTCGTTAGGTGCCGGACGGGAATCAACCGGCGAATGATAGTGAACGAGTTCCAGCCAGGTTTCTCCATTCGGAATACCAAGTGCGACACACGATGTTTTCGCGTTACGCAAACCGGTTACCCGATCAAGTTGCGGGCCGGACGTCTCCCATTCCGCTTTTACAACAAACCCCAAACCGACAAAAAAATCTTTCGCTTTAGCGAGGTCCAAGACATTGATGCTGACATGGTCCATCCGGTTGATGTTCATATCCGGTTTTCCTGTTTACGTTGTTGTCGGCTCACCTGATAGGTCGGTTTTAATAATGAGAAGATTCGACCGTCATGCGACGTTCCGTCTTGGAACAGATAACCGCGTAAAATTCCTTCTTCTTCAAATCCGATTCGCTTCAACAGTTGGATCGAGGCTGTGTTTTCAAGGAACGTCACCGCTCCCATCCGGTACAATCCGAGCGTCTCGAACGCATATGCCAAGAATTCCTCAATTGCTTCCGCCGCATAGCCGCGCCGCCAGTGTGCCGGATCGAGTTCAAAGCCGATCTCCGCCTTTTTACTGTACAGGCTGAGATGATTCAGTCCGATGGTTCCGATGAACGTTCCGCTGTCACGAATGACCATCCCCCAGCGGATGCCTTGCCGGCTGTCGAACGTTTGTTTAAACGATTTGATGATATGCAGAGCATCCTCTTGTGCACGAAGCGGATCCATGCCGTAAAAACGTGTGACGTCCTCATTCGACAAGATGTGGAAAATGGCTGGCGCGTACTCGGAAGTTACCTCAACGAGCTGTAAACGTGTTGTGTCTAAAGTGGGAAAAGTCATTGATATTCCTCCAGTATCGTAAATAGTTGTGCTTCGATCCTCCTTACTTTAAATGTTTGAATTCGGACAGGTCATTAGTACTTGAAAAACCACTCAGTTCAACATTCCCTTGATCATTGAGTGAATACTCGTATTTAGCATCCGGTTCATTTTGAAAGACAACGGTTATAACATAGGGATTGACATGCTGATATCCTTCTTTTTGAAAGGGTACGGTCGAAATGGTCCACTTTTCGCCTGGAAACTCCTTCGCAAGATACGGTTTGACGGCTGTCACGTTTTCCTGAATCTGCGCCTTGATGTCTTCCTCATCCGGCTGGCTCATTAAAAAACTACCGAACATCAGACAGAGTACTCCTGCAGTCATCAAAGCCAGCATCCGTTTTTTTCCCGTCTTCACAAAACCGAACACGACAATCGGTAGCAGAATCAAACCGAATATCCCGTAAAGAATCCATTCAATGATTTCGTGTGGTCCCATATCCGTAACCTCCGTTTCTCTATCAATACTTATTACCGCTCCCTTTTCAAAATCCCTGCTTTTTCCATAAAAAACAGGCATCCTTTTTGGATACCTGTTTGACATCATCCTGTTTTGATCAAATGGATGATTTGTTTTGAAAGAATCAGAGTTTCATCATGTTTCCAGTTTGTTTGGTTTAAAGAGCGTGAGCGCTGTTTGGATAAAAATATCCGTCGCCTTTGAAGTATCTTTTTTATTACACACGGCCATTTGAATATTTCGAAATGTCTTCGGTGTGAGCTCACGCATAACGACCTGATCGGGTAACGTCCCGATGCTTTGTTTCGTCGTAATGGTCACCCCTAATCCTTCCTGGACCATACTTATTCCCGTCTCGAGCTGTTCCATTTCAAATCTGACTTTTGGAATCAGGTCATGTTCTTCGAATAGACTGTAGATGTGCTTTTCGACACCATCCTTGCCCATCAAAATAGATTGTTCTTTTAAATCAAGGATACTGACAGTTTCCTGAGTAGCCAATGGATGATTTGCTGGTAAAAGGACAATCAGTTGATCCACTGCAAGGGCAATCGTATCGAATTCTTGATCCGTCAAAGTGATGATTCCCACATCCACGCATTCTGTCCGTAGCCATTTTTTAATCTGATCGATTGTACCTTCCCACAGCTTAATCTCGAGTCCCGGATACTGTTCCTCCATCGTCCGAATGATCTTAGGCAAAAAACGTGTATAAGCGGTCCGGTAAACACCTACATGAACCTTCCCGATTTCTAATCCGCGTTCAGCCGCTACCAATTCATCTATCTTATGAAACTCACTGACGATTTTCCGAAGGATCACTAGGACCTGTTCGCCGACTTCCGTAAAAAACAACCCGTTCTTTTTATCTCGCTTAATCAGCTTGGTTCCTAGCTGTGCTTCAACCGAAGCGACAGTCCGACTGACCGCTGGTTGTGTCATATGCACGTGTTCTCCTGCTTTGGTAAAGCTTCCTGTCTCAGCAATCTGGATAATCAATTCAATTTGTGATCTGTTCATAACGTTTTTGGTATGCCCCCTATGACAAATATGCATTTTATTAATAAGTATAGCTACTGTACTATGAGTGAGTATTTCAAGCAAACAGAGATTTGCAAATACAGAAGTCTTAAACCGAGGTGTCGAGTATCATGTCAAACATATGGAAAATTTATTTGTTAGCAGCAATCAGTTTTTTGAATGGCACATCTGAATATGTCATTGCCGGTATTTTAGATAAAATCGCGGACACCAATTATATTTCCGTTTCTTCCGCCGGACAACTCATTACAGTCTTTTCAATTGCTTTCGGAGCGGGAACTCCTTTCCTGATCGCGATAACCGCACGATGGGAACGAAAGAAACTGCTCGTCTATGCGTTGACGGTCTTTTCCATCGTCAATGTGGGGATTGCCTTCTTATCAGGATACGATATGCTGATGGGCGCACGAATCCTTTCCGCTCTTTGTGCAGGGGTCATTCAAGTCACGTTGTTGACGCTTGCTGCCGTCTTGGCAGCCCCCGGAAAACAAGGAGGAGCGATTGCCACGGTCGTCATGGGGAATAGTACAGCTTTAGTCGCCGGCGTTCCGATTGGACGAGTCGTCGCTTCACATTACGAATGGAATACCATTTTCGTAGGTCTTGGTCTGATTGGATTACTGCTTGCCGGATTGGCGCTAGTCATGATTCCACAAACCAAGGCCGAAGAACCTGTGCCGTTGCGTGAACAATTTAAATTCTTCATGCAACCGCGAATCTCCGCTTATCTGCTCATCACGTTCCTTTGGCTAGGTTCGTATTCCGTCGTATTCACGTACATCTCTCCGTATTTCCTGGATGTCTTTCAAATGAGTAACCAGGGAGTAACGACGGCGCTGTTCCTATTCGGAATAGCAAGTGCCATCGGTTCTAAATTAGGCGGATTCGGAACCGACAAATGGGGATCGTTCCGTACGTTGGCTGGAAGCATGTTGCTTCATGCACTGGTCTTATTCCTGTTCCCGTTTATCGGACAATCAGCTTCCCTGTTCTACGTTTTACTAGTCTTTTGGGCACTGGCAGCCTGGTCTTCCGGAACGCCGATTCAATTCCGGCTCATTACGCTTGCGCCTTCAGCAGCAAGTATTGTGTTAAGTCTGCACAGCGCGTTCGGACAAATCGGGATGGCAGCAGGTGCCGGTGTTGGCGGAATTGCTGTCAAAAACAGCTTGTTGCATTACTTGCCATGGATCGGTGCTTTTACGCTCGCAGTTTCAGTCGTCGTCATTCTCATCGACAACAAGCTGTCGAAGTCGGTAGAGACGCGGCAAACAGCAGAACCATTCTATGCAGAGAAGTGAGTTTGACTCTTCTTTTAAAAAAACAAACGGTCTGAATTCTGTCGAAAAGAATTCAGACCGTTTGTTTTTTGTTTTTTAGTCAGATGAACAGATACGACTTACACTTGAAAACGGATTGATAAGCGTTTTAAGTCCTCTGCCATCGTCGCCAGTGATTGCGATGCGGATGAGATTTCTTCCATCGAAGCCATCTGTTCTTCCGTCGAAGCCGAGATGTTTTCCGTTCCGGCGGCTGTACTTTCCGTCACCGATTGAATCTCCCGCATGATGGCCGCAATCTGTTCGCTGCCGGCCGCCATTTCCTGAACCGCGCCGGACACTTCTTCGACTTGTCCTGTCACGTCGCTGATTGAACGTTCAATTGCCTCGAACGAAGCACTCGCTTCGCCGGCGACTTGAATACCATTTGTCATTTCCGTCGTCACCTTTTCCATCGAAACGACGGATTGTTCCGTCTCCCGCTGAATGACTTGAATCAGACCCTCGATTTGTTTCGCGGCGAGAGCGGATTGCTCAGCAAGCGTCTTGACTTCCGCTGCAACAACGGCGAATCCGCGTCCTTGTTCACCGGCACGGGCCGCTTCAATCGCTGCATTCAGCGCCAACAGATTAGTTTGCGCCGCAATGCCGGTGATGGAATCGGTAATTTGTCCGATTTCCTGTGACCGGTTGCCGAGTCCGACAATAACTTGACCAAGTTCCGTAAAGTCCGTGTTGATCCGTTCCATCTGTTGACCCAGCTGTTGGACGACTCGACCGCCATGGGTGACTTTGTCCATCGCGTTGCCTGTCGCGTCAGTCATCTGTTGGGCATTCCCGGCGACCTGACTGACACCGGACGTTAAGTCCTGGACGGTCCGTGATGCACCCGAAACTTGGTTTAACTGTTGACTGGCCCCGCTTGCGATTTCTTCCATCGTCACGGCGACCATTTCCGTTGCTTTTGTCGTCGCTTCCGCATTCGTGCTCAATTCATCCGACGCTGTCGCAACATGTTTCGACGTATCCGTCATTTCGATGATGACATGGTGGAGTTGCTCCGTCATCGTGTTGAATGATGTCGTCAATTGACCGAGTTCGTCTTTTGAGACGTAATCACCGCGGACCGTTAAGTCACCGTCACCCGACTGCTTCATCCAGCCTTGGAGTGAGCGAATCGGTTGTGTAATCAGACGCGTGATGTAGAGTGCGAGACCCGCGAATAACAATAACGCGAGGAGGAAAATTCCGAGCATGATATAAAAGGCCGTCTGCTTTTCCTGCTGGTTCAATGCATTGATGTCTTTGGATTGCTTTGTCATCGACATCATCAAGCTTTTCGCTGTATCGGCCACTTCATCCCGTGTTTTCTCAAGACTTTCCGAATAGACGCGGTAGCCTTCTTCTTTATCACCCTGTGTGATCAGATCCTGAATCGTACTCAAGCCGTTATCGTATCCAAGGACACTGTCCTTTAAATTCTCGACTTGTTTTTCTGATTGTTTCGTCGGTACAGACGTGCGTTCGAATTTGTTGAGGGAAGAACGGATTTGTGCTTGCCGTTGATCGATTTGCGCCCCCAGTTCTTCGACCCGGGCCGGATCTTTCGTCAACATCATCTCGACGAGGAACGAATCAAGTGCCCGCGTATCAATCCGGATTTGCGCCACTTCCTGGACCGGAATCAAATTTTCCTGGTACATCGCCTGCGAGGCGTTCGACATCTGATTTAAAAAATAGAGTCCTGCACTGGCTAATAAAATCATCGCGACAATGGCTGTCGCAATCAACAACTGAATCTTTTTACGTACCGATAAATTTTTCATTATGTAGACCCCTCCCGTCTGTTTATCGGTCAATTCCATAAATGATTCAGTCTTTTTTTCATTTTTCATTTTCCGGATGTGTTGCACCGAGCCGTGGATTACGACAGTGTGCGCCAGATTCGATATAATCAGAATCATACAGAAACAAAAGGAGTGAACGCTGTGCAGTCTGTCTCAAACGAAATTACGCAGTTCCGTGGCACGCACTATGAGTTCGGCCGCGAACAGGGCCGTTACGTCAAACGCAACGAACTGCTTCATAACCGCGAAGATAACTGGAAAATCCGGGTTCCCCGTTTCCAGGTCGATCCGGTCGAAACAAAAGAGATGTTTCTCCGCTATGCGCCATATATTTGGGATGAGTTACTCGGTTTACAGGACGAACTCGAATTATCGCTCGCCGATACATTACTTCATTTTGGCCATTACCGCGTCGAAGGACCAAACAGTGGCTGTTCGATCATGACGGGTGATAATTTTCTCGTCCGCAATTATGATTATCATCCGATGACGTATGACGGACGTTTCTCCGTCTTTCAACCGACGGACGGTGGTTCCGCGATCATCGGCCCGGCGTCCCGCGTTACCGGACGAATGGACGGGATGAACGAACATGGTCTCGCGATGGGCTACAACTTTATCAACCGGCGTCGTCCGGGCGACGGCTTCGTCAGTTTCATGATCGGGCGAATCATCCTCGAGACATGTACGTCGGTCGAAGACGCGATCTCACTTGTCAAAGAGATGCCGCACCGCGGATCCTTCAGTTATGTCGTTCATGACCGGTCGAACCGCTCATTTGTCATCGAGGCGACAGCCCGCGACATCGAAGTCCGGGAGACGAATCTCTGTACGAATCATTTTGATTTGCTGCAACACGAAAACCGGTTCCACCTCGACGATTCGAAACGCCGGATGATGGAACTGAAGACGCACCAGCATTTGATCCAGGATGCAGAATCAGCCTTCCGTCTGTTGAACGACTCCGATAAAGGGGTGTTCTCTGACCTGTACAGTCACTGGGCCGGTACGATCCATACATCAGCCTATTTCCCATCCGACATGAAAGTCTGGTTCGCCCTCGGTGGCGATCAGGAACCGGTTGAATTCGACTTTAAAGACTGGCTGGCCGGGAACGACTTTACGTCAAGCCATATCCATGGCGAACTGGAAACCGATATTCAATTCGCCAATACCCTTCAGACGTGGCGCTGAACACAGTAAAACACCTCTGGTGGTCCGGAAAACGGATCACAGAGGTGTTTCTTTGTCAGTTCAAGGTTTTCGTCATATGTAAATCTGTCGTCAGGAATCCCGTCGTTTCATAGAGGTGAATCGCCCGCGTGTTATGCGCAAAGACATGTAATTTGATTTTTTTTATGTTCATCCGCCGGGCGACCTGCTCAAGTACTTCCATCGCTTGCCGTCCATACCCTTTCCCTTGATGACCCGCTTCGATTTTAAAATCAAAGATAAAGGCGGTTCGTCCGTGCGTCGTTTCGCTTACTTGAAACCAGATCATACCGACGGGTGGCTGTTCTGCGTCATCCAAAATCGAAAACAGGTAATGCTGTTTCGTCTGAATCCCGTCCGGCAATAGTTGCCCGTACTCCGCTGTCGAGCGGTCAACGGCCTCCACCTCTGCCCATGTTCCGGCCTTGACCTTTTCCTGCGCGTACTCTTGGATGGCTTCCGGTAAGTATGCAGCATAGGCCGCTTCTGTCATTTTTATGAATTGAATCATTCCATGGCACCTCCTGCTTTAATTCACTTGCTGATTTTGTACGGTTGATACGTGCATACCGGACCAGTCTTTTGCAAGCATCGCGTAAACGGCAATATCATGATACGCCCCGTACAAGATCTCTCCGTCACGTAAAATCCCTTCTTGCTGAAAACCTAAACGCTCCGGTATCTTCCGGCTTCGGGTATTATTGACCGCGCATTCGATGATGACTCGGTTCAAGTCGAGCGTCGTAAAACAATAGTTGGTGATGAAAGCAACGACGGTCGTCATCAATCCTTTGCCGCGACCGTTCCCGGTTAAGTAATACCCGATCGAGGTTTGGCGTAACTTCTGATTGATTTCGTGTAAGGCGATTGTCCCGACAAGTTCGCCCTCAAAATAAATTCCGCAGGCAAATCCATTGCCGTTCGCATAATCCGTTAACCACATCGGAATAATCTCGTCCCGGTACCCATCCGGTCCAGTCGTACCGTCGACCCAACCGAGCCATTCCCGTAAGTGTTCCCGGTTCGCGTCAATCAACCTATACAGCGGATCGGCGTCCTGGCGTTCGATTAATTTTAAACTCAATTGATCGGTAATATGGTGCATGAACATCTATCTTCACTCCTTATGTAACGTCTAAAGTTATACTTTAGACGTCGACGCTCAAAATACCTGCTTGAGAATCTGTTGTTGGCTCGATTGCGACAAATTTTTATGAATGACCTGTTTGGGTTTAGTCGTTAACGCCTGATCGAGGAAGTTCGCTTGCGACCGTTCGCCGATGACAATGATTTGCTCCCAACCGAGCGAACGGTTCAGTTTTTCGACTTCTCCCGACAGTTCCCGGTAAAAGCGTTCCGCCTGTTTTTCGACCCGGTCCCGGAAATCATCCGTCTGATTACTGCTCGAAGCGCCACTCCGGCTGCTCCGTCCCTGATAACGGCGCCATTGTCCGGTATCAAGATCCAGTTCGTAGTCGTGTGTCTCCTCGACTTCTCCAAGCCGGACGTCAAGAACGGTTGCCGAATCGAGATGCGTCAGCACGATACCCGTCCGTGGAAACTGTTGATCGAGGACTTCCAGTTGATTGAGATTCGGTTTGGTATAATAACTGATTTCATCCGTCACATCGAGTTGCAGGAAATAGACTTCCTGCAAGGAATCATCGCTTGAGACAAAGGCAACGATACTGCGCAGCAAACTCGTACGCTGATTGTTGATCGCCTGCTCGAGTTTCGAAAAGACGGCTTCGACGGCTTGTTGATCTTCCTGTTCCGTCAAGAGACGTTTCTTTTCATTCCTCAGAATCGTCTCCCACTGGTTCCGTTTATCCGGAGCCGTACTGAGATACACCGACAACACGTGTGTCGAACCATCAAATCCTTTCAAGCGTTTGATATCTTCTCCTAGACCCATCTGAATAACCTCCTGTTAGTAGATGAATGACGCTAAAATACCGGTGATGAAGACGGATGTGATCGTGACCGTCGAAAATCCGGCAACGACCATTTTCGGTAAAATCTCATCTTCAATAATCTGGACCTCGTCTTCCGTCTCCCCGATATTTTTAGCCGCCTCCTGACTGAGAATCAATGTACCCGGAAAACCATATAGTGACGTCAAACCGATTGCGATCGCCATCGAATAGGAATATCCGAGGAACTTCCCGGCAAGCATCGCAAACAACACGATTCCAAGCACACCGAGGATAAAAGCAATCAGCAGCGGCACAAACAGTTCGACGAGATCCGCAAATGAAGTCGTTGCGAGGGGTCCAAAGATGATCAACAGAATCGCAAGCATCATCAACCCGTAGGCATCGATTCCGTTTAAGACGTTTGGCTTCAACACACCGGTCGCCCGCAAGGCAATCCCGAGCAATAAAGCGATGACAAATGTATTGAGCCAGCCGTTCGTCAAACTGCTGAGGAACGACGAGACGATGACGACGACACCGACGACGAACAACGTTCCAGCCGTCGTCTGGAACGGTTCCGGTAAAATCGTCTGTTTCTCGGATGCTTTTTCCGGATCAAGGGTGGCTTTTTTCGTGATGCTGCCATCACGGACCCCGTCCCGGATCCGTAACGCTTCCTTGCGCAGGATGACCGATGTCAGCGGAAAACCGATCAATCCTTGTAAGGCGGCAATCAAGACCGGAAAGACGGCAACTGAAATCAATCCGGCGTTCAGTGCCTGTTCCTGAACGATGATGACGGAAATTGTTCCGCCGCTGACCGCGGCAATCGCGCTGAGGACATAGTTCGTATCAAGAAACAGCCGTCCGATCGTAAAGAGCAACACACTGATCCCGATGACGGCTGAGACCCCGATCAAAAACGTTTTCCACTGCCGTTTGAATTCATCGAGGCTGATGAGTGTCCCAAGGTGAACGATGATCATCCCGACGACCGTTTGCCCAAGTGGTAATAAGGACGACGTCGGTAGGAGGTCTTCCGGAAACAGATTGGTTTTAAAGCCGATTAAAAAAATAATCGAAGCGACAAATAAGGAAGATAATAAGGCCTTTGTTTTTTTCGAGATATAATCACTAACCGTCCAGATGAGCATGATAATTGTAAAGGCGATGATCGGTTGCATACAGGTTCCTCCCTTTTAGACGACAGGTTGTAGCAAAAACCGGGACCATGAACATCGGTAATAGGACGAACAATGTTATTAAGCTGACGATGAAGGAAAAGGAAAATATAATGGGGGAAAGTGACTACTGTCGCTGCGAAGAATCATGAATTGATTAGGAATGACTGCAGAGAAGACAGCGATGATCATACGAAAAATGGTTAGAGGTTAATCTATGATTACCCCTTTTTTGTCTCAGTTAACGAATAGGATTGAAATAAGAATCTATTTTTCGGAATTTTCAAACTATATTCACAAGTTTCAGGGAAAGGATACAGCATATGGTTCATTTTCGAGGGAGGAGATACTCTTGTCCGGATTGATTTCCAATCGTTCCTTTCGTATCGGTCTGTTCATCCTACTCGTTCTCGGCATCATTTATATGGCGCGACAGGTCGACTTTCTTTTTTATCCGTTGTTTGTTCTGTTTACAACGATCTTCACTCCGTTCATCGTCGCCGGTATTCTGTTTTATCTATCCGTCGGTTTCGTCGATTCACTGGAACGTCGGTTGCGCTCGCGCAAGCTGGCTATTTTCATCGTCCTCGTCTTATTACTAATCATCGTCACGGTATTTCTGTTGACCTTATTTCCGCTCATCACGAAACAACTGTTTGCCTTCATCCATGCGGTTCCTGGGTTCGCTGAACGGCTCTACCGCCAGTCCTTGTCCCTCTACGCCAAGTACGGGGCATCGATTCCATCGCTCGACAATCAGTTTTCAACCGTCGACGGCTCAATGAAAAGTGCGACCACCCTTCTCGGAAACGTCTTTTCTTCAATCGCCGGTTCCCTCGTTTGGCTGATCCGGCTGATTGCGTCGACCGTCTTTACGTTATTCATCGCCGTTTTTTTATACGTCTTCATGCTGGTTGACGGAAAGAAATTGCCGAACGCGCTCGTTCAGTTCATTCCGATCAGTTACCGAAACGAAGCCCTCTTGATTCTAAAAGACATGAACGGGACGATTCGCTCGTACGTCCGGGCACAGCTGATTGTCTGTTCCTTCGTCGGCACTCTTGCGACACTCGTTCTTTGGTGGCTCGATGTCCCTTACTTCCTGCCGCTTGGTCTGTTCATCTTCGCGACAAACATCATTCCGTACCTCGGGCCGTTTCTCGGTGCCGCACCGGCTGTACTGATCGGTTTTTTAGATGAACCGATTAAAGGATTATACGTCGTCATCGGTATCACGATCGTCCAGCAGCTCGATGCCAATGTAATCTCACCGCTTGTCCAAGGAAAATCCCTGAAGGTCCATCCGATTACGATTACGGTCGTACTGCTTGTCGCCGGTCAACTGGCAGGGATTCTCGGGATGTTGCTGGCCGTTCCGTTTTACGCCGTCGCAAAAGTCACGGTCCTTAACATCATTAAACTGGCCCGACTCCGCAAGACCGCGTTACGGACGGACAAACCAGTTCCGGATCGTGTCCCGGAAAACCCAACCTAATACACCGGTCAGAATCAGCAGCCCGGGTAACAAAATCACACCGCCATGGGTTGCCCACCACACGGAAAAACGGTTCAGCAGACCGTAGGCGCCGAGACGGTTGACGAGAATCGTCCAAAGTAAACTGTAAACACCGGTTCCGGCAAGCGTCACGAGCACATACGGACGGAACGGATAGGCAAGTAAACCCGCCATGTAGTGAATCGGACGCCGGACGCCCGGCAGGAAAAACGACATCGCGATAGCAACCGTTCCTTTTTCCTGTAAGATGGCTTCCGCCTTCGCCAGATGTTTATTCGTCAACGCCTTTTGAAAGAGAGGGAGTTCCCGAAAGAATCGCGGAATGCCGTAAAACAGATTAAAACAGACGAAACTGGCCGACCAGACCAGCAGAAAAATCACGACGGGGGTCTGATCCTGCCGGAGCCAACTGCTGATTTGGCGGATCACCAACAAATCATCCGAAATCGGGATGAATAAAATACTCGAGATGAACCGGATCCATTCCGAAACCATATGTTTTCCCTCCCGTCGAAGTCATTCTTTCTGAAAACGAGGTGTTCGTATTGATGGACTATACCCTAATCTTGACGATTTTGCTCTACGTCGTGTTACTTGCTAACGTCGCTGCGGCGATTGCCATCCTGTTTTTTGAGCGGCGTGACATCAGTGCGACCTGGGCTTGGCTGATGATTCTGTTTTTCCTGCCTATCATCGGCTTTTTGATTTACTTACTGTTCGGTCGGTCCTTAAAGCAGGACTCCTTTTATCACATTCCGGAAGATCGCCGGATTACACGCGAACAACAACTGACGCTCCAATCCAATGATCCGGTCGCCCCGGAAGCACCGCTTCATCCATACCGGAAGTTGATTCAGGCGAACCGGACGGCAGGTGCGCTGTTGACGGAAGCAACAGACATCCGGACGCTGTTCGACGGTCATCAAAAATTCGATACGTTACTCGCTGACATACAGAGTGCGCAGGTCGAAATCAACATCCAGTACTTCATCTTAAAACGTGATCCGCTCGGTGACCGGTTATTGACCGCTTTATTTGAACAGGCCAAACGCGGTGTCAAAGTCCGGATTCTTTACGACGCAGTCGGCTCCTGGAAGCTGAAAGCGAAGGATTTTGCGGCGTTCAAACAAGACGGTGGTGAAGTCCGGTCGTTTTTCCCGTCGCCGCTCGGCATCTTCAATCTGCGGATCAACAACCGTAATCACCGGAAACTCTGCACGATTGACCGGCAAATCGGCTACATCGGCGGTTTTAACGTCGGCTCGGAATACCTCGGAGAAGACGAACAGTTCGGCTACTGGCGTGATACCCATCTTCGGGTTCTCGGCCCCGTCGTCGAGGAACTCGAATTTCACTTTGAACAGGACTGGGATGCTGCGAGCAAAGAGCGGACCGATTGGTCGACGGCACCGATTCCACCGCACACCGCGGCGACGGATCATGTACCGGTTCAAATCGTGACGTCCGGACCGACGTCCGAGACGGAGTACTTGAAAAACATGCTGATTCAGATGATTCACTCCGCGGAAAAATCGGTTTACATCCAGTCGCCCTACTTCATTCCGGACGCCAGTTTCATGGATGCCTGTCAGATTGCGCTTGCTTCCGGCGTCTCGCTCAAAATCATGATTCCGAACCAGCCGGATCATCCGTTTGTCTACTGGGCGACGTACGCGGCGGTCGGTGAACTGATTCAACACGGGGCGGAAGTTTACACGTACGAGATCGGCTTCATGCATGCGAAGACGATCGTCGTCGACGGAAAAATCGCCTCCGTCGGGACAACGAACATCGATGCGCGAAGCTTCCGGTTAAACTTCGAGATGAATGCGATAATCTATGATCCGGCGATTGCCGAGGAACTCGAGCTGCTCTTTTTGTCGGACGTCGCCGACAGTGCCTTATTGACCCGGGAAAAATACGCCGCCCGTCCACGGATGATTCGCTTTAAGGAAAGTATTTCGCGACTGTTGTCACCGATTTTATGATGTTTTATAATAAATGTAAAAAAAGGTATAATTATGGATATATAATTTGAAGTGATAAACAAACAGAATCTCATTCATTAATAAACTCATTTATCACTAAACATACTCATTTTGAATCATTTTGAGTATGTTTAGCGTTTTTGACTATATTTAATGCATTCATTTTCCGGATAAACATGTTCATTTGCTGTAAAAATGAACATATTTACTACTATCAAGTTTCGGTACTTTCATTTTTTAAACAAGGGAGGTAGACAGATGAAGATAAAACAGATAGAGGCTGTTTTTCTCGATCGTGATGGCACCATCGGGGGCGGCTCGACAATCCACTATCCGGGGGAATTTAAACTTTTTCTATACACGGCTTCAACACTCGATCGTTTAAAGCGAGATCAGATCAAAGTATTTTCGTTTACGAATCAACCCGGTATTTCAAAAGGATTGGCTACGGTCCGTGACTTTCAGCACGAATTAACCGGGTTTGGTTTTGATGATGTGTACATATGCCCTCACAGTCCTCATGCAGACTGTCTGTGCCGTAAGCCTGCCATCGGTATGTTACGCGAAGCACAGCAGATGCATCATTTGAATCTAAAAAACTGTGTCGTCATCGGCGACCGATGGACAGATATGCTTGCAGCAGCTGAAGCAGGTTGTATCAAAATCTTAGTGCGGACAGGTGCAGGCGAAGCATCACTGCACGATCATCAGCAAGAAATAAAAAATCTTTCGATTGATTACGTTGCTCGGGATTTGTCAGATGCCGTCCACTGGTTGTATGAGCAGCATACATGAGTCGTCTGTTGTCTTTCGTAAGAAACTATTCTTTCTAAAAAGAAGGCGTACCATGACAAGTCCAAGGCACTCACTTTCCGCCGGTGCCGTCGTCCTCGACGCAGAACAAAACATTCGACTTATTAAAGTACCTCGACGAGGGTGGTAGTTTCCCGGCGATATCATTGAATTAGGCGAAACCATTGAAGACGGCATCACCTTTTAATCAGTCGTCAATCCTTTACCTACTCCCCACGCCTGATGTGTATAAAACAATTCATTCACTGATTGAAGCGGCTGCCAGACTAGACGATGATCCGGTTCACGGGAAACTTGAATCTGCTTTAGCAATCGTATCTCAAAAAAGGATGCATCATTCAGAATCGCTTCTCCGCTTGGTGCCAGTAGATACTGCTCGGCTCGACCAATCGGTGCCTCAATTCGAATCGTAAACCCGGTCTCTTCGAGCAGCTCTCTATGGAGTGCTTGCTCCGGCGTTTCTCCTCTTTCGATTCCACCACCCGGTAAAAGAAGATTTTTCAGTTTGGTCTCGACGGTTAAGAATGTCTGCTTTCGTTGATCGTAAACAATACCATAAACACTTTGCTTGTACTGGTATGACCGTCCTTTCAGTTTCATGCCGAAACTCAGTTTCTCCTGTTCCGAATCCATCATCGGTCATCTCCTTGATAATCTCCCGTCAATTTCCCTCCGTCGTCATAGCGACCGAACAGTCGCCGTTGCGCCGTATAGGCCAAAAACTTGGTCAGACGTTTTTCGTACTCCGGGCTGTCTTGCTTGCAGGCCTGGATATAACTGATCCGGACACGGATGTAGAGCTCCGGCAACGTCCGGAAAAATTGATAGGTGTCCGGATCTTTCTTCAGTTCCGTGATGATGGCGTGATCAATTTCAAACGGTACCGTCAAGTTAGGTGTCACCTTTATCCCTTGTTCCCGCATCTTTCCGAGTGCCATCAGTCGGCGAACCCGTTCTTTATTCAGTTCGGTCCAGTGACTGTTTGTCCGACGCGGTGTAAATCGCTGAAGCAGCCGGTCCCCGTCCTTCTTTTTAATCCCATCAATCCAACCAAAACAAAGAGCTTCTTCGACGGTTTCGGTGTAATCCAACTGATATTTTTCTGCATCTTTTTTATCAAATACGAGCCAAACTTCGGTCTCTGTTTGATAATGATTTTCCAGCCAACTCCGCCATTCCTTGATTGTTTCAACCTCTAACCGTGAAGTGCTGTCCATAATCCGTCACACCGCCTTTTTCATTCTCCTGTACCTTGTTCGACATTTTCGCAATACCCCCTCCTTAAAAAGCGAGTTCCTCTGAATTTTGGGTTGCACTCTCATTCAAGACTTGCTACACTCAATCCGAACACTTATTAAAATATTTTAAAAAGTAAAAAGGAGGTCCCTGATGGCTGGTATGAACATGGACTTATTAATCCGCTTGCGGCAAGCCCTCTTATTCGAACGGCTTCAGACGATCCCGGAATTGAGCCGGACGCTTTCGACGAGTTTCCCGACAATCAAAAAACACTTGGACCTTTTAATCGCACATGGTGAGGTCGACGAAGAGGATTCGGATGTATCGAGCGGTGGACGTCCGGCTAAACGCTATCGTCCCCGGGCCGATCACACTCACGGACTGGCGCTCTATCTCGAACTCGACGCCATCGGTTACCGGATCTTCGACGCTGTCGGTACGTTGCTGACGAACGGAACGGAAGCCGTTCCCCGCAAGCAACCGCACGTTCCGGCTCTCGTCCGCCTGATTCACCGGTTGCTTGCGCAAGATCCGCACATCACATTTTTAAGTGTCGGGGTGGCGGCGTCGGTCGAAAACGGTCAAGTCTTTTTTGCACCGGATTACCCGTCTTTGCAACAGGTCGATCTGAAACAGACGCTCGAATCCGAGTTCCACTTACCGGTCGTCGTCGAAAACGACATGAATGCAGCTGTCATAGGCTTTCACGAAGCCTATCAGCAACGGCAACAGTCCTTGATTTACTTGTACTTAGGAAAAAACGGACCCGGTTCCGGGATTCTAATCAACGGACAACTCGTCCGTGGCAGCAGTCACTTCGCCGGTGAGATTTCACTTGTCCCGCAGTATGACAAGGCAACGTTCGGACAACGGATCGCCGAGCGAAGTGACGTCTTGAACGCAGACACGATTGATGCGATCAGCCGGTTGACGACGACATTTGCCGCGACACTCAATCCGCACTTGTTGATTTTTAACGGCGCGGAAGTAACAGCGTCAGATTTGCAACAGATCCGGACGACAACAGCCCGGTATATTCCGGAAGCACATATTCCTAAGCTCGTCCGAAGTGACTGGGAGACAGATTATTTAACCGGCTTGACGCGTCTCGGATTACAGCTTCAGACAGAACAACCGATAAAGGGGACATCATAATGAGTGGAGTCTGGTTACTCAGCATCATCTATCTTGCATTCATCAGTTTAGGATTACCGGATTCGTTACTCGGCGTCGCCTGGCCCGTCATGCGGACAGAGTTCGGGGCTGATCTGGAAGTCGCCGGTTGGCTGTTCATGACGATTGCCGGCGGAACGATCATCTCGAGTCTGTTCAGCGGCAAAATTCTCAACCGGTTCGAAACAAGTCATATCACCGCCTTCTGTGCTGCTGTCACGGCTGGCAGCCTGATTGGATTTTATTTTGCCCCTTCGTTGCTCTGGCTGTTCCTGCTTGCGATTCCGCTTGGTCTCGGTGCCGGAGTCGTCGACGCGGCACTCAATCATTTTGTCGCGACCCGTTATAAAGCGCATCATATGAACTGGCTGCACTGCTTTTGGGGTGTCGGTGCAACGACCGGTCCGTTGATCATGGCAGCGATGATGAGCGAATCGGGCGACTGGCGCAGCGGCTACCTGACCGTCGCCCTGGTCCAGTTCGGTCTTGCCTTGCTGCTCGTCCTGAGCGTTCCACTTTGGAAACAGGCACCGGTCGCTGCCGCAGCACCGCCTGAAGATCTGTCCTTACACGGAACACAGGCAAAGCGGTTGACCGGTCTCCCGTTTGCGCTCGCCTCGTTTGTTCTCTATTGCGGTGCTGAAGCCCTGATCGGTTTATGGGGCAGCAGTTATCTCGTCCAGGTCAAATCCTTTTCCGTCGAGACGGCGGCCACCTGGATTTCCGTCTATTACGGCAGCATCACCGTCGGCCGGTTTTTGAGCGGTTTTTTATCACTCCGGATGACGAACCGCCAGTTGATCCGGTTGGGTCAAGGGACGGCCCTGCTCGGCAGTCTGCTGTTCTTCCTGCCGCTCGACGGTTTGATGCTGACCGGATTTATCCTGATCGGACTTGGACTTGCGCCGATCTATCCGGCCATGTTACACGAGACGCCGGTCCGGTTCGGCCAGGATGCGGCGAAACGCTTGATGGGGGTTCAAATGGCGTTCGCCTACAGCGGCAGTACGTTCCTGCCACCGTTGTTCGGTGTTCTCGCCTCGTTCCTGACGTTACAGCTGTTTCCGGTGACAGGCTTCCTAATGATTTTGTTCCTGTTGCTCTGTTCCGAACGGCTCAATCGTGTCCTTGCGAAACGGGCGCTGTCCCGCGCTTCCTAAATCATTCAAAAAGGAGTCTGCTCTCATGAAGATTGAACATATCGCCGTTTGGGTCAAGGATCTCGAACGGATGAAACACTTTTACGAAACGTATTTCGAGGCGCAGGCCAATGCGTTGTACCATAATCCGCTCAAAGGATTTTCGTCCTACTTTCTCCACTTTAAATCAGGTGCCCGGCTCGAATTGATGCACCGGACGGATATCGATCATGAGGCACCGCGCGAACGGTTCGGTTACGCCCACATCGCCTTTTCGCTCGGCAGCCGGTTCGCTGTCGATCAGCTGACGGCACGGCTCGAGGAGGACGGCTATACTCGGCTCGACGGTCCGCGTCTGACAGGCGACGGCTACTATGAAAGCGTCTTTCTTGATCCGGAAGGACTGACGATCGAACTGACCGTCTGACACTAATTCAAAAACACCATGCTGTTTCGTACGCTTCCGGTCAAGGAGACGTCGAACTTCATGGTGTTTTCTTTTGCATGTGTCCGGCCAATCATTCTGTAAACAGTTTGTACCTGTTTTTCCCCGATGATTTTGCTTCGTATAACGCGACATCCGCTTGACGCAGCAAAGTTTTCAGACTGGTGTCAGCGTCTTTGTAGGCAACGATTCCGATGCTGGTCGACAGTTCATATGTGTCCCATGTACTCAACCGGACAAGAATTTCATCTGCTTGATCGATCAATGCTTGCTGAGAGTCAAAATGCGTAAACCGAATGACGAATTCGTCTCCGCCCAAGCGAACGGCATAGGCTTCTTTTTGTCCTGCAATCAATGTCTTCAACCGTCTTGCGACCTCCTGCAGGACAGCGTCCCCGGCATCGTGTCCGTACACATCGTTGACGTTCTTGAAGCCATCCAAATCAAGGAAGAACAAGGTGCCTTCCGTCTGCGGATGCTGGTCGAATTGATGCGTCAAATACCGTCGATTGTACAGATCCGTCAACATGTCACGCCAGGCAAACCGCTCGAGTTCCAGATAATACGAAAACAGACGGACGATCCGTTGCAGTAACTCGATACTCTTGCTCTCGAACAGACTGACTTCATCATTGATGGCGCACAACGTACCGAACTTTTCTCCGTTCGCAAGTGAAATCGGAATCCCTAAATAGGACTGAACATTCGCCCCTTCCAGTACTTCCCTCATCCCGTCGAGACCGCGGTCTTTTGTGACATCTTCGTATATAAGCGGTTGTTTCGTTTGAAAATCGATGCGTTGGCAGAGCGAATAATTCAAATCAATGACCATTCCTTCTGTGACCGGCATCCGGGTCTGCTCTTCGGACAGTTTAATGATCAATTGCTCGGTCTCATTGATGGCTGATAATTGAACTACCTCCACCTACGCTTCGCTAAGAGGTGGAGGATTCCTGAGTTATCCGACCGATTGGTCGGAAATTTATCAGGCTAACCCCGTCGTCCCGACGGTTGTAAGTCTATCTTGTCCGTTTCTTTTGCGCGGATGCCTACTCTGCTTGGTTTTCGCTACTTCGGTCATCCGCAAGGTGAACGTTGAAGATTTTACGTGACAGACGAACTTCCTGTCACAACCCCATATCTTCAGTTTTCAAAGAACGCGACAGTTAATTTATTCCTGATTTTAATTATTTTTAAACCAAGAGTGTCGGACAATTGACGTGTCGCAAGACACGCCTTGTCCGAAGGCGATTCATCTCCCACTTTCACTTGGGCTTCGCCCTAGACGTTTAGAAGTGGGAGTATTCTCGCCTGATTTTGATAAATAAAACAGTTGTTCGGGCAGAATCTCTTTTGCAAGATCCAGTAAATCATCTGCCAAATCATCAAATTTCGTGTACATTTTCAGTTCTTCAAAGTGTATGCTCATTCAGCACCTCGACACGTCATAGTTTTTAAACACTTCGTCTGAGTTTTATATATAGCACCTGCTAATCTATTTCATTTTACCATATATCGGATATTGATTCGCCGTTCAACTCAAAAAACACCGCCTTGTCGCACATTCTCTCAACAGAGAACCGGTTACAAGGCAGTGTGTTTGGTCGCATTCAAGCGCGGTTTTTCCGCAACAGATACAAGAAGTACGGTACACCGATGATCGCTGTGATCAATCCGGCCGGAATTTCAAGCGGCGGATGAATCCCGCGCCCGATCGCATCAGCGACGACCAAAAGTCCACCGCCGACAAGGACGGCCATCGGAATCAACAGGTGGTGCCGGTGACCGATCAAACGTCGGGCCATGTGCGGGGCAACGAGTCCGAGGAACCCGATTGATCCGACCATCGCGACGGCGACAGCGGCGAGAACAACAGCAAGCGTAAGAAAGACATACCGGGTCCGTTTCATCCGTAACCCGAGACCGATCGCCGCGTCTTCACTGAGTGACAGAATATCGAGTTGCCGATGTCCGGACCAGATGGCGAGTCCGAGAATCAGAAAGACCGGCGCCAGGACATACACTTCCGTCCAGCCTTTGCCGAACAGACTGCCGGCAAGCCAGACGAGTGAGTCGTTCGTCTGGAGCGGAAACTTGATCAACAGATATTCCGTTCCTGACGCACAAATCGCACTGACGGCGATACCGAGTAACGCAAACGAACTGTGTTGCAGTTTTCCATGATCGGCAAGTAACATCAGGGCAATCATCACGAGTGCCGCTCCGCCCATCGCCGCAAGCGGCGTCAAAACGAGCGGACCGTCCGGAAGTAACGCAATCGTCAAAACGGCAAACAAGGCCGCTCCGTTCGTCACACCGATGACGTCCGGCGAGACGAGCGGATTCCGGATGATCGCCTGCAGCAAGACACCGGACAAGGCAAAACAAGCGCCGGCGAGCAAGGCGAGAATCATCCGCGGCAACCGGTAGTTCCAGACGATGAAGGCACTTCCGTCTCCCTGCAGGGCAGTCATGACTTCACCCGGTTTCAAGTAGACGGAACCAACACCAAGCAACAAGAAACTGAGGATAGCGACGAGAAGCATTGCGATGACGAGACCGGACCATGGCGCGAGACGAAGTCTGTTCATTTACGCCACCCCTTTCGTCTGGCGTTTCGCCAAGTATAAAAAGAACGGGGCTCCGAGTAACGCCGTCACGATGCCGACCGGCGATTCATACGGATAGGCAATGAAGCGGGCGAGCACGTCGGCAGTTGTCAGCAACAGCCCGCCGCATAACGCGGACACCGGCAGAACATACCGGTAATCCTCCCCGACCAGACGCCGGACGATGTGCGGGACCATCAGACCGATGAAGCCGATTGCCCCGGCGACGGCAACCGTCACACCGGCGAGCAACACAACGGCAACCGCTGCAAAGATCCGGATCCGGGTGATGTTCTGTCCCAGTCCGACAGCTACGTCCTGACCAAGTTGAAAAATCGCCAGCGACTTCGCCAGACTGAAGGCGAGAAGCAAGCCGATGATCGACCACGGCAGGATCAGACGGACTTCGATCCAACCGCTGTCACTGATCGATCCCGACAGCCAGTACAACACATTCGTGATCCGGTCATTAAACAGAATCAATCCTTTCGTCAGCGACGTCAGCAACAGATGAATCGCCATCCCGACAAGCGCCAGTTTCAGACTGGTCATTCCGCGGACGGACGCAAATGAAAACACGAGCAACCCGCCGATCATTGCACCAAAGAAAGCGAAGTACACGAGATTGGCCGTCCCGAGCGCCGGGAACAGCAATAACGCGAGAACCACGAACAACGAGGCTCCGGCGTTGACACCAAATACCTGCGGCGAGGCGAGCGGATTCCGGGTGACGGCCTGCATCAATGCTCCGGCGACGGCTAAGTTTGCTCCGAGTATCAGTCCCAGTACTAATCGTGGTAATCGAAGTGTCGTCAGAACCAGTGTTTCTTTTGACAGATCACCGGATGACCATTCCCGGATGGCTTCGAGCGGCCGAATCGTCGTCACGCCGAGAAACAGACTGAGATAGGAGCCGAGTCCAATCATTACAATAAGTAGAACGAACAAACGGATCAATCGTGTTTTCCGAATCATCAACGGGTCCCCCTTTCATCAACAAAAGCCAGATTGCTCTGGCTCGTGTCGTCATTTATGGTTTTTTCGGATACAGCAGTTGAATCGCTTCGTCGACGATTTGTTCCGCTGCGTCCAGTCCACGGTAACGGGTCCACAAGTCACGATTGACTTCGTAGACTTCACCTTTTTTCACAGCCGTGATTTGATTCCAGAGCGGATTCTTTTTCCACTCGTTGAGCAGTTTCGGATCGGCTTCCGCCATGAAGATGACATCGGGATCCCATTTGACGATCTGCTCCAGTGTAATCGTCACGGTTGGTTCCGCTGTTTTCGTGATAGCATTGTCGATGCCGAGTTTTTCAAGCAGTTCCCCGTCAAACGATGTCTCTCCGTGTGCCGTCAATGAATCGGACCGGAAGACACCGACCATGATTTTGCGTTGATCGTCCGCATCGACTTTTTGTTTGGCTGCTGCGAGACGTTTGTCATGCAGCTTCAGACGTTTGTCCATCTTGTCCGTTTGACCGACGGCTTCTGCAATGCTCTTAAATGATGCAAGGTTTTCCTGATAGGTCGCATTCCGGCTTTTTAAGATGATCGTCGGTGCGATTTGTTGCAGTTGTTTGTAAATCCCTTTGTGCCGGTTAAAGTCCCCGATGATCAAGTCCGGTTTCAGCGAGCTGATCACTTCGAGATTCGGTTGCTGGCGTGTCCCGACTTCCGTAAAGGAAATCTTCTTACCAAGCAGCCCCGATACATCATCCTTGTTTTCCTGTGCAATGCCGACCGGTTCAATGCCCAGTTCGTCGAGCGCGTCGACGAACGAGAACTCAAGGGCCACGATCCGTTTCGGATTGTCCGGTACGTTCGTTGTTCCTGCTTCATGCGTGACAGCGTGCGTTTTTTTCGTCGTCTCTTCTTTCGCTTGTCCGGCACATGCCGCAAGCATCAGACAACTCATTACCAAAAGCGCTAATGCGCCGGTCATTCGTTTTCGTAACATGAGGAGCCTCCTTCTTCATCCGGAATGAGAATCATTCTTAATTAATCCTGTTTCAGCATAACAAAGTTCATCACGAAACAAAAGACCAAATCTTATTTTCAGATAACATGCATCCTGTCATGAACGGGAATATGCGATAATGGAATCATCGATTAAAGGAGGAATTGTCTTGTCTACATTTATGAAAGACGTAGCCGGCCGGATCCATTATCCGCTCGGTCATACGTTAACCTTTGCCGATTTACCCGCGCTGCTTGAAGCCTTTGCCTATCACCTGCCGTTTGATAATGCATCGGTTCTCGAAAAAGAGTCGGTTCCGTTTGACCAGAACCGATTACGACAGACCTTCATCGAACGTCAGGCGGGCGGTGTCTGCTATGATCTCAACCATTTGCTGTACGAAGTGTTACGAATCAAAGGGTTTGACGTCGCCCTTCTCAAGGCGACCGTCTTCGATCAGGAAAATGACGTCTGGTCCGCGACCGGTCCGACCCACGTCGCCGTCCTGCTGTCGCACCAGGAGCAGACCTATCTCGTCGATACGGGATTCGGTGTCAATCTCGCCTTACGCCCGATTCCCTTGACCGGCGAAACCGTCACATCACCGAGCGGCAGCTACCGGATTGCCCCAAATGGCGCCGGTTATCAGCTGGAGATGTTACGGACCGGTCAGGACGATGAGTTTGTCATCGGGTACCATTTCTACACGCAACAGACGATCGAACCGGCTGCTCTATCCGACATGGAACGAATCATCCAGGAACATCCGGCTTCCCCGTTCAACAAACGCAGTCTGCTCGCCATCCGCAAGGCCGATGGACACCGTATTCTGACACGACAGGCGTTGACGACCTGGACCGACGGCAAGAAAACGATTCAACCAGTCACATCCGACGACCAGTACGCAGCCTTTAAACACGACTTCTTTTAAGGAGGTGAGGAGACTTGTATCGTTATACACTCTGTTTGATTCGCAAGAACGATCAGTGGTTGCTGCTGAACCGGCAAAAACAACCGGCGATGGGGATGTGGAACGGGGTCGGCGGTAAAATCGAAGCCGGTGAGTCACCGGCGGAATCCGTCATCCGGGAAACGTTCGAAGAAACCGGTCTGACTCTGACCGATGTCCAGTTTTCGGGGACGATTCTCCTGCAGGCGGACGAGACGGTCGGGATGTATCTGTTCCTTGCCGAACTTCCGCCTGATCAGCGCCTCGTAACACCGCTCGCGACCCGCGAAGGCATTCTCGACTGGAAACAGCTCGACTGGATCCTTCATCCGGACAATACCGGTGTCATCAGTAATCTAAAAGCCTACCTGCCGCACGTCTTGAAACAGACGACACCACAGCTCCATACGTTTCACTATGACGGGCACCGGCTGCTTGAGCACCATATTTCTGAATTGAAACAAATTCTCCACTAAAAAAAGACATCCGTTTGCCTGCTGCTGACCGAAATCAACAGCACAAACGGATGTCTTTTAGGTTTCAGTTAAATCCAAGCAGTTCCAAACCGGTCACGATCAATCCGACCATCACGATACCGGGCAGGAGATTCGCGACCCGGATTTTGGTGATGCCGGCTAGATTCAAGCCGATCGCTAAAATCATCACACCGCCGGTCGCCGTCATCTCAACGATGAATTGCTGGAGGATGGCGTCCGGAACAAATTGCGTGATCGCCACTGCGCTGAGAGCAATTGCTCCTTGATAAACAAGGACCGGAATCGCCGAAAAGATGACGCCGATGCCGAGGGTCGAGCTGAGGACAAGTGCCGTGAAGCCGTCAATCAGTCCTTTTGTATAGAGGACGTCATGGTCCTGACGTAAGCCGCCGTCAAGCGCCCCGAGTACACCCATTGCTCCGATGACGAAAATCAACGTCGCTGTGACGAATCCTTCTGCGATATTCGATGGATGCCCCCGCCCGATTTTTAGTTCAAGCCATTCTCCGACCCGGTTGAGCTTTTCATCAATCCGTAACCATTCACCGATTGCCCCGCCTAAGACGAGACTGCCGATGACGATCAGGAAGTTCTCACTCTTCAGCCCCATCTGAACACCAAGCACGACGACAGCGAGTCCGATTGCCTGGACAACCGTTTCTTTCGTCCGTTCGGGAATTTTATGAAACAGCAGACCGAGTAATGTACCGATGATGATTAATCCTGTATTGACAAGTGTGCCGGTTAAGACCATCCTGTATCCTCTTTTCTAAGTAATTATAATCACATATGGTATTTGAAATAATTATATTTCTGGTATTTCTTTTGACTGGGCCTGCTTTAAACTGTGGATCGTCATCCCGAGCATGACAAGCAGCATCCCGAACAACGCGAGACCGGTCGGAAAAACAGCGTGTAAAAACAGCATCTCCCCGAGGACAGTGAACAGGATTTCAAACGACTGTGTCGCTTCGACGGCTGCGAGACGGACCGGTTCCGTCCGGACGAGTGTCGTCGCGTAAAAGAACAGTGATGTCGCAATGACACCGGAGAATAAGGCGACCAGCCCCGACTGACCGACTTGTCCCGCCGATGGTAAGCCGACCTGTATGTAGGCGATCGCGGATAACACGAGCCAAAACGGCAGACTGGCCACCGTCATCCCGAGAATCCGGTCAAAGACATCGAGTTCGTCCCCGTACCGTTCCATCATCTTCCGGTTGCCGAGCGGATACGCGATCGCGGCACAGATGACCGGAAGGACACCGAGTAGCAACGCCGAAACGGACACCCCTTCTGCGACCGACAATTGCATCAGGCAGACACCCGCGACGATTAACAGCGAATAACGGAGCGATGCCCACGGAATCGTCTGTTTGAACAGCGGTGCCAGCAGCGGTCCGGCGAGAATTGTCACCTGCCAGGTTCCGGCAATCAGCCAGCCCGGTGAATAATCGGCGGCGAGGCAAATCCCGCTGTAAAAAATCCCGAAGCCGATCGTGCCGTAGGTCAGCCAAAAGCGCGGAGCATCCCGGAGTGCCGACCAGACACGACCAAGTCGGCGCCTGCAAGCGACAATCACGACCAACAGCGGCAACATCAGATAAAACCGTAAGGCGGCGCTGTAGATCCAGTGTCCCCCGCTCCCTTGCATCGATTGATTCAGGATGAAGGTGACGGCAAAAAACATCGCCGCCAAAATCCCGATTATAATGGGTCGCATGGCGTGTCCTCCTCCAGGGAAGCGATCAGATGGCGCCCAAGACCGTTCCAGTTGAGTTCCGTTGCACGGACAAGGTCTTCGATCCTGCCGTTTTGACAGGCTTCGATAATCGTCTGATGATCCGTGACCGAGTCATGCCCGTGACGGCTGAACTGGGCATACTCGAGCCGGCGGATCATCGGCGTCAAGCGGTTTAATGTGTCTGCCAGTTGACCGTTTTGACTCCGTTCGAGAAACAGCCCGTGAAAGGCGTCATCGAGTTGCAACGCTGACGCGGCATCCCCGCGGTTGATTGCTTCCTGAAACGTTTGATTGAGTTCGATTAAACGGGTGATATCCGCTTCCGGTAAAGGAAACGCGAGACGTGCCGCGAGCGCATGCAATGTCGCGACGATCGGAAACGTCTGCCTTGCCTGCGTCGCGTCAAGCATCGTCACATTCGTCCGTGATCCCCGTTTTGCAACGACGAGTCCCTCCTCCTCCAGTTTTTTCAATGCTTCGCGGACCGGTGTCCGGCTGACGCCAAACATTTCCGCAAGTTGCTGATCGTTCAGTTTTTGACCCGGTGCCAAGGTCAAGGTGATGATTTGCTGTTGCAGTCGTTGATACACTTCTTCACTTAGGGAAGTTCGTTGAATCGGTTGAGTTTTCATAAAACTAATATATTACATATCAATTGTGACTGTATAGTTTTTTTCCTCAAAAAAATAAAGCAACCAAAATCGGTTGCTTTATTTTGCTGACAACTCCTCATTTTCGCTTCCATAAAAATTGATTGATTCTAGCCAAACGGTACAACTTTCGGTCCCTTCTATCGAACAGAGCGGCATCGCCCTGTTCCATTCCTGATACCGCGGTTCTTTATCGTTTTTTAATCGAATCACATTGTGATAATACACAAAAGTGTTGAGTCACATGATAATATTTGCTCGCAGACAAAGTTTGCTCACACGGTATAAGAATTTAAGTATTAATTTGTTAAAGCATCAGTATCATTAATCCGTTAATACTCGATTAATAAAATCACTTTTCCCCTGCGTATAGCGTTCTCGATCATCCCTATATTCTTTCGCCAATTTTCTTTTGATTTCTCCGTATTCTTTTATGAGAGAGGGATCAGCTCTTAGCTTATCGCGAAACTTTATTTGTTCTTCCCAACGTACCTCGTTTACTTGAATGAGTTGTAAATGAGCTACTCGCTTATCCTTCTCTACTTGTACAAAAAACCTTCTCCAATCCTGACCATCCAATTCAGGTGGCACATAGTTCCAATTATTCGAAACAAGCGTGTCGATAATTTCATTGATTTTTTCGAACGATATGACACGTACCATCATATCGATAATAGGTTTGGCCGATAAACCCGGAACGGCGGTACTACCTATATGCTCTACCTCTTTGACATCAAATTGTGAAAGAATGTTAGACAGTTTTATTTTCTCCTGCAAACCTCTCTGCTCCCATTGTGAACTTGAAGCTTGTATTTCAACTGTTTCGTAAGCCCAGGCTGGAATAGATGAAGATTCATGATTTTTACCGTTCATGATTTCACTCCCTCTTCTTGATATTTAACATGTTGTTTATAGGAGAACAATTAAGTTCTTCGTTGCCGGACAACAACAGCAACTGAAATAGTAATCATATGTTTCTCCGTACGAATTCCTTCCCCAGAATTCGGCTGATCTTTCCTTACTTTTACATGTTATTTACCGCGTTTCCGATTAAAATAATCATAATTATCCTTCGCTACCTTGCTTTACAAGATAGTACAATATATACTTACCTTGTAATACATGTTAGTGAAACGAGGGCTGAATATGTCATCGACGCAAATGTTAAAAGGGATTCTCGACGGCTGTCTCCTCGCTCTGATTGCAGAGGAGGAACTGTACGGTTATGAACTGGCGACCAAGCTCGCCGCATACGGATTTTCCGACATCAGCGAAGGGACGATTTATCCGCTACTGATGCGGATGCAAAAACTCGGCTGGATTGAAGCGACGCAACGTCTCTCCCCGAGCGGACCAAAACGGAAGTATTATACCGTGACGCCGGACGGCCGTATGGAACTGGCCGCTTTTACGGCACGGTGGCGGCAATTATCGGCAAGTGTCCATCATATATTAAAGGAGGAGTCTTAAATGCAGACCTTATCTCCCGCGTCCGTTCGATTTTTGGCGGACTTAAAACTCTATTTGCTGGCGTCCGGCAAAAATGAACAGGCGACGCAGGACATCGTGACGGAACTCGAGAATCACTTACAAGAAGCAGAAGCCGACGGCAAGTCGACCATCGCGATTACCGGAGCCAGTCCGGCCGACTACATGAAATCCATCGCTTCGGAAATGACGACGGATTACCGTGAATCGGTTGCCGTCCTCTTGCAGATCATCGCCGGCGTGTTCAGTTATTTACTGTTTCAAGACCTTCTCGACGGACCGCTCGCGTACAGTCTTTATTTTCTAATCGGCTTCATCGTGTTGATCAGTCTCTTTCTGATTGCGCTGAGCCGATTGTTTCGGTACAGCGCCACGCATCCCGACTCGAAACGGTCATTCATCTGGTTCGGTCTTTACGGCAGTCTGACATTCCTCTTGCTGATTGGACTGTTTTTCACGGATTCGCTCGTCTCTTCGCCGATGATTCGTTTCTCCTGGTGGAGCAGCTGGCTGATTGGTCTGTTTGCCTTTTTATTCACCGTCTACACGGCTTACCGGGCAAAAACTTGGATTTTACCGATTGGTCTGCTTGCGTACCTGTTGCCGCAAGTCGTGATCCGGTACGGATTTGACGGCTCGCCACTACTCGCTGTACTGGTCGCTTATCTCTTTGCCACCGTCACGATGACCGGTCTGTTTTTTTATGAAACCAACTTCAAAAAATCGGAAACTATGGAGGATTAACCGATGTCTCACACGCTATTATTTGTTGTCATCCTTCTGTCGCTCGTGATTTGGTTGACACTCTCAAAAGAAGTCTCGAAATCCTCAAAAGAAATCAACCGTCCCAAAATGCTGACCTTGTTGAGCGCCGGCTGTCTGTCGACGCTGATTTTGGTTCTCGCACTGGTTCAACGATAACCACCATGTTCCTCCAATCAAACGGTAAGGAGACATTTCATGAACTTCAAAATATTTCTTCTCAGCTTCATCCTGATTTACCTGTTGCTCAGTCTTCCCGCCTTTTTCGGAATCGGGTATGTAATCGACTGGGTACCGGAAGCGACGCTTGGTCAGAAGTTCAACGGTTATGTGATCGAAGGACTGGGAAACCAGTTTTTGCTGAAAAGCTTATGCGCTGCGATCGCAAGTATCGTCCTGGGTCTCCTGCTGTCTAACCGTAAAGCAGGAACACGTATGTGATGGCACAAAAAGACGTCCCGCTCTGTTGGAGCAGGACGTCTTTTGCTGTATTTCTTCATTAGGTCAGTCACTCAGGAAGCCTGTTGTTTCTCGACGACTTTTTCTTTCCGGAATAAACCGAGGTAGACCAGTCCAAGGCCGAGACAGACAATCAGTCCGATGTAGACACTCATCATGAACGGCGCGAGGATCGCTCCGAGAATGATCGTCGAGCGGGACAACAGATCGGCACCGGCATGTGACGTTCCGGCAAAGGCCGAGTAAGCACCGCGTTGGTCGGCCGGCATCATATTGGCTTTTTCCGCGTTCAGCGTCGGGGAATAGAGCAGCTCCCCGATTGTCGCGATGAAGATGAAGGTCAAGAGCAGCGTCAGCGAATTGGCACTCGTCACCGTCGTATAGCCGATGATGTAGAGGACCAGTCCGCCGACCAGCGCCTGTTTGTTCGTAAAGCGATTTGAAAACCGTTGGATAAAGAACGTCAAACAGACGACAAGAATCGTATTTTCAATGTTGATCAAACTGAGCATTCGGACGCCGTTGACGGTCAGGTCACCGATCGTCACCGTGTCGAATTCATCCGCTAAACGAACGGCGACGTAACTGCCGATCGAAAACTCCGCTGCGAGGATACACATCGAACCGAAGACGACTTTGACGAACGGCCGGTCACGCCAGGCGATCTGATAACTTTTTCCGAGATCGACGAAGACAGTCCGGAGCGGCTGTTTCTGCCAGACGTGTTTCGATTCATCGAGCAACAAGTGGTAAGCGACCGGCAACAGCAGCGACGTACACGTCAGAAGACTGAATAAGAACAACCGGTTGCTGACGTAAAGCCAGCCGCCGAGCGCCGTTCCGAGGGCAATCGACAGATTGATCAGCCAGTAGTCGATCGCATACACCGCGCGCCGGTTTTCCGGTGTCGTCGCATCGATGATGATCGCACTCATCGCCGGCCGGCCGATATTGCTTGTCACCGTGAAGACGGCATAGGCAATCGTGAACAGTAACATCTGCTCCATGGCGAGAGAAATCGTCATTGTCAAAAACATCAAGCCGGTCGCTGTCGTCGACAGGACAAGCAACCGTTTCCGCGGGAAGCGGTCGGCGAGGTAGCCGCCGATCAGACCAATCAGAAAACTGAGTATCACTGTCCCGATCAAAAAGATTCCGGCAAACACTTTGTTGTAGGCTTGGACGAACAGCAATGCCATGAACGGCATGATCGCAAACGATATCGTCCGGTTGATAAACGATGTGACCAATCTTACTTTAATTGGTCGAGGCATTTCTTTCCATTTCATTTTTTATAGATCGGCGGAAATCCCCGACTTTAGTCAGGGGTGAGACCGACCTTCACCTCCTTCTGGTTGGATATCAACGAGCCAAGTCTTCGCTTTCTCGAGCAATATCAGTTTCTTATAAGAAGCAGATTTATGAATGCTGAAGCCTGCTAGCGTTCTGAGGTCGAAGTAGCCGTTCTTGCGTCTTCCGAAAACGAAACACGTTTGCTCCTCGTATTGCACCTTGTCGAACAGTTGATAGCCGTGGACAAGGCGCTCCGCTTTGTTCGCCTTTCTCTTACCCTTTTTACCGACGGTCATCTTATGCAGTTGACGGTTGTTCGCGCGTACCTGTCGGAAAAGATACGACACCTTTGGTTCTTCCGCTAATGGATTACCGCTGATACAACGTGCGTCGACAGCATGACGCTTCTCGAGTCCATTTTGAATGCGTCTGTTCTTCGTGAGGAACCCATAGGTAAGTTTGACGTAAGGATACGTTTCTTTAACAGCGTTGTAGATGAACCAACGCATGACTGTCATCTGCGAGGCATCACGGAAAGAACGTGATTTCCGTTGGAAAAGATGCTCTAAGTTTTCCTTGTGAATCTTTTTGTGGCACGTCTCACAGAGTGTGATGAGATTGTCTGGTGCATCACCACCGGTGCGACGGCTTTCGATATGATGGACGTTCAAGATTTTGTCCTTCGATTTTCCTTTGCAGTGCTGACACATGTGCTTGTCGCGGAAGAAGACATACTCCCGGACGTTCCAAAAGCCAAGTTGGTCTCCCTTCTGATACAGATCACCCGATATGTCAGGGCTCTTGATTTTTTGGATGTCGAACTGAGCGACTTCTATCGTTAGATGTTTGATCGGCAACAGACGATGAATCATCCGGATGAGTTTCAGATGGGAATCGACTTTATGCTGAACGGATGGCGCAAGCCATCCGTTAGGTTTCTTACGATTAAGAAAACGCGCTTGACGGTAGCGTGTCTTTCGACTTCTTCTTGCGCTTCGCATGGCACGTCGTGTCGCCAACAAGTCTTGGATGTCGGTACGCAGTTGAACTTGTCCTTCGAGCAAGACCTTCGTGGATGTTGTCGCTGAGAAACCAATCTGTTTCGTTCCGGCGTCCACCCCGAGGGAGATCGGTTGTTTATAACCACTTGACCCGTAGAGTAGTTGAATGGTGAATGGTGTTCGCTTGACTATTTTTGCTTTCTTCTCATCTAAAAGACGACGAGCTTTTCTTGGTTTACATGGCATTAAAGGTTCACCATGTTTATTGAGTACGAAAACGAGCATATCGTTTTCCTCCTTCGAGTTTGTTGTTCTTCGTCAATGTTGGAAAGGCTTTTTCCATCTGCAACACCGCCCCGACCTAACAGGACTTTTAATAACAGACGACAGGGCAAACGGCTAGAACGGGCACCGAGAGGTGTCATGACCCAACCAACGTAGTTCGTTAGAACCTAGACTAGTCAATTTCAAGCTGTATAAGCCCGTCACTTTAGTGATAGGTAATTGACATTGTCACCTTCCATTCTCTACCTGTATGATAAACAAGACACAGCAACTAAAAAATGGACATCGTTAAGAAAAGATGTCCCCTTTTAGAACGGAGGAATGAGATGGACGCGTATCTGTTCACGTTATGGAAAACCTGCCGGGAAGGTTCCTATTCGATTGCCGAACTGGCCGACACAATCCATTTAAGCCCCAAACAAACAAAACGGTATTTAACACGTTGGCAGGAAGACGGTTGGCTCGCGTATACGAGCGGCCGGGGCCGCGGTCATTTGACACAACTTGTCTGGCTCCGTCATGTCGAACGCGAATATGCGAAACAGATGCTCGAACGGATTGAACGCGAGTCGGTCGACGCGGTGACGGAAGAACTGAGCTGGGACTGGTCACCGGCGCAGACGGGACGGTTCATGCGAAAGCTTGAGCAAAAGTTCGGCTATACGCAGGAGTCGTCCGATGCCCTGCTGATTCCACGCCGGCGTCCTTTTTTGACGACCGATCCGCTCGACGCCGCCGACATTCACAGTGCCCACCTCGTCCAGAACGTCTTCAGCCGGTTGTTTGCGATTGACGCGGACGGCAAACTGCAAGGTGAACTGGCGCACCATTATGCCTGGAACGGTCCCGTCCTGTCGCTCTATTTACGAAAGGATGTCCGCTTCCATGACGGATCACTGCTGACGAGCAAGGATGTCACGAAAAGTCTCCGGAAACTGGTCGCTTATCCGGCGTATGCCCGGTCGTACCGGCATGTCGAGCACATCCAATCCAACGGACCGTACCAGGTCGATATCACGTTAGATCAACGCCGCCATTCGCTGCTTCCGAAACTGGCGACGATCCATACGAGCATCGGGAAAGACAACGTCGGGACAGGACCGTTCCAGCTGACGCAAAACGATCCGAAAAAGACGATTCTGTCGGCATTTCCGAGTTATTACGGCATCCGCGCCCTGCTTGACCGGATCGAGTTCATTCAAATGCCGGATGCCTATGACCCCGTCTACCGGACATCACGGTCAGATTCCGGTGAGACGGATACGATTTCGACCCAATCCGGTTTTGGACTCGTCTTTTTGAATCCGCGTCCCGGCGGCCCGTTCGAACGGCCGGAAGCACGGCACTATATACATCGGTTGATTGCCACAATCCGCCCAACGGTTCAAACGGTCAGTGAACGATCCTATCCGAACGACCGCGGGTTTCTGGAACAGTTCAGTTCCGTCCACCCGCTCCCGGATGGTCCTGCCGTTTTGTTTACGCAGCCGCTCCGGATCAAGCTGACCGACTTCACGGACAAGGTGACCCGCTGGTTATGCGAGACGTTTGACGCGCACGGGATTCCTTATGAGTTCGTTCCGATTAGTTTTAAAGCAAGCATCACCGATTTCCATGCCTTTGAGACGATTGATCTCGCCGTTCACGCCGAAGTGTTCGAACGGAACTTACCGGTCGCCTTTCATCAGTTTTTAACGAATGATTTTTCCCCGCCGGCGAAGATGTTCCGGCAAATGCCGGAGATGGAGACATGGATTGACCGGTACGACGAGACGCCGTTTGAGGACTGGATGAGGCTGCACCAGACGGTCGAGCGGCATTTGATCGACTCGTCCTATTTCATTCCGCTGTATGATGATACCCGAATCATCCCGTTTCCGATTGAATTACAAAACATCACGATTGATTCGTTCGGCTACTTTGACTTCTCGAAACTATGGATTTCTTCCTGACCTCCGACTTACCTCGGAGGTTTTTTTGTCGGTTGCTTGACAAAATGATGGCATACTTGTGACAAACATCACGTACTTTTTTAAATCTAGTATTTTATCTATTGCATTAAAATGACTTCTGGCAGATACTGAAATCGAACCTGATTCGATCATCCATTATCCGAAAAGGAAGTGTCCTTATGTTAACGTCATCGACAATCGCCATCATCAAATCAACCGTCCCGGTTCTCGCCGAACACGGGCACAGCATCACACGTGTCTTCTATCAGCGCCTGTTTGACAATCATCCGGAAATGAAACATATCTTCAATCAGTCGAATCAAAAAAACGACCGCCAGTCGCAAGCGCTTGCGACAGCTGTCTATGCCGCCGCCGCTTACATCGATCAGCTTGAGACGTTGAAACCGACGTTACTGCCGGTCCTCCATAAACACCGCAGCCTGCAGATTAAACCGTACATGTACGACATCGTCGGAACGGAACTGATCGGTGCGATTCAGGACGTCCTCGGTGAAGCAGCGACACCGGACATCATCGACGCCTGGACAGCCGGCTACGGGGAAATCGCCAAGCTGTTCATCTCGCTCGAAGCAGAACTGTATCAACAGGATGAACAGGCAACGAACTTCGAAGGGTATCAACCGTTCATCATCGAGAAGGTGACGACTGAATCAAGCGATATCAAAGCGTTTACGCTACGTCCGGCAGACGGACGACCACTTGCTCCGTACCAAACCGGTCAATATGTCACAGTCCGCCTGCAGGCACCGGATGGCTTATGGCAAAACCGCCAATACAGTCTGACGACAGTCGCCAACGGCACATCGTACACGATCGGCGTCAAACAGGACGGGTCCGTCTCGCGTCAGCTGCACGGTCTATCCGTCGGGGAAACGGTCCTGCTCAGTGCACCGGCCGGTTCGTTTACATTAACGGACGCTTCGACGCCATTCGTCGGTCTCGCCGGCGGAATCGGTTTGACTCCCCTCCTCGCGATGACCGAAGCGGCCCTTGCGGCTGGGCGTAAAACGACGTTATACGTCGCCGTCCAGGACGATCTCGATCGCCCGTTCGCCGAACAATTGGCTCAGTTTGAAGAACAGGGAGCAACAATCATCCGCTATGCGGAACGTAATGCATTGCCGGGTACAACACCGGGACGCTTGTCGGTGGATGATGTAACGAACATTGACCGGGCGGCCGACACGTATGTGTGCGGACCGGAAGCGATGATTCAGTTCGTCCGCCGCTACTTTAGCGGTCAGGCGGACAAATTGCACTTTGAAGTGTTCGGACCAAGTCTAGCACTCGAAGCGCCGACCACCGTTTCTTAACGTATTTCTATCTTTCACGACAAAAAAACGGACGAGACTGCCCTTTTCTCAAGGGTTCAGTCTCGTCCGTTTTTTTCATCATACCGACCGACTCTACGGTCCTATGTACGTTATTATTTTTCAAGCTCCGGTGTAATCCGTCGCCATAAAACATTCAACATGACCGTCATTCCACCGATTGGAATCAAAAACATCAACGCGAGCATCGCCATTCCATCCATCGTCTGCATTCTCCTCTGTAAGCGTTTTTTTAAGTATAACGCCTCCCGTTTCTCCTGCCCTCCGCCTGAAGGCCGATTTGTCATCCGACCTCGTCCCGTCGCACTTCCGCTGCCGGTGATTTACGCTGAAGTCGCAGGATCAGCAGGATGAGCAGACCGCTTCCGGAAAAGAACAGAAAGACGGTGTCAATTGCAAAAACGGTCGTCAAGTATGCCGATAATCCGAAGAACAGTGCCGAACTGAAGGTTGAAGCCGCGACCATCGCCGAACGGATCCGTCCGAGCAAGGCATCCGGTGTCGTCTGTTGCAGAAGCGTCGAAAACGGAATTCCGAACAGACTGAGCGCCATCCCGAGCAACAACATCCCGCTGAAAGCAAACGGCAGAGTCGTCGTCAGCCCGATCAGCAACGTAAAACCGCCCTGCAGGACCATCGACAGGTAAAACATCTGCATCAGATCAATCCGGTTCGCAAATCGTGCATACAACAGGGACATGCCGATTCCGCCGATGACGAGGGCCAGTTCGAGCATCGAAAACGTATTCGCTCCGCCTCGGATGACGTCTTTCGCAAACGGTGCGAGTAACGCGTTGACCGGTGTAATCATCCAGTTGGCGAGGATACCGAAGACTAAAATCCGGATCAATCGGCTGTCCCGCGCTAAATATGTAAACCCTTCCCGTAAATCGGTCCAATAAGTCAGTTTCGGTTTGACTGCCTTGTCCGGTGCCGACCGTAACGGGAACAACAGGAACCAGGCAATCAGATGTACCACGGCTTCCATCCCTAAAATCACTGTAATCGAAAACCCGCTGATCAATAGCCCTCCCGCCAGCAAGCCGGCAAGTGTCCCGACCCGGTCGAGCGTACTCAAGTAAGCATTGGCGACCGGTAATTGTTCGGAGACAACAATCCGGGTGACGACCTTAAACGCGGTATTCCCACCGATGACTTGTAACAGCGTCTGGACAGCGAGCAGACAGAGCAACGGCACAAGCAGAGCGTCAGTCTGTGTCAGGATGAACCAGACGGCAAGGAGCAGGAAAACGCGGATCAGGACGGTCGCTTTCAGCAGACGGACCGGCTCGATCCGGTCAATCCACGGTCCGACCAGACTCGAACTGATGAATCGAATCACGAATACGGCACCAATCACTAACGAGACGGCTGCCGGCGACAACAGCTGCGCACATGTCCAGTAGATGGCAATATAGGAAATACTGGCGCCGACGACGGCAATCAGGTCGGACACATAAAAATAACGAAACAGGCGGTTCATTCCAACTTCTCCTCTCACGAGCGGATTCTCTCCCCCGACATTTTCTCTTTCATCAGTTTACACTTTTTTACATAATCAGGACAGAAGCATTTCCATTTTTTACAGAACGGGGTTTTTCCGACATCTGTTCGTCATATTCGATGGATCTTGTTATCGACTTCTCATCGGACTGTAACGAACATTGCGAGGTAAGTCCTCTATACTGAACACAGAAGGAAGTGAAGAGCCATGAGAATGCATACACGTACAGTCACCCATCACGAATCGACGGATCATCCATCAGAAACACGGCTCGGCTATTACTTTTTATTAATCGTCTTGCCGCTTGGTCTGGCGCATCTTGCCCAGTCGCTGATTCCATCAGTCGATTCCCATCAATCGTTTTTATTGTCCCTGCTTACGGTTGGCGCGATCAGTCTGTTTTCGATTCTCGGACGTCGGACCGACGGCAGTGCTAAAACTACCTTTTTCAGCTACGCGCTGTTTTTAGTCGTCAGTTTAACGTCGACCTTTGTCATGCCGCTAATCTAAGATGAAATACATAACGTTTCATCTTCTCAGACACAAAAAAAGCCAGTTTCCGCATTGCGGAAGCTGGCTTTTTGTCGGATTTAGTTGTTTGCACCGACATACGTGAAGAGTGGTCCGCGCAGTTCAAACGAATAATCTTCCGCATTGACGATGCCGACGCTTTGATCGCTGTCGAGCAACTGATCGAGGAACGTCGCCATTTCCGCCGCCGTATGGTACTTGGCGACGTTTTTACTGTAGTCGAAGCCTTGTTCTCCGCGCGACCGGTCCGCAAATTCCGTTTCCGTCGCCGCCGGTGCAAGAACTTTCGCCCGCAGTTTCGCCCCGGAGTTTTTCAGTTCTTGCGCCAGTCCTTCCGTATAGGCACTGACATAGAATTTCGTCGCGCAGTACGTGACGGCGTTCGGAACAATCCGGTAGCCGCCGCCGGAGGAGACGTTGAGGACCGTCGTGCCTTCGACGTCATGATAATCGTGGACGTAACGGCTCGTTAAGACCGTCAAGGCTTCGATGTTCAGACGGAGCATCTTCTCGACTTTCGGGACCGAAATATCTTTGACATTATCGAAATCACCGAATCCGGCATTATTGATCCATGTCTCGAGATCGAGATCTTTCAAGGAATCGTACAGTTCGTGGACATTGGCCGATTCCGTCAAATCAACGGACCGCAGAATGACATCGCTGTCCGGTGCAAGGGCTTTGACTTCATCGCGTAATTTTTCCAGTTCATCTGTTCGGCGGGCGACGAGAACCAGTGATTTCCCTTTTTTCGCAAGCACTTTGGCTGTTTCGTAACCGATACCGGAGCTGGCTCCTGTAATGACTGTGTATTTCATCAACAATTCCCCATTTCTGTTTGGTATAGTGAAAGTCTACAAGTTAGAGTGAACTCTAAGTCAAGCAAGAAAGGTGCGATCAAGATGTATACGATTTCAGAAATCAGCCGATTAACCGAGACGACGGCCCATACGATCCGCTATTACGAAAAAGAAGGACTGTTATTCCCGACCCGTACCACAAGCGGCGTCCGGCGTTATGACGAAACCCAACTGACGTGGCTCCGCTTTGTCCTGCGGCTCCGGGCGACGCATATGCCAATCGACCAGATCCGGGAATATGTCAAACTGTTCCTCGCATCGTCCGAGACGCACGATACGTCGCTTGAGCGGCTCCGTCTCCTTGAAGCACATCAAGAAAACGTCCGCCGGCAACTCGCGGAACTCGTCCGGACGGAACAGATGATCACGGAAAAAATTGCCGTTTACCAACAGCTCCATCCGGCGGTCAAAGAAACGTTTTAAGAAAAGGCTTGCCGGAGCCGGGCAAATCCGGCGTCGCGTGTTTGCGGATCCAGCTCTCCGTAAGCATCGCCGACACTGATTTCTGTTGAACAATACCCGTCTTTGTCGACGAGATAACCTACGAACCCGAGCCCCGTCTCCTCCTGAACCTGCTCGAGTTTCGAGGAAACGTCCGCCGCCTGTCCGTCAAAATGGAGGTGGAACATGTTTGAGACCGGAATTTCCGGTGTCGTATGGACGCCCGGTAAGGCATTGAACTGCTCGGCCAGTTGTTTTGCCTGCTCATAGTATTGCCCCATCCGATCCTTTCGCAGTTCGTAATAATAATCGGCCGAAACGATGTACGGATACAAACTGATTAAGTCGCCGCCGTACCGCCGCTTCCAAATTCGCGCCGTTTGACAGAACGCTTTCGGTCCTGCGAGAATCGCCCCGGCAATTCCGCCGAGTCCTTTATAAAACGAGATATAGACACTGTCGAATAAACCGGCAATCTCAGCTGCCGTCTTTTCATAATACGGTAACATTTCAAACAGCCGTGCGCCGTCGAGGTGCAGCCGGATGCCCCGTTCGCGGCAATACCGGCTGATCGTTTCGAGTTCACTGAACGCCGGAGCGACTCCGCCGATTTCCCGTTGCGGCAACTCGAGCAACAGACAGGCGATGTCCGGTAACGCCTTAATTTCATCGAGCGTCATCAGCCGGTCTGCTGCGCCGACCAGAATCGTTTCGATCGGGTGCAACTCCTTCAGTCCGTCCTGCTCATGGATTTCGAGATGACAGAGCGGATGGTAAGCGACGGTCCGGTTGTCCGTCTCGTCCGACCAGATCCGTAACGCCACCTGTTGCGCCATCGTACCGCTCGGGAAAAAGACGGCGTCTTCCATTGCGAGTAGGTCGGCAAATTTTTGTTCGAACGGTTGAATGATCGATCCCGTCCCGTACTGATCACTCGCCGTCTCGTCTGCCACTTCTGCAAAAGCGGTTTTTAAAACCCCGACATTCCGTTTTCCGTGTCCGCTGATTTGACCGGTTGTTTGTTGAAAACTTGTGCGTAAGCGATCCATTTGATAACCTCCATTTATTTAGGAAATAATGACTATTTTTTGAAAAAATCAAAACGATGCTGTGTCGTATTTGCTATACTCAGTTCAGACTCATCCATCCACCGTGTTGACGGTATGAAAGAGGTGATCCCGTGCAGACTTCGTTCCGATTGAAAATCGGTTTGTTTCTTTCCAGTGTTTTATTGTTCCTATTTGTCATCCAGTCGTTCATCCCCCGTTTTCTGACATCGTTCGTTTCTCTTTTCGACAGTCAGACGACAAGCTCCTGTACGACACGTTGTGGTGACACATCTAATATGACGCTTCCATCCGATCCGCTTGTCATGGATTTCGAGCCGCTTGTCGAGACCGTCACGCCGGAGCCGGACCCGCTATTACTGCGGACCGGATTTGATTCCGCCGTCGTCGCGCCTCCATACCCGTTCATCTTTATTTTCCTTGTGATCGTATCGATCGGACTACTGGTTTATTACATGAAGATCGTTCGTAAGAACCGCTTCAAACCGCTTCTGTTCACGCCAAGCCGCGTCGAAGTAATCCGCTACGGACACCATGAACTGCCGGCGGAAGACATTCGCCAACATATGCTGCTGTTTAACCGCCGCCTTCCAAAACCGATGCAACGGCGGGAACAGGAGACAATGACCGAATGGTTCGAACGGATCAACTTTCCGTCTCCGGTCAATCCGCATTACTTAGAAGTCCGTTACGGCGGATACGTCTCGATTCCCGTCCATCAACTGACGTTTTTTAAACAGACGACCGAAGACTTCTTACGCCGTGTCGGCTCGACAATCATTTGATCCAGCAGTGCCTGATTCCAGATCAGACGCTCCTGAATCAAGTGATTTTTTTATTGGCCGTTAAAACATCCCCTAATTCACCAGTATTCGGTCTTTTTCAGGCATAACCTGATATTTCTCACGAAAATTGGGTATTGAAGACTATATAGCTAACGAACATCTTATAATTTTTTGAATTGTTTCTGAAAGAGAGCGAGGCGAAACGAGATGATTACAGCACAAGAAGCGTACTTCATCAAAAATGGTCTGAATGAACAATTTGAAGACCCTCGAATCGACTGCGACTTTTCCATTTTCTCGCTCGAACCGTTTCAACTCTTGTTACATGTACATGATGAAGAGCTTGATGAATTGAGTACGGAAACCCGGTATGTCCTGAGTCGAAAGATTCGGTCTCAACTGCATCAATTGGACGCGAAAGTCGGCGGTACGCCGGTCAAGACGGTTTTTGTCATTTCTGCACCATTGATTTCCGAACGGTCCTATTGCGTGATTTTGCAATGATTCGAACGACCATTTATGAATTAAAAAAGCTCTGATCCCATCTCGAAATGGAATCAGAGCTTTTTTTGGTGAATTAACTCGCTTCATGGCTGGAAATTCGATTGCGGCCACTCGATTTCGCCCGGTACAGGGCTTGGTCGGCGAGGACGATCAAATCACCTTCCGTCAAGGTTTCGGTCGGATGGACGACAGCCAGTCCGATGCTGACACTGAGCTGGCAAAGCGGCTCGTACGCTTTATGTTCAATCTTCATCCGGAGAATTTCACTGCGGATCCGTTCCGCGACATATGTGATCTGTTCAATATGTTCCGTCAAGATGACGGCAAATTCTTCCCCGCCGTACCGGGAGACATGACCGAACTCACCCGCTTGTTTCTTTAGTGTCCCGGCGACTTTCTGCAGACACCAATCGCCTTTCAAGTGACCGTACGTATCGTTGTACAGCTTAAATTCATCGACATCGATCAAAATCAAGCCAACGTCCGTCTGCCGTTCCCGGGCAGCCGTGAAGGAGGCTTCCAAATGTTCATCAAACGCACGCCGGTTCGGAATCGCGGTCAAAGCATCATGCAACGAACGGTGAATCAACGCCTGCTGACTGCGTTCGAGGCGGAAGGTCTGCAGGAATGCCAGCAACAGCAGGACGGCGACACTGACGACGATGACGATGACCCATTTGGCAGACGCCGACGCCTGTTTGGAACGGTCCGTCGCCTCTTGAATGATTTTGTCGATGTCTTGATTGATTTTCGCATTGATCGGCCGGAACTGATTGACGTAGTCCATGCCGCTGTAACGTTTCAGTGTCGCCCGATCAATTTGATTGCTCTGGATCCATTGAATCTGTTGTTCATAAAATCCGTCCGTCCGTAAAATCAATGGAATCGCCTCATCTGCCAGTAACTGCTTGAGGATCGGATGCCGTTGATCAAGCATCTTCAACCGGACAATCGTCTCTTTCAGTTCAGCATTGGTATTTTTAAATTGCTGGAACGTCTGATCATTTTGATCGAGTAAGTAACTGCGGACCGTCAACTCTTGGTCGAGCAATAATGGGAACAGTTGCGAAGCAGCATTCGAGATCGGAATCGCTTCCGTGATAATCCGGTCGTTTTCTTGTTCAATTTTCAAAAAAGCATTGTAACTCCAGATACTCGTAAACATCAATGAAAACAATGCAAGTAACAGGTAAAATTGCAACGTCGATAATTTCAAGTTCAGTCTGACCTCTTTCTTTTCCGTCGGCAGCGACTCGAACACGCTGACGATACGGGACGCTACCTTATTATCGGTATCTTGGGATCAAACCATTAGCGCTCTACTCGAAATATTGCCCGTTGTCTGCACATTTCAAACAAATTACCAGTTCAGGCGGCATATTCATCCGGATTTTTCCTGCCCGTTGCGACGAACCTGTCTTTTCCCCTCTTGTAACGTAACTTGTGCCCGTTGCGCCGCCTCGGTCATATTGTTATTTTTCCACCAGGCATAAATCAGACTTCCTGCACCTAAAAGTGCCGTCAAAGCAGTTTCGATCTGATTCGTCTCAAACGGTAACGGTGTATAGCCGAAGGCGAGTAACGTTAAATTCACGAAACTGTAAAGCGGGACAATCAGTCGGATCAAGGCAATCGACCGGTCCTTCATCGGCGGACTCCAAACAGATGCCGCCACGTGACCGGACCAATGATTCCATCCGCCGCTAACCGGTGCTGCCGTTGAAATTGTTTGACGAGATGCGTCAACTTCCGGTCGAATTGTCCGGTCAACGGCAGTCTGAGCCGTTTTTGAATCAGCCGGATCAGCGTCCGGTCCATCCGCCCTGCTCCGGCAAAAAGCGGTCGTCCGGGATACCGGGGACCGAGCAACGGTTTCGGTTGACCGTTGACTGCATCATACAGTTGAAAATGCGGATAATCCGGAAAGCTGCCCCAGTCCCCGCCCCACTGCATCTGATGCTGTTTCATTGCGGCAACGAGCCGTTTCAACCGCGGATCGGGCGGTGCGAGAAACTCCGCCCTTTTGCCGCCGTCCGCATAGATAAACAGATCGACGGCAACACCGAAGTTATGATTCGATTTCCCGCCTTTGGCATAGGTGACGATTTTCCCCGGACGGGTCCGGCCGAGCGCATACAAAGCATCTTGTTCCTGTTTTGTCCGGAAGCCTTGCGCAATGCCGACCGGTAATCCTTCTGCCGCCAGTTCCGTGATGACCGCGCGTGTGATGGCAGCGACGTCCGGATCCATCTCCTTCGTCAGTTTTCGGTTCGCTTGGTCAAGTAACCAGTCAAGTGATAATGTCATAACATCCTCCTTTATCCGATCAGTTCCGCCAACAAGGCTGCGAGTTCGCCTTGATCGGGAACAGTTTCTTCAAAACGTTGTTTTTGCTCCGCCTCTGCTTGTTGCTGTTGTTTGCGTTCCCGTTCGACCCAGTCCGGTAATGGACCGTGTCCTTTTCGGCGGGACGAACGCGCAACAGCGGTCCGGCGGCGTCTTTCATGCCTGTCGATTTGTTCCTGTGTCAACAGATTCCGTTGTTTTAAGCTCTCGATGATGACGGTGACATAATTAAAGTTTCGGACGTTCGCCGCCGATGCCTGCTCGATCGCATGATGCAGGACAGCGGGACTCGTCTCCTGTAAGAACGCAGCGAGTCGCCGGCGGATTGATGGTGTGACGCGACCGATTTCCGTCTCAAAATGGGTGATGATTTCCATGACTCCGTCTTGCGGTGGTGGTTCTTTTTTTAAAGACTGTTTCTTAAACCCTTTTTCTTCGGAGGCGGCAGGCGTCCCCCCGGTTGCCGTCTCTTGACCGGGGTCCTGTCTGGAAGTGCCCGGGGCCCCCGTCCGGATCCGGTAGCCGTTGGACGTTTGTCCGCCGTGCCGGTCAAACCGTTCGACCTTTTCAATCCAGCCTTTTTCGACGAGCGTCTGCAAACAGTTTTTGACGGTCGTCTTACCGCACGGAACCGCTCCCGCAAGTGTCTGATGTGACGGGAAGGCGAGTCCGTCCCGTCCGGCATAACTTTGAAGCAGCAGGTAGATCATTTTTTCATGGACGGATAAAAAAGCGGCTCCGTCGCGTAACAGTTGATGTTCGACACGTAAGTAAGGTTGCATGATGTTGTCCTCCTTTAAGTTTAGGAGGAAATTCCTCCTTTCTATCCAGAAATAACAGGACGACGGACCCGGTTGTTCGAAAATTTTAGACAACAAACAGACCCGATGTACCCGGAATCGATTGTTCCGGATACATCGGGTCTGACATTCAGAGAAAACGGAGATACACATACGGCAGGACACCGGCAAGCAGGATGCTGAACACCGTCATACCACTTGTAATGAGAATCGCCTTTGCCATCGACAGCTGTTGTTTTCGATAAGCGGTCAGGACAGCTTTAATAATCGTCCCAAGCATTAAGCTGCTTAAAAGAAATGAACCAATCAAGAGAATCAGTATTTCCATACCAGTCATCCTTTCCTGTTTTTTAGTCATTCGACAATCTTTCCTTGACGCCCCGCTCAAGCTTGCTAGACTGAACAAGAGAACGCTTACACTAGATAAAAGGAGTTTTTATGATGTCACGCCAACACGCCCTGCTTGCCCGCCTCGACCGGATCGGCCAACAATTGGAACACACAAATGATGCCTGGTTATTGCTCGGACTCGGTTCCGTCGGTCGGGAACTCGAACGGCTCGATCGTTATTCCGATCTCGATTTTTTTGTCATTACGAAACCGGGGCAAAAACACCGGTTCCTCGACCGTCTCGACTGGCTCGAATCCGTTCATCCGCTCAGCTTTATCTTTCAAAATACCGTCGACGGGTTTAAGTTGTTGTTCGCGGACGGGATTTACGGCGAGTGTGCGATTTTCGAACTCGACGAGATGCCGGACATCGCCTTTTCCCCGGGACGGATTGTCTGGCAGGATCCGACGTTCCCAGGCGTCGACTTGACGGTTTCAAAACAAATACCTCCACCGATCCGGCGGGATACGCTCGATTTTGCGCTGAATGAAGCGTTGACGAATCTTTACGTCGGACTGTGCCGCTATGCCCGCGGGGAACGGTTGTCCGGTCTCCAGCTTGTCGAACAGCATGCTTTTTCAAACTTGTTGTCCGTTTTGCATCTGCTCGAGTCGGAAGTCGTTTATTATCCGGACCAGTACGGCAACGAACGCCGAGCGGAGCAACGGTTCCCGCAAGCCGAAAAACGATTCGCCGCTGTCCTGCAAGGCTATGCCCGGGTCCCGGAATCAGCGCTTGCACTGCTTGACTGGCTCGAACAGATTCAGCCGGTCAATCGGGCGATGGCAGCAGAAATTCGGAAGCTGGCTGTAGAATGTCGGAGAAAAAACGACTGACGTAACAGAGCGGCACTCGATTTATGACGGGCGGTCTGCTCGACTGTGTTGTGGCAATCGGACCAACCACCTTTCCAGAAAACCGTCAAACGGAAACACCTGTCGTTGAATCTTGTCCTGCAGACGATGAAGCATCTGTTCTGCTCCTTCGATGATATCTGCCGGATACTGATATACCCGCTGGTTTTCCAAAAATTCATCCTCGTCGACAACCGTCCACTCACAGGCTTTATTCCGGATGAGATCGAGGTCAAGATCAACAAACCGAAGACCGGACGCTGTCCGTTCTGTCGGCAGACAGATATTGCAGTAATACCGCTCACCATCCGGTTCGAGATCGAGATTGACAGTATACCCGTCCTGCAAATCGTAGTATTCAAGCGACGGCGTCTCACAGACAAATGTCTGTCTCCGCGTGTGATGGACTAAGGAACGTCCCGATTGTCCGTAGACCAGCACATACTGATCGGTTTCCTCCAACAAAGTCGTTTCCCAGTCGCAATGAAGCGACCCGTCATATTTAACGGCTTGAATCAAGAGTGCCAATTTTTTCACCTCTTCATGTGTCTGGTTTAATCCAAAATGACATTTTTTCCTTCCTTCGTTAACCGGGCCAAAGAATCCTTCATTTGTTGAATCACTTCCTCCGAATGCCGCTCCCAAACGCCGAGCTCCGCGACGACGAGAAGTGGATCCTTCGACCGGTAAGAACGGGTCGGATTGCCGGGAAAACGCTGATCCGTTAAGTTCGGATCGTTTTCAAACGGTCCGATCGTTTCGACAAGATAAATCCGTTCCTTCCCGTCACCTTTGGCAAGCTCGGCTCCCCATTTCGCAGCTTCAAGTGTTGCCGTAAAATAGATATGATTGGATCGTTTCTCCTGATAATTGGATTGATAATCGGGGGTTAATCGATCGCCGACTTGCAAGACGGCCTTTGTTCCGTGCAGAAACGGTCCCCGGTCGAACACTTCCTTTTGTTCCGTCATCTCAATCGCCTTCCTTCTCCTTTTGATTATCTGTAGTATAAGCGGGGATTTGTTGCAAAGGTAGACTGTTTCAGTCTGCTACATCCCGGTATACTTGAAGTAGAGAAGTAAAAAACTCCCAAGTCTACGTCACGTTCCATAAGGAACCGTGCGTTTTACTCGGGAGTTGTTTCGTTTCACTTAGTAATGATAACGGCATTGAATGATCTCCACCTGTTCACTCGTCGTCCGGTAAACAAGCCGGTGTTCCGAGTCAATCCGTCGGCTGTAAAAGCCTTGTAAATTTCCTTTTAGTGCTTCCGGTTTACCGATGCCAACCAAATTACCATTTCGTTTTACGTCTTCAATCAACGTATTGATCCGCTTCAATTTTTTTCTGTCTTCCTGTTGCCGATACAGGTAATCTTCCCATGCGTGATCCGTAAAAAGCAGACGGACTTTACTCATTAATCAATGTTCTTTCTGTCAGCTTTTCTTGTTGCAGCTGTTCGATTGATTCAAGTAGACGGACTGAGTTTTGAGGACTTCGCATTAAATAGATGGTCTCCATCAAACGGTTATATTCTTCTTCAGAAAGTAAAACGGCATTTTCATTATTTTTTCGTGAAATGATGACAGCCTCCTTATCATCATGCACTTGGTCTAAAATTTGTTTGAAATTTTTACGGGCATCACTGTACGTGACAATCGACATGTTAGTCCCTCCCTACATGTTTTCCTTTATTTTTATTGTACATTATTTAGTACAACTACTCCATCTTCAATTCTGATTGCTTTCCCAACGGACATTTCAACTTTCTTCCAGATTGACAACTTTTGTCAAAATGGTATCGTAAAAGTATCACGTTCAAGGATGTGGAAAATTATATTCATCGTCGAGCTACTCGTCAATGCCTGTATTGCGTTCACCGGTTTTTACATCATTTCAAAAATCATCCATTCGACCCATTTTTCATCCTATGCTTCAAAATCACTGATTATCGGTCTCGCTACCGGATTACTCGGGGTCGTACTGATGTTCAAAGGGATTCAAGTCACTGAGTCATTACGGATGGATTTGCGCCATTTACCGCTTGTCCTGCTCGCTTTTTACGGCAACCGTTTTCCGCTTGTCGTCGCCACGTTGATCATTGCCGGTTCCCGCTTTTTGTTTGGCGTGACCCCGCAAGCGTTTATTGCCTTCATCGCCATCATCGCGATCAGTACCGGGATGATTTGGATTCACCGCCAGCTTCTGAATCGGCCGTTTCGGCAAAATCTCGCTCTCAACGTCTGGGCGCTGTTGATGATTACGTTCGCCGTCCTGATCAATTTAGGATTTACGGATGCTTCGCTTCGTCTGTTGCTTGCGACCTGGACGATCGGTCTAGCTGTCGGTGTCCTCTCAAGTCTGTTGACACTTGATTTCCAGACACTGAACCGTCAAGTCGAACTGTATAAACAGTCGGCGGAGCGTGATCATCTGACCGGCCTCTATAACCGGCGGGTCTGGGACAGCCGGACAGCCGGACTGGAACAGGAGGGGCGCGTCTACAATGTCCTTGCACTCGACATCGACCACTTTAAGCGCGTCAATGATGCATACGGTCACGGAAACGGGGATCTCGTGTTACAACAGTTCGCGAATATCCTGATGGAAGAAACACGTCCCCACGATATCACGGCCCGGATCGGCGGCGAGGAATTCATGATTCTTGTCTATGACCTGACTCCGTCCAAAATCATCAAGGTCGCGAACCGGATCCGGGAACGGATTGCGAATGAACGGTTCCGACTCGACGGGTTTCCTGCCATCACGGTCACGGCCTCGATTGGAATCGCACACGGGAAACATGTGCCTATTCAGCACATGAATGGATTGGCGGACGAAGCCTTATACACAGCGAAACAACAAGGGCGAAACCGGACGATTCTGTTCAATCAGCTCGATCGGCAGGATGTTGCGGTATCGCACACTTCAACGGAGACAACTACTTAACGACATATCATCGGAGGTTTTACTTATGTATGAACCAAAACGGGAATTCATCACGACTTCGGAAACGATTCTTTTTGTCGGCAGCTTGTTCATGTGGTTGTATATCGTTCGCTTTTTCGGGACGATTGATTCCGCATGGTGGATTTTGCCACTCTTGTGCTTCCTGCTCTTCTTACGTTCGTTCATCGGCAGACGGGTCGATTTGAGTTTTAACTGGGTAGAGGAAGAAGAAGCACGCAAGTCCGAACAAAAATAAAACGAATCAAATAACAGCCCGGTTTCTCCGCTTGTTTAGGAGGAAGACCGGGCTGTTGTTTCGTTTATTGCTCTAAATAACGTTCCCGCGTTAAGACCATCAGAATGGAATAGACACGTCGTCCATCAACTTCGAAATCATCTTTTTCTACACCGGTCACTTGAAACCCCAGCTTTTCATACACATGTCGCGCCCGCGGATTGAAGTCAAAAACGCTTAACGTCAAGCGAGCAAGCGATGTCTTCCGGAACAGGTAATGGATCAGCAAACGAGTTGCTTCCGTTCCAAGACCACGGTTTCTACCGGCTTCACCAATCAGAATCCGGAAGTTCATGCTGTGGTCGCTTGACTGATAGTCGTTGACGACGATCTCACCGATGAGCGTACCGGTAGCTTTGTCGATGACTGCCAAATCCAGACGGTCCGGCTGATCGTGCCTCGTCCCGTACCAGGTTTTAAGTCTTTCCCGGTCAATATCAGCTTCACTTCCCGTCAGTTGAAGGACTTCCGAATCTTGCAAACACTGTTCGATCAAAGGGAAATCTTTTGCTTCAAACGGTCGGAGGATGGTCGCTGTTCCTACTAAGGTTGGTTTAATCGTTAAATTCATCATACATAGACTCCATTTCGATTGTATAAGATATGCTTTTCATTCACTATACATGATGTTAAATTAAAAAATGACACTTCCTTACAATTTTGTACGTTTTATTTACAATTTTAATCTTCTATACTGAATGTATGCTTAACGTATTTAGAAGGAGTAATGTTCCCTATGAAATTTCCCAAATGGCTCCTTTACCTCGGCGCACTCCCGACGTTCGTTTTTGCCTTTTACGCCATTACGAACCCAGCCTTCCGGACTCAAATCGCAGAGTCGTTTCCGCTTGCGGCGCCTGTTCTCGCTGTCATTTTCACCGTGTTTGTCGCCTTCTGGACCTTGTTCTTTATTTTAACGAACGGGCTTCGCCGGCATCTCGACTTAGTCCTCCTATCCGCCCTTTTGCTGATTTGTTTTCTGTTAACGAGTTTGTTTGCGACACTCGATTACTTCCTCACCTAATGGATTGATCCCAGCCATCTTTCGGATGGCTTTTTCCATTTTCTTCTTGCTTTCCATTCCGCTGTCCCTTAACATCAATTGTAATCATTTTCTATATATTCAAAAAACATTCAGAAGGAGTGATGGCGTATGCGTGGAACATGGAAACATCCTGCCCTCTTGTTATCAAGCGTCGGCATCTCCAATCTCGGGGCGTGGGTGTACTTCATTGCCCTGAATTTGATTGTCCTCGACCGGACGAATTCAGCGTTCGCCGTCTCGATTCTCTACATGCTTGTCCCGATCGCTGCCCTGTTATCGAGTTTTTGGTCCGGTACGGTCATCGACCGCGTCGATAAACGGAATCTGATGGTGTTGCTTGATTTGTCCCGGGCCATCCTGATTGCCGTCCTACCGTGGATTGACTCGTTATTCGTCCTGTATACACTGGTCTTCTTCATCAATATCGGCAGCTCTCTTTTCGAATCAGCTTCCCTGATTTACATGACGAAACTGGTTTCAAAAACCAACCGACAACGGTTTAATGCCTTGAAAAATTTCATTCAATCGTGTGGCTTCATTCTTGGACCGACGATTGCCGGTTTGTTGTTTCTCGTCGGATCGCCGACACTTGCCATCTATCTGAATGCCGGTGCGCTGGCCATTTCGGCATTGATTCTGTTTTCCCTGCCGGATATCGAAAAACAAGCCACAATCACCGGTGCCGAGCGGCTTAGTTTCAGTCTAATCGTCTCGGACTGGAAAGAAACGTTGCATTATGCGCACAAACACCGCTACATCACGCTCGTGTATACGCTGTTCTGCGTCATGACGATTTCCATGTCCGGCCTCGATTCACTGGAAGCGACGTTCGCGACCCGCGTTCTTGATTTTTCGGAGAGCACGTACGGTTTCCTCGTCAGTATCGCCGGCCTCGGCATCATTTCCGGCTCAATCATTAATGCAACGTGCACGAAATGGCTCAGCCTGCCGTTCCTGATTGGTTTCGGCTCGGTTGCGACACCGGTCGGCTACTTAATTTTTGCGACGGCGACGGATTTCAGTCTTGCCGCAGTCGGTTTTTTCCTGCTGACGTTCGCCTTATCGTTTGCAAACACCGGTTTCCTGTCGTTTTATCAAAACAACGTTCCGGTCTCGATCATGGGGCGGTTCTCCGGTGTCATCAACGTCGCCGAGTCGATTCTCATTATCGGACTGACGTTATCGATTGGTCTGCTTGCCGAAACGTTGTCGATCCGCTCGACCTATATCGTCTTTTCGCTTGGTTTCCTGGCGCTTGGTCTGATGACGTTGCAAATCGTCTTTCAACGTTCGAAACAGGAGTTGTATACAATGACGGTCGAGGACGAATCAAAGGTTTCTTAAGAAAGCAACAGGGACGACTTGGATTCTACTCCTTGTCGTCCCTGTTTTCAGGTGCCGAAGTCATTGTCGGACATGATAGTATTAAGAAAATGGATGATTCGCTAAAGGAGGGGTTCCGATGACAGAAATCGATTGTCTGCTGTATCTGCATGATGAACTGGACCGGTATTCCGAAGACGAGTTGCATCATATCTCGCAACCGGGCGTCTGGTCGCTCGGTCAAATGTATGATCATATTTTACTTGTCGCCCATGAATATATCGATGAAGTTGAAATCTGCGCTTCGCTGACGACCGATACGGCGGACGGTAAAACACCGTTCGGCGAAGAATTATTCCGTCAACAGGCTTTCCCACCGATCAAAATCAGACTGCCGGACGAGATGAACGCTCCGCCGGACAATACCGACAGCCGTGACCGCCTGAAACAGCGGTTGCTTGAGCTCGTCCAACGAATGGAAGACTGGTCCGTCCGCCTGGAGCAAATCAATCCGGCAGCCAAAACAAAACACGGCGGTTTCGGTTATCTGAATGCACAGGAATGGGTTCAACTGGTCGGAATGCATACGCGACACCATTTCCGGCAGAAAACAGAATTGGAACAACTTCTTTTACATTGAGGTTGGATTTCTCGGTTTCGAAGAACGGCAAAATTTCGACCGCATAACATTTTGACATATTGATTTATTTACAGCGTCTTCGTCATGATCCAATCCACTTGTTCATCTTCTCCCATAAAGAAAGAGTGTGACCCTGTCTGCACAAAACCAAAACGTTGATAAAAGCGAATCGCATGATGATTTTCTTCCCATACCCCTAACCAGACCTGGTCCATCCCCTGCTCCTGAGCAATCTCCAGAGTTTTTTCCAGCAATCGCTTCCCAAGACCTGTTCCCTGGTACGCCGAACGAATGTAAATCCGTTCAAGTTCCAAGGTGTTTCCTTCCATCGGTTCAGTTTGAGCAGCACCGACATTCAGCTTTAAATAACCGGCGATTTCCTCGTTACTTTTGATGAAAAAGAAAAATGAATCCGGACGTTCCAGCTCCTGTATCAATTTTTCGCGTCCGTAGGATTGTTTGAGATAGTCCTCGAGGTGCTGCGGATCATTCTCGGATCCGAATGTATCCGTAAATGTTTCCACACTAACTGCTTGTAATATTTCAACATCTTTGACGTCACAGCGGACAAACTCAATCGTTTGTGTCATTCTGTTCACTCCTCCAAATAATTTCGTATTCCGCCTTTTTTGACGAAGTCCCACTCCTGTTCGATATTTTTACGGACCCGCTTCGTCAACTGTTGTAACTGCGTCTGTTCCTCTTCACTCAGACCAGCCAGGGCAACGCGCTTCGAATACGCATGCTCCTGAAGGATTACCGGGCATGTCGCCAGTCCTTTTTCAGTCGGATACAATTTCTTGATTTTTTTGTTCACGACATCCGGCCGTTTTTCGATGAATCCGGCTTTTTCCAATTTTTGAATCGACCGGGCTGCCGTCGTCCGGTCAACCAGAATCAGCTCTGCTAATTTTTCCTGAATGATACCCGGATGCTCACAAATTCGGACGAGATAGATATATTGGCCTTTTGTCAGTTCCAACTCTTTGAACTCCACGTTGCTGATGGAATCAAGTGCTCGTGCAATCATTCCGATTTCACGTAATAGTTCTCCCATGGCGCCTCCTTTTTATATTCACTTATCATATGTTATGAACTTATTATATTATTTTTTGTTGTAAATACAACAAAAATTCTTTACATTTGTATGTTTTTGTTAAAATACCTTTTATCCAATTGACAAAAAGTGTATATTTAAACCATCTATTCGTTTAAAGGAGGATTTACTTCGCCCGTGAAATTCTTTAGATCCCCCCGGACGCCTGAGTTATCATGGATTCCGGAGCCAAACTGGCACACCGTCTGTACTGAACGCTCCATCGACATTCAACAGCATCCGAACGAACAGATCGTCGGACTGGCTTACAATAATCAACAGCAGGTCGTCCAAGTAACACGTAACATTCGTGCACCACTGTTCAGTTATTACGTGACGTTACTGGAAAATCGCCGCACCACCAAAACCGTTCTATCCAAACGGTCGCATATGACGATTCAACATCTGTCGACACGTCTGCACGGCTCAAGTACATTTGCTGAATTCAGCTTACTCGATATCCATGTGCGGGAAGAAGGTCTCGGGGAACGCGGTTTATTGCTCGAGTCTTTGATTCACGATATTCAACATAAATATACCCATTACCGGGTCAGCGGAGACTTTACCGCCATTTCTTACGGCGGCCGCGTTGCTGCTGAATGTTTTACACGATACGGTTTTACGATTGAACAGGATCGGCTGATTTTGAAGAATTTTCATGACCGTTTGTTCGTCAGCTAATCAGTGCTCAGGAGGTACTTCGTTTGGTTTGAATGTAAACAACCGGAAGTGTTTCAATAATATCATCCACCTGCTTGGATTCGTTTTAATGGTCGCACCATATCTCGACTTATGGAAACGCCCGAAGACACGCGGACCGAAATGGATCCGGGGTATCCTGATTTTTCTCGTTAATTATCTCGGACCAATTGGTTATTTATTTTGGGGACGGCGTGTCCCGCCGGCAAAAATAGCATCACGTCCTCATTAAAAAGCTTCCTTCGTCCGCCCGGTTGATCGGGTCCACTGAAGGAAGCTTTTTTGTCAGGCGCAAGTGATAGGAGTTCAGCGCATTCTATGGTAATTTGGACATATGAAACCGCTTGATTAAAAAAACAGCGTTTCTCATTATTTTACCGTTTATACGGTGACAGAAAAGAGGGATCTGATGACTTCACACCTGTCTACTCCATCCTACCGTCATTGGCAGGCCATCCAAAAACTGCATCACCGCTATATGAAGGAAGTCAACGCTGTCCTGAAAGATTGGGGCTTATCGAAATCGCAGTTCGATATGCTGGATACATTATACCGGGAACAAAGCGCGACACAAAAATCACTTGAGACGACACTTGAACTGTCGAGCGGAGCGATCTCCCAAACCTTAAAAAAATTATTTGACCTTCATCTCATCACCCGTAAACGGATCGACCGGGAAAAACGGCTGGTCCTGACACCGTCAGGCGAGACGATCGTCGAGGAATCCGCTCCTGTCGTCGAGGTCATTCACGAACAGTACTTCAAACAGTTTACGATGGACGAGCACGAGTCATTCGACCGTCTGCTCCATAAGATGCAAAACAATCACATCTAATCAGGAAGGAGCTGTTCTGATGATTCTCAGACACTTTACACACCGCCGCTTTTTACCGGCCATCGTCGCCCGCGGCGGACTTTCCGTCAAGGATACAGGCGGAGATTACTTACAATTCGAATTCAATCCGCCGAATGACCGGCTGTTACAGTCGATACATGACAGCCGGTCCTCAAATGAACTGCCGTGGGACGAGACCGATACTGTTGCGCTTGACTTCGATTTCGTTAAGATGCAGGCAGCTGACATCGAAGTCCTGGAGCAGGTAAAAGATACTACGTGGAACGTCGAACCCGATTCGAATGTCGGTCCTTCCCGATTCGTCAAAAGCTTTTTATCGCTCGGTTATCTGACGGAAGAATCAAGAGAACAGCTGTCCGAATATTACTAAAGAACAGGTCGCTTGACCTGTTCTTTTTTTGTCGTCAACTGCGCCGATTGTAAATAAACAGCATCACCGGGAACGTCATGACCTGAATGAACAGCACACACAACAAAGCTGTCATGATGTCGTCGACGACTTTCCACTGCACGATTGTCAGCATGACAAAAACGTAACCGATACTCAGGACATACGATAGTTGACCGCTTTTCATTTTAATTTTTTCCTGCCGTTCGTCATACGTCTCAGCAGGCGGGAAAACTAAATCGACCGCCAGTTGACTGATTCCGACCAGCATAAGAATGATACTGAACGGACTGGGTCCGTCGAACAGCGTCAGATAACCGCCGTACATCAGTAGAACGGCGAACAGTAAACGATTGATTACCGGCATATGTTTCATCAGGCATCGTCTCCTTTTTCTTTCGCATCGGGTATGAAAATCGCTTCAATCGGACAATCAAACAACGCAGCGATTGAAAAAGCCAGTTCGAGCGACGGATTATAACGTTCTTTTTCAATTGAAATGACAGTTTGTCTTGATACGCCAAGTGCTTTTGCCAGTTCCCCTTGTGACCACTGACGCGCTTCCCGTAACGCCTTCATTCTGTTTTTCATCCCAGTCACCCCTCAATTCCAATAATAGGTAATTTACATTCAAGTGTCAAGTTTCCTTTACAAGCATGTTAAAAGAAAAACCACTCAATCCGCTTGGACTGAATGGTTGATGCTCAAGAAGATTTAACTGGTTGACCAATAGTTTCCTGTTGCTTTTTTAAATCCTGTTTCCACCAGCCGGCAATGTAAAATAGAGCAGCTATTACGAAAAAGGCCATCGGATAATAGATCAGACCAAACGCCGCTAAACCCTGAGCTGATGTTTCCTGTGTTAAAGTCATATACGTTCCAAACAGTTTGATGATAAACAGCATGAAAATCCCGACCGCGACCGCAAGTGTTCCCAACAGATAGTGTTTGTTCATATTAGACGCTCCTTCTCCACTTTTGTTAAAAATACCACTTTAACCCATTATTTACCTTATAATTAAAAATAAAAACCCTCCTACCCGATGGAAGGAGAGTTTACTTTCGAATCGTCCGGTGCCGCGGATGGATGGCGAGAACGGCCTGACGGATTGCCTGAACGTGCTCGTCCGTCGCTTCCGAAAACGACAGGAGCGTCGGGTATTCACCGACCAGCTGACCTTGATCGAGAATCACGAACCGGTCGCTCAGCGCTTGCGCCGCTTGCACATCATGGGTGATGAAGACATAGGCGAGACCAAGCGTCTCTTTTAAGTTCCTCAATAAGTCGAGAATCAGCGCTTTATTGACCATATCGAGACTGCTGACGGCTTCATCAAGGATAATCAGCTTCGGATTCGTCGCGATCGCCCGGGCGATACAGATCCGTTGCAACTGACCGCCGCTGAACTGATGGGGGTACTTCGTTAAATCCGTTGCGGATAAACCGACCTGTATCATCAATCCGCCTAACCGGTCGTGTAATGCGTCGGGTGACAACCGGAGGAAATTCGTCAACGGTTCGGCGATGATCTGTCCCGCTGTCAGCTTCGGATTGACGGCCGCAAACGAATCCTGAAAGACGACCTGGATGTCTTTCCGGTAATCCTTTGACGCCGATTCGTAAATGTCTTGTCCGTCAAACAGGACCCGTCCCGCTTTCGGCCGCTCAAGTCCGAGTAAAATCCGTCCGAGCGTACTTTTTCCGGCACCGCTGCGGCCGAGTAAGCCAAGACAGGTTCCGGCTTCAAGCGTCAGTGAGACGTCCTGCAAGACCGTCTGCTCTGCCTGCCGTGCCAAAAACCGTTGATTGCCGTAGCGGTGTGAGACGTGTTCCAGTTGCAACAGGCTCATGCCTTCATCCCTCCTGCCTGAACTCCGTGTTGTGCCAATAGTTGCCGGGTATACGGATGCTGCGGCCGGTCGAACAAATCAAAGACATTGGCCTGTTCAACGATTTCCCCATCCCGCATGACAAGAACGTGATCCGCCATTTCAGCGATCACACTTAAGTCATGCGAAATCAACAGGATTGCCGTATCGTACGTCGCCCGGACTTTCTCGAGATAATACAGGACCAATTTTTGATTGTAGACATCCAGTGCCGTCGTCGGTTCGTCGGCAATCAAGACGTGCGGTCGCAGACACACCGCAAGTGCAATCATGACCCGTTGCAGCATCCCGCCGCTCAGTTCGAACGGATAGGCTTTTAAAATCCGGTCCGGCTGTTCGAGATTGACTTCCCGCAATGCTTCGAGTGCCCGGTCCTTCGCTTCGCGTTTACTGCACCGGTCGTGCGTCCGAATCGTTTCCATCAATTGATGACCAATCGTGAAGACCGGTGTGAAGGCACTCATCGGATTTTGCATGATGAAGGCGATCTGCCCGCCGCGGACACGACGGAGCGTTCGGTCGGACAACGTCATTAAATCGGTCTCGTCAAGCCAAATCCGTCCCGATTGACGAATGACCTTTTCATCGAGCAGCCGCAACAGCGCGAGACTCGTCACCGTCTTCCCGCAGCCACTCTCCCCGACCAGTCCGACAATTTGTCCGGCCGCAAGCTGAAACGAGATATTTTGGACGAGCGGCTGACCGTCCGCGATTGTCTCAATCGTCAACTGTTCAACGGATAATACTGGCTTCATCCGAGTGCCTCCTTTCATTTTGATTGTTTGTTTACACCGAACCGTTCCGATAAGGATTCGCCGAGCAGGTTAAAGCTCGCAATGACGAGCATAATCATCACACCCGGATAAATCATCAGTTCCGGATTTGACCGGATGTAGGATTTACCTTCATGAATCATCGCGCCCCATTCGGCTGCCGGGGACTGGACACCGAGGCCTAGGAACGACATCGCCGAGATATCCATGATTGCCCAGCCCATCTCGAGCGTTCCGATGACAAGCAACGGCGGCAGGATATTCGGTAATAGATGCATCCGGAAGATTTTCCAGTGCGAGGAGCCGTTGACCCGAGCCGCTGCAATAAAGTTCTTTTCTTTCAACGTCATGACAAGTCCACGGAACATCCGGGCATAGTAGACCCACTGGACGAGCATTAAAGCGATGATGACCTGTTTCAGTCCCGGTCCGAAAATCCCGACAAGACCTAAGACGAGAATCAAACTCGGAAATGCCATCACCCCGTCACAAAACCGCATTAACAGTTGGTCGACCCAGCCGCCGATGTAGCCAGCAAGCGTTCCGATCAATAGACCGATAAGCAGCGACGAGGCAAAAATCAGGACGGCGAATCCAAGCGACACCCGGGCTCCGTACAACAGACGCGACAAGGTACAGCGTCCAAGCTGATCGGTCCCGAGCGGATACGTCCAGGACGGTCCCTGCAATTTCACGGCCAGATTGACGAGATACGGGTCATGCGGGGCTAACCACGGGGCAGCCAGAGCCGCGAGAAACAAGAGTCCCAAAAATACGGAACAGCCGATCAAAATCAGCCGTTGATTCGACAGGCGGTCGAGCAGACGCGGTCGGCCAAGCGGAACATTCATCGTCTGTCCCCTCCTTTCCGGGCAATCCGTGGATCGATTGCCAGTTGCAACAAATCAACGAGCAGACTGCTGCCGATGAACAACAGGGCGGCCAAAAACACATACCCTTGAATAATCGGCATGTCCCGATCGAAAATGGCTTCGATGAAATAACGGCCAAAGCCAGGCCATGAAAAGACGGTCTCGACGATGATGGTTCCCGTCAACAGTTTCCCGAGGTTCATCCCGAGACCGGTAATCATCGGCGGTATCGCGACCCGCAAGACGTGTTTTCCTAAAATGATCGTTTCACGGATGCCGCGTGTCCGGGCAAACTGGACGTACGGTTCGCGCATCGTCTCGATGACACTTGTTCGTAACAGCCGGGTATAAAGCGCAATCAACGGCAGTGCGAGTGTGATCGCCGGTAAAATGACATGACTCGGACTGCCGATTCCGCCGACCGGTAACAAATCAAGCTGGACGGCAAAAAAGAAAATCAGCAGATAGCCGAGCCAAAATGACGGAATCGACGCACCGATGAAGGCAATCCCCCGGCTGAGATGATCAAAAAAGCCGTTTTTGCGAATCCCGGCAAGAAAGCCGAGCGGAATACTGACGAAAATGGCTAACAACAGACTCGACAGCGCCAGTTGCAACGTCGCCGGCAGACGAAGCAGAACTTCATCGAGGACCGGTTTGCCGGAGACAAAGGACGTCCCGAAGTCCAACTGGGCCAGCCGGACGACCGTTGTCGCGTATTGTGTCAAAAACGATTGATCGAGACCAAACTCGGCCCGCTTTTGCGTCAGCACTTCTTCCGTCGGTTGGATGTGGGCGGCAGACAGGTAGGCCTCCGCCGGATCGACCGGTGACAGGTGAATCATCGCCGTCAGCAATAAAATCGCCAGGAGCAGGATCGGAATGACCGACCCGACCCGTTTGAGAATATAGACGCCCATTCCGTACACCTCCTTTTACTTAATGCCGATTTGAGCGAACGGACTTTCATCCCGGTTCGCGGCAAATTTAAAGTTCGTGACCCCGTTTTGATAAATCGCCATCTTTTTCAAATATGAGATCGGAACGAGCGCTCCCTGATCCTGGAGCGACGGCAGAATATCAGCATACATCTTCTGACGTTTTGTTTCATCCGTCGTTTTGAGGACATCTTTCATTTCCTGTAACAGTTGATCCTTGTTCGGGTAAGCGGAAATCGCTTCTTTAAAACCGAATCCGTCCGTACCGATGATGTTGACGAATGTGTGCGGATCGTACGGTGCCCCGAAGTTACTGTACATGTTGATATCGAATTTATTATCTTTGAAGCGCTGGACTTGATCCGGAAGCTCGACACCAACGATTTTCAAGTCAACCCCGATGCTCGCCCACTCCGACTGTAACGTCTCCGCCATCGCTTTTTGGACAAGTTCCGCGGCATCATACATCATTTCAATCTGTAACGGTTGTCCGTCTTTTTCACGAATCTTTTTGCCGTTCGGCAGTTTCCAGCCGGCTTCGTCCAGCAACGACTTCGCTTTTGCGACATCAAAGTCCCGTTTCTCGACGTTCAGGTTCGATGTGTACGGCAGGTTCGGCGGCAGGATGAAGTCAGCCGGTGCTTCGAGACCGGACGTGATGCCTTCTACAAGTGTCTTCTTATCAAAGCCGTATTGCAATGCTTGACGGACGCGTTCGTCCGCAAGCTGTTTTTTCTTCGTGTTCATGATCAACAGACGTGTCGCAACCGGTTCTGACATCGTCGTCTTGTAGGATTTCGTTTCTTTCAGTTGATTGTAGGCGTCGACACTGATTGCCCCTTCGCCGAAAATCAAATCGATGTCGCCTTTTTCAAAAGCGAGTACGCGGCTTTCGGCATCGGGAATGATGTCGACCTTGATTTTCTTCACTTTCGGCTTCGGTCCCCAGTAGTTTTTGTTGACCTTAAACGTCGCGTATTGATCCGCTTTGTACTCGTCGAGCACCCACGGGCCGGTTCCGACTTCTTGTTCGACGCCTTTTGACGTATCGCCGTTTTTCGAGAAACCGGCTTCGCCAAGGAAGCGGACCGGGCGGACGACCGCCAATTCCTGAATCGTCGGATAGTACGCTTCCGACAATGTCATCCGGAACGTCTGCTTGTCGATCGCTTCCGTTTTGTCGATTTTCGAAATAAAGCCAAGCCAGCTATGTAAGGCTTTGTTTTTGAGAACAGCATCAAAGTTCTTTTTGACGATCGTCGCATCAAACGTCGAACCGTCCGAGAACTTGACATCGTCACGCAATTTAAAGGTATAGGTTTTTCCGTCTTTTGAGATGTCCCATGATTTCGCGAGGAACGGCTCGAGCTTTCCGCCTTCTGCGTAATGGACGAGCGGCTCGTAGACCATCGACTGGGCAAACAGTTGCGACGGATTGTAGACATGCGGATTCATCTCGCCGATGTCCCGCGGCCAGGCCATCGTTAACGTATCTTGATTTGATTTATTGTCAGCACCTTCGTCCGGGTTCGAACAACCGAACAGCAGTGTCGTAATCGAGAGGATGGAAACAGCTTGAATGATGGATTTCTTACGGCGTGAAACGTTCATAGTGGACAGGACTCCCATTCTTATTGATAATCATTTTCAATTGTAAGAGTCGGTACTAAGAATTGTCAATGGATAATCGGTGAACGTGTTGATTTCGCTGTGTTTTACAGTGAAGTAGAATCATTTTTGTATTGCAGATATGCCGTATCAACAAATTCGAAAAACCATCCAGGCATGTAGTAAAACGCAATGAGTCCACCAATCCACTTACTCATGTCAGCTAATCCCTCAATCGCCAACGAAAAATTCCATACACTACCGACTAGTAGAATAATATGAAAACATGCCTTTTTTTGAGCAAGCTGCCTATTTCTAATTTCACTTGAATACTGATTCTTAAAGTCTGTCCGGTAGTAACACCGCTCAAACAAAGTTGTATGCGACGACAAGGATAAGAAGAATACCCAACCGACTAAACCACCAGTCAACCACAATTCATTCCATTGGAGGAACGGTATCGCGCTGGTCAAGACACCCGTACTGAATATGAATGGCATGAGAACAAAAAACAAGACCTGATCGATGAAGAAACAGAACCGATTTTTTAAAAAGGTCCAAAACGTTTTTTTGTCTCGATTAGGATCAATCTGATTTTTCTCGTTTGAAGATTCATCCTCGACAATCAAAGGACTGATTGTGAGAAGAAAAATAAGTGCCAGAATGATCAAGGCGATTCCTTTCAGCGAAACGTTCTCACCTCTATGCAGATTCTCTAAAAATAGAGCAGTCGCATAGAAAACAAGCAGAAGATATCCCGCAAACAGAAGGTAGTTGCTGCGTCCTTTTTGCTTAAAGACGATACGTCCACGAACCAGTTGTCGAATCATCGTTTCATACCAACAAATGAAGCAATCTATTGGACGATTTAATTGATGGATGACATACATGAATCGACCGACAATACCGTAAGATAGGCAGCATACTATAAAGCTACTGAAGATCATGCCCATTTCATTTTCTCTCCCTTCACAAATAAAGCACTCATGAGACGATATGAGTGCTGGAGTAGTCTGGTTTTATTCAGATTGTTTGGCAATCAAACGCCAATACTTCGACGTCACACCCTTGCCCCTCAAGATTCGGACTGCAGGCATACGGTCCGACTTTCCAGTCCCCTTCCGCATGCAGATGGGCAATCCGTAACTGCTCCTTCGTCTCACCGTCGATAAAGTACAGCTCGACGTCCTGTTGGTTGCAGACGAGCTCAAACGTCAACGGCTGATCAAAGACCGTATTGTCGATATCACGCGACGACCAATCGGAGTACCCGAACGACGTGACGACCGCTCCGAGATGCGATTTCCCGTCCGGAATAAATTCCGCTGAAACTTTTAGCCAGTTGTCTTCGTTCAGATAGAGAAGGATTCCCGCCTGATCATACGTTAGACGCGGGTGCAACTTCACTTCGATTCGGCAGGAAAAAGACGGTGCCGGGATTGGTTTAAGTAAGGCATGACCGGTCATCCGGTTAAACTGATAATACGTATTACGCCAAAAATCGGTATCGCCTTCAGTCGTGAAGGTTAAGCGTTCCTGCATGTCCACCTCAGTTGGTTGGTTGAGCCATTCGTAATCTTTCCACATGTGGATTCCTCCTATTTTAAGATTGAGTGTAATTTGTAACATCTTGCTCGCTTACGGATCATCTGTGAATTGTTCAAACTCAGGATGTTTTGGTTCTCGGAAATCAATAAATTCTTCGGATGGATCTAAAAAATTATGACCTAAGTATACTGCAAAGTAGTTCCCATCTTTATCTCTGACATTAAACAAATAGGATGTTCGCGGTTCATCTTTTAGAAATACACTGTATCCATAACCAAACTTTGTAAATTGACCGAATATCTGATACTCATCTTTTTTCAGCCCGTACTGTTGTTCCAGTTGCTCTTCCAAATACAACTGACGCAGGATTTTCTGATGAAACGTATAGAGAAAACACAATACCAACACAAGTAGTATCGTAAGTAAGATGAGCCGACCAATCCGCCACTTGCCGTTCACTTTCCAAAAATGTGTCATCCGTGCTCCTTCCCTCCTGTCTTCACGTATGATACGGTACGAATAAGGAAGATATTGTTAATGAAAGTTCCTACTCTTACGAAAGAAGTGATTCGCTTGAAAAAACATCTTTTGAGCCTCTGTTTCCCGTGGGCTAACCTAAAATTTTGAGACAATATAAAACACCTTCGGAGTGGTACACTTTTAAAAAGTACTAGCATCGGAGGTGTTTTTGCATGGGCAAAAACGTATATTCAAGCGAAGTGAAAT
>NZ_JAWPEN010000016.1:0-80743 GCF_033342815.1 Exiguobacterium artemiae
CCAAAGTATTGCCCGAGGGGCAATTTGATAAGAGGTGACGAAAAAATAAGGGATTGCGCATCGTGACGATGGCAATCCCTTATTTTCTTTACAAGTCAGCTAGTTATGTCCCAGCCTCTTTACTAGTTAATTTGGCTTAGTCTGCCATGGAACGTCTTTCACATTAAAGTATGCTTTCACTAAATCATGACCAATTTTCGAGTTGACGGTTTCCTGCTCCATATATGGAAGGAACACGGCCCATGCCATCTCCGGATTATCGTACGGTGCCCAGCCGACCAAGTTCGAGTTTAATGAACGAACCGGTTGTCCGCTGCCGTCCCGAAGTGCAATTCCGTCTTCGCCGTATACACTGACCTGAGCCGTTCCCGTTTTCGCTGCCGCATCAATACCGGTTTGGGCGATGATTTTGGCTGTCCCGCGTTCCCCTTTGACAACACGGTGGAATCCTTCGCGGACATGATCAATATTCGCTTGACTGACTTCAATCCGGTTTAAATAGTTCGTTTTAAAGCTGTAATCGACTTTTTTCGTTTCGTCTTCAATCGAGTTCGAAGCCAAAACTTCTTTTAAGAAGTGCGGCTGCACCCGGTATCCGCCGTTTGCGAGTGTCGAAACATACTGTGCAACTTGAAGCGGTGTAAAAGCATCATACTGACCAATCACGCGGTCCATCAAGAGTGTGACACGGTCCGGCGTCCCTTGTACCCCTTTGGCTTCGTACGGAAGATCGATACCCGTCGTTACGCCAAGACCAAACTGACTGTAATAGTTCTGCATGATCGCTGCCGCTGCATCGACGCTTGCACCGGCGACACCGTTACTCGGATATTTTGCCATCCGCATCGCAATATTAAACATGTAGACGTTTGAAGAACGTTCGAGTGCCGTCAGGTCCGTAATAGGTCCCATATTGACATACGATCCTTTTTTCGTACCACCAATTGTGATCGGTGCATCATTGATGACTTCGTTTTGACGGATGACTCCTTCTTCAAGTCCCATCGCGACCGTTGCCCCTTTAATCGTTGAACCGATTTGCAGAGAAGTCAACACGTTATTAATCGCAACATCACTGAATTTATTGGTTGCCGTATCGAGCTTTTGACCGGACATGGCCAAAATCTCACCGGTTTTCGGATTCATGACGACGGCATATCCTTCTTTCAGATAACCGCTTCCCATACCGCGCCCCATCTTGATGGCTTGTTGCAAGATCTGATCAACTTGTTTGTTGTATTCTGCATCAACCGTCAAGACAAGGTCTTTCCCGGATTCGCCTTCTTCACGATTCGGTTCACCAACCGGTTCACCGTTAAACGTTTCATAGACATCGTATGCCGGTTTTCCGCGGAGCAGATCTTCATACTGTTGCTCAAGGAATGATGTTCCGACCCGGTCGTTCAGGCTGTATCCTTTTGCTTTAAACTCCGCCTGCTGTTCAGCCGGAATTTTCGAGTACTTGCCGAAGATATTTCGCAGCGTTCCTTCATACGGATAAGAGCGTTCATAAAACGGCTCCACCGATACACCCTTTAAATCTTCCAGGTTTTCATCGATAATCGCCATCTCCTTGGCGCTCGCTCCTAGTTTAACGAGTTGCGGGTCAAGCGCGTAACCGACTTCCATGTTGTGTTTGATGGCGATGATTTCCATCGTCTTATCATCAAAATCGATATCTTTTTTCGTAATCGTATCGAGACGGATTTGATCCTGTTCCGAAATCGACAGCTTGTTCTGCTCTTCGGCATCTGGATAACGTTTTTCCACTGCCTGCTTATAGCGTCGATCCGATTCTTCACTGTTGACGGCTACCCAGTAATCTTTCATGTCGCGTTCCGTTACTTTCCAATCGTCTTTCGGAAGATTGATGATTGCCGCAAGACGAGATGCGATTTCAATCCGTTCGTCGACTTTCGTATTTTGGGAACGACGATAGACAATTGAATATTTCGAAATCGTATCGACCAACAGTCTTCCGTCCCGGTCATAAATCTTTCCGCGGGGAACTTCATATTTTGATGCAATCATTTCCGTCTTTTGAACTTCCCGTGAAATCTTTTCACCATTCACAATCTGGACGACACCTAAGCGAAAGATTAAAATCGCAAACAATAAAAATACTACAAAAAACATTAAGTTAAGGCGAAGCGGCAGATGATTCCGCCGTTTTCCCTTCACCGTGATTCGTTTCGCCATGGCGTACTCCCCTATCGTTCAAAAAGTCATCTTGTTTCATTATATAGAAGGAAACTTTCCATAACAACCTATCCCATCATTTTCCGCATTAAAAAAACATCGGTTCCCGGAACAGGAACCGATGTTTTGATATAACGATTATTTTGCGTCAGCGTAAAGTTTTGCCACGTGATCCCAGTCAACGACGTTAAAGAATGCGTTGATGTAATCAGGACGACGGTTTTGATAGTTGAGGTAATACGCATGTTCCCAAACATCAAGTCCAAGAATCGGCGTTTTCCCTTCCATGACTGGTGTGTCTTGGTTTGGTGTTGAAACGACTGCTAATTTACCGCCGTCAACGATGAGCCATGCCCAACCTGAACCGAAACGTGTTGTCGCTGCTTTTGCAAACTCATCTTTGAACGCGTCGAACGAACCGAATGACTCGTCGATTGCTGAAGCAAGTTCTCCAGTTGGAGCTGATCCGTCGTTCTTTTTCAAGAGTTTCCAGAAGAACGAGTGGTTCCAGTGACCGCCACCATTGTTACGGACAGCTGTTTGAATGTTTGCAGGAAGTGAATCCAGGTTTTGAAGTAATTCTTCAAGTGATTTCCCTTCGTGCTCTGACCCTTCAAGTGCTGCATTAACGTTCGTGACATACGTATTGTGGTGTTTAGAGTGGTGAATCTCCATCGTACGAGCATCGATATGTGGCTCCAGCGCATCATAAGCGTAGCCGAGTTCTGGTAATTCAAATTTTGACATTTTCATGTCCCCCTTTATCCTATTTTCGGAATTTCACTACTCTTTAAGACTAGCAAAAATAGTTGGTCAGGCGCAAGCAATGACCCTCAGAAATTACTGTTCGTCACGCGGGGCGAATACCGAGACACCGCCACCTGGAACAGGGAAAACACCGAAACCTTCTTCATCGATCACAACAGGCTCTTCTTGGTGATTCGTATAATCAAACCACTCTTCTCCGGCACGCGTTTCGCCGACGAACATCCGTTTTTCGCACATATCCGCATTCGAAAGCAAGACGGCACATCCCGAGTTCGGGAATTCTTCGACACCGCGACGGACCCAGCCGACGCAATGTGCATCATCCATATAATCTTCCTGTTCGCCGTATGCTTTATGGTAACGTGTATACAACAATGCATCGATCATCTCTTTTTTACCTTCGACCGGATGCGGTCCCTGGACACCGTAGTAGTCTCCATAAAAGACACACGGATAACCATCTTTGCGTAATAAAACAGAGGCATATGCATGTTGTTTGAACCAGTCATCAATCCACGACTCAAGCGATTCGCCCGGTTGGGAATCATGATTATCAACAAACGTCACGGCATTCGTCGGGTGGGATTCGACGAGTGTGTCCGCAAACAACGTCGTCAAATCAAAATCCTGTCCTTGTTGTGATGCTTCATGGAATTTATAGTGAAGCGGCACATCAAATAAGTCGATGGTGTAATCCACGCTGTCTAAAAATTGACGGCAATCATCTAAATCTGATTTCCAGAACTCACCGACCATATAAAAACCGTCCGGATCGTCTCCGATCATCGATTTCGCGAACTCGTTGACGAATTCGTAGTTGATGTGTTTGATCGCGTCCAATCGGAAACCTTGGCAATTGATCGTTTCCTTAAACCAATTCCCCCAGTTAATCATCTCTTCCCGTACTTCCGGATGGTTGTAATCAATGTTGGCGAACATCAAATAGTCATAGTTTCCGAATTCATTGTCTACTTGATCGTTCCAATCTTTATTTTTACCGGAAATCTTAAAGACACCCGTTTTTTCTTCGCGGGCATCAAAATCCGTCCCGTTGAAAAATTCATGTGTCCAGATGAAATCCGAGTATTTACCGTTTCGGCCCGGGAACGTAAACTTCGTCCAGGCTTCGATTTCAAACTCTTCTGAAATTTCTTGCGAACGGTCTTCCGGATGTACTTCGACTACTTTAATCGTTTCGAGTTCATCGGCGGCTGCTTTATGGTTCATGACGACATCGGCATAAATCGCGATATCATTCTCGTGAGCAACTTGAATCGCTTCGATCAACTCATCTTTTGTACCGTACTTCGTACGAACCGTTCCTTTTTGGTCGAACTCTCCTAAATCATAGACATCGTAAATGCCATACCCTGTATCTTCATCTGATTGCCCCTTTGACGCTGGTGGAATCCAAACAGATGTGATGCCTGCAGCACGCAGTTCCGGCGCTCTCTCTTTCAAGCGTTGCCAATGCTTCCCATCATTCTCTACATGCCACTCAAAAAACTGCATCATCGTATGGTTACGTTCCATCTCTCTTCGCTCTCCCTTAAATTGCCATAGTATGAATATTATTGTATGAACATTATTACAATATCTTTAATATTCCCCAAGCAACCAAAAATAAACGCACACCCTAAAAAAAGAGTGTACGTTTATACAATGGACCCTGCAGGACTCGAACCTGCGACCGGACGGTTATGAGCCGTCAGCTCTAACCAGCTGAGCTAAGGGTCCTTAAGTAATAGTAGCGGCGGAGGGAGTCGAACCCACGACCTCACGGGTATGAACCGTACGCTCTAGCCAGCTGAGCTACACCGCCATGATGGTTAAAAACAACTAATATTAGATTACTAAAACCGTTCTGAAATGTCAATAAATTATCTTAAAAAAACAAAGAGGAATTTCTATTCAGAAATTCCTCTTCCATCATATTTTTATTTATGCCGTTCCAGAACGTTGCTCAAGCACCAAATCCGTAATGTTAACAGCATGGTCCCCAATCCGTTCGAGGTTCGACAACAAGTCAACAAAAATCATACCGGCTTGACCTGTACATTCGCCTGAATTCACCCGTAAGACGTGGTGCTTCCGGAATGAACGTTCCAGTGAATCAAGCTTTCCTTCCAGTTCAAGCACTTGGCGTGCCAATGAAACATCATCGAGTTCAACTGCTTTGATGGCAGTCTCAACGATTTTTTGCGTCAGGATATACATTTCATCGAGTTCTTTTTTCGCTTTTTCGGTAAACGTGATTCGGTTAACGATCTGGAAATCGACCAACTCAATGACGTTTTCAACGTGATCACCAATCCGTTCAAAATCGTTGACCGCATGCATGAGAAGCGAGTGATCATTGGATTCGCGCTCCGATAAGTCATGTGCTGCGACCTTAACAAGATAGCTCGTGACTTCCGTATTCAGATGGTTGATTGCATATTCGATCTGCCCTGCATCCGACACATCTTTTTTATCGTGTGATTGTGTATAACGATGTGCTTTTTGAAGTGCGTCTTTCGAGAATTCTCCCATCCGCAACACTTCCAGTTTTGCCTGACTCAGCGCAAGTGACGACGATTGGTTCAGGATATTTTGATCGAGATGGCGCGGCTTTGAGTCGACGGTCGTATCCGTTCCCGGGACGACTTTTTGGACGAGCCATGCGATTTGGGCGATGAACCAGCATTGAATCAGCGTGTTGACGACGTTAAACGTCCCGTGGGCAAAGGCAATCTGCATTTTCGGTTCCAAATCAAGCGCACCGGTGATCCACGTAATGAAGCTTGAGAACAGCGGTAAAGCCAGTAGGAAAATAACCGTCCCGACGATGTTAAAGATGACGTGTGCCGCGGCTGTCCGTTTTGCAGCAATCGATGCGCCGAGTGCTGCGAGGACTGCCGTAATCGTTGTTCCGATGTTATCACCGAACAAAACCGGCAATGCTGCTTTGATATCAATCATACCGCCGTCATACAACTCTTGTAATATCCCGATCGTTGCAGAGGATGACTGAACGAGAATCGTAAAGATTGTTCCGACAAAAACACCGAGTAAAGGACTATCCGACATTGAAACCGTCAAGTCGCGGAACCACTCGCTCGATTCAAGCGGTGCCATCCCGTCTCCCATTAAGGTCAATCCATAAAAGAGAGCTCCAAATCCAAAGAAAATTTGACCGATGTATTGAATCCGTTCTTTATTGAAGAAGAAAATCAGGAACGCTCCAAGCGCAATCGCCGGGAGTGCTGCTTCTTTGACGTTAAAGCCGATGATGAAGGCTGTGATCGTTGTCCCGATGTTCGCTCCCATGACGACACCGATTGCTTGACGCAGGTTCATTAATCCGGCACTGACCAAACCAACAACGATGACGGTTGTTCCGGATGACGATTGGATAAGAACTGTGACGACAATACCAGCCAAAATTCCGAGAAACGGGTTCGACGTATATTTATCTAAAATATACCGCAGACGGTCTCCCGCTGTTTTTTGAAGACCATCTCCCATATACTTAATACCGAATAGGAAAATACCGAGTCCACCGATAAAGGTGAAAATCATTTCCTGTAAATCATAGTTCATCTTGTCATCTCCTCATATAAAAAGTGGAATTGATTTGTTGTAAAGAATTCATTGTTTCAACCTCCCTTATTATGTAAAGGTCTGATGAACTTGTAAATAGTTTTTTAAACATTCGATTGTTAAGGTTTTATTAATCTGTACCAATACAGTAAAACCCTTAAAAACAAACGATATATCATCATATTTAATCATTGTTATAAAACAGAAGAAAGAGTGATTTTATTGCATTTTTTAAGTCAACTACTTAATTACTTACAAACTACCTTAGTTCCAAACCGCGGTTTTTTAAAGACTCGCCTTGCCGATGTCTCCCTTTATTTTTGTGGATTAGCATGGATTTCCTTGTGGTCAACAATCATTGACAGCATCTTTCTTCAGCAGTCGATCCCGTTCGTTATTTGGTTCATCCTGCATTTCATCTTTATCGCCATCGCGATTTTATTGTATCTGTTATTCGTTTCCTATCTGAATCGATGGTTCATCCAATGGGTTCTGCCGAGACCCTGGGCTTACCGCCAAGTGTTTCCTTATACGGTCGCTGCCAACATCTGGACCTTTCCAATCGGTGTTTTCCTGTATCAGTTCGGCCATCCGACTTTAGGAGTTGTCTTCATCATCGCCGGTCACTTGATTTATTCGTTGACCCCGCTCCTGCTTGCCCGGCAAAAGAAAAAATCATCCCGTCCGTCTTCTTAATAACAGGAAGGACTGGATTTTCGTGAAAAACGTCCGTCCGGCGACGGATTGACTTTCCACTATTCGTGTTAAACAATTGTAAATGTTCAATTTTCGTTCTTGTTTCTCGATTTTTAGGGAATAGTTCGATATGATAGTACAAGTAGTCACAAACAATCTGGCGTTATGCCACAAAAGGAGATTTTCGATATGCCGAAAATGGTCCATCGCTCTAAGACTCGTCCCGTTCGTGTTGGGGACCTTGTCATTGGTGGAAATAATGAAGTCATCATTCAAAGTATGACGACAACAAAAACACACGACGTCGAAGCGACTGTCGCTGAAATTTTACGCCTTGAAGAAGCAGGATGCCAAATCGTCCGCGTTGCTTGTCCAGAAGAACGTGATGCGCTCGCACTTGCAGAAATCAAGAGCCGGATCAACATCCCGCTTGTCGTAGATATTCATTTCAACTATAAACTTGCGCTCATGGCAATCGAAGCGGGTGTCGATAAAATCCGCATCAACCCGGGTAATATCGGACGCCGCGAGAAAGTCGAAGCGGTCGTTACCGCAGCAAAAGCGAAAAACATTCCAATCCGGATTGGTGTTAACGCCGGTTCACTTGAAAAACACATTCTTGAGAAATATGGTTATCCGACAGCTCGTGGGATGGTCGAAAGTGCTTTGCACCACATTAAGATTCTTGAGGATCTCGATTTCCACGATATCATCGTTTCCTTGAAAGCATCTGACGTTCAATTGGCGCTTGAAGCATATCAACTCGCTTCCGAGTCGTTTGATTATCCGTTGCACGTCGGAATCACGGAATCTGGTCCTTTACGGACAGGTTCTTTAAAATCAGCTGCCGGTCTCGGAGCGATTCTGTCACGCGGTATCGGGAATACAGTCCGTGTCTCTCTTTCTGCTGATCCAGTCGAAGAAGTTAAAGTTGCAAAAGAAGTCTTGAAATCATTTGGTCTTGCTGCCAACGCGGCAACATTGATTTCGTGCCCGACATGCGGACGGATTGAAATCGACTTAATGGCGATTGCAGCAGAAATCGAAGATTATATCGATAAAATTCAAGTTAACATCAAAGTTGCAGTTCTCGGTTGTGCCGTCAACGGTCCTGGGGAAGCCCGTGAAGCCGATATCGGAATTGCCGGTGCCCGTAACGAAGGATTGTTATTCCGTCACGGAGAAATCATCCGTAAAGTTCCGGAAGCAACAATGGTCGAAGAATTGAAAAAAGAAATCGATGCGATCGTTCTTGAAAAAGAAGCGGAAAAAGAAGCCGCTAAAGCCAGTCAAGCATAATAAAAAAGAGTCCTCCTCGGGAGCGACTCTTTTTTTCGTTTCGGCTTTTCGACTGTGTTATACTAGTGGCAGAAAATTTATAGAATGTTGGTGATGTAAGTGAAAATCGGAATTGATATTGATGGAACAATCACTCATCCTTCTTCATGCTTTAACTATATGAACAAATATCTCGGGACATCGATTGATTTTGAGATGGCCTCTGAATACGAACTTCATACCTATACGGATATGGAGCAAATCGAGTTTTGGGAATTCATGGTCAAATCGGGTCATGAACTCGGCATCTACCGTGAATCCATCCCGCAAGAACTTGTCAAACAGCACCTTTGGGATTTAAGAAAACAATATGATCTCCATTACGTGACGGCCCGGTCAGAAATCGTTCGTCCCGTAACGGAAGAATGGATTAAACAGCACGAATTACCGCTCGACTCGCTGATCATGACCGGCTCACACGACAAAGTACAAGTCGTTCGTGATTTGTCCCTCGATCTTTTTATGGAAGATCGTCTCGAGAATGCGATTCAAATTGCAGAGGATACGTCGATTCCCGTCATTTTATTTGACGCTCCTTATAATCGTCGTCCCGTTCCGGACAATATTGTCCGTGTCTCCTCTTGGAATGAGGCCGTCCAACAAATTCATAAGTTTGCCCCAATTCGCTGAAACAATAAAAGCGGAAACGACATCATTCTGTCGTTTCCGCTTTTTTAGTTTCCAGTAAACAGATGATTTCTTCAAGCAGAACAGGTTTCGCAAAAAAATAACCTTGGAATAAATGAATTCCGATGTCTTTTGCAATTTGTACCTCTTCTCCCGTCTCGACCCCTTCGACGATACATTCCACATGCATCGATTGACTCAACTGAAAAATCGACTCTAAAATCGACTGTCTTTTTTCAGACTCTTCGACTTGTTCAATGAATTGTTTTGGTACTTTCAGCTGGCGAAGCGGCAATAACCGTTCCAGAACATGATACGAGGCGTGTCCTGTCCCGAAATCATCCAATGAGACCGGGAAATCCAGTGTCTTAATCCGGCGCAATGCCCGAAGAATCGGCTGACTTTCAAAATCCAAAGACTGGCTTTCTGTAATTTCGATTTTAATCTGCTTCGGCTTCAAGCTGTATTTCAGCAACATCCGCTCAATAAACGGCATAAACGACTCATGCGTCAATTGCCGCGGAGATACGTTGACCGACAGACTAAACTCCTCCGGAACGAGTCCAATCAGCCGTTTTCTTGTTTTACATCCTTCTTCGAAAACCCACTCGCCTAACCGGATGATCAAGTCACTTTTTTCTGCGATTGGAATGAAAACCGTCGGACGTTCTGCTCCCGGAATGGTCGTATTCCAGCGAATCAAGGCCTCTAATCCAATGAAACGGTCCTGATTGGAATCATACTGCAATTGGTAGACCAAATAAAAATCATGATTTACATCTGCTCGCGACAATGCTTTGGCGGCTTCAACACGAAGCGATTGTTCTTTGCGCCATTCTTGATTCAGGCACATCACTTTTTCCGAATCCCGGATACTTTCCGGAAAAGCGGAGGTGATCTGATGAATCCGTTTTGTCATACTGAGTTGATCCACTTCCCCGTCATCGATGACAATGTAGAGATTAACATAAATTTGATGGTGTTCGACCTGATACGGAGCAGACATACGTTGACTGAGACGTGTCATTTCCTCCTCACACGATACGCCGGGCGGTTTCTCCATGACGACCATCAGCGTTCCCCCTTCGACTCGCACCATCGTCAAATAAGGAGGTAACAATGTTTTCAGACGTTCTATGCAATCAAATAAGACCTGTTGCTGAATTTCCTCTCCAAAATATCGTGCGAGTTCATGATAGTTTTCCAGATGAACACCGACCAGTAACAAATTCTTCTGATCCACATGCAGAAATCGTTCTTCCAGTCCGCGGACATTAAGCAGTTGCGTCTGTAAATCGTGGCGGGCCGACTCATGCAATTGATCTGCCAGTTGTTGCAGACGACTGAGATTACGAAGATGCAGATGATTGATGATTAAAGCGATACAGATAGCAATCCCGATCATCCCCAGCCTGGCGTAATGATCTGTCGGATCAATCTCCACAAGAATCGTATCCGAGCGTACCATGATGAATACATTCGTCGCGACGATGAGGACAATGGCATACCAAATCATAATCCGGTCATAGGCAATCAGGGCGATCATTAAAAATAAAAAACAACTGGCCCAGACGGTAACTGCGGCATAAGGCAACATACTGATGGAAGCGAACGGAATACTCAGTAACATGACGGACAGAAAGTGTGATTTATGATGAGCCGTCAACCGACTGCGGCTGATCAAAAAGGTTATGATTCCAATACAAAGCAAAACAGCCACAGTCGTCAACTGATTTAAATAGGCATTTTGAATGGTTTGATCCGTCGTCCCTAAAAAAATCAGGGCGCCGACGCTCATTAAGAACAACGCAAAATTTCCGATCCAGCGCTGTTGATTACGGACAATTTCATCTATTGTTTTAACAGGCATCTGTCTCCTCCTTTCTTAAAATTAGACTGTTTAGCCATTCGGCGTCACTTCATCATACTCCTGCTCTTCCTCTGCCAGCAATTATTCTTTTAACAAAAGAGGTCTACTTCTTCTCAATTGAAGAAATAGACCTCTTGGCTCAGTTTTTTACTTGTCCAAGTTGATCAATCACATCCGTCGCCACGATACTGCTTGGATGAATATGTTGTTCCACCTGCTTGGATGCTTGGGCGTACCAGGATGCACCAAGTGCAATCAACTGTTCAACCGGGATGTGTTTAAAGTATTCCTTTTGACCAAGCAGACTTGTGAGGATACCAAACAGCGTATCGCCACTGCCTCCTTTCGCCAACCCGCTGGATGCCCCGTTTATCAGGTAACCACCGCCCTCTGGTGTTGCAACGAGAATCACATGGGCTTTTAAGACGACGATCACTTGATGCAAGACCGCATATTCGCTCGCCTGTCCGAATAAGTCATCCTGGATTTCCCGGACAGTCCGTTTCGTCATCCGTGCAAATTCCCCGATGTGTGGCGTGACGACAATCGCCGCCTTCCGTTCCGGATAGCTGTCGCGGATCAACGCCCCGGCATCAAGAACTACCGGAATGTCTTGCGCGAATAAGAGCTCGATCCAATCGGAAATCGAATCCGAAGTCAATCCGGGGCCGATTCCCGCGACATCCACCTGATCGAGCACCTCTTGAATGGTTGTCGTTATCTGATTGAGAACCATCGCTTCCGGTGCATTCATGATGAGTCCGATTTGTGCTGTCGGAACCGTTGCGACTTGTAATTTCCCGACTCCGGATCGTAACGCTGCGCGGGCAGCCAGTTGAATCGAACCGGGCATCGTCTCGCTTCCGCCAATCAACAGTGCTGTTCCGTATGTCCCTTTATGACCGTACGGATCACGGGTCAATAACGGCGCAATCGATTCGGACATCAGTTGCCATCCCCCAAAAGCCGGCAATCCCAAATCGATCTTCTCCAGCTTCCCGAAGAACGGAGCCGTCTTCAACAAGAAGGCGGATCGCTTAAAGGCGTGAAGTGAAAAAGTTACATCAGCACGGATTGCTTGTCCGGAAAACCCGGTCGTTTGATTGGACGGGATGCCGCTCGGTATATCGATCGCGTATAATTTTGCTCCTTGTTGTTGTTGTTCACGCACCCAGTCAAATACATCATGGATCGATTTCGTCAGTCGGTCTCCGTCAAATCCGGTTCCAAAGAGACCATCGACGATTACGTCATATTGTCCGCAGACTGCCTCCGTCGCGAGTCCGAAGTTTTCTGCATAGTACTGATGCACATGAGCGGTCGCGGTTTTCGCCTCGCCGAACGGCGCATGCATCGTCACGTCGTACCCGTCCCGGACGAGTTCACGGCCAATCACGTAACCGTCTCCCCCATTATTGCCTGTCCCGCACATAATCAGAATCCGCTCTTCCTTCGTATGCCTGTTCTTGATTCGCTTTGCGATTTCACTACCCGCTCGTTCCATTAATACTTCGAGCGGTAAACCGGATGTCTTTGCCCATTCATCAATTTGGCGTGCTTCTTGTGCATCATAAATCATTTTCATCACCTCTGTTCGTCCTATTCCCGTTTTGTTTCATTTCAAGCCGGGACGAATCGAGAGATTTTCAGCAAAAAGAGAGGGCCGGATGCGATCCGCCCCTCTACTTTATCAGTCGTCACTTTCGTTACACTCTTCAAACGCATCCCGCTTATTTCTGACAAGCGGCACAGCGTCCGTAAATTTCAAATTTATGATCCTCGACCTCAAAACCGGAGTCCTTAATCGGCGAAACCCATTCCATCGGACAGACATCGAGTGTCTCCGTCTTGCCGCATGTCCGGCAGATCAGGTGATGGTGATGATGTCCCGACTGACAGGCAGCTCGAAATTTCATTTCCCCGTCGAGTTCCGTCGTCTCTAAAATGTCGATTGCCGCAAAATCATTTAAATTCCGGTAAATCGTATCGTAGCTGAGCGAAGGATGCGATACACGCAACTCCTCCGCCACTTCCCGCGCACTGACATAACGGTTAGCTTCAAACAGATAGGCCAATAAATCGAGACGCTTAGGTGTCATTTTGAAACCGGATGCCTTCATCCGTTCACGCGCTTGTTCGATGTTTTTTTTCATGCAATTTCCCTCCGATCCAAAACCGTTCAATCACCATGACAAGAATAAGTTCTGCGACCGCCAGCATGACAATCATACCGCCCGGCGCCAAATCAAATTGATACGCCAGAATCAAGCCGGCAACTGTTGCCACTTCGCCAAACACGATGGCATAAAAAATCGTCGCTTTAAAACTTTTGGCAAGTCGAAGTGCTGCCGCAACCGGTAAGGTGATCAAACTGGAAACCAGCAAAATCCCGACGACTCGCATACTAATCGCAATTACCAAAGCAACAACGATCATAAATAGAATATGCACTAACCGAAGACGAATTCCGGAAACGCGTGCCTGTTCTTCGTCAAAGGATAAGAACAATAACTCTTTATAAAAGGCAATCACAAATAAGATGACCACACCTGTGACAATCAAAATCGTATAGACATCCGTCAAGGTGACAGCGGAGACTGTCCCGAACAAAAAGGACACAAGGTCCATCGAAAAGCCGTTTGCCAAGCTGATGAAAATCGCACCAAGTCCCATCCCCGTCGCCATGATGATCGGAATGGCAAGCTCTTGAAAATGTTTATATTTCGCGCGAAGCCAATCAATCGTCAATGCCGCGATGACCGAGGTCACGATCCCGAGGTAAAGCGGATTCAAATCGGCAAGACTCGCTACCATGCCGGATATCAGCAGGCTGAGGGCAATTCCGGCCAGGGTGACGTGTGATAACGCATCCGCAATTAAACTCATCCGTCGGACGACGACAAACGAACCGATTAACGGAGCGGTAAAACCAATCAGGACAGCCGCGACAAGTGCATATTGCAGAAACTTCAATGTCATGAATGCTTCAATCACTGGACGACCTCCCCTTCGTGTATCAGGACACGTCCCGGAACCGGGTACAAGGACCGAATCGTCTGCTCATCCAGTTCCCAGTATTCTTTAATACCACAATTACACCCGAGCCGTCCGTCGACGAGATGAATCACATCCGTCACAAGCTTGCTGACAAAGTGAATATCATGTGTCACAAGGACAAACGTCCGTTTTTTATCACGCCGCAGTTCTTCCAGGATTTCATAAAACTCTTTGACGTACCGCTGATCGACTCCGACCGTCGGTTCATCCAGTATCATCAGATCCGGATCATTGACGAGCGCGCGGGCGATAAAGACCCGCTGTTGCTGCCCACCGGATAAGTCACCGACTTTCGAATCACGTCGATCCCACATGCCGACGGTTTCAAGCGCAGTTCTTACTTTTTGGCGATCCTGTTTTGTCACACGCCGAAATAATCCTTTTTTCGCATACAGCCCCATTTCGACGACTTCAGCGACCGTGACCGGAAATCCTGAATTAAACGATGCTGCTTTTTGGGAAACATAACTGATGCGCCACCAGTCACTGAAGGCCGCTTGATCCTGCCCGAACAACCGGATCGTCCCCTTCGGTTTTAATAAGCCGAGCATACATTTGATCAACGTCGATTTCCCGGAACCATTTTCACCGACGATGGCGAGGAATTGTCCTTGTTGCACATTAAACGTCACTTCGTTTAGAACGCGCCGGTCCGGATAATCATATGTCAGTTGTTTGATTTCAATAATTGGTTCTGTCATGTCTATTCTCTCCTTCCGTCTCGTGTTAAAACGGAATAGTTACGTCTTATCAACTGTCTTATTATAGCGCCAGCCTCTCTGCGTTGCAACCGATGTAACTTTTTTGTGAATAGACGGTTTTCCGGAGATGCACAAGGTACAATAAAAGGATACAAGCTGTCGTTTTCAGAATCCCCGATTCGGGAAAAGATGGATTGAGTACTCAAAGGGGGCGGTTTTGTTTTGAAAAATGAACTAGCAGTCATCGATATCGGTTCCAACTCGATCCGGTACGTCATTTTCCATCCGATCGATTCCGGTCGATATATTGAAAAAATCAACGTCAAGGTCGTCGCTCGACTCTCCGCTCATATCGATGCGGAAGGTGCCCTCGACTCTGTCGGAATCCGCTTGCTCTGTGAAACACTGCAACGTTTTCACGAAATCGGTATTACGCATCATGTCGAAGAAACGATTTGTGTGGCGACAGCCGCGATCCGGAATGCAAGTAACCGGCAAGACATCGTTTATGCTGTCGAACAGGAGACACCCTTTACGATGCGGGTGCTGTCCGATGAGCAGGAAGCTTACTACGGTTATTTCGCCATCATCAATTCTACTTTCCTGACCGACGGGTACTCTGTCGATATTGGTGGCGGATCCATGGAAGTCACCTTAATTGAAAACCGGGAAATGATTGCTTATCACAGTTTTCCTTTTGGTGCGGTCACACTGACCCGGCAATTCCTCTCCGGAGAAACCATGACATCCGGTGAACAAAAGAAGCTGATTAAATTCTTGCGGGAACAATTCGATGAAATTACATGGTTAAAAAACAAAAAACTTCCTTTAATCGGTGTCGGCGGATCGGCTCGAAACTTTGTCCGTATTCATCAATCCACACTCGACTATCCTCTGCATGGTATCCACCAATACCAAGTCCGTTCGAAAGAGTTGGGAAAATTGATTGATGAGCTCGAAGACAAAGCCCCTAAACAGTTAATGAAAGTTGAAGGATTATCTAAAGACCGGGTCGACATCTTCTTACCTGCATTAATCGCAATTCATGAACTGGCACTACATATCGAGGCAGAGCAGTTCGTGATGAGTAATTACGGGTTACGGGAAGGCCTTGTCTACGAATATGATTTACACGAACAGGAACAGCGGCGGATCGAGAATGTACGCGAAGAAAGTCTTTACCAGCTGGAAAGTGATTACAAAGTCAACCGTGACCGGATGAACTATCTCGGAACGATTGCTAAATCAATTTACCGCCAACTGGTCACACTCGATATCATCCCGAACCGGGCGGCTGACTTACGATTACTCGATTCCGCCAGCCGCTTACTTTACTGCGGACAGTACATCAATCCGGATACCCGCTCCAACCAAACGTTTTATCTTTTGACCAATACGGATTTAAAAGGAATGACGCATAAAGACCGGTTAGCTCTGGCACTCGTCAGTTCCTATTCTTCTTCGAAACGGATGCAGCAACTCTTAAAACCGTTTAAGGACTGGTTTACGGATAAATCAATCGAACGGTTTGACTTACTCGGATCAATTCTCAAATTGACGGAAGCACTTGATGTGACAGAACGCCGTGCCGTCGACAGTCTTGAAATCGCACTTGAAACGGATAAAAAAGATATTCGAATCATTCTCGATACCGGTGATCATGATTACGGTTTCGAAGTCGAAAAAGCGGAGAAACAAAAAAAACACTTGGAACGAATCATTGACCGGTCCATTCAGTTTGAAAATAAAGGAGGCGGCCTTACGTGAAGATGGACTCACCTGAGTTTTTTAACAACCGGGAAATCAGTTGGCTACAATTTAATGAACGTGTCTTAGGCGAAGTGACGGATACACGAAATCCCTTGATGGAACGGTTTAAGTTTTTAGGTATCTTCAGTTCCAATTTGGATGAATTTTATATGGTTCGTGTCGGAGGCTTGAAGGACGAAGTACTGGCAGGATTCAATAAACCGGAAAATAAACAACAGCTGACACCAAAACAACAGTTACGTGCCATCGCGACTAAAACGAAAGAGCTTGTCGACCAGCAATATGAAGCATTCAAGGATGTCACTCAAGCATTAAAGGCAGAAGGTATCTCTTTTCTGAAGCATGACGAGTTAAATGAAATGCAGTCAGAGTATGTCAAAGCCTTTTTCAGAGAACAGGTTTTTCCGGTTCTGACGCCGGTCGCCGTCGATGCGTATCGTCCATTCCCGATGCTATCGTCTAAATCATTGAATATCGCAACGGCTCTTGAAGCGGAAGACGGCTCGAAACGGAATCTGGCGCTTGTTCAGGTCCCAGCCGTCCTGCCGCGTTTCGTCGATTTACCGGTCGATGATGAAGAAACGACCGCCGTGATCTTACTCGAAGATGTCATCATCTCCTTCATCGATTCTTTGTTCAAAGGATATCACGTCCTGTCTGCGATGCCGTTTCGGATTACACGGAACGCAGATTTACCGTTCCATGAAGAAGGAACACATGATTTATTGAAGTTGATTGAAAAAGAATTGAAAAAACGGCGCTGGGGAGTCGGAATCCGGCTTGAGATCCAAAAGAACGCCATCAATACGAACTTGCTCAATATGTTACGCGATGTCCTCGACTTACAGGATCGGGACATCTATGCTGTCGATGGTCCGATCGATTTGACATTCGCTTTCGCTTTTTACAACCAGATCGGTGTCGAGTATGACCATTTGATTTATCAGACGATCATGCCTGTCGAACCGCCGGCACTGGAGAAGTCCAAAAACCTATTTGATCAAATTCTGCAACAGGATTATTTGTTGCATCACCCTTACCATACGTTTGATCCAATCGTCCGCCTGATTGTTCAAGCTGCCAATGATCCCAATGTCTTGGCAATCAAACAAACGCTGTACCGCGTATCAGGAGATTCTCCGATTATTAAAGCATTGAAGACTGCTGCAGAAAATGGGAAACAGGTCACTGTCCTCGTCGAATTGAAAGCACGTTTTGACGAAGCCAAAAATATCGAGTGGGCGAAACAGCTTGAAAAAGCAGGTGCTCACGTCATTTACGGTTATAGTGATTTAAAGACCCATTCCAAGATCACATTAATCGTCCGATTACAGGAAGGCAGGATTCAGCGGTTCGTCCATCTCGGAACAGGTAATTACAATGACTCCACGGCTAAACTATACACCGATATCGGTCTTTTGACGGCAAAGGAACAAATTGCAGAAGATGCAACGAATTTCTTTAACTGGTTATCCGGTTATGGGGAGCAACCTGAATGGAATGCCCTTCATACATCACCGAATTCGATGCTCGAGAAATTTTTATCCTTGATTGATGAAGAAATCAAATATCATAAAAAACACGGTAATGGTCGAATCGTTGCTAAAATGAACAGTTTGACGGAAAAAGACATTATCGTGAAACTGTATCAAGCATCGCGGGCCGGTGTCAGAATTGAATTGATTGTACGTGGGGTCTGCTGTCTTCGTCCTCAAATCAAAGGCGTCTCGGAAAATATCCGGGTCACGTCCGTTGTCGATCGTTATTTGGAACATTCCCGTATCTTTTACTTCCATCATAACGGCGATGATTTGATTTATTGTTCGAGTGCCGACTGGATGACACGCAATATGCGGAAACGGATTGAAATCCTTTTCCCAATCGTGGATGAAGAACAGAAAAACTATATCAAGGATTGTCTGGCATTAACGATGGCGGACAACGTCAAAGCACGGGAACAAGACGAATCCGGTAACTATCATTATGTAACAAAAGGCAAACAGGAATGTGAATCCCAAATCCTCATTCAGCTTTATACGAATGGAAAACTAAAAACAAAACCGTCCTTTGAGCATCCGCTTGAGCAAAAATGGACACCGGTCGAACGTGCGGAAGAAAAGATCACCTTTGACCCGACTACCAGTAAAAAATAATCGTTGTTTAACGTCAGACATCTTCATATAATAATCTTGTAAGCGTTTTTTCATATGAAGAAAGGACTGGGCCTCATGCTTCAACAAATTTTATTATCCTTACTAGCTGGTATCATCTGTGGTGTCGTCTTTACCGCTCTTAAATTACCCATCCCCGCTCCACCTGTTTTTCCGGCTATCGTCGGGATTTTTGGTGTATTTCTCGGAATGAAGGTATTTTTATTCCTTGCGGATCGTTGGCCGTTTTAATGAATGGATTGATGTGATTGCTATAAAAAAGCGTTTTTCTTCTCTTGCCGAGAAGAAAAACGCTTTTTTTATTTCTTTAATGCTTCTGCAATGACTTTGTCCCAATTGACGTCATCGCATGCGGTTTGACACGTCGGTTCCACTTCACACGTCGCACATTTGCCTTTTTTCGCTTTTTTCGTGAAACGGATTAATGAGAAACCGGCATATCCAAAGACAAGCAGACCAATTAAAATATCAATTCCATGCATCCTGCTTTCCTCCCTTTATGAAAATCCGAGTGCGTGCCCTGTTTGATAAATCAAAAATGAAATACCGTAAGCAACAAATAAGCCATACAGACTGGCAATCCACGTCCATTTTGCACTACCGACTTCCCGACGGATGACGGCTACCGTCGCAAGACACGGTACATAAAGCAAAACGAATGCCATAAAACTATAGGCACTGAGCGGTGTGAACTGACCAGCCAACTGCCGTCCGAGTTCCGATTCGTTGACGGCATAAATAATCGCCATCGTCGAAACGACTACTTCTTTTGCCAGGAACCCTGTAATCAAAGCGGCTCCCGCCTGCCATGTTCCGAATCCGAGCGGAATCAGTAACATGGCAATCAGACCACCGATCATCGCAAGAAAGCTGTCATTCATATTGACGTTAAAACCACCCGGACCGGTATAAGCGAGCAACCAGATGACGACTGATCCTCCAAAAATGAATGTTCCTGCTTTACGGACAAATCCTTTTCCTTTTTGCCACGTGCTGCGCCATAATGTCAATCCTTGCGGCACACGGTACGGCGGTTGTTCCACTAAAAACAAGCTGGTCGCTTCTTCAGCTGCCAGAACCTTCGAAAATACTTTTGCTGCAAGCAGGGCTAAAACGATTCCCAGAATATAAAGTGACAAGACAATCATCGCTTGATTACTTGCAAAAAAACTTCCGGCGAACACGGCATAAATCGGTAAACGAGCCGAACATGACATGAACGGTGAAATGAATATCGTCACGAGTCGTTCACGTTCTTCTTCTACAGATCGTGCTGCCATGATGCCGGGAACATTACACCCGAATCCAATGATCATCGGGATAAAACTTTTCCCGTTCAATCCGACCATCTGCATGAAACGGTCCATGACGATGGCGACACGCGCCATGTAGCCCGAGTCTTCCAAAAATGAGATAAAGAAAAACAGAACAAAGATTTGTGGAACGAAGACCAGGACACCACCGACACCTGCGATGACACCATCAATCAACAAGTCTTGGATGAAACCGGATGCACCAAGTTGTGTCAGAACAAAGACGACTCCCGTCGAAATCGGTCCTTCGATAAAGGCACCCAATAAATCAGAGAGCGGGGCCCCGATCCAGTTAAACGTCACATGAAACAGCACATATAGGACAGCAAAGAAAATCGGCAATCCAAGAATCGGATGGGTGACGACCGCATCAATCCGGTCCGTCCACGTCTTACGGTCTGATTTCTCTTCGACGACCGAACCGGCACGAATCGCAACGGCCCAGTTTCGCCGACACTCTGTAATATGAGCATGGATGAATCGTCCAAGCTGATGCTCGAGTTCTTTTCTTACTTCAATGATTCGAGGAGATTTCTTCTCCAAATACTCTACGAAGACCCGATTCCCCGCTAAATACTGAACAGCCATCCAGCGTTCATGTTCTTGTAAATCGGCGATTTCGATGATCGTTGTAATCGCCTGTTCCGTTTTCTGTCCATAATCGATTCGTAACGCCGTATGTTTTTTTGCCGCTTCAGGAATCGATGACAGCAAAACTTCACAGCCGTCTCCCGTCCGCGCGACAATCGGAAACACATCAACACCGAGTTCCTTCGCTAGTGATTCAGCATCAATCGTCGTACCGCGAGTACGGGCGACATCCATCATATTCAGCCCAATTTGAATCGGCTTTCCAATTTCCAAAAGTTGAGCCGTCAATTGCAAATTCCGTTCCAACTGTGACGCATCAATGATGTTGATCATGCCGTCAAACGACTCTTCCATCAAGAAACGTGCCACGACGGCTTCATCTGCAGATAACGGATCTAAGTCATAGACACCGGGCAAATCAATCAATTGTCCACGGTTCCCATGTAATTTCCCGACTTTTTTATCGACTGTCACACCGGACCAGTTTCCGACATGGGCATATGACCCGGTCAAACGGTTAAACAAGGAGGTTTTACCGGTATTCGGATTTCCGAGTAATGCGATTTTTTGTGTCATGGTAAGAACACCCCGATGTTTTTTGCATCGCTTTTGCGAATCGCAATCATTTGATGGTGGTCTCGTTGTTCTATTGTCAAAGGACCCTGAAAGCTGGCTCGTCTTCTGACGACGACGGGACATCCTTCATAAAATCCGAGAGCAAGCAGTCGTCTCCGGAGTCGGTCTTCTATTTTATTTAAATCTGTCATCACTACAGGTTTACCAATCGGAATCATTGCTAAATCAGTCATGCATTTTCCCCCAGTTACTCCATTTTCACTGATAATAATTATCAGTCTTGATTATATCATGGAGACGCTCTCTAAAAAACAGTAAGCACCTCAGGAAAACCCACTGAGGCACTTACTGTTCAGGTAAGGCATGATCTGACGTTGCGGCAACGTCTTCCCTTTTTTCAATTCCTTGATGCGCGAGCCGATGACACGTCGGGCAAAGTGTCTTGAAGTGTCCATGATACTCATGCCATTCGAGAATCGATCGTTGTATGTTTCCACACATCTCACAACACGCCTTGAGCGGCTCAAGATGATTTCGCTCGCGAAAACGTTCCATCCGGCGATTTTTTGCTTGATCAATCGTTGTCACATCTGATTCAAAATGACCGGCTTGCCAGGCTTCCACCAACCATTGTCTGACTTTAAGGTCCGTTTGTCCGGGATTTACCTGTAATCCCGCTAAAGGCGATCCTAACAGTGGATGTCGTAAATCCACGCTGATTAAATCCAGGCAGGCATACGTGTGTTCTTGTTCATCTGCTTCTGTTAACCAATGAGGATCTGCCGGTCGTGTTGTGTATTCACTGAACAAAACTTCGGCATACGCAACGATTCCATCTTTCGTCGCCAAAAAGACTTCTTCCCCTTCTGCTAGCTCCGCCGGTAAATAAAACGGTTCTTTCGTTTCGTAATATAAGACGACCGCTTGACGTAAGGCAAATTCAGATTCTTCAATGACTAATAGATGGCACACGCGGCAGACACCTCTCTCGTTTAAATGGATGTACAAATCAGCGGCAAGCGCCACTCGGCATCAAAGTTTCCTGAGCGTAACATGGCAATCTCTTCACGATACGGTGCGACTTTCTTTTTCGGATCCAGCCCGATATAGGGTGTCTCAAGAATTTTTGGTAAATGCGCTAAATCCTGATGATGGACGATCCGATGCAACGGATCAAAACCAATTTCACCAAACCCGATATTTTCGTGGCGGTCTTTTTTAGCACCGCGGATATTTTTCGAGTCGTTGACATGAATCACACCAAGACGATCGATGCCGACAATCCGGTCAAATGATTCCAAAACTCCGTCGAGGTCATGGATCAGGTCATAACCGGCATCATGGATGTGACACGTATCGAGACAGACGGACAGACGGTCGTTGTGTGTCACACCCGCAATGATTGCTGCAATTTCTTCGAACGTCTTCCCGATTTCGGAACCCTTTCCGGCCATCGTCTCAAGAGCGATTTTGACTTTTTCGTCTCCCGTTAATACTTCATTGAGGCCTTCAATGATTCGTTTGATTCCGACGTCTTCTCCGGCACCTACGTGTGCGCCGGGGTGCAACACGATATGTTTTGCTTTTTCGAGTGCTTCCGCCCGTCGGATTTCTTCTCCTAAAAATGAAACGGCCAATTCAAACGTTTCTGGCTTCGTCGTATTGCCTAGATTAATGATGTATGGTGCATGGACGACGATTTCTTCAATCCCGTTTTCTTCCATGTGCAGTAATGCTTCCGGAATTCGTAAATCCGAAATCGGTTTTCGTCTTGTATTTTGAGGTGCTCCTGTATAAACCATCATGGTCGTTGCGCCGTAAGAGGCTGCTTCTTCACTCGCACCGAGTAACATTTTTTTGCCTGAAAGCGATACATGTGAACCGATTTTCATTAAAAATTCCACCCTTCTCCTGCTTCTAGTGTACCAAATGTCGAAAAAAACAAGAACCTTTAGCGATACTAAAAAACAAAGTCCACGAATGACATCGCAGACTTTGCTCAAACCGTTCAGCTTCGACTTGAACGCCGAAAACGGATTATTTGTTTTTACTTGCGTTTGCTTTACGTTCAGCGCGTCCGATTCCACGTTGTTCCTTGATCCGTTCGCGTTTTGCTGTTTCTTTCAGTTTATACTGGTGTTTCTTTTTGTAGCCTGGTTTGACACGTTTTTTCGCTTTTGCTGCTTCACCAGATAAACGGCTGTGGGCTGTTTTCGAAACGGCTGTCTTCATGTGTGGTTTCGCACGACGGCGTTCTTTCACTTCGCTGACTTGACCACTCTTGACATCAACGTTGATGAACTCGATGCCGCGGTCTTCGAGACGGTTGATCGAACCATTTTCGTGATCTTCAAATAACGTGTAAGCCAACCCGTCCTGATCGACGCGACCCGTCCGACCGACACGGTGAACATAAAAGTCGAGATCTTTTGGAATTCCGTGGTTGATGACATGCGAGACACCTGAGATATCAATACCGCGCGCAGCGAGATCTGTTACGATGACGTACTGGTATTTCGCTTCGTTGATTTCTTTGATGGCTTGTTTCCGACGGCGGGCCGGTAAGTCACCATGAAGCGAACCGACGTTGAGTCCCGCTTCAAGGAAGAGAGCTTCGAGTTCGATTGCTTCAGTTTTTGTATTCGTAAAGACAAGACAGATATACGGGTTGAGGGCTTTCGCCAGTTTCAACGTCAAATCAGAACGATCGCGGTGTTTGACCGGAACCGTATGGTGAACGATTTTTTTCGCTGTCTGTTGTTTTGGATCGACGTGTGCATAACGCGGATTGTTCATGTATTTTTTCAGGAACGGTTGCAGTTTTTCTGGAATCGTTGCCGAGAAGACCATCATTTGCAGCTTCTCTGGAAGTGCTTGAGCAATCCGGTCGACTTCCGGCAGGAATCCCATATCAAGCATTTGATCCGCTTCATCGATGATGTAGTGTTTTACAAAGTGCGGTTTCAAAGCTTGCTCTTTAAAGAGATCCAAAATCCGTCCCGGTGTTCCGATGACGATTTGCGGTGAGACTTTGACACGGCCGATTTGACGTTCACGGTCCATGCCGCCTGTGATCAGGCTTGTCTTGATGTAATCCGGTTGTTTGACGAGGATCGATTTCAATTCCTCGTGAATCTGCCAAGCCAGTTCGCGCGTCGGCGCAACGATGATGGCTTGCATTTCCTGAAGTTCCGGATTGACATTTTGGACGATCGGCAAGAGGAACGATAATGTTTTTCCTGTCCCTGTCTGTGATTGTCCAATGATATCCCGCCCTTTGAGCGCTGCCGGAATGATCCGGGATTGAATATCGGTTGGTTTTTTAATACGTGCGTCTTCGAGTGCTTCGACGACGAACGGGTGCAAATCGAAATGGCTGAATCCATTCATATTTGTCACCATCCTTTCTCTACTCTTTAACAATTAAAGGCGAATCGTCCGCCTTCACCATCTATTTCTTTAGTTCAACATGGGTATTGGTCTACTACCGTCATACAAATATGAATACGTATAGAAACGATCGGGAATTTTTTTGTTTTTCGTATGAAGCTTCAACGCGCTGAAGGCGACTTTCATCATCTCTTCAGCGGACTGGACGACTGTTGCGTCCATCGATTTCATGTCAACAGCTTCTAATATAGCACGATTCCCATCGATTCCGACAACTATTTTTCCGGAAATGTTTGCTTTTTTCAATGCCTCGAGGACACCCATCGCAATATCGTCATTGTGACAGTAGACTGCATCAAACGGAATTCCGGAGTCAATCACTTGTCGCATGACACGTTCGGATGTGACCGGATCATAGTTTCCGCTGACCGAATCGACGATGGAAAGTGTCGGCTCATTTTCGATTCCTTTCAAGAATCCCCGGTGTCGTTCATTTGTCGTATAGACATTCGCCGTACCTGTAATTTCAACGATACGACCCGCTGATCGACCTGTCTGCTTAATTAACTCATTCTTAATATAGGAAGCCAATTGTTCGCCGATCATTTGATTATTGGAGGTAATCGAACTCACGACCGCATCCGAGCGAATCATACGGTCGATCGCAAATACAGGAATCCCTGCTTTCTTGGCTTCTTCAATTGCACTTCCGATATAGACATCATCCAGTGTCGTGATGAAGATGGCATCGACCTTCAAATGAACGAACTCTAAAATCTGTTCCCGTTCACTGATTCGGGAATTTTGTGACGTCGCTACCAATGCTTCATATTTATTTGCTTTTGCCTCCGCTTTAAAGGCATTGATCAACCGCTGGGCAAATTCATGTTTGTCGTTAACAATCGTAAATCCGACGATATTCCGTTTAGGACTGGTTTCCTTTTGGACAAACAGATTGGAAATGACAAGGACGGATGCAATCCAAATGATTAAGACGAACAACCAGGACTTATTGAACCTCATGCCTGCTCCTCCCGTCTCGGGAAGAAGAGTTGCACGGTCGTACCGACGCCAATCTTGCTGTCGACTTCAATTCGCCCGTTATGCTGACGGACGATTTGATTGGACATGAACAACCCTAAACCGTTTCCATTAATCTTCGACGTATTGAACGCCTGACCGAGCATCTGAATCTGATGTTCGTCCATTCCGACACCGTTATCCTGGACGATAAATACAAACTGATCCGGATAGACATGAAGATGAACGTGACAAATTCCGTCCGGTCCTTTTGATTCAACGGCGTCCAGTGCGTTTCCGATACAGTTCGACAACACTTGCAACAATCCGTTTTCCGAGGCATACAACGGCGGCATATGTGCCGGTGTATAAATCTTACAATCCGCTTCGTAAGGGTGCGATTTCGATTCGAGGATAAACGTTAACTTTTCCATCATTTTTTTCATATCAATCTGTGCCATCGCCAGCGTCGTTTTATCATTTTTGGATAAATCGAGCATCGTCTGGATCAGCTGGTTGGCCCGGTCCAGTTCGGACAAGGCGATATCCATCATATCCGGATTATTTTGTTTTTCTTCCGACAGCAGTTGCAACGCCATTTTGACCGGTGTCAACGGGTTGCGGATCTCGTGTGCAATTCCTGCCGCCAGTTGTCCGAGTGAAGCCAGTTTCTCCTGATGTAAGATAACCTGTTGCTGACTCAACTGTTCAACCCGCGCATGTTCCATCCGTTGCGCATACTCGTTGTAGGCGGAAACCAACGTCTTGATTTCATTGGAACCGGATCGCTCCAAGGTGATCGGTTGAGGCGTCGTACTTTTTTCAATTTTTTGAACAAGTTCTAATAGAGGTGCGGTCAGTTGACGGGACATCAAATAACCGACAATCAGACTAAGGACCAGGGTGAGTGCCGCAATGACCAAATATTGTTGCCGTGTCGTATACACCGGTTCATAAAATACATTCCGCGGCGTCCGTACTAATATCTTCCAGTCTGTTACTTTCAAATCACGTGCGAAATAGTACATATCTTTATTCGTACTAAAGATTTCGTACGGCTTAGTGCTTTTAAAGGCCCGGTCGACCACACTTTGACTTAACAGACGTTCTTGATCGGTCACAAGATTCTTGGAGGTTGCGAGCGGCTCTCCCTGACTGTTGAATAAGTAGGCCATCGTATCATCATCAAACGACTCCAGGGAGTTTCGGAACACGACGGAATTCATGAGACTGAGTCCGCCACCAAATACGCCGACCCGCTCATTGCCGTTTCGAACGGAGACATACATATACGTCAGAGAATCGTTCGCTATGTCATACCGCGGACTCATATGAAAATCTGTGCTCGTCAAAGCTTGTAAAAAAGAATCGTCCCGGCGAATATCGGCATCCGGAATACGTCGGTCTTCACTCGAAAACCAGGTGATCTTATCCGTTTTGCGGTCATAATAAAAGAAACTCTTAAATCCGGTATCGATATCCAGCAAATTCGTATCACGAATGGCTCGATCGAGATTGTCCATATTCGTGACATTCAATTGAAGGCTCATAATTTTTTCATGTAAGTTCCCGACGCTGTCACGTAATGCATTACTTGAGACTTCGACACTTTTTTCACTCTGTTTTTCTGTCTGCTGTTCGACTCGCGAAATCGTGACACGGTCTGCTGTAAAGACAAGTGCCGAGATGACAAGACAAATAAGAATAAATAAAACAGCCGTGATTTGGAAAAAATAGGACCGCATCATCTTTTTCGTCTCCATCTTTTCACCCCTCCCTCATTTCTAGACAACTCAATTAGTATATCATGATATTCTCTTTCGGCAGACTCCTCTATTTTCATTCAACTTGAATCAATGGTACACTCTAAATAATCATTCTTTCCATACAAAAGGAGAATTTAGACTATGCTTGTTAAAAAAATCAGTCCCCGTGGTTATTGTTACGGTGTTGTTGATGCAATGAAGCTTGCTCAACAAGCTGCACTAAACGATAACTTACCACGACCAATCCATATCCTAGGCATGATTGTCCATAATGCACACGTCACACGTGAATTCGAACGAATGGGTGTCTTAACCGTAGACGGTCCTGACCGTTTGGAAGCACTCGAAACAATCAAAGAAGGAACCGTCATCTTTACAGCACACGGAATTTCACCGGCTGTCTATGCCCGCGCCGCTGAGAAAAAACTGACTGTCGTTGACGCGACGTGCCCGGATGTCACCCGGACACACGATTTGATCCGCAGTGTCGTCGCGGATGATTATGAAGTCATCTATGTCGGTAAACACGGTCATCCGGAACCGGAAGGCGCTGTTGGTGTCGCACCGGAACACGTCCATTTGATCGAAAAAGTCGAAGACATCGAAGCATTACCCGCTCATCTCGCTGACAAAAAAATCATCGTGACGAACCAAACGACGATGAGCCAATGGGACGTTCAGGCACTAATGGGACATGTTCGTGAAAAATATCCGCATGTCGAAGTGCACAACGAAATTTGTAATGCGACGCAAGTCCGCCAGGAAGCTGTTGCCGAACAAGCCGGAGATTGCGACCTAGTCATCGTGGTCGGCGATCCGCGTTCCAACAACTCGAATCGTTTGGCACAAGTTTCATTCGATATTGCCGCAACGCCGGCTCACCGGATCGGTGATTTAACGGAACTTGATCTGTCCTGGCTCGACGGAGTCAACCAGGTAGGTGTAACGTCTGGTGCTTCAACGCCGACACCGATCACTAAAAAAGTCATCGACTTCTTGCAACAGTATGATCCTGCCGATATCAGCACTCACGATAAGACGCCGTTCCTTGAACTGCGCCGTATCTTACCAAAAGTTAAAATTCTTTAAAAAATAGTTCCCGGCCGTATATAAACGGCCGGGAATTATTTTTATAGGAATTGAAACGGATTTGTATTCGTCTCTGACACAAACAATTCAACACCTCTGATGTTCTGTTTTTCGAACCGCTCTGTCAGCAGGTCAACGACGCCCTGTTTCATGACCGACTCGACATGGTGGCCGGGATCGACTACGGCAAGCCCGAGTGCCATGGCATCGTGTGCGACATGGAAATATAAATCACCCGTCACTAAGACATCTGCTCCGGCAAAGGCTGCCGTCGAAACATACTTATTGCCGTCTCCGCCTAATACCGCCACTTTTTGAATCAAGCGGTTCTCGTCACCGACAAACCGTAAGTTCTCGACACCAAAAGCTGATCGTACCTGCTCAGCAAACGTCTTTAAAGGAACAGCTTCTTCTAATCGGCCAATCCGTCCGAGCCCGAGTGACGGAGCTGAAAGCTCTTGACGTATCACGTCATACGCAACTTCCTCGTACGGATGGGCTTGTTTCATTGCCCGAATGACCTGCTTTTGATTTAATTCCGTGACAATCGTTTCAATCCGCACTTCTTTGACATGTTCCAGTTGGCCCGGTTCCCCTACATATGGATTCGCTTCCGCCGTTGCTTTAAATTGTCCGATTCCCGTCGTATGGAACTGACAATCACTGTATGCTCCAATATGCCCTGCTCCTGCTCGCCCTAACGCTTCCGAGACCTCTTGCACGGCAACTTCAGGAACGAAGACAACGAGTTTATAGAGTGTGTTTTCGAATGACGGAACGAGAACCGTTGTATCTGTGAGTCCTAATGCCGTTGCCATCAGGTCATTGACGCCGCCTTGTGCGACATCCAGGTTCGTATGGGCGGCGTAGACAGCGATATCATGTTTGATACATTTCATGACGATACGACCCGCTGCTGATTGATCCGTCACTTTCGGTAATTTGCTAAAAATCGGCGGATGATGGGCAATGATCAAATCGATTCGTTTTTCAATTGCTTCATCCACGACAGATTCCAGCACATCTAACGTAACAAGGACCCGCTTGACCTCTTTGTTGAGCGTTCCGATTTGTAAGCCGATCGGATCTCCTTCAAAGGCAAATTTTTTCGGCGCAAATGTCTCAAACTGTTCGATGACTTGTTGACCGTTTGCCATCAGTTCGTCACCTCTTTCATTTTTTCAATCAGCCGTTCGATGTTCGCCATTTTCTCCTGTAAGATATCCGAATCATTTCCGCGTTGCATCTGTTCCAGGATGTATTGCCGCTTTTGCTGTTCCGTCTGCCACTTTTCAATGAATGCCGGTGCTTTTTCCCGTGTCAATTGCGGACCAAAATACAATTCCCAGTCCCGCTGTTCGCTATCGTCCGAATATAGGGATTCTTCTCCTTTTTCTGCGACAAGAATTTCATAAATTTTCTCGTTTTCTTTAACAATCGCTTCCGAAAGCAGCGCATAGCCGTTCGCGAGCAACCATTTCCGTACATCGACCGCATCGACATTCGGTTGGAGAATCAACCGTTCTTCTCCGGATAAGTGATTTTTACCTTCTTCCAAAATCGAAGCAATCAACGTTCCACCCATTCCGGCAATCGTCACCGCCGTCACTTCTCCAGGTGTCAAGACCGTCAAACCACTCCCAAGGCGGACATCGATTTTATCTTCTAGTTGAACAAGCGCAACCTGCCCTTGCGCCGCTTCCATCGGTCCGACGTTGACTTCACCGGCAATCGCGCGTTCAATCAAGTTTTGTTGGAGACAGTAGCAAGGCACAAAAGCATGATCGGATCCGATATCCGCGAGTACCGCCCCTTGTGGAATATAAGATACAACCTTTTGTAAACGTTGATCGAGTATGACGTTCGTTTGCATGTCTTTCATCCTTCCTGATTCATGTTCTCATTTAAAAATAGCGGACTTGGCGAAAAAAAGAAACCGTCGACTTGATTAAAATCTTCACAAAAAAACATCCATCTCGGAGAAGAGACGGATGTTGATTCGCTTATTTCTTTGCAGCAAGCCATTTTGCTAAAGCAGCGGCTTCTTCGTCGTTCGCAAGACCGCCAGGCATTTGCCCTTTACCGTTCATAGCGATTTCTTTAATTTCTTCTTCTTTCAGCTTCGAACCGATCTTTGTTAAGTTCGGACCGACTCCACCTTCAAGATTTCCACCGTGGCATCCGGTACATCCTTTAGATGCAAACAGATCTTCCGGCTTCATTTCAGCTGTTGATGGACCTTTTTCAGCTTGTTTTACCTGATCGACCCCAAAGTATGACAATGAAATCATGGCGATGATGGCGATGATCGCAATCGATGCGAACGGTACTAACGGATTACGCATTTGGATTCCCCCCCATATTCTCTACCCAACCAAGTTGGTGACTGAATGGTATTCCCCGTTACTATTCTACTGTAAAAAAAACAGAGAAGGAAGAAAAAAACAAAACTTTTTCTCCCTTCTCACTAAAATTTCATATTTTCTTCACACTTTAAATTAATCGAGGAAATCTTTTAGACGTTTTGAACGACTTGGATGACGTAATTTCCGTAACGCTTTCGCCTCAATCTGACGAATCCGTTCACGTGTGACGCCAAATACTTTCCCGACTTCTTCAAGTGTCCGCGTCCGGCCATCGTCTAGGCCGAAACGAAGGCGCAAGACATTTTCTTCACGGTCCGTCAACGTATCGAGGACATCTTCAAGCTGTTCTTTTAACAACTCATAAGCAGCCGCATCTTGAGGAGCTGTTGCATCTTGGTCTTCGATGAAGTCTCCGAGATGTGAATCGTCCTCTTCCCCGATTGGTGTCTCGAGTGATACCGGTTCTTGTGCAATCTTCAAAATTTCGCGTACTTTTTCCGGTGTAATTTCCATTTCCTTCGAAATCTCTTCCGGAGTCGGTTCACGTCCTAAATCTTGAAGTAATTGACGTTGGACACGGATCAGTTTGTTGATCGTTTCAACCATATGAACCGGAATCCGGATCGTCCGTGCTTGGTCGGCAATCGCACGTGTGATGGCCTGACGAATCCACCAGGTCGCATACGTCGAGAATTTATATCCTTTTGTATAGTCAAACTTTTCAACTGCTTTGATCAGTCCCATGTTTCCTTCTTGAATCAAATCAAGGAACAACATGCCGCGGCCGACATAACGCTTCGCAATCGAAACGACAAGGCGTAAGTTCGCTTCCGCCAAACGTTTCTTAGCTTCTTCGTCGTTCTGTTCAATCCGTTTTGCGAGTTCGACTTCATCTTCTGCATTCAACAGATCGACGCGGCCGATTTCTTTCAGGTACATCCGGACCGGGTCATTGATTTTGACGCCCGGTGGGACCGAAAGATCGTTTAAATCCGCTTCTTCCTTGTCGTCACCCGTTCCGTCATTATTGACCTTAATGCCTTCAGTTTCGAGCAGTTGAAGGAATTCTTCGAATTGTTGTGCATCCATCGATTCAAACGAACTGAGTTTATCCTCGATTTTTTGATGCGATAGTTCACCATTCTTGTGTCCGAGCGCGATTAGTTCATCCTTCGCGAGACGGAGTATTTCTGCTTCTGATCTTGCTTTTTCTGCCATCGAACCATACACTCCTTCCACATCATGCAACAGGTCATCGATCTTTCAAACGCCGTTTCCGTTCGATGATCGCCTGCATTAGCTCCGCTTGAGCACGGATATCTGTTTGTTGACTTAACTGTGACTTTTCTTCGTCCAGCGTCCGTCGTTGTCGTTCATTTTGAACGGCACGAATATAATGACTCAATAAATCCGGATCGTATTCCGGCATTAACATAAACTCTAGATCCGCTACGATCCGCTGAAGCGATGCATCGTGGAGCATCGTCAGGAAACGATCGGGATCCGCTGGGGTGTTTGTTCCGTAAAATTCATATAGTTTTCCTGCAATCAACTGATGAGCGGGATCATTAAACGCCACACCAAGCTGATCACGTACCTCAAGACCCACTTCCTCGGAACGAATCATATAAGCAAGCAGAAAACGTTCAGCTCGTTTCCAGTTCGAGAAAGTCCGGTCTTGAGGAGAAGAAGTCACGACTTGCGTCTCTTGCCGCCGCTCTTGTTTCGGTTTAGCTTGTTGCGGTTGCAACGGCTTAACTTGCGACAACAGGGATTCTTTCGACAAGTGAAACTCTTCCGCCAGTTTCCCTAAATAGATATCGCGTAACAATGGATTGGCCGTTCGACCAATCTCCTCAAGCATAGTTTCAATATAACGGACCCGTTCTCCTTCTAATCGAAGGTTTTTTCCTTGTCGAAAATAAAAAGATTTAAATTCAAGGCTCGAAATCCGTTCCTGCTCGATGACACGAAGAAAGGTCTCTTCCGATTGTGCGCCGATAAAAGAATCGGGGTCTTCTCCATCCGGAAGACGAATCACAGAACAATCGACTGCAACATCCTCTAATAAGCGTAATGCCTTTAGTGTCGCAGCACGTCCCGCTTTGTCTCCGTCATAACAAACTATGACTTCATCGACGATTCTCCCTAAATTTTGAGCATGAACAGGAGTCAGTGCCGTACCGAGAGAAGCTACCGTATAGGGTATACCCGCTTGAGCGACACGTACAACATCTAAATTCCCTTCCACCAACACAACTTGCTTATTTTTTCGCATGGCACCACGCGCCTGTGCGAAACCAAACAGCAATTCGCTTTTATTAAAGAGAGGGGTTTCCGCTGTATTGACATATTTCGGGTCTCTTCCGTCAATGGAGCGACCACTGAATCCAACAATCGTGCCATCACGATCTGAAATTGGAAATACGACCCGTCCGTTGAATCGATCGCGGTAATCGCCATCTCTGCCTATCGAAATCAGTCCTGCTTCCACCATCTCATCCAAGTCGAAGTTACGCCGTGCCAATGAATCCACCGTAAACCGGTCTTGGTCCGGTGCGTAACCTAGTTTAAACTCCCGCATCGCCGGTTCTTGGATACCCCGCTGTTCAAGGTATTCTCTCCCGGCGTCACCGGCAGCTGTCTGCAACATGACTTCATGGTACAAGTCCGCTACAATCCGGTGCGCTTCCCGCATCCGGTATTTCTTTTCCTGGTCGGGTGTCGACTCCGTTTGATCAGACCGTTCAAATTCCGGTAACTTGATGTCTGTTCGATCCGCAAGCTTGACGACCGCTTCCGGAAAACTCATCCCTTCCGTCTCCATGACAAAAGTAATGGCGTTTCCACCCGCTCCACATCCGAAACAATAATACATGCCTTTATCCGGAGAAACAGAAAAAGAAGGGGATTTTTCAGAGTGAAAAGGACATAACCCTGAATAACGATTCCCTTGTTTTTTTAATTCTACACGTTCTGATATCAATTCAACGATATCCGTTGCTTGTCGGACTTGGTCAACCAATTCGTCAGGAAGCCGTTTCAATTGGTCACCTCTCCTTTCGAACGTTTATATACATATACCCGCAATGAAACGGAACGAATACTCGTTCCGTTTCATTAGAAAATTTGCATCATCTCATTAAGCAGCTAGATTAGTATACTACGTGAAACCATACTTTACTAGTCATGTGATTTGCCGGAAATCCCTGTCAAAATGAGATTCGCCGTTTCCTCGACCGCTTTGTTCGTCACATCGATGACTTGACAGCCGATCCGGTCATACAGTTTTTTCGCATAATCGAGTTCACGGTTGATTCGATCCATCTGTGCGTACGCCGCTTCCGGTTTCAGTCCAAGCGACCGCAGCCGCTCCATCCGGATATCAATCAGCTTCTCCGGAGAAATCAATAATCCAAAACATTTTTCTTTTGGAATATCAAACAGTTCTTCCGGCGGAATCGATTCCGGAACGAGCGGTACATTCGCCACTTTATACCGTTTCAGCGCCAAGTACTGAGAGAGCGGTGTCTTCGAGGTCCGTGATACACCAATCAGGACGATATCCGCCCGTTTGATGCCGCGTGGATCGCGACCATCATCATATTTCACGGCAAATTCAACGGCTTCAATTTTCCGGAAATACTCTTCATCCAACCGGTAAATCAGTCCCGGTTCTTCTTTCGGCTGCATCCCGAGACGCCCTTCCATCGTATCCAGTAACGGTCCGAGTAAATCGATCGCCTTGACTTCATGTGCATGTGCCGTTTCCGCAAGAAGTCGGCGATGGGTCGCATGAACAATCGTATAGACGATTGTCGCTTGCTCCTCTTTTGCATGTAACACTAAATCGTAAATGACTTGATCGTCATCGACAAATGGAATCCGGACCGTTTCAATCGCTTGCTCCGGAAACTGGATTGCCGCTGCCCGCACGACCAGTTCACACGTCTCACCGACCGAGTCACTCACTACATAAATACGTTGTCTCATCTGCGAACCTCCTCTTAAAGTTCTTCATCTCGTGCCAACGCGACTAATACTTTCGTCATGTTCGTCTTTGTCATCCGTCCGACGACTTTTAAGATCCCGTCGACCTGTTCAACGACCGGCATGGAATCAATCTGTTTTTCGATGAGTTTCATCCCTGCCCCAATCAACGTTTCTGATTTCTCACAAACCGTCAGATTTGGCATCCGTGTCATGATGATGTTAACCGGTAACGAGTCCAGCTCCTGATTCCCGATTGCCGCCCGTAAAAAATCTTTACGTGACAGGACACCGACTAACGCATGATCTTTTCCGACGACGAACAACGAGCCGACGTCTTCAAGGAACAAATGGACGATTGCATCATAAACCGTCATCCCTTCATGAATGACTTTCGCAGAAGACATGAATTCGCCAACAGTCAACGTATCCAATTTTTCATGTAACATGGAGGTATTTTTTTTACCGACATACATATAACCGACGCGTGGACGTGCTTCCAGCATTCCAGTCATCGTCAAAATGGATAAGTCCGGACGCAGGGTCGCCCGTGTCAAGGAGAGTTCAGATGCAATCTGCTCTCCTGTGATCGGACCGTTTTCTTTGACGATTTGGAGTATTTTTTTCTGCCGTTCATTTAACTTCATCGGCTCATCCGTCCTTTATTCACACTAAAGTGAGTGCATTGAATCGTGCGACTTGTTCGATCGCCGTCGCAAATCGTTTCATCTCGCTGAGACGATTCGTGCGAACTGCTTCGTCATCCGCCATGATCATCGTTCCATCAAAATAAGCCGTAATGGCCGGAACACTCGATTCAAGGACTCGAATCGCCTGGTCATAGTCAGAAGCTTTTACAGCGGCTTCGACTTTCGGAATCAGTTGCTCGATTTGTTCATGCAAGTCACGTTCGGCATCATTTTCAAAGAGCGCCGGGTTTACTGCAACAACCGTTTCGGCTTTTTTCGAGATGTTTAAGACACGGCTGAGTTGCTCCACGGTCTTCTTAAAGGTTGGTTGTTGTGTGGCCTGTTCAAGCATCGATGCCCGTTTTTCATTGGCTTCGACCGTCAGCTTCGGATCAAGAGCCGCTTCGATGACATCATGACGGTATCCTTTTTCCGACAGGCGGAACTTCAAACGCTGATTAAAGAAGTCTTCCATTGCTGCTTTAACTGTTTCTGCATCTGCTTGATAAAGACCTGCTTTTAATTGAGCAGATACGACGAAATCAATCAGCTCCGACAACGTCATCTCAATCTGACGGTCCGAAAGAATCTGAACGATTCCTTGTGCCTGGCGTCGTAAGGCATACGGATCAGCAGAACCGCTTGGAATCATACCGACACCAAAGAAGCCAGCCACGCTGTCCATTTTGTCAAGAACGGCTAATACCGTACCGGTTGGTGTGCTTGGACTTTCATCTCCAGCAAAGCGCGGTAAGTAGTGTTCCCGGATTGCTGCCGCGACTTCAACGTCTTCGCCTTTCATGTTGGCGTAACGTTCGCCCATCATCCCTTGCAGTTCTGTAAATTCATATACCATCTGGCTGACGAGATCAAATTTATAAATCGTTCCCGCCCGCTCGACTTTCGTCGAATCGGCATTAAATCGTTCCGCCAACTGTAAAGCCATCTCGCGCACACGACGGACTTTTTCACCTGTCGTTCCGAGTTTTTCATGGAAGACGATTTTATCAAGTCGCGCTGCCTGGGCATCGATGTCGGCTTTTTTATCTTCTTCATAGAAGAACTGGGCATCGGCAAGACGTGCCCGAATGACTTTTTCATTTCCGCGGGCCACGTTCTCTATATGTGTCGCATTCCCGTTACGGACCGTAACGAAATAATGGAGTAACGTCCCGTCTTTTTTAACCGGGAAGTAACGTTGGTGTTCCTTCATCGTCGTGATGAGGACTTCTTCCGGAAGTTCGAGATAAGCTTCGTCAAATGCTCCGAATAATGCTGTCGGGTATTCGACCAGATTCGTGACTTCTTCAAGCAATGCCGGATCAATCGGGACTTCAAATCCTTCTTGTTCGCTGAGCTGTTGAATTTGCTCTTCAATCAGCTGACGACGCTGTTCATAACTGGCAATGACATGTTCTCCCGCCAGCGCTTCGACGTAGGCGTTCGGCCGTAAAATCGTAATATCCTGTCCGAGGAAACGGTGTCCGCGTGACGTTCGCCCGGTTGCCACATCTGCCACTTCAAACGGAATTACTTGATCGTCCAGTAGGGCGATCATCCAACGAATCGGACGCATGTAGCGTAACGATTGTGTGCTCCAACGCATGTTTTTCGGGAACGACATCGCTTCGACGATTTGTTTCAGTCCCGGCAGAAGTGTTGCTGTTTCTTGTCCCGACTCTTTGCGGGTCGCGAAGATATACTCGACACCCTTCTCTTCTTGAAGGAACAGATCATCCGTTGTCAAACCTTTACCGCGCGCAAATCCTTGTGCGGCTTTTGTCCAGTTACCGTCTTCATCCTGAGCAATCCGCTTCGCCGGTCCTTTGAGCGTCTCTTCTAAGTCCGTCTGACGTTCAGACATTCCGGTTACGAGAATAGCTAAACGACGTGGAGTTGAAAACGACTCAATCGTGTCGAAGGTAATGCGTGCTTCATTTAAAAATGTCGTCACACGTTCTTTTAATTGTGTCTCGGATTGTAAGACAAAACGGGCCGGCATTTCTTCAAGACCGATTTCAAGTAATAACTCATGCATGCGATTCACCAGCTTTCGATTTAATCAATGGGAAGCCTAGACGTTCCCGTTCTTCGATGAAGCTTTGCGCACAACGGCGCGACATGTTCCGGACGCGGTGAATGAACCCAGTCCGTTCCGTAACGGAAATCGCTCCTTTGGCATCCAGCAGATTGAACGTATGCGAACATTTTAAGATGTAGTCATACGCCGGGAAAACCAGGTTCTCATCGAGTGCCCGGTTTGCTTCTTTTTCATACTGATCGAACAATGTGAACAAGAGATCGACATCCGATGTCTCAAACGTGTACTTCGAGTGTTCGAATTCCGGTTGATAGAAGATATCGCCGTATTTAAAGCCGTCTGTCCAAACCAAATCAAAGACACTTTCGACATCCTGGATATACGACGCGAGGCGTTCGATTCCGTATGTGATTTCAACGGCAATCGGATTACATTCAATCCCACCGACTTGTTGGAAGTATGTGAACTGTGTAATTTCCATTCCGTTTAACCAGACTTCCCATCCGAGTCCGGCTGCACCGAACGTCGGGTTTTCCCAGTTGTCTTCAACGAAACGAATATCATGTTCAAGCGGATTAATCCCGAGCAGTTCAAGACTTTGTAAATACAGTTCCTGAATGTTGTCCGGTGACGGCTTCATGATGACTTGGAACTGGTGGTGTTGATACAAACGGTTCGGGTTTTCCCCGTAACGTCCATCCGCCGGGCGGCGTGATGGTTCTGTATAACAGACGTTCCATGGTTCTGGTCCAAGACTCCGTAAAAATGTCATCGGATTCATTGTTCCTGCACCTTTTTCGACGTCATAGGCCTGCATCGTCAAGCACCCTTGCTCAGCCCAAAATTTTTGCAGTGTTAAGATCATTTCCTGTACTGTCATCTTCAAGACTTCCACCTCCAAATTTATGCGGGAACACAAAAACGTCCCTATGTACAACAAGGTTGTACATAGGGACGAGACGAGCCCGCGGTTCCACCCTACTTGCATGCGTCTGCATGCCACTCTTTGACCAGGAACACTCAAAAATGCCGTTCACACCTGCTTCATTTCCGGCTCGCACTATCCCGAAATCGCTTGACTGAACATCAGGTGTTACTCCTTTTTCTCATCGTGTTCGTTTAGTTAGTTCTTCCGCACTTATTCTACCGAACGTACGGCGTATCTGTCAATCGTCTCCGAGATTCAGCAATTGATCGAGAACCCGTTTTGAACGAAGACGCAGTCCGCTGTACCGTTCCATGTAGGCATCCATGATTTGACGCAACAAACGTTTCGTCTCCGGCTTCACTTCCACCTTGCCAATCCGGGAAAAATCATACACCGAAAAGACATATAACATTTTCGCCACGGATTCCGTCAAATAAACAGCATGTTCATCTTCATGACGGTGGCGTCTGCAAAGTAAACCACCGTGATTGAGCGAGAAGGCGAACGGTGCTTCAGCACTGCCGCAAATCGTACAGCCGTTCAAATGCGGGGCAATCCCCAGATGCCGTAATAACCGTAATTCGATGATGAAAGAAACGACATCCGGATCAAGCCCTTCGTCCATCGCCTCTAGACCACCAACGAACAAATCATAGAGTGCCGGTTGCGGCACCCGCTCATCAAGCGCCTTATCGGCAAGTTCCAACACATACATGGCATACGCCATCAAAAATACATCTTGGCGAATGTTCGAATAACCTGTGATGACGTCTGCTGATTTTAATTGACCGAGACCACGTGAGCGCGGATAGACGTAGACCGCTCGAATAAACGGCTGGCTCGCCGCATTGAAACGGCTGCCGGGTTTTTTAGCACCACGGGCCATGACGGCGAGCTTGCCATATTCACGTGTCAACAGTGTAATGATTTTATTCGATTCACCATACACGACCGTCCGTAAGACAAGCCCTTCCGCCTTATCAATCATCGCTTAATACTCGTCGTCGCGGAATCCGAGTTCGCGTAATTGACCGGCTTTGTTGCGCCAGTCTTTTTGAACTTTCACCCACAGGTTCAAGTAAACTTTCGTCCCGAGTAACATCTCGATATCCGTTCGGGCTTCTGAACCGATTTCTTTTAACAGGGCACCACGTTTCCCGATGATGATTCCTTTTTGTGAATCCCGTTCGATCAAAATGGTTGCGTGAATATCGACCATATTTCCGTCTTCGCGTGTCTTGATTTGATCAATGGCGACAGCAATCGAGTGTGGCACTTCGTCACGTGTCTTTTGCAGGACTTTCTCCCGAATCATTTCCGAGATGATGAACCGTTCCGGGTGGTCGGTAATTTGATCCGCCGGATAATACATTGGTCCTTCCGGTAAGATTTTCGAGATTTCTTGTAACAATGGCTCGACGTTATTACCTTGAAGAGCAGAAATCGGAACGACTGCTGCGAAGTTCAATTCGTTTTGATACGATTCGATGATTGGCGGAATATCATTCGGATGAATCAAATCGACCTTGTTCATGACAAGAATGATCGGTGTATCCAAATCCTTTAACTTCTCAATGATGAATTCGTCGCCTTTTCCTTTCGGCTCCGTCACATTGATCATAAAGAGAATCGCATCGACTTCGCGTAACGCGTTCGTCGCGACTTTCATCATGAAGTCTCCGAGTTTATGTTTCGGTTTATGAATTCCCGGTGTATCGATGAAAATCGTTTGCACGTCATCCGTCGTATAGACACCTTGAATCTTATTCCGTGTCGTTTGTGGTTTATCCGACATGATGGCGATTTTCTGTCCGATGACTCGGTTTAAGAACGTTGATTTCCCAACGTTTGGACGACCGATAATCGAAACGAATCCTGATTTAAATCCTTCTTTAAACATGAAGATCTCCCTTCGTGAATGCACCCGGTAAGAGCGCCCCAACTGTCGTTTCCGTGACGATACCCGTCAGGTTCGTCAAGTAAACCGGCATATCCGCGTCACACATTTCAAACAATACTTGACGGCATTGGCCGCACGGTGCGACAGGTCCTTCTGTATCGGCTACGACAGCCATCGCTGCGTACTCCCGTGCATCTTGTGCCCATGCTGAGAAGATTGCTGTTCGCTCAGCACAGTTGCAAAGACCATAGGCTGCATTTTCGATATTACAGCCATGGAAAACCTGTCCGTCTTTCGTAAGCAGAGCTGCTCCGACTTGGAACTTCGAATATGGAACATACGCTTTTTCGCGTGCGATTTTAGCTTGCTCGAGTAATTGTTCTGTTTTCATGTCATTTTTCCCCTTTTAGGAACGGTATTGGCCAAAAAAGGCCGGATTCTTATTGTACCAAATATGGAACGAAGATGCATAGTGCAATCGCAACCGATGTAAGCGCCAACACAAGAACAGCTCCACTTGCGATATCCTTTGCCGCTTTTGCAAGGGGATGCCATTCTTCCGTAACGAGATCGACGGTCCGCTCAAAGGCGGTATTGAACATCTCCGCACTGAGAACGGCACCGATCGTTAAACATAAAATCGCCCGTTCCGTCCACGTAAGCGGTAAATATAGGGCAACCGCCAAGACGATCAGTCCAATCGTAAAATGGACTTTCATATGCCGTTCTTCCTTCATCGCTTGACGAATCCCATTCATCGCATGGGTGAAAGGTAACCACCACGTCTTCACAATTTTCCTCGGTACAGTTCAAAGTGATGCAGGATTTCCTCCTGACGCTTCGTCATGACCTCTTCATCTGCTTTTTCGATATGGTCGTACCCGAGGAGATGCAGGAAGCCATGAACAGCGAGGAACCCAAGTTCCCGTTCAAAATGATTCCCGTACTCCGAAGCCTGCTCGCGGCAGCGTTCCACGGAAATAATCAGATCACCGAGAATAACAGGCTCATCTTCAAGCAATTCAAAATCAATCTCGTCTTCTCCAAGTTCATCCATCGCAAACGAGATGACATCCGTCGCTTGATCTTTCCCGCGCCATTCCCGGTTGATTTGCTGAATCTCATCATTCGTCACGAACGTGACGGACAGTTCACTGTTTGCTTCAATCTTTTCTTCTGTTGCGGTATAAACCAAAATCGCTTCCACTAACTTTAGCTGCTCTTCCGTCAACAATGTACCTTCATCTGTCATGTAAATATTCATGTAAGTTCCTCTTTCTTTAATTCAGGATATTCAATCCGTTCATGGAATAACCCGGACAACGTATGGCAGGCACTTTCACCGACCCGGTAAATGTCACGTGTCGTCATTTCACAGTCCAAAAATTGATCGTCGAGCAGTTTTTCACGAATGATTTTTTTAACCAGCTCTTGAATTCCTGTTTCCGTCGGAGACTTCATGGACCGGACAGCCGCCTCGATGGAATCAACAATCATAATGACTGCGGCTTCGCGCGTTTGAGGTTTTGGACCCGAATACCGGAAATCTTCTTCATTGACTTCACCTTGTTCCGTTGCCTTCACATAAAAATAACGGAGTAATGATGTGCCGTGGTGTTCTCGACAAATATCGACGATGACACCCGGTAACTTTGCTTCTTCGAGCAAATCTACCCCGTCATCCGTATGGGCAAGAATCACTCGGGCAGATTCTTCCGGTGTCAGACGATCGTGCGGATTGAGTCCATGTTGGTTCTCAATGAAATAAAGTGGACGCCGTGTTTTTCCTAGATCATGATAGTACGCACCAACGCGAGCGAGCAACCCATCCGCACCGATGGCTTCACAAGCCGTCTCGGCGAGGTTCGCAACCATCATACTGTGGTGGTACGTTCCAGGCGCCTCGACCAATAGTTTTTTTAATAAGGGATGGGTCGGGTTTAACAATTCCAAAAGACGGGTCGGGGCTAAAATACCGAACGTCATCTCAAGAAACGGTAATAATCCAATCGCCAAAATGGCACTGAATATCCCGCTGGCAACGGCAAATCCCAGCAGAATCGATGTCTCTTTCACTTCCAGTTGTCCGCTGCGCATGAGTACAAAAGCGAGGAAAACAGCTACGTTTGCTAAAGCAATCGTCAAGCTGCTGACAAAAATCCGCCGGCGCGACAAGCTGGAGCGCAGGAAATAGGTGGCCACTAAACCGCCGACCAGTAAGTAAATCGCGATATTAAAGCTGAAATTCTGGTTCGTACTGTAGAAAAAAGTACCTGCTAGAGCCATGAACAAGGTACTTGATAAGGCAATTCGTTCATTCAATAAATTACGCAGAACTAATGCTGAAAATGCTGTCGGCGTCAGTAAATACAAGGCTGGGTTGATATCATCCGCCAAAAAAGCCATTCCATACGTCACGACAAGTTGTAAAATCACAACTAAGTACACCAAGCTGAACAATTTCACTTTCCCCATCTTTGCATAACGTAAGTTGGACCGACTAATGAATCCAAATAATAGCAAAGTCATCAACGCACTGACAATCAAGGTTCCAAATAAAGGCTTAAACGATTGCCGGTCGGAAATCAGACCGACCAGTTGCAGTTGACGGTACGCATCCTGGGAAACGACTTCTCCCCGTTTGACAATGACTTCCCCTTCAGAAATCAAAACCGGTTCCACCTTATCACTGGTTTGCTTACGCAACTGTTCTGTTTTCTCAGGATCATATACATAGTTCGTGACAATCAATTGATCAGTCAACGTTTTCCCGACAGCCTTCATCGAAAACGACAGGGCGGACCGCTCAATATCAAGCCGTGCATTCTCACGCGCTTCCGCCACTTCACCACCATCGGAAGAAATCCGTTGCCGCATCGCTTCTTCGATAGCTGTGATTACAACGTCACGTGTCGTTGTCCGCATCGCTGCAGACGATGTCGCAAGCAGACGTAACTCGTCATCCTGTAACAGGTCTGCCGCTTCCGTGCCACGCAGACGCTGTTTGATTCGACCGACGTCTTCTGCTTTTTTAATCCCTTTAAGGCTTGCAAACAGTTGCTCGACTTTATCGATTTGCTGTGCGGCATATTCCTGTTTAATCGTGTATTGGCTATCAATCGCAGCTATCGTATTTTCTTTTAATAACCGGGTAGCTTCCCGGTCTTCAATCGTCAATGGCGATCGAATGTCTTCTTCCGCAATCGAAAATGGGTCTGCTGACAAGGCTTCAGGCCGGACACTGACATACATCATCGTCGAAACGATGACGTAAAATGCCAGTGTCAGCAGACTGATCCACATACCTACTTTGCGCATCCGTTCGTCTCCTTTCCACTTCAAGACTCACCTGTTGCGCTTTAATCGAGTTCTTGACTGTACGCATCAATGATTTTCCGGACAAGTGGATGCCGGACGACATCTGCCGAACTAAAGTGCTCAAAATGAATACCGCGAACATTGCCAAGTAAATTCAACGCTTCTTGTAATCCGGATGCTTTCCCGCGCGGTAAATCAACTTGCGTTAAATCCCCTGTGACAATCATCTTCGAATGGAAACCAAGACGTGTCAAAAACATTTTCATTTGTTCTCTTGTCGTATTTTGCGCTTCATCCAAAATGACGAAAGCGTGCTCCAGTGTCCGTCCCCGCATATAGGCGAGTGGTGCAATCTCAATGACACCCCGTTCTAGCAAACGTGCTGTGTGTTCGACGCCGAGTACGTCATGTAACGCATCATAAAGCGGGCGTAAATAAGGATCAACTTTTTCTTTTAAATCCCCCGGTAAGAATCCGAGATTCTCTCCTGCTTCAACAGCAGGACGCGTTAACACGAGACGTTTGACATATCCTTCTTTTAAGGCTTTTGCTGCCATGACGACCGCCAGATACGTCTTCCCGGTTCCGGCCGGTCCAATCCCGAATGTTAAATCACATTTTTCGATTCCCCGGACGTAACGGGCTTGGCCGAGTGTTTTGGCCCGGAGTGGTTTCCCTTTGTGATTCGTGTGGATGACCGTATCGTATAGTTCGAGTAATTCATCGACCCGGTCTTGTCGTGCCAGTTGAATCGCACTTGTCGCATCACGTTCCGTCAAAACGGCTCCCCGGTCAACCAGTTGTTTTAAGACACCGACGACCTGTTTCGCTAACACGACAGACCGTTCTTCTTCCGCCTGTGCCAGTAATTCATCACCACGATGAGTAAGCTGGACTTCAAGCTCCGCTTCCATCGTTTTTAGTACGGCATCGTTCGGTCCTACGAATGCTTGAATCTGTTCTGAATTCGAAAATACGAATGGGATTCTTTCATTGAATATCACGTTATGATTGGCCTCCTAATGATGGATAACAGTACGTCATCTCTATAAATCTGTTCTAGTCCACTTTATCATTTAAGAAGATTAGATGGAAAGAAAAACCCATCCTCTATGCGTCGTTTCCTCATTTTAACTGTATTCGTCCGCAGGCGATTCTGAACACCTGCTTGACTTTGCTTTTTCCTCAAAAAAAATCGGCTCTCATTTACACGAGAACCGACCTTTTCTTAACGATGAGGAGACTTCGACGTACGTTTTGAAACCGGTGGACCGAGGACTTCACTCCAGATCATCGCTTGGCGAATCTCTTCTTGTGTCGTACGCATTCCTTTTTTCTGATTACGCCGCTTGCCAATTTCATCACTGGCAATGCTACCCGTAATTTTACCGATGTTTGACTTCGCTTGTTTTTGCGCTTTCACACGATCCCGTTCATCCAGACGCTGCTGCAACTCGGTCCGTTGGTGTTTGACCGGTTGTGTTTGTTTTTGTTGTTTCCGCTTGATTGCAGGAGGAAGATCACGTCCCTCCGGTAACTGGGTTTCAACTTGATCGACCATTTTTTTGACATAGTCGCCAAATTCCTTCGAGGGAACTCGTGTTGAAGAACTCGTTTTTTTCTGATCAGCTGCCTTGGATATGACAGAGATGACACCGAAGGCGATCATCAATCCGACCCAAATTAAACTTTCCATCTTAGATCACCCTTTATTGTGAGTCATTCGGCGAAGATTGACCACCAATCGCTTGACGCATTTTTGTATCAGCTGTCACATTCAAGTAGTTGGCATAATCCATCACACTGAAGTTGCCGTCACGTAATGCCTCGGCAATCGCAAGTGGAACTTCAGCTTCTGCCGCCACGACTTTCGCACGCATTTCTTCAACACGCGATTTCATCTCTTGTTCGCTTGCAATCGCCATCGCCCGACGTTCTTCCGCTTTCGCTTGAGCGATGTTTTTATCGGCTTCTGCCTGATCCGTTTGAAGAACAGCACCAATGTTTTTACCGATATCAATGTCAGCAATATCAATCGAGAGAATTTCGAATGCTGTTCCTGAATCGAGACCTTTTGCAAGGACAGTCCGGGAAATCATTTCCGGATTTTCAAGAACTTCTTTTTGATCTTGACATGAACCAATCGTCGAGATGACCCCTTCACCAACACGGGCGATGACGGTTTCTTCACCCGCACCACCGACGAGGCGGTCGATGTTGGCACGAACCGTAATTCGTGCTTTTGCTTTGACTTCAATCCCGTTCATTGCAACACCTGCAATGAATGGCGTTTCGATGACTTTCGGGTTAACAGACATCTGGACGGCTTCAAGCACGTTCCGACCGGCTAAATCAATCGCCGCTGCGCGTTCGAAGCTCAGTTCGATGTTTGCACGGTGCGCCGCAATCAAGGCGTTGACGACACGGTCGACATTACCACCGGCAAGAAAGTGACTTTCGAGTTGATTGGTATTGAGGTCGATACCCGCTTTAACTGCTTTAATCAACGGATTAACAATTTTTGACGGTGTAACGCGACGAAGCCGCATTCCGACCAATGTAAAGATGGAGACGCGGACTCCAGCTGCTAGTGAACTGATCCAGAGCGGGATCGGGACAAGTGTGAAGAAAATGGCGAGGAAAATAAGAATTCCTCCCGTTATGAGTAGCACGGTCAATAATTCGGGTGTCATGTGAGTGACTCCTCCTTCGTTTTTTGGACTCGGACAATGACTCGTCCGTGTGTGACGTCTTGCACGATCACTTGTTCACCGGAGTTGATAAAATTACCTTCCGTGACGGCATCGACGCGATTCCCATCAATTTCAATCGTTCCTGCCGGACGAAGCTGTGTTAAACTAATTCCGATTTTGCCACGCAGTTGTTCTTTATCTTGATGAGAAAGATATCCTTTTTCCGACGATGTGGAATCTGTCAAAATCAAACCTCTCCATAATAACGATTGATTTGATTTAATCCGACGATACGCCCAAAACCCGGCAGCAAGTGATAAAAAGACTGCCAAACCGACAGCTAGACCAACTTGGCCGACTGTCGCACCTGCCATGATCAAACTGGCAAGGACTGCGGCGATGCCAAGTACACCGAATATGCCGAATCCTGTTACGAATATCTCGACCAGCAACATGAGGACACCGATCATGAAGACCGCTAAAATCATCCCTAAGCTAAAAGACATTACTTCGTTCACCCCTTTTTCATCAGAATCAGACGACAACATGTTTCATCTTTCTGAACATGGCTCATTGTTACTATTATTATATACGCTTTCATCTTAGAAAAGGTTTCATAACTTTTACCAATTTTCGAATTTTTCCGATTTTATTGCACAAAAAAAGGCATCCCGGAGGACGCCTTTCAAAACGGGTTAATGCAGTTGTTGTTTAACAAGGCGATTAATTAAAGCACCGTCCGCTTTACCCTTAAGTTGCGGCATGACGACACCCATTACTTTCCCCATATCAGAAGGAGCTGAGGCACCCGTCTTCGCAATTGCTGCGTTGACGATTTCCTGAACTTCTTCTTCCGAAAGTTGTTTTGGCATATAAGCTTCGAGCACGATTATCTCTGCTTGAATCTTCTCGACGAGGTCGTGACGATCAGCGCGTTCGAATTCTCGGAGGGAGTCGTTGCGCTGTTTCATCTCACGTGAGAGTATAGTTAGCTCTTCCTCATCAGTTAATTCTTGCTTACCGAGTTTAATCGCTTCATTTTGCAGGGACGACTTCACCATCCGAATCGTCGTAAGACGATCTTTCTCACGCGAACGCATGGCTTCCTTCATATCCACTGTCAAACGCTCTTGAAGACTCATGAGGATACACCCTCTCTTACGTTAGAACTTCTTACGCTTACGCGCAGCCTCCGATTTAAGCTTACGTTTTACACTTGGCTTTTCGTAGTGTTTACGTTTACGAACTTCAGCAAGCGTACCATCTTTTGAAACACCACGTTTGAAGCGGCGAAGTGCATCTTCAAGTGATTCATTTTTACGTACACGAGTTTCCACTAGTTTTCCCTCCCTCCGATATTACCGACTAAAGGAAACGTGTCAGACACGTCATACAACATTATAGTAGGAATATACAAAATGGTCAATAGTTGTTTGACCGCTTTTGAAGTCTTCCCGAGATGTTCCTTTTTGTTCTTTTCTATCGTCCCATATCGACCCGTTATTTACAACAGATTCATGGTTTTTCGCTAAAAAAAATCGAAATAATTTGTAAGCGTTTTCTTAAAATTTTTAAAATGTTTTGTCAAAATGGTGAATGATGTGTCAAAATAGACACAGTTATCTGAAAAAGGAGTTGTTCTCATTTTATGAAAGAAGCCAAACGAATTATTTGGGGATTGATCCTCGGGGTTGTCCTCGGAATCATTCTCGCAACATTACCGGATAAGTCGATTTATGAAGGATTAAATAAGTATGCTCTTCAACCGATCGGGACCATCTTCTTGAACTTAATCAAGATGCTTGTTGTACCAATCGTATTCTTCTCGATTTCCCTCGGTGTCATGGGACTCGGAAATCCAAAAGAACTGGGTCGTGTCGGCGGAAAAGCCATCGGCTATTTCATGACGACGACAGCGGTCGCTATCGTCATCGCACTTGGTTTGTCCTTACTGATCAAACCGGGTACGTTCGGGAACTTTGCGACAGACAACTTGAAGTATGATCAAGGAAACTTACCGGACACAAGTTTAATCAATACGATCGTCGGGATGTTCCCGACGAATCCGATTGCTTCGATGGCAGAAGGCAATATGCTGCAACTGATTGTCTTCAGTGTCTTCATCGGTTTCGGTATTACGTTCCTCGGCAGCAAAGCATCGACGTTACGTTCGTTCATCGAACAAGGAAATGATTTGATGACGTATTTGATCGGGCTAGTCATGAAAATGGCCCCGCTCGGTGCATTTGCATTGATTGCTTCCGCCGTCGGTGCACAAGGATTTGATTCACTTAAAGCCATGTTCTTCTACATGATGGTCGTTGTCTTATCGCTGGTTGTCCATTCTTTATTGACGTATGGATCAACCGTCTCACTGCTCGGAAAAATGAATCCATTTTTCTTCTTCAAAAAGTTTGCACCGGTCATGCTGTTTGCCTTCTCGACTTCGTCGTCGAACGCGACGTTACCGGTCGCGATGCAAACAGCGCAGCGTGAACTGAAAGTACCGCGTTCCGTATCAAGTTTTGTTCAACCGCTCGGTGCGACGATCAACATGGATGGAACAGCGATCATGCAAGGGGTTGCGACTGTCTTTATCGCTCAAGTCTATGCGGTTGATTTATCCCCTGCGCAACTGGCGACGGTCGTCCTGACTGCCGTTCTCGCGTCTGTCGGAACAGCCGGCGTACCGGGCGTCGGTCTCGTCATGTTGACGATGGTTCTTCAGTCGGTCAACCTGCCTGTCGAAGGGATTGCCTTAATCATTGGCGTCGACCGTCTGCTTGATATGATGCGGACAGCGGTCAATATCACGGGTGATGCGGCCTGTGCCGTCATCGTTGCGAAATCAGAAGAAGGTAACCTAAAAGAAGAAGAGGAAGAGGACGAGCGTTACGCTTAACTTTTCCTTGATTTTAAAAAAACGTGCCGCCTTTGTGAGTCATTCACAGAGGCGGCACGTTTTTAGGTTAGTTATTTTTTTAATACGTACGAGCTGAGCGGATCGACTGTAACACTGCCCGACACTTTTTTCAGTGTTTTTGTTCCGGCGGTTTTACCGTCGACAATTACGTTCCATGTTCCTTTTGGTAATGTCATCTTGACAGCTTGACGTTTCGCATTGTGAACGACGTAAAGATCCGTTTTTTGCTGAGGCGCATCATCTGAAAGTTGATAAGCCACGACTTGCTCCGGTACATCTTTAAACGTCAGGTAACGTCGGATATCTTTGGCTGTTCCTAAATGAAGAACAGGGTTTGCTTTACGGACTTGAATCAGTCCTTTCATATAATCGACGTCGGCTTGACGGTCCATTTTACGTTTCCAGTCGAGCTGGTTAACAGAATCTGGTGACTTGTACGAGTTGTGGTCGCCACCTTTTGTCCGCATGAAATCTTGACCGGCATGGATAAATGTTGTTCCTTGTGACGTCAGCAGGATGCTTGATGCTAAGCGGTGCATCTTAGTTTTCGTCGCATCCGTATCATTCGGATTCGTTAAGTTCAACTTGTCCCACAATGTGTGGTTATCGTGAGCTTCGACGTACGTGATGGCTTGATTCGGCTCTGCTGCGAATCCGGTGATGTCTTTATTGTACGTAATCTCACCGACGATTCCGCGTTTAATTCGTGTTTCAAGACCTGTTTTACCATTGACGAAACCGGCATCCGCGTCTTCGAAGACACTGCCTTTCAGCGCATCACGCAAGTTATCGTTAAAGTGGGCGATACCCGGCATTTGTTTGGCATTCGTTTGGTTGGCTTTGTCTGCTTCCGGAAGCGGTGTTCCGAGGCTCCAGCCTTCCCCGAAGACGAGAATCGATGGATCGATTTTAGCTGTCGTCTTTTTGACGGCATTCATCGTCTTGACATCATGAATCCCCATCAAGTCAAAGCGGAAGCCGTCCCAACGGTATTCTTTTGCCCAGTAATCAACCGAATCGACGATCAGTTTATGCATCATTTTCCGTTCGGAAGCGGTATCGTTTCCGACACCTGTTCCGTTGGCGAGATCGCCGCCTTCAGTGTAGCGGTAGTAGTAACCCGGTACGATTTTATCGAGATTTGATGCTTTGGCATCAAACATATGATTATAGACCACATCCATGACAGCACGGAGTCCGTTGTCGTGTAATCCTTGAATCATTTGTTTCATTTCTTTAATCCGGACCTTTGGATCGTACGGATTCGTTGAATAAGAGCCTTCCGGTGCATTGTAGTTTTTCGGATCATATCCCCAGTTGTATGTTTTTAACGGATTTGTCTCGTCGACAGAAGCCGTATTGAAATCATAGACTGGAATGAACTGGACATGTGTGATGCCGAGCTCTTTCAAATGATCGAGTCCTGTTTTCGTCTTTGTTTTTTTACCGTCTTTCATCAGACGTGTTCCCGGCTCGACGACACCAAGATACTTGCCTTTTTGTTTGATACCTGAATCATACGTGTCTCCTGTGACGTCAAACATCGACAGATCACGGACATGTGTTTCGTAAATGATGGCGTCTGTCGCTTGTTTCAGCGGCATTTTTGCTTTTGTCCAGCGTTTCGGGTTCGTCTCTCTTAAATCGACGACGACGCCTTGATCTCCGTTAACCGCCACAGCTGTCGCATACGGATCGACGGCCCGTGTCGTTTCTTTGGCGTGCTTGACTTCGTAGGTGTAGCCTGTTCCGTCGAGGTCGCCTTTGATTGTGACGCTGAAGACACCGCGGTCACCACGAACCATCTTCACTTCACGAACGATATCCTTGGTTGTCGCTGCTTGTTTTTTTGGCAGTTTATACAGTTCCAGTTCGACGGCCTGCGCAGTCGGTGCCCAGACGCGGAACGTCGTTTTTCCTTTTTGATACGTTGTGCCGAGTTTACCGTCATACGCATATTTTTTGTCAAAAGCTTCAGACCGCAAGACGTTTCCTGCTTCTAAAATCCCTTCCCCAAACACCGGGTGTGAGACCGTAATGACATCTGCTAAATCAATATCCGTTGTGACAGTTACTTTTAACGTCTTCGCATCCACTTGTGTAACAAGCGGATTGACGAGTCCCTTGAATGTCAGGGTTTTTAAATCTTCTGTCGTGATCGGCGAGTTCGTTTTCAACGTCATCGTCTTAAAATCATCTGCTAAGAAACTTGTAAACTTTGGTGTCCGATCGATATCCGGTTGGCTGTAATAAACGGTTTGGTCGCCTTCAATCAACCAGATATCCTTTGCTCCTGCATAATAGAAACGGTCGGCCCCATCTTTTTCAGACCATCCTTCAATGTGAGGAATGATTCCGACAAGACGTTCCTTCGTCGCATTCGTCAACGTGACGTTGGCAACAGCGCCAAACTCATCTTGTGCGTCAAATTCAAACCGTTTTCCATCCTGAGCGTTTGGCCATGCCCACACCCCGTATTTCTCGTAGTCATTATCATACCGGTAATAATGAATATTCGTGTTGACGGACTCGACGTCACTGCCCCCCGTCGGATTAACAGGTGAAACGTCTTTGCTGCCTGATTCAATCCAGACTTCCGCCACACCGTCTTTTATAATGTCTTTTGTGATGAAGCGGTCGTTTTCTGAACCCGCATCTTTGTTCCAGGAATCATCGCGGACGATAAAACCGATTTTTTCCGGCTGATCCACCGGAAATTCGTAAGCGGCAATTTTCCCGTATGCATCTTGTCCGTTAAAGGCATGTGCTTTATTCGGGAAGTAATCAGGTCCATTTGCCCATAACCAGAGATTCCAATCTTTCGGTGCTGTTTTATCTTCTTTGTAATGAATGATGACGAGTGTCGATTTTCCTTTTTCCAGTGCCAAACCGTTTACTGGAAACAAACTAAACATCAGTGCAAACGTTAGCACAACTGCACAGACTGATTTCAATCGATTCATACCGTATCCTCCTTGGATTTATGTAATCGTTTTCATTTCCATTCTCCATTCGTTCGACTTATCTGTCAAAGCTTATTTTAGTTCACTAAAGAAAATAAGACTTTTGGACCAACAAGCGAATCGAAAAAAGACTGTGTAAAAGAGCTTCCCTTTTACACAGTCCTTGCTAACGATTTAATTAACTTTTCGTCAGTTTATCAATTGCCTGTTTGGCTTCTTTCATCGATTGATCCGAGGCAAAAAAGTACCAGACGCCGTCACTCGCGATATATCCTTCCCCATCCAATTTTAATGGTTTCAGACGTTCAAATCCGGTTTGATTTTCTTGTGCCAGTTGAGCTGCTTCTGAAAACGTAACATTTGTACTGAAGTTGTTTTTCAGGACCCGACTGATTTCCTCCAAGTTCGTCAAAATATCAGGACCGGCTAGTTTCATACCGACTGCTTCCAAGACCTGTCGCTGACGAATTTGTCGTCCCATATCACCGAGCGGGTCTTGTTTTCGCATCCGGGCATATCCGCTTGCTTCGAGTCCAGTCAGTTTGATTTTCCCTTTCGCGTAGTCTTTTTGCAGGCGGCGGTCATTCCAACTGAACGCAGATGGATTATCAACCGTCACGCCACCGACCGCGTCAACGAGTTCAATCAATCCATCCATATTGATTTTGGCGTAGTAGGGGACTTTGGTCTCAAACGTCTGCTCGACCGTCTCAATCGTCTCTTCCACCCCACCGTAAGCATACGTATGATTGATTTTTGTCTTTTTGCCATCTGGTAGCGTGACTTGCATATCACGCGGAATCGAAAGAGAGGTCGCTTGTTTCGTTTTCGGATTAAACGACAACAACATGATCGCATCGGCTCGCCCCGGATCATTTTTTCGTTCATCAACTCCGATCAATAAGACATTGACCGGTTGCATCACCTCAAGCGGGAGCTTTTTCGCTCCTTTTAATGGTGTGATGAATGAATCTGCTGTTTGCTGGAACTTTAAGAATGCAAATCCGGTTGTGGCACTGACGGTTAAGACAAACAACAACAAGACAGCACTGGCAATCCACCAACCGATACGCGGTTGTTTTTTCCGTAGACGTGATCTCATGCGGCACCTCCTTTACAATTTCTGCTGATACGTCTTCATTAATCCGTTAATGTTCGCATTGTGCAAAAAGACGACGGCATCCACGTTTTTTTGATTCGCAAATTCAGATGCATCAAAATCTTTGTTGACGTATCGCACATCGACGACCTCAAGATTGGCACTCTTGGCAAGAAACGGCAGGACCGGATTGGCAAACGAATCTTTGAGGACAAGCAACTTCGGTCCTTTCGTCTGTGACGTCATTGACAAAATACCGTGATTACCGCGCATGAACACTTCATAGCGGTCGGCATAGTCGCCCTCTTCCTTGATGAATTGCTCATCAATCAACGGTTGACCACATTTCTTGTCGTAGCAGACATCGATTCCTTTAAACTGATCCGCACCATAGTATTCGATTTTGTCTCCTGTGCTCGCATACGCGAGTGTCGTCTTCCGGGCGAGTGAACCAAAGTACGGATGTTCCGATGCCCGTTTTGATTCAGGATCGACTTCCACTTTTTTTAACGTCGGTTCTGTTTTTGCGACTGTTCGGACAATTTCACCATAGGCTTGATAGGCGCCGTCTATATTCCAGTGATGGTCGGTCTTAAAGTAATCGGACAACTGTAAAGCATCGAGGGGAATCGAGATAATACCGGCTTGCTTGAAACCGGCTTGCATCGTCTGATACCGTTGTTCCGCGTTCGAAGCCACATAATCCGGAATGATTCCATCACGTTCCGCGACAACTGTTTTCGACGGTGCGAGGGCAAAGTAAACCGGACGATCAACGTCTTTCGTGAACTGTCGGAAAGCATTCGGGACGACTGGTTGCGCTGCTTGACTCGGTTCAATCAAGTAGCCGTCTTTTGCCGTATAAATGCCGTTACGGAACGGTTGTCGCAGGATGTTTTTTGATAATTGGGCCTGCATTTCAACAAAGGTTCCACGCAACACTAATTGATCGGTGAAATAACTTTCCAGCTTCACCATATCGTCACCAGAAGTAACACCTTGGACGGTCGGTTTGACAGACTGTGCAAGGGATCGATTTTCCAGTTGGGAACTGATGCGGTCTTCCCGAACAATCGTCCCCACGCCGATTGCCATCAAGATGACAAAAAAACTGATCGTTGTCAGCCACATCATCTTCCGTTCAAAGGACGAGGACGGTTGACCGACCGCTTTCGGCTTTGATTTACGTTCGATTGGTTGTGCCATTTCGTCTTCTCCTTTCTAGAAACGGAAATAAATAAAGGGATTAAAGGTACTTGCGACCAGTGCGGATGTCGCGAGGAACAATAAGACCATCGCGTATCCATATTGCATCGTCTGTCCGATTTTGCCGGATGATTCGACAAATCGTTCGCCGATTCGTTTTGGAATCGGGGTCGCAGCAAGACATGCCAGCACTAAAATAACACCATTTTGGACGAGTTGATAACTCGCGCGGTCATCCCACAAAACATCCGGGACGAACATCGCTTGAATGTATGTGATGGCTTCCGGGAACGTTTCCGCCCGAAAAAAAACCCATCCGACCAAAACGAGTACCAGTGTCCACACAGTCGCGAACACGGGAACCCGTGCCAGCAGTTTCCCGAGGAATGCTTTTTCGAGCATAATCCAAATTCCGTAATAAACTCCCCAGGCCACAAACGTCCAGCTTGCGCCGTGCCATAGTCCAGTCAACATCCAAACGATTCCGAGATTACGGTACTGTTTCCACGGCGACACCCGGTTCCCTCCAAGGGGAATATAGACATAATCCCGGAACCAAGAGCCTAATGAAATATGCCACCGGCGCCAAAATTCAGAGACTGATTTTGAGATGTACGGATAGTTAAAGTTTTCAAGAAAGTGAAACCCAAACATCAATCCCAGTCCAATTGCCATATCACTGTAACCGGAAAAGTCAAAATAAATTTGTAAGGCATAGGCAATGATTCCAATCCAAGCGAGGCCCATTGATAGATCCTTCATGTTAAAAATCGTATCCGCGATCTGTCCACAGCCGTTCGCTAAAATCAATTTTTTGGATAAGCCGATGATGAAGCGACGGACCCCAAGTGCAAATTCAGGCAACGTTTCCCGCCGGTGATTGATTTCGTCCGCCACCGTCTCGTACCGGACAATCGGACCGGCAATCAACTGCGGAAATAACGCGATGTATAATGCGAGATCAAGCGGATTTTTTTGAACCTGTCCCGCTTGACGATACACATCGATGACGTAACTCATCGCCTGGAAAGTAAAGAATGAAATCCCGATCGGTAAAACGACTTCCGGGACAAACAACGTCGTTTGAAACGTCTCGTTGATTGAAGTCATGAAAAAACCGCTGTATTTAAACCAGCCGAGCAATCCCAGATTGACGGCAATCATACTAAACATAATCCACTTAACACCGATCCGCGTACGATAGGCATGGACAGCGAGCGCAAATAAATAATTGATCACAATACTGGTCAGCATTAAAAAGACAAATCGTGGTTCACCCCAGGCATAAAAGAAAAGGCTCGCTACAAGGAGCCAGCCGTTCCGAAACATGCGTGGCAACAAGTGGTAGACAAGCAACACGATCGGTAAGAATAGAAATAAAAAAATCGTCGAACTAAATAACATGATAGGATTCCTCCTGCTTAATCGGAACAAGCCGGTTGACGTGTAACCCCGTCAAATGAACACGCATGTCCCCTTCGAGTAAAAACTTGAATGCAATTTTGAAGTAATCGGCGCCTTTAACTCGTTTCAGTTGTAACGTACATGTCGTCGGACCATCTATGGTCAGCCATTCCGTCTCTGAATGCATCCGTTTTTTTTGCCCGTATTGCATCTTGAACACCTGAACGTCGCATGATGATTCCGATTCCAGGTCGCACATGAATGTGACGGACTCAGCCTGTTCAAAGGAAGCATCGGCACGATACAACTTCGAGGGGGGATATTGAAATCCCTGATCAAACAATTGGATATAAAGCTTATCAGCCGGATCCGCCTGTTGAAAATCGAACCAAACACCGTCCGCATCTTCTTCGAGCAGAATTTTTTCCCGGTTGCCTTGCGGAAAAAATTGATAACTTGCCAGTTCCAGTGGACGTGAACTCATACCGGCACCTCGCTTAAAATCGCATCAACAATCCGTTCTGCCGCATGACCGTCTCCATATGGATTCGCCGCCTGCGCCATCGCGTCATAGGCCCCTTGATCCGTCAACAACAGATGACCTGTTTCATAAATGCGTTCCGGATCCGTCCCAACAAGCTTTAACGTACCGGCCGCAACACCTTCCGGACGTTCGGTCGTATCACGCAAGACGAGGACCGGTACACCAAGCGATGGTGCCTCTTCTTGAATCCCGCCAGAATCGGTCAAAATCAAAGTGGCGCGGGCTGCCAAGTTATGAAAATCAAAAACATCGAGTGGTTCAATCAAACGAATGCGCGGATGGTGGTTCAATTGTTCCGCCGCCTCAAGGACAATCGGGTTCGGATGGACCGGATAAACGATTTCGATATCCGGATGACTGTCGGCCAATCGTTCGATAGCATCAAAAATCTGAGACAATTGCAGGTGATTTTCCCGTCGGTGAACCGTCAACAAAACCAGCTTCCGTCCGCTCTCTGTAAGGTCCGTCAGCACCGGATGCGTGTACTCAGCCGAAACCGTTGTTTTTAACGCGTCGATGACCGTATTTCCCGTCACGATGATCGGACTCTGTTTATGCTCGAGCCGTAGATTTTCCGCTGCCTGCTCGGTCGGAGCAAAATGGTAATCCGCGAGTACACCCGTCAATTGACGATTCATCTCTTCCGGAAATGGCGCATACTTCTGATACGTCCGTAAGCCGGCTTCAACATGACCAACCGGAATCTGTTGGTAGAAAGCCGCAAGTGAAGCCGCGAATGTCGTTGTCGTATCCCCATGGACCAACACCAAATCCGGTTGCTCTTTTTCCAAGACACGGCGCATCGCATTTAAAATCCGTGCCGTCATCTCTTCGAGTGTCTGACGTGGACGCATCAAATCAAGATCATGGTCGGGAACGATTTGGAACAGTTCAAGGACTTGATCAAGCATTTCCCGGTGTTGTGCCGTCACGACGACAATCGGTTCGATCCCCTCCCGTTTTTCCAATGCTTTGACGACAGGTGCCATCTTGATTGCTTCCGGTCTCGTTCCGAACACTAACATGACTCGTTTCATTCGTTCCATCCCCTATCCGTTATTCATGACGATAATTCAATCGTTTCACCGCGTGCCGAGCGTTCGATTTCATCACTTCGTCCTGTTCTTTTTTTCATGACATAATGTGCCGCTTGTTTTTTCGTCAGTTGCTTGTACCAGTATAAATATTTGTTATACTCCGCCATCGTTTCCGCTGTCGGTCCAAACATCCGAACTTCTCCATACTCAAGCCAAAGAATTTTCGTACAAAAACTTTTGACTTGATTTAATGAATGGCTGACAAAAAAGATTGTTTTTCCCTGGTCGCGAAACTCCCGCATCTTATCGAGGCATTTTTCCGTAAATGTCTGATCACCAACCGACAGTGCCTCATCGATGATCAGGATATCTGGATTGATATTAATCGAGATGGCAAAACCAAGCCGCGCCCGCATCCCACTTGAATACGTTTTGACCGGTTGATCGATGAAATCTCCGATGTCCGCAAACTCCAGAATTTCCGGTGTAATCGCCTGGATCTGTTTTTTGGTCAGCCCCATCATCAATCCTTTTAATTCGATGTTGTCCCGTCCGGTCAGTTGGTTGTTCAGACCACTGGAAATGGCGATCAACGCTGATTTTCCGCCAAGTGTTACACGACCGTATGTCGGTGGCGTAACATTGGCGAGCAGATGCGACAAGGTCGACTTTCCACTACCGTTGATCCCGACCACGCCGACGATTTCGCCTTGTTCGACGGAAAACGAGACGTTCTTTAACGCGTAAAACGGTTTACCGCTGACTTTCCCAAATAACACTTCTTTTAATTTATCAATCGGTCGGGCATATAAGACGTAACGTTTTGAAACATTCTCGAATACGACGTGACTCATATTTTTTCCTCCTAGACATAATCAATGAAGTACCGCCGGAACCGCAGGTGAACTGCTGCTCCTACCACTAACAAAACGGACGTCACAGTCCAGAAGTAGACTCCATACCAGACGTGATCGAGCAGATAACCGGTTCCGATTAATGCCGAACGGTATCCTTCGATCAGATAGACGAGCGGATTGATCATCAACAACGTCTTAAACAGACTGTGATCAGGCGGGATCCACATGATGGGCGTCAAATACATCAACATCCGGATCGCCGACGTCACCATGTTTTGTACATCCCGAATCATCGTTGCTAAAGCAGACAATAGCAGCGAAACGGCATACAGAAAAATCACACCGGCCGGGACGATATACAACAATTCAAACGTATGCAATCCCGGAAAGTAACCAAATGCCATTCCGAGAATAATCGTCAAGACAATCATTGCGAGATGACGGTAAAATTGCGCCAAGATGACATAGGCCGGTATCGTACTCAGAGGAAAATGCATTTTCGACACAAGGGCGACCCGACCGTAAATCGAACGGGAGCCGCTTGGAATTGTACTGCCGATGAAAAACCAGGCAATCAGTCCACTGACCAACCAAAAGACAAACGGAATTCCGTCAACCGGATGTCCGCCGCGGATTCCGAAACCAAAGACGACCCAGTAAACCCCAATTTGCAGGAGCGGCGTCATGATTTCCCAGAACCACCCAAGATATTGCATGCTGTATAGACTTTTTGTTTCATAAAGTGAAAGACGAAAGATCAGATAAAAATGATCTTTCAGCTCTTTCCCGACTGTACCGACCCCGTTCATATCGCCTTCGCATCCACTTCCGTCGTTTGATACTCGTGTAAGTTGCCGAAATTCAGGACCGTGATGTCCTCAAGTGGCTGGACGATTCCTTTTGTATCGAATAAGACCGGTGTCCGCATCTGATTCGCAAGACGCCGTGAATCAAACTGTTTGAATTCGTCATGATCAACAAGGACTAGTGCCAGGTCCGCCCCCTGAATTGCTTCAATCTCATCGACGAGCTGAAAGCGTGATGAAATCGAACGTTCGACGTGCGGGTCACAAACTGCTACATCCAGACCGCGGTCAATCAGTTGCTCGATGACATCGACAGCCGGACTTTCGCGCATGTCATCGACATTCCCTTTATATGTGACACCGAACACCGCGATTTTTGGTCGAACGTGAGACGAAACAAGGCGTTCTGCCTGTTCCGCGACGAAGTGCGGCATATTGACGTTCGTTTCCCTCGCCGTATGGATGATCCGTGCAAGAGACGGCGCTTTAGCAACGATGAAGTATGGATCAACAGCGAGACAATGTCCGCCGACACCCGGTCCCGGATGATGCAGATTGACACGTGGATGCATGTTCGCCATCTCGATTACGTCGAGCACGTTAATCTCGAGCTTATGGCAGACTTGTGTCAGTTCATTAGCTAAGGCGATGTTCACATCACGGAACGTGTTTTCCATCAATTTCGACATCTCTGCCGTCTTCGCATCCGTTTTGACAATTTCACCTTGGACAAATGTTTCGTAGACCGCTGCTCCGGCATCGGCACACGCCGGTGTCAATCCGCCTACAATCCGGTTATTGTGAATGAGTTCATGTAAGATTTGTCCCGGAAGCACCCGCTCCGGACAATGGACGACGAAGACGTCTTGACCGATGACGAAGCCGGCTGCTTCAATCAACGGACGGACATGATCATCCATCGTCCGCGGCGCAATCGTTGATTCGACGATGATGACGTTCCCTTTTTGAACGTGCGGCAACATGTTCCGGACAGCAGCAAGGACATACTTCAAGTCACACGATTTATACGTGTCATTTAAATTGGGTGTCGGAACGGCAATTAAAAAGACATCTGCCGGTTCCGGTGTCAAGGTTGCCCGAAACTTTCCGTTTGCGACGACACGTTTGATGACGTCTTCAAGTCCCGGTTCTTCAATATGAATGTCTCCCGCATTCAACATTTTGACGATGCGTGGGTCGATGTCGACCCCGACGACGTCCGTTCCGTGATCTGCAAACATGGCTGAAGAAGGTAATCCAATATATCCGAGTCCGATTGTACAAAGTTTCATTTTGTCATTCCTCCATCTAGTTACGAGTTAGTCCTTCACGTCAGCAAATTACCGACTGTGTCGTGGCTGTAACTAGACCATAACGACAATTGCTTGTGTTTCCAATGGTTCTAACCATCTCTTAAACCATTCTTCACAGACCTTACATTCAAGGTGTTTCCTGTACTTTTTGTAAAGCTTGTAAATAATCAACGAACATTTATCGCATTCGGCAAACAAACAACTGAATCCGGTCAATTCCGTTATTTCCTATCGTGGATTTCCCTGCATCTGCCTGGTTTTCGTCTGCATTCAGTCTTTAGTTACATCGTCATTTCGCGGTAGACGTCCAACAAATGGTGTTTTTCTTTATCCCAGTTGTATTTTTGGCGCGCCTGCTTTGTCCGTTCTTTCATCGCCTGACGCAAGCTGTCTTCCTCGACGATTTGGTTCACGGCAACAGCAATCGCTTCCGGGGATTCGACATCAACGAGTAATCCAACACCTTCCGTTTCGACAACCCGCCGGATTTCCGGTAAATCCGCTGCAACGACCGGCACAAGTGCCGCCATGTATTCAAACAGCTTATTCGAAGAAGCCGAATAATGATTAAAACAGATGTTTTGCAGGACTTGAAAACCGACTGTTGCAGCCGCCGTATAACTTGGCAGCTGATCAAGTGGTACCTTATCGATGAAATGGATCCGCTCCCGTTCCGGGGACTCTGCCGCCAGTTCCCGGAGACGCGGTTTGATTTTTCCGTCCCCAATAAACAGCAACGTCCCACGCCGGACAAACGGCATCGCTTCAATCAGCCGTTCAAGTCCCCGCCCTTCCTGGATACCGCCTTGGTACAGCAGAATAGGTTCGTCCTCCTTGATGCCGATTTCTTCATGGACGGATCGTGGGCATGGTACTTCTTCGTGATAAAACGGATAATTATGCAGGACAGCCGGCCGTTCGCCATAAAGTGACGCATGGTAGTCGGCCCGTGTGTCATTTTCGACCATCGTCTGATCGACAAACCGTAACAAGTAACGCTCAAATAAGCCCTGCCCTTTTCCATAACCTGTCCGGTCGGTCTGCACTTCATGGGAATCGTAAACAATCTTCGCCCCTCTTGCAGAAAAAATCGCTTGAGGCAACGTGTTTAAATCGTTCGCATGCATGATAGTGTACGTGTGTTTACGAGCCGCCCGTGTCATGCGGATGATTCCGAAGCTGTTATACAGTGCGTAGCGGACAAACCGGCTTTTCTGTAAGAGATACAGCAGCAGTAAGACCGGAATCAGCCATGGAAACAGCAATAACACACCTGCGCCGGCCATCAGCGTAAGAGGATTACGCTTCCGGATCCGGCGCACGATGGATTCAAGTGGAGGTGTCCGATCGATCCGAAGAATTTGAAAACCTGCTGGGTGTCGTTCGAGTTTCGGTAAACTCCCATCATTCAGACAATACAAATCGACGTGATACCCGGCTTCCGAAAGCGCCGTACACTCCCGCAAGACACGCGCATCGTTCGTAAACGTATTCCAAACAAACATTCCGACCCGGTTCATTTACTCACCCCTACTACTCGAAGATCGGTTTGACGAATCGCCTCAAACAACCGCTCCTGATTTTGTTCCCAGTCAAAGTGGGCTTGGACATATTTCACACCGGACTCTCCCATCGCGCTGCGTGCTTCCGGATGTTCAGCCAAATACCGGATGTGCTCGACGATCTTTTCGCGACTCCGTTCGCGAGAGACAAATCCCGCTCCCGCGTCTTCAATCACTTTCGCGGCATGCCCCGAGACAGCTCCGACAATCGCACAGCCCATCGCCATATAGTCGATGATTTTCCCTGGTGTTACCGTGTCAAACGCTGTACTCTCGACCAACGTTGCAAAGGCGATATCACTCTTGGCGAGTTGTTTCAGTGCATCCCAGCGTGGCATCGCGTTCATGAAATGAATATTGGTCAGCCCTCGCTCGAGAACATGTGCTTCAAATTTTTCCTTGTGATACCCGTATCCGACGACATGGAATTCAATGTGTTTATCCTGTTTTAGTTGTTCCGCGACATCAAGTAGTAAAAAAACATCCTGCGCCAGACCGATGTTGCCGGTGTAGACGACACGGACCTGCTCCGATACTTTCCGCCGTTTGATCAACCATTCATTTTCCTCAATCGAATTCGGGATGTAGTGAATCTTCTCTGGTGCAATCCCTTTCTTTTCGATATACGACCGAAACCCTTCACTGTTGATGACAATTTGATCGGCTTGATGGTACATCCATTTTTCAAGCCAATAGAGCGGCGCGAGCAACAACCGTGATTTTGTAATCCCGACCCCGACCAGTGATTCCGGCCACAGGTCACGAACATCCAGAATGAGCGGTGCTTTTTTAAGATGCTTGGCGACGACTCCGACAAGTCCCATAAAGATCGACGGTGTCGTCGCATAGATGTAAGCGTATTGTTTGGTATCATGCCGCACTTCCTGGACAGCCAGGAAAAATTGTTCCATGAACAAACGGAGTCTGCGCCATAAATTCGTCGTTGCCCGAAGATCACGCGGTTGAATTCGGGTGATCTTGGCAGCATCCAGACTCGGCTCGTCCCAAAACATGGCATCTGTATACAGTTCAGCTGTTGGATAAAGTGGTTCCGACGTCAAGACGTGGACCTCACTCCCCTGTTGCTCCATCCGTTTGAAGATATTTTTCATCCGGTTCGCAGCACTCCCGATCTCCGGATAAAAATTTTGACAAATCATCAGGACGTTCATCGTCTCCGGGCCCGTCGTTTCTTTACGTTTCGTCTGAACTTCCAGTAACGGATGACGATTTTTCCGAGCTTTGAATTTGCGAGTGACCGGTACTTTGATTTCCATTCTGCATTCGCCTCCAAGACATCCAGATTCGACACAAGCGCCCCTTCGTATCGCGCGAGCACCATTTGATACTGTTGCGTCAACAACTCAATTTCGTCTTCTTTCTCCGCGAGTTGTCGCGTGAGCTGATCCCGCTCTGACACCAACTCCGCTTGTTCCTGTTCGATGTCCTGTTGTTTTTTCTGCTTCAATTCCCACTGTTTATTCAGTTGCTTCAAGCGGACGATTTCAGTAAGATGCAACCGTTCCACCGCTTCAAAAGCTGTTTCGAGCCAACTGACTTCCTGTTCCGTAACGGGGCGTGCCGATTGTTTCTCCGGATGAAGCGTCAACGTCACCCCCAGCCATTTATCGATGCGTTCCAATTGCTCAATCGTCCCGTACGGCGTCAATTGTTCCAGCAGATGCTGTAAATAATACGTCCGTTTATGATCGGCATAATCGTTCACACCGAATGGAACGGTCACGACGAGCCGGCCACCGGGTTTTAAGAATGCACAGGCTTTTTCGACAAACCGCTCCGGTTCCCCGATATGTTCTAAGACTTCCGTCATCAATACCGTGTCGAATCGTTGGGACGTTTGGAAGGTCATCAGATTGGCTTCTTCCAATTGAATCAATTCTTGAACGGAGTGTGCTTCTTCTCTTAGTGCCGCCGTCGCTTCCACGATTGCTTCCGGCGAGACATCGATACCGACTACCTGCTTGCCTTCGCGCCCGAGCAAAATCGGAACCAGTCCACCGGAACAGCCGATATCGAGAATTTGACTGCCTTTTGTTTCCCGGACGATCCAGTGGACCCGAGACCGGACCTTTTTCCCGAATGCGACGCCGAGTTGATCATAATAAGCGGCCCGAATTTCATCTTTCGGTCGCATCATCTGTTTTGTCTGCATCATCTGACCTCCTCCAGTAACAATGTTTGAATCGCATCCGTCCGTTTCATGTCCGCCAACTCCACGAATTGACGGATCAGCGGGTTCGTCAGGTTCATTGGTTCATAAAAAGCAACAATCATACGCAGTAATGCGACACTCGGGGCAAAATCCTTGTCGCTGCAATACCGAAGCTTCACTAAATACCAGTGTTCAAAGAAATGCTCAAAACGTGTTGTCTTATACGCATCGAGCACACCGTAACGGGCAAATTTCTCTGCCCGTGCCTTTTCCCGGACGACACTTCGTTCGAAGAAACGAACCGTCAAGGAGTTGACGGTTGAACCGGCAACCGCGGCATAGTAATAATGGATGACACGATTGACGAGCAAGACACGATTTGCGTGCAACATCATCTCTTGGAAAAACAGGGAATCTTGTCCGACGGCACCTACCACCTGCTCCAGCTGATGTTCCTGTAGAAAACGTCGGTTGACGACCAGCGCCTGAATACTTTGAACGGAAAAGCGATTTTCCAATAAGTAGGCTTTCGGTTGATCACACACCGTCCGTCCTTGTTTACGAATCTTCGGCAACGCGATGATGCTTGTTTTTTCCGCCAGTTTCTTCATGTGGCCGACAGCAAAGTCGAGTGTCGGATCTTGATCCAACTCAGCCAACAGTTCGGCATACCGGTCACTCAAGACTTCATTATCAGGATCAAGGAAAGCGATCCGTTCCGAGCGCGCCAGTTCAACCCCTTTGTTGCGCGGACGTGACGCACTGCCGCTGCCGCCCGTCGGAAACAGATAGGTCACGACATTCCCGTGACGTCGTGCCAGGCGGTCAATCGCTTGGCGGGTGAATCGATCCGTCGATCCATCGTCAACCAAGATAATTTCCGACTCTTCAAACCGATCCATCCGTTTGAGGCTGGCAAAACATTTATACGTCAAATGTCTGCCATTGTTGAAGATCGGGACGATGACAGACAGCACAGGTGCTTCGATCATGGCGGTGCCGCCACCTTCGTTCCACTCCAGCGCGTCCAGGAACAACGTCTCTCCCTCAATCTTTCCTTCGGAGAACTGCTCATACGGGAACGCTTCACGCCAAATCATGGCGTTCACTGTTGACCCTTCCGCTTCCCGGATTACGAAATGAGCTTCGTCAGTCCGCGTTTTGCGGGTGATTGACACATCACTGTATTTGAACCCGTTCACCAAGTCTTCCAAATAGTATTCTCCGTATGATTCAGCCCCGTCGAGTACAGTGACGAGATCGGCTGAGACATAAAGCGCTCCGGTCAACTCTGATTCGTGACAAATTACATCAGCGGTGATTGATTGACGTGCGAGCATCTGTTCAAGTTCCGGCGTCGCATTGCGCAAGACGACGAGAAGCGTCCGTTTGACCGGCGGCATGTCCAGTTGCAGAAGCCGCGTCAATTGATCAATCCGGTCATAGACCGTATGCGACGACATGACAGAACGAATGCCTTCCGCCCGGAGTCGATCAATCTCCTCTTGTGTCGTCCGCTCGAGAATCGCCTGTACTTCTTGATGGTCATGGATGGTAAAGACGTTCGGGAAATCGTTATTGACGGCGATACTGTAGTTCGACAAAATCAGATTGCCGAGCGCTTGTGATTCATAGACCCGACGCGCACACATCGTCTTGCTGTACTTGATACTGTTTAGATTCAACACCCAGTCATAACATTTACTGACCTGTTGCAATGCGTCATAGGGAATCGCAGGAGCCACACGCGGGACGTAACGTTCCGGAAAATGATAGTCCGGTAGATTTAACTGATAGTTCCGGTCAACGATATCGAGTGTATGATCTGAGCGTAAGACACCATCAAATAACATCTCCGTATCTTTGACACGCTCCGGATATTTCGCCATCCAGCTGCCGGCAAACAGCACGTGTTTTTTGCGGCTTCGCGTCGCTCCGACCGGATTGTGGATGATCGGATTAACACCAAACGACGTTGCTTCAATCCGGTCATGTCCACAGAGTACTTGGTATTCCGGAATCATCGCTTCGTCTGATGTTAAAATATAGTCGGCAACTTTCGCCAGATCACTGAACCGGTCAAAGTTGCTCGGATCTTCCGTCGACTGGAAAACGACCGGGATTCCTTTTGCCTTCACCTGCTCCATCATGTCGAGCAAACGCTGCCGTTTTTTAGAAGTCGGCGTCGCGACTCCTTTCCAATCATCACCGTGTAGACCTTTCCAGGACGTGACGACGAGAAACAGATCAATCGGCTTTTCAAAGACGTCCGTAAAGGTTGCCGGATTGACATAATGTAAATGTAACGCGTCCTGATAGTAGGCATGCATGAACTCCGAGCACACGATCGCCACCTCAAGCGGACGGCGTTCATAATAACGTGAACCGCCCGTCACAGGGATGTCTTCGTACGCAATCTCTTTCAGCAACTCCCTGTTGCTGTCTTGATGGTAACGCTTCGTTTTGGCTTCGAGTGGGGATGACTTAGGGCGAACCGTCGTTTTCATCCGCAAGACATCGAGTTGTTTTAGTCCCTCGATCGACGAACGGTTTGCTGCCGGTGCGGATTGGATTCGCTTCTGTTCAGTCCGCACCCAGTTTAATTGTTCAATGATACTTTTTTTCCACTTTTGTTCACTCACACGTATACACCCTTCCTTCATTCATCTCTGTTTCAGTCTACGAGACCAGTTCAAAGAGGACTTAAAGGTCATGCAAGGTTTTTGTAAAGAGTTGATGAAGCAATTGTCCTTTTTCCTTACATTCACCATCAAATGAAGAGGAGTTTGCGTGGAGTCGAGTTTGTTCGTATCTTGTTTTGCTACAAAACCTCAATCTCATCAAAGTGTCCGTTTCGTTTTTAGAATCGATAATTCGGGTACATATAAAATATCGAATACAAGGGGGATAAACACTCATGATGGATAAAAAACAAGATACACCAAACGAAACAGCGGATGTCGGCTTACATCCGGATCCAGAACCAGCCAAAACATCTGATCCGGGAATCAAACCGGCCGAAACACAGCATCCGGATCCTGATGTCGAAGAATTAAAAAAAGATTCTGCTGATCAATAAATTCAAGCACAAAAAAGGTGTTGCTCTCCGCTCAGGAAAGCAACACCTTTTTGACGTACTCTTATAATTTGACCAACAGTTTTCCCGTGTTCGCCCCGTCAAACAGACCAAGAAAGGCGTCCGGGACTTGTTCAAACCCTTCAAATATCGTTTCTTCGTACTTCAACTCACCATTGCTGACCCATTTACCAAGTTGTTCCGCTGCTTCTTTAAACCGTTTGCCATAGTCTCCGACCAAGAAACCTTGCATCCGTGCGCGCGCAATGATCAATTTCGATTGGACCCGTGGACCTAAATCCGCCTGTTCGTTATAGCCGGAAATCGCCCCACAGACTGGAATACGGGCAAAAGGATTCAATCGATCAAGAACGGCATCCCCGATTGCACCGCCTACATTTTCAAAGTAGACATCGATCCCGTCCGGACAAGTCCGATCTAAGGCTTCGCCGATCTGCTCCGTTTTGTAATTGATGACTTCATCAAATCCAAGTTCTTCTTTTAGATACTGAATCTTTTCAGCACTTCCAGCAATCCCGACGACTCGTGCACCTTTAATTTTAGCGATTTGACCAACAATTGATCCAACGGCTCCTGCTGCTGCCGAGACGACGACCGTTTCGCCAGGTTGCGGGTTCCCGATGTCGAGCAGACCGAAGTAAGCGGTCATACCTGTCATTCCGAGCACACCCAGTGCCGTTGAGACAGGCGCCAATGTTGCATCGATTTTACGGACTTGTTTTGCATCGACCACGGATTTCGTCGCCCAGTCGAGCATTCCGACAACGGTGTCACCCACTGTTAACAGATCACTTGTTGATTCAACGACCCGCGCGACGACACCACCTTGGATGGGTGCATCCAGGTCGAATGGTTGCGAGTAAGAACGTGCATCATTCATTCGCCCGCGCATATAAGGATCGACTGAGATATAGAGCGTCTCTACTAAAACTTGATCCGCTTTTAAGGCGTTCAATTCGATCGTCTCATAACGGAACGTGTCCCGTGTTGGACGTCCCTCTGGTCTGCTGGCTAATACGATTTGTTGTTCTGACATAACTGTTCCCTCCCCGATTTTTTACCTCTCCACTCTAGCAGTCCTTTTGTTTCAGTGCGAATAGTTTGCTTTTATTTTTTCAGAAAATTCCATTTTCTGCTTGACGTTTTGAACGCTCTTTCGTATGATTAAACACAATTCATCACTTTTATACTGTTATGCATAAAAGCGATACATAAGGAGTGAATTTAGTTGAATACGACCTTAAAACGTTTTGACCGCCAATTCGGTGTCCATGTCTTAAACGGACTCAGTATCGGCATCTTAGTTGCTCTTATCCCGGGAGCGTTGCTTGGTGAACTTGCCAAAGCCTTGCTTCCCTATTTTTCTCCTGCGCAACATATCATCGACTCGACTGCTCTTGCGATGCGGCTCTTGCCGATGGTCATCGGTGTCGCCGTTGCCATGCAGTTCAAGGCAACCCCGATTGAAGCGACCTCGATTGGTCTTGCGACTGTCGTCGGATCCGGTGTCGCAAACCGAACCGAGACCGCCGGTTACTTATTCATCGGAACCGGTGATGTCATCAATGCCGGATTGACAGCCGCAGTCGCAACTGCCCTCGTCATCTGGCTCGGAAATCGTTTTAAGACGTATACGGTTCTCGTCATTCCAACCTTAATCATCGTCGGAGCCGGCGGAATCGGTGTCCTGACCTATCCGTTTGTCACGAAGATCACAGCCACGATCGGTCAAGTGATTACACACTTTACCGTTCTTCAACCGTTGTTGATGGGCATTGCCTTAGCCGTTACTTTTTCGGTCCTCATCGTATCACCGCTTTCGACGGTCGGGATTGCAACAGCCATCAGTTTATCCGGTGTTGCAGCAGGAGCCGCTAACCTTGGTGTTTGTGCAGCAGGTTTCGGACTCGCGATTGCCGGGTGGCAGGCCAATTCCCACGGCACGTCCATCGCTCATTTTTTAGGCTCTCCTAAAATTCAAATGGCGAATTTCATTCGCAATCCGATCATGATTCTGCCCGTCATGTGCAGCGCCGCCGTACTTGGCGGACTCGCAGGTGTACTCGGTATTCAAGGAACCCCCTTCAGTGCCGGATTCGGTATGTCGGGTCTGATTGGTCCAATCAATGCGCTTCACTTGATGGCAGGAGGATGGACGTGGATCAATATTTCGCTTGTCTTCGGACTGTTTATTGTTTTGCCGGTGATCCTGTGTCTTCTGTTCCATCAGCTCTTCCGCCGTTTTCGTCCTTGGACGAATCACGAGCAGTACCGACTTGATTTTGATTAACTAAAAAAACAAGCAGACGCTGACTCATCAGCGCTGCTTGTTTTTTGCTCATTCCGTTATACAAACTTCAACAAATCAAGCGGTGTCTCCAGCTGATGATCAGCCGTCTTCCATTCTTGTTCTGTTCCAAAACCGAAGCAACAAATCGCTACCGGCATATTTTGTAGTCTGGCCGCCTCAACGTCCGACGAACGGTCGCCGACCATCAGATAGTCGACCTCGCCAAACTCTTCACGATGTGCGGCTAAAATGTCTGCTTTTTGTTTCCCGTTCACCGACTCCAAACATTTTGGACTTGTAAAATAAGATCGAATGTTTTGGCTGTCGAGAACAAGATTTAAATAATGTACCCCGCAATTGCTTGCTGTTGATACGATATGTCCCTGATTCGTCAATTGTTCCAATAATTCTCGAATGCCATCAAACAGAACATCTTGATTCTGCATCGTTTGCTCCAAGTGATGATGACGTTTTCTGCGAATCTCTTTAATGTCGTTTTCAGAAGCATCCGGGATTGCTTTTCTCCAAAAAGCATTACCCGCCAAACCATAACTCGACTGGACACTTGCTTTGGATGGTTTGACCAGATGCGGCATATCTTCCATCGCAAGATGAATTGCCTCTGTCATCTGATCGGTCGAGTCGATCAATGTACCGTCAATATCAAATAAAATCACTGCCATGTGAACACTCCTCTATTTTTTAGATATACCTTGTTTTTTCATGAGCGTTTTTTTTCGGAAATACAGATAACCTGCACCAAATACGATGAGACCGATTATCCAGGGAAGGTAATGGTGGAATTCAGGATGCCGCCCCATCATGCCATGTCCAAGTTTCTTTCCGCCCCAGATAAAAAAAGCGGACCACATAAAAAAAGAAATCGTCGTCGCAATCGTAAAAGTGAGACGCGAGACACCGGTCAACCCTGCCCCTATCGCAAATCCCATCCGCCACATCGGTGACAGCAATAAGATGAAACGACCGCGCGTATCCATTTGACGTTGGAATCGCACCATCTTCGTTTCAGAAATACGAAACCATCTAAAAATTCGTTTTAGTAAACGGTCACTTCCGAGACGCCCGATTGTAAAGAAAATATTTTGACTGATCACAAAACTGAGAACAGCGACAATCAGCATGATGATGAGATTAAACTCTGTCGTATGTACCAGATAGCCCGCGTAAGCTAGCGGTACTTCACTCGGTAAAAACGGAAACATCAGCGTTAACATCATCCCGAAATAGCCATACGATTCAATCCACGAATGCCAAGCCATGATTTCCCCCCTTTCACTGGATTTTTTCTCTGATTTAAGTGTAACGAACTTTTCAGGTAGCGTACAGAAATCGGGTTCCGTTTCATGACGAAAAACCCTGCCGCTGATCGATTGTCAGCGGCAGGGTAAGAAAATTATCCGATTAATAGGCATCTTCACTCTGAAGCGGTTGCGTGCTTACTTTTTTTTGCTCGTCTTGCCAGTCACTGAAACGCGTCAATTCTTCGAATACCGTTTTTGTGACGAAGAGGATAATCGCGACATCATCCGCCAAACCGAATCCAAGAACAAAATCCGGGACCAGGTCAATTGGAGAGACGAGATAGATTAAAGCCCCGATGACTTTCAAAATCGTCGTCCGGCGGATGTTTCGGTACTCCCCTGATTGGTAAGAACGAATCATATCAACAAATAAACGGACCGGTGAAAAGACAACTGATAAACTGGAGTTGTTATTTATTTTATCAAGGGCTCGTCTTAGCACCGAGTTGGTTTTTTTAGGCTGATTGATATACGATTTGGCTTCGTCTGCATATTTTTCTTGTTCTGTTTCGAGCTTTTGATTTGATAACTTCATCAAAAATCCCCCATTCAACATAATAGTAGCGTCAGCTACCTTTTATCTTCCCTAATGCCAAGCTGGATAATCCTTTCTTCAGGGCGCCAGTATGTTTTAATCGATTCGTTTTCGGCTAATTGATTAAAGCAGTCTACTCAACTACAGACTCCCCATATCTCAGGAGGGATTATAACAATGAATCATATTAATCATACCGTCATTATTACAGGTGCCGCCAATGGCATTGGAGCAACGCTTGCCAAGACTTATGCCAAAGAAGGCGCCACCGTCATTCTTGCCGACATTGACCAAATGACCGGTGACGATCTTGCGGCAGAAATCGAAGCTGACGGCGGGACCGCTTACTTTTATCATCTGGATGTCCAGGATGAAAAAGATGTCAACCTGTTGATTGATAAAGCCATTGAGCATACCGGCCGGATCGATATCGTGATTAACAATGCCGGCATCATGGTGCGCAAGTCGTTACTTGAATTAGAGCTTGAGGAATGGGACCGTGTCCAACATACCAATCTGCGGAGCATCTTTTTAACGACAAAAGCCGCGGCGCCTTATCTGAAGAAAAACCCAGCAGGCGGACGGATTGTCAATCTGGCCTCCACCCGCGCGTTCATGTCCGAGCCGGATACGGAATCTTACGCGGCTACCAAAGGCGGCATTGTCGCGTTGACGCATGCTTTAGCCGTTTCTTTAGGACCCGATCGGATTTTAGTTAATGCGATTGCACCCGGTTGGATTGAAACCGGAAATTACCATGAACTTTCACCGGAAGACCACAGCCAGCATCCGTCTGGACGAGTCGGAAAACCGGAAGATGTTGCCCGGGCTGCTTTGTTTTTAACGAATCCCGATAACGACTTCTTAACGGGAGAAACGTTGGTTCTTGATGGCGGAATGACACGAAAAATGATCTACGAAGAATAAATTAAAACTAGTTTGCATATCCTGTTTCTTGATTCATTAAACCTGTACTTTTATTCCTCTTCTTCATATTACAAAAACATATCAGCTCTTTTTTAGAAGTGAATCCTTGGATTCACTTTTTTTATTGTGTCTTCTTTCCCGGATTATCAACGGTTCTCTCACTTTTTTGAAAGTGTCTAAAAAATAATTTACATAAAGAATCTCGATTACCCGATAATTTCCATATAATATTTTTAACGAAACTGTAACGGTGATTCCCGTCATTTCTTGTTAGAGTAGAACAGGTAACATTTCAGAATATGTATCTGAATTCAGGAAGGAATGATTGATTCAACTATGAAATCATCTTTAAAACAAACACTCGGTCTCTCACTGATGACGATGACCTTACTTTTCAGCCCACTTGTCCACCCCGTCGGTGCAACAAGTTCTTATAAGGAAAAACAGCAGCAAAATCAACAACAGCAGTCCAAGCAAAAGCAAGCCCTCTCGAAAAAGACCACCCAACTGTCCAAAGCACAGCAAAAAGTCTATGCGCTCGATCAACAGATTAATGGACTGACGTTGCAGGTCGTCGAAAACCAACAAAAAATTGATCAAAACCGTCAGCAGATTAAACGATTGGAACAAAAAATCGATGCCTTACGCGAAAAAATCAGCAAGCAGGAAAAAATGCTCGGAGATCGTTTAGCTGTCCGACAAGCAAAAGCAGATGACGATCCATTTCTCGAGGCTGTTTTTGGCGCTAAAGATGTCGGAGATATGATCAGCCGTTTTAATGCTTTTAATACGATTGCCGAAAGCGATGCTTCTTTATTAAAAGATTACGAACAAAACAAACATCAATTGGCACTGGCTCAAAAAGAATTAAAACAAACACGTATTGATTTGATTGAGGATCGTACTCTTCTAAAAAAGAAACAGCGTGAATTAAAAGTAGAAAAGATTAAACGAACGGCCTTACTGAATCGATTAAAATCAGAAAAACGTTCCATCGAAACTAACATCTTGAGCTTAAAAGATGCTGCCGCTCAACTGAAGGCGCAGGAAGCTGCTGCTCGTTCAGCCGCTCGAGCTGCACGATTAGCCGAAAAACAAGCAGCCGCGCAATCGGCGCAACCTGCTTCTGTTACAAAAGCAAGCACAAAAGTCCTTTCAAAAGCGACAGGCAAGTTCATCAAACCGGCTGCCGGCTCCATTTCACAAGGAATGGGCGCTGCCAGTGGAAGTAACGGATACGCGTACCATAACGGGATTGACTTTGCCGGACCACTGAACTCCCCGGTCGTTGCTTCCGCAAGCGGAACCGTCATCCTGGCAAGCTCCGGCGGGCCTTACGGTAATCACGTCTATCTCTCGCACAACATCGGTGGAAAAACGTATACGACCGTTTATGCGCATATGAATTCTCTGACCGTCAAACAAGGTCAACAGGTGAAACAGGGACAACAAATCGGTAACCTTGGCAGTACCGGAAATTCAACCGGTCCCCACCTTCACTTTGAGATTCATGACGGTGGGTATCAGTATAATGCCAAAGGCCGGACAAACGAATTGAATCCAAGTGACTTCTTCTAAGCATACTTGACGAAAACCCCCTCAACGGACTGACTCGCTGAGGGGGTTTTGCTGTTTGTTCATATTACAGTTTAAACTGGCTGGTTTGTTGATCCAGTGAAGTCGTTGTTTGTTCCAGTTCCAGCATCAGTTGATGAATTTGTTCGAATGATGCTTGCTGATCGCGCATCGACGCCGCCACTTCTTCGTTCCCGGCGGCTAATTCTTCCATCACGCCACTGACTGAGCTGACTTGATTCACGACCTGATTCGCCTGGTCTTTTGACTGAAGTAACTGTGTCGTCATGAACTGGACGGCTTCCGTTACATCCGTCACGTGACCACGGGTTTCCTCGAATGCCGATGTCACCTCAGCAAAGTTTTGAACCTGATGTGCTTGCTCCTTTTCAGATTGAAGCAATGCTTCCTGCAAAATCGCTCCGTCTGCCCGAATCGAACGAACGAGTGAAAAGATGGAACGCGTCGCTTGATGGGTTTCATCCGCTAACTTCTTCACTTCACTCGCCACGACGGCAAAACCACGTCCTGCTTCTCCTGCCCGTGCCGCTTCGATGGCCGCGTTTAATGACAGTAAATTCGTTTGCGCCGAGACACTTGAGACAAGTTGCGCCATCTGTTCGATTTGCTGCGTTTGTTGTAAGAATCCGGCTAGTTTGCGACCGAGTTCCTGATTTTGAAGTGTCGCTGCCGCCAGTGATTCCGCTTGTTCCTGCATGATGGTTGCACTTTTCCCCATCGTCGTATCCGCCAGTTGACCTTGACTCAATGCTTGTTGCGCCCGTTGTTCACTTTGCTCAAACAATGTGCTCATATCTGTAATAGTACTGACTGTCGTTTGCAAGTCATCCGAGACTGTTTGTGTCCCACTGGCCATTTCATTGATAGCATGTGTCATGTTGCCTGATACTTCGACGATATTGGCATTTTCAGCTGTCGCCTGTTCGCTCATCTGATTGATAGTCGTCGATGTCTGGCTGATCGTTCCGATGACACCATGCAATGTTCCTTGCATCTGGGCAATCGCTGACTCGAGACGACCGATTTCATCCGTCCGTCCCGAGATTTGCAGTTGTTGTGAGACATCTCCTTGCGAAATCTGTTCTGCTGTCTGAACGACTCGGCTGATCGGACGAGTGATACTTCGTGCGAAATACCAATTGTAGAGTGCTAACGCAATTAAAAGCATAAATGTCGCGATTAAAACCGAGCGCGTCAGATTCAATGTCTTATCTTTTGCTTCCTGTTGCAATACATCGTAAAATTCACCATTTTTCGTATGTAACGTATATAAATCGCTTAATACTCCTTCCACCTGGGCTGCGTGGGAGCGGATTGCAATTGGATCAAGCTCATTTAATAAAGTCGTCCGTTTCTCCGCCAAAGTCGTATATTTCATTTTGGCACGATTCAAATCCGGTTTAAACTGATCAATCAAATACGTTTTTTGTAAGGAATCAAGAGCTTTTTCATTTTTTTTACTTAAGGCAAGTGCTTGTTCTTTTTGATTTTCTGAAGGCTGACTCGCTAACCGGTTCCAGGCTGCCTGCTCATACAGTAACTTAGTCTCCAGTTCTGAAATCTCGACCAGTTGCTTTCCGTAATCCTCGTTGTAGGACTGGATTTGACGCAGTTCAAATAACGTCCAGCCCATTAAGGCGACAACACTGACAATCGTCACGAGTGTCGAAACCAAAAATCGTTGTCGTAACGTCATTGGACCTTCACCTTGCCTTCCAGTATGTCTTGTTTCAATTGTTCGAGTCGTTGTAAATCTTTTTCTGTAAAGTTGGTATTACGAATCGGCGCGAGTTGAATCGCTCCGTCTTTCACGCCTAATACGATTTGACCGGCTTGAAGACCCGGTGCTTTGACGCTGTCACCAATTTTCGTAATCGCAAGATCGACCTGCTTCAACATCGATGTCATGACGGCATCTGGAGCAATCGCCGTTTGATCACTGTCGACACCAATCGCCTTGTTTCCTTGTTCTTCTGCTGCCTCAAGAACACCACTGCCGGTCAGTCCTGCTGCCGCAAATAAGACATCCGCCTCTTTTTTCATTTGGGCATTGGCGAGATCACGTCCTTTATCCGGTGCCGCAAAGTCTTCCGCATAATCGACAAGGACACGGATATCTGGATTGACCGCTGTTGCACCGGCTCTGTATCCTTTTTCAAACTTCTCAATGAGCGGTGATTTCATACCGCCGATAAAACCAATCGTTTCACTGTCCGACTGAATCGCCGCTGCTGCTCCTGCCAGGTAACTTCCTTCATCTTCCTTAAATGTCACCGACAGGACGTTCGGCAACTCGGACACCGCATCAATCAGAGCAAATTGCTGTTTGGGATACTGCTTGGCTACCTTCTCCAAGTCCGCCTGTCCCATAAAACCAAGACCGACGACAACGGTCGGATGTTGTTTCGCCAACGTGGCAAATGCCGTTTCATATGATTTTGTTTCACTTAATTCTCTATAATCAATAAACCAGTCTTCTTTTTCACGCAGTAAAGACATACCGCTCATTGCAGCATCGCTGAACGACTGATCCCCTAATCCGACATCGGATAAGACGACTGCCATTTTCCGGCGCTCCTTTACTGCTTGTTCAGGATGATCGATGATACTGCCGCAACCAGCCAGACCGATGGTTAAGGCTAGCATGGACAAACTGAATCGTTTTGACACTTTTCCACTTCCTTCCCTTGTTCTACAATGGATTATCGGAAGGGTTGTCTGACTTCTTAACCCAAAAATCAAATTCAGAATTGTTTTAAAACAAAAAGCGTGTCCTTTTTACAACAACTGTTGTAAAAAGGACACGCTGGTTTTATCAAATTAAATTAGTAGTCGCTGTCTGAAGTTCCACCTGTAACGATGGCAATTCCGGCAGAAGCACCGATGCGTGTTGCGCCGGCATCGATCATTGCTTTTGCTCCTTCAAAATCACGAACGCCGCCTGAAGCCTTGACACCGATGTCAGGTCCGACTGTTTCGCGCATGAGACGGATGTCTTCTACCGTTGCGCCGCCTGTTGAGAAACCAGTAGACGTCTTAACGAAATCTGCACCGGCTTTGACTGATAACTCAGCAGCTGTTTTGATTTCTTCTTTAGTTAAGAGGCAGTTCTCGAAGATGACTTTGACGAGTGTGCCGTTTGCTGCTTCGACAACCGCGCGAATGTCGCGTTCAACGAGTGAAAGGTCACCGTCTTTTAATGCACCGATATTTAGGACCATATCGATTTCTGTTGCACCGTTTTTGATGGCATCTTGTGTTTCAAATGCTTTTACTTCCGGTGTGTTTGCACCGAGTGGGAAGCCGATGACTGTACATACTTTGACCGCATCGTCTGATTTCAAGAGTTCTGCCGCGAGTGCTACGTTTGTCGGGTTGACACAAACACTGGCAAATTTGTATTCGAGCGCTTCTTTACAAAGTGTTTCGATTTGAGCACGTGATGTTTCTGCTTTTAAAGCTGTATGGTCGATCATTCCTGCTAAATTCATGATTCAGTTCCTCCTTAAGGATATCCCTTAGACTCTGTTTCCATTCTATCACGCAAGAGGTCAGACTTCTATCTTTTTACGCGACTTTTCGCAGCTGTTTTTTTCGAATCAGCAAACCGTTTAATGTAAAGACGAGTGCCGCTGACCAAATGAATGTAAACGCAATCAAGTGTGTTCTCGTAAAGGGTTCGTTATACAGAAGAACACCGATCGCAAGCGACAAGGTCGGAGCAACGAATTGCAGAAAACCGACGACCGTAAACGGAATCCGTTGAGCACCAAATCCGAACAATAATAACGGAACGGCCGTGATGATACCGGTTAAGAAAAGTCCAATCATCACAAACGGAGAAGAGGTAAAGGTTTCTTGTCCACTGACTCCCATGTATCCTAAAAATAATAAAGCAATCGGTAACGGAGCCAGTGTTTCAATTGTCAGACTGACGGTTGACTCAAGCGGCCGTTGTTTTTTGACGACACCGTAAAAACCAAAGCTGAAAGCCAGGGCGAGAGAAATCCAAGGAAACTTTCCGTAACCGATCGTCAGGATCAAGACGCCGATTGTTGCGAGAAGAATCGCGAGCCACTCGATCCGCGACAGTTTTTCCCGGAAAAAGAACACCCCGAAAATAATGCTGACAATCGGATTGATGTAATACCCGAGCGATGCTTCGACGATAAAATTATGATTGACCGCCCAAATGTAGATGAACCAGTTCATGCTGATGATCAGCCCGTTCAGGAAAAACAGACGCCGGGTAAAGGGATTCTTCAGCGCACCGGTAAACTTCGGCAATGCTTTTTGAAGTGATAATAATAACAATAAAAAAATAAACGACCAGACGATCCGGTGTGCTAAAATCTCCTCACTCGAGACGGTCGCAAGTAACTTCCAGTAGATCGGCAACAGTCCCCAAATGACATAAGCGGCTAATGTCGCGAAAAAACCTGATTTATTCATGATTCATTTCCTCTTTTCTCGGTCACGATACTTTTTTCATTTTCATCCGTCCGTTCGATATCCCACTGATTGTAAATAACGCGACAGCCAGCCAAATGAACAGGAAGGCGACGAAGTGAACCGGTGTAAAGACGTCATTAAATAAAAAGACACCGAGAATCAGGGTCAAGGTCGGGGCGATATATTGTAAAATCCCGACGTAGACGAACGGAATTTTCGGCATGCCGTATCCGAACAACATCAATTGGACCGCAGTCGCTACACCAAGCATGACGATGGCAAACAGTGCTTCCGTCGGCAAGGCAATCGGATTTGCTCCGGTCAGACCAAGCGTCAGCACGGCAAACGGTAACGTCACGAGCGTCTCAAGAAACAGACCGGATAACGGTTCTGCCGCCGCCTTCTTTTTCAGAACCCCATAAAAAGCAAACGAAATGGCGAGTGAAAAGGCGATAATCGGAAACTTTCCGTATCCGAATGTCAGAATCAAAACACCTGTCACGGCACTCGCCATCGCAAAAAGTTGAGCCCGGTTCAGGCGTTCTCCGAAAAACAGCAAACCGAACAGGACACTGACGAGCGGATTAATGTAATAGCCGAGTGAAGACTCGACGAGATACCCTTCGCCGATTGCGTACAAATACAAGGTCCAGTTCCCGCCAAGGACAAGTCCTGCTGCAAGGACGGTATTGCGTTGACGTTTACTTTGCCAAAGTTGTTTGACGTGCTTAAATTTCCCGGTCAGTCGCAGTAATAACGTAACAAAAATAAAAGCACTGATGATGCGAATCGAGACGACCGTCCATGCCGGTACGTGATCCGCAAACAGTTTGTAGATCGGTAATAATCCCCCAATCACATAGGCGACGAAGGTCGCACTCATTCCCCGTTTATCCACGATTAACCCCCTTATATGTATACAAGTAAAGCCGCCATCATCATGGCGACTTTTTTCAGCTTATTGTTGATCGAGTGTCTCGAACAATGTTTTCATTTCCGACTCCGTCAAGTCACGCCATTCCCCAATCGGTAAATCACCGAGTTCGATGTTCATGATCCGGACGCGTTGCAGACGTTTGACACGGTAACCAAACTCTTTGCACATCCGGCGAATTTGCCGGTTCAAGCCTTGGGTCAAAACGATTCGGAACGTCCGCGACTCGAGCTGTTCGACGACACATTCTTTCGTCGTCGTCCCAAGAATATCGACGCCGCCCGCCATGCCTTCGATAAACGTTTCCGTAATCGGTGCGTCGACCGTCACGATGTACTCTTTATCGTGATTGTTTTCCGCCCGTAAAATCCGGTTAACGATATCTCCGTCGTTCGTCAGGATAATCAAGCCGTCCGAATCTTTGTCGAGTCGTCCAATCGGGAAAATCCGGTTCGGATGATTGACGAAATCAATGATGTTGCCTTCGATGTCACGTTCCGTCGTACACGTGATACCGACCGGTTTGTTTAAAATCAAGTACTCGAGATCCGGTTTTGCCTGAAGCGGCTGTCCGTCAATTTCGACAGCATCCGTTTTTTCGACTTGCGATCCGAGCTCGGCGACGTTGCCGTTAATCGTCACACGTCCTGCATCGATCAGCTTATCGGCTGCGCGGCGGGAACAATATCCTGTTTCACTGATGAATTTATTAATTCGCATATCCTTATCCTCTTTCTTTTGTGTAATCTTTACTCAGTGTAGCGTATCCGTTCCTTGAAAACAAAAGAATTTGTCGGACTGTAAAATAAAATCCGCCTTCCTGTAATGAACTGCTCCCCGTCAAGTGGACAGGCAAAATAATAAAAATCTTTTAAACGGCTTGAGCCCTGAATTCTAACGGGCTCAAGCCGTTTAGTCGTTCTTGGTATCGTTCTTCATTGTAGAATTGAATATATTGCTGAATCGCATGACGGAGTTCGTCGAACTCCTTAAATTTCTGTAGATAATAACTCTCACACTTCAATGCACCCCAAAATGATTCCATCGGACCATTGTCGATGCATTTACCGACACGTGACATGCTTTGAGTAATGCCTGCCGTTTTCGTCATGCGACGAAAAGCGTGCGACGTATATTGGAATCCACGATCGCTATGTAGAAGTGGTTGACTTTCTGGTGCGCCCTGTAGGGCGCGTTCAAGCGTATCGAACACGAGCTGATTATTATTCGAATGACCGATGACGAACGAGCGAA
>NZ_JAWPEN010000017.1:0-61695 GCF_033342815.1 Exiguobacterium artemiae
GTTCTGAACTCGCCCAAGCGCTCGCCTGGATCAATGGGAGACCACGGAAATGTCTGAACTGGAAAACTGCATACGAGGTCTTCTCGGAAGAAGTGTTGCACTTAATTTGACAAACCGTCAATTATAAAAAATTAATTCTAGGATGAATATTGATCATATTCGTATTTTACTCATATGATGTAACTTCTATTGGATTAAGTCCGGCTCCTTCTGGATATTCCCAAGCTTCACCTGAAATTACTATTTCATGTTTACATTCAGGACAAGTAACTTCTCCAGAAAAATCATATTGTGTTTCTGTACCCATTCCACGTTCATCCCATGAAACAGGCTCCAAGTCTTGAAGCTCAAAACTTTCTGTAAACTTTTCACCGCATTTAGGACATAAAAAAGTATGTTGATGTTGCATTTTTTCACCTCATTCATTTTTAGACATAAATTAAACATTTCATATTTTACCATTTAAAATCAAGTATTATCCACTCCACCTTTATTTAATAACTTAGAAGTAGGTATTTTTTTCAACAAGTTGCATAAACAAATCTCTTTATTGAATATAGCCATACTTTGTGCTGAGATCAGTGAATATAGCGGCTGCGTCAATCATCTTAGAGTCAGCACGCGTGGATGCATCTTTCAGGAAAACTATTGTAGCATCACTCGTCAATACCTCTTGCTTAATGGCAGCAGCTGCGAAGATAACGGCCTTCTGACGTTCACCCATCGCATCCGCGAACCAGTCAGTTGCAAGATCAAAGTCGCTTGCATCCCCTTCGTCAAGTTCACTAGGGAAAGGAAGATCACGCAGATCTTGTCCATACACATCGTAAGCAGCTGCAAGCGACGTTAGTAAGCTAATTGCACCATCAGGATCAGTCTCTGCCATCTCGATCGCAGGTCCCCAAAGCTCATCCCAGGCAGAATCATACTTATTTGAAAAAGCTTTGAGTTGAGGGTAGAATTCCGCGTAGACTTGCTTCTGCTCATCTGTCACATATGTATCAGGATCTTCATACGGCGTCGATTCCTCGTCATTTTCTACGGCGTCGATCGCAGCTTGTGCATCCGCAACTTCTTCTTCAGTCAATTCGTCATCGTCTGTCGTTGAGCTATCGTTCTCATCTACCTCTTCATCGACTGTTGTTTCTTCTTTCTCAGCGACAGTCGGCTCATCATCTTTGTGGTTGAGCCAGTATGTGACACCGAACAGGACAAGCGCGATGGTTATGAGAATGATAGAGAAGTAGTTCAAAGACTTGTAGAACTTGGATTTTTCAGTTTTCATGGTAGGCTCCTTTAGAATGGGTTTACTTCGTAAAGACAAAGCATTGGTTTGCGGAAAAAAATAATGAGGAACCGTGAAGAACAAATAATGATCTATGAGGACATGCTAAGATCATTTCAAAGGGAAAACGAGACGGTGTATACAGAGCTGAGTCTATGACAATTATAAAGGACCGAGTAAAAAAACAACGAATATAAAGCAAAAAATCAGTTGACCCTTTGTAAAAACTACCTGTCTTATGTAGAACGTCTGCAGATCTAGGGAGAGATAAAAGAATAGAATTGTTTAATTCTCGAACGAATCGAAATTGAACGTCAATCAGTGTGATTTTTTAGTTTATCTAATCTTTCTTCTATTAGAAGTTTTAAAAAAGGAGTAAACCTCATTTTAAAAAACCTCTAATAATTTCAGTGATTGCAACAAAACGCTTGTACCAGTAATGGATGTGTCCCATAATTTGTCATATGTAAAAATATTGAATTGAGAGAGGGGCATACTATGCTACACAACTCTAATTTACTAGATCATGTTTTTTCTACGCCTTATGAAAATGATTTCGATACTGTTCAGATTTTAAGTGGATATGCATCCCCTGAGTTTTTAGTATTTATTTTAAATAGGTTTCCCGACTTATCGATTGACCTCACCATCGGAATGATTCCGAAAGACAAGATTTTTGAATCAAATCATTCTGCCTTTGTTGATTTAATGTCCAGGTATCCCCAACTAACTGTTAGCTATGTAACTTCTTCTCAGCCAAATCATTCAAAAATTTATCACTGGCTAAATTCACAAACTGACGAAACAAAAACTTTTGTTGGTTCTGCAAATTTTTCGATTAATGGTTTCTTAATTAATCAAGAAACGATGCTTCAATCGAATGAATTAACAGATGAAGATTTGTCGACTAACCTATTAACTACCCTCTGCACAAGCGAAGAAGCAATTAGTTTCGTAAAAGATGATCTTCCGCTAGAATCAGAGATCCCTAATATGAAAGAATACCTCGCCCTTTCCGTAGAATCTAAAAATGCTGATCTATTTTATTCAGAAGCAGACTTAAATATTTTAGGAGACTATTCTGATGTCGTTTATATGGCCGGAATGCACGCTAACACAAGTCAAGTTCATAACTTACCTCGAGGAGGAGGATTTTCTTCGGTAGACGTTAATCTAAATTCCACACTTCGATCATTAAAGCATCAAAATAGATTTCCTTTATCACGTTCAAAAAATCAAATCACATTAAGTCTTTTAACACGTACTGGTGAAGTGGGCGCAAAATCAGGATTAAATTGGGGACAACGCGACGGCAGAAATCATAATCAAGCTTACATTCCCGTTCCGGTAAAAACTCATAGGGATTATCCCGATTTCTTCCCTGATGTAGAAGAACTTTTTACAATTCAAACTGATGATGGAGTAGAGTTCACTTGCGTAATGGCTCAGAGTAATAGAAAAGCCATTCACACAACTGAAAGTAATGCCTTACTCGGAATATATTTCCGTGAGCAACTCGGATTACCAGAAGGAACCTCTATTACCCTTGAGCATCTACAAAACTACGGTAAAACTTACGTAACAATCACAAAGATAGATAACCTTTTATACCACATGAGTTTTTAATAATTATGGTTTTAATTCTATGATTTAATTTTTGTTGTTATTCTAAACGCTCCGTGCCTTTCGTCGCAAGGATCAGGAACGTAGAGATGCCTCACACCAGTGATTGGCAACTCTCGTTATCGATCCGGCAGGAAGGTAGCGGTGCGATGAGGGTGTTGCTGCGATGCAGCTTACAGCATCACGCATGAGCCCAAAAGAGTATTCCTCTAATTATTTTTAGATTTCTGTCAATAGAGCCTAGGAAGACACCACTAATCGAAAGTATAAATGAACTTTCATCGTCGGATACTACCTATCCATTCCATCATCAGCTTCTCCATCAATTACTAAACTAATGAAAGGAGTGCTGAACGATTCAATCATCACCTCTCTCCGTTTTGCCCCCAGTGGAACTTTCCACTGGGGGCCTCTTTCATCCCTTGGATTTGGAACAAATCCATTCCGTAGATGCTTGTACATCCTTCAAAGAAAAACGGATCCGTTTTTCGTCCATGCTTTACGCGCGGACAGGACGGGAGTGTCCCATCTGTCTACGCTGAATGATAAATTTAAAGCAATCCTTGGGCTTTTAAGCTGACGTAATCGTCTCCTGCCCCGACGACGATATGGTCAAGCAATTTGATACCGATGATTCGCCCGACTTCCTGCAAGCGTTCCGTCACCTCGATGTCCTCGAGGGATGGCTTAGGGTCGCCACTCGGATGCTGATGGCTAACGATGAGCGAAGTTGCATTATTGAGGATAGCGGACTTGAAGATTTCACGGGGATGGATGATGCTCGAATTGATACTCCCGACGTGCGCCCGGTGGACGGCGATGACTCGGTTCTTCGTGTTCAGCAGGATCACGAGGAACACCTCACGGTCATCGTCCTGGATGAAGCGTCTAGCAACAAGGAAAGCATCCTCTGGTGACGTGATATGCGTCGTCTCAAGGGCGACATCCGGTTCCCGGACCTCTTGGCGAATACGTGTGATTTCAACGAGTTTGGTCAGTTTCATGAAAAAGCTCCTTTCGCGAGTAGGATTCAGTCCGACACGGTGCCGTCCTGTTGACGGGAACGTAGCGAGCGTCGCGAGACGGGGCAAGGGTGACCGCAGGGAAAGATCAAAAAAAGCGGACAGCGCACCGAAACGAAGGCTTCCGGAGCCTGCGAGCGAAAAGCTTGCTTTGAGCAAAACGCGGAGGAAGACGAGGAACGGCAGCGGCTTTTTTTGATGGCTCTTGCCCCGACGAGGAGCGAGCTAGAGTACGGAAACAGGACGGCTTACGGTCCTTTTCTATCAGACAGAGCGGTATCGCTCTGATCCATGCTTTTAGAGGTGACACGCAGTTCCTTAACTAACATGATGGATGGATGAGTGGACTAGACTCTTGAAAATCATATCAACCAAAAGAACGTTCCTCGCATGCCCTTACTACAATTATGTTCAAATAAGACTAATTGAGTATGTTTAATATCTTAATCGTATGCTTGCGTTTCTTTCCTATTAGGATTGTAAATAGGAAAGAATCTGAGCTACTTTATCGCACCCATTTTAGAAGTATATGGTAAAATAATTTCAAAAACGATTTAATCAAATAAAAAATCTAATGCATGTCGATTATTTAATTAATCAATTTGACTTCTGGAACGATTATGGATTACTTGTATTTCCGGGAGACATCATCAAGGAGAATGAGCAATGATTGAATATCGTGAAGATGATGATATTAGCTATTTAGATTTAGAAAATTGGATAAATGACGAGAACAACTTATTCATAAATGCAATTATTGATTTTAGTGTACTCGTTAAAGGGATAAAGTTCATGACGTTTAAATCGTTTCAAAAGGCTCTCAAAAGTAGCGGAGAAATTTTAGTTATGCAAATGCATACCTATTTTGATTTAGAGGGGCATCTTATTCCAAAAATAAATAATTCAAGATATCCGAAACGAATCCATGAAGAGATTAATAAGGAGATCCAGAAACATAATGACGAGGTGGCACGTCTCAACTGGCGTGATCCTACAGGAATTCATATTTACTTCGTTCATAATGGCGTTTTAATGTATTACTCGGGATGGAACGATCACTTTTACGGAATCGACGATGCTGAGACAGCTTTAGAACTTATTAAAGACGAAGTATCCGATAGGTATAGCGAAGATGAACTAAATAAAATGGAAAAAGAAGAGGACGATGAGAGAAAGGCAGAAATTGACTTAGTCACTAAATCAATTCTTGAAGATAAGCAATTCCACGAGTGTACCAATCACTCTCTAAGATCCATGTATCTAGATGAGTTACTTAAGAAGCATCCAGAATATCGCGAGAAGCTAAGATACAGTGGTTTTGGAAAGCTAACAAATTACATTGATTACGTCTGGAAAATTTATAAAAACAGATAAGCTTAACATCGCTGAAAAGTGGTGAATATTATGTTTTTTCTTCTAAATGCAGAATGAATACAAATCGACTTAAATACAAAAAAAGATCTATCATTCTTATCTGTGATAGATCTTTTTGAGTTTTTAAAAATTACGTTTACTTTTTACATATGCTTCTTCTTTTACTCTTATCTTAGCAATTAATTGTTGATTTAACTCGTTACCATCTATCCCTCTATGAATCCGAGCATGACAATTAGGACAAATAGCAGCAACATGCTCAGGATGATCGGGTCCCCCATCTGATAACCGCAACAAATGATGAACATCTAACGCATTACCTGACTTCGCTTGAAACGGCTCAGGCATTTCACATGACTCGCATACTCCAGCTGCTCTTTTGTGCGCATAAGCTTTTATTGCATCAGAACGCTTCCGAACGTGTACTTTTTTCTGCTGGATCGTCTCATTCCCGTTCGAAGTATCGTTAAGCGCAAGCTCTCGCAGTTCTTGAAGTGTTGCTTTCTTATCAAAGTCGATAACTGGATCTGCCGAGATACTTTCAAAAATGGTAAAAGCAAAAGTAATAACATCACGCAATCCCCCTGATCCATCCGATACAGAGGAAATCGTATAATCGACCAAAGTCAGTTGTTGCTCAAACCGAAACATTCCCTTTGAAACGTTTTTGAATAGGTAGATATCTTTTCCATTTGAAACATGATCACGTAGTGCCTTATTGCCCATTTTAAATACTTGATCGCCATTACGTCCCTCACCCGTATAGTAAAAAATATCACGATCTTCATTCCAGCCATTTGTATATCCAAATTCTTTTCCTGTTTCGCTTGAAAAGATAAAGACCATTGGAGACTTAGCAGACATACTGATGCCACGTTCTCGACTTCCTCCGAACTCATCATGGATTTCACTTCGTTTGTATACCTTGTTTTGGATAAAAGGAACTGTCACCAACAATCACTCCCGACTTCTTTTTATATGATGTATTGGCCATCATAAAATTCAAAACTACTTCTTTAGTTTGAATCAATTAACTGATCTTCTTACTTTTTTGAGCAATTAGCATGTCGAGCGTGATTTCATTAACGACTGTTTCCATTTTCTCTAACGTTTCGACGATAAGATTTTGATAATTTGTATAGACTGTAAACACAATATGAGTGATTCCAAAAATCCCTACAAATAGAATAAATAAGCTAAGTGTAAATACCATGTCCCCTTCATCGTAGAACTTTGAAAATCCAATAATCGTCGTTAACACGATGGAAAAGTAACCGGGATTAAATTTATAGTTTTTTCTCTGGTATTGGATGCTTTTAGAAATCATCATAGACACATGTTTTAATTGATCGGGTTGATTGATATGAAATTCTCTTTGCAGATAGTTTTTAAAGAGTGCTTTTACATAGTCATCCTTTTTAGAGTAATACATCATAAAGTGCTTCATTGAAAATCGTTCTGACACTAGCGACACAACTAGTAAAGCAAAGCTACTAAACAAACAGCTTAGAGTCAATACAACATCGTATTTTTTAGAAAATAACATAAGTGTAATTAAAAACATAATCAAAAAAGCTACTGTTGAGAAAAAATAAACGTTGAACGCTCGAGTTCTTTGAATAGGGCGAAAATGTCTTTTAGAATAGTCTCTTGAGATTTGTCGAAACTCTTTTAACATTTTTTCAATCATATATAGAAATATCCTCCTTCAATCCATCTCATAGGAAAAGTTTCAAATCATTGAATGCCTTGTTTTGAATACGATCCACAAAAAGTTGAATCCGTTGTTCTTTCGGAATGGAATTTTCGATACAGTAATCCAAGAAACCTAATAAAACTTCACGTGTAAGCATAATTCCTTCGATGCTGTCTCCTACTAACTTTTCGCTCAATGTAGTAATGGATTGGAGTTTCTTTTCTCCTGAATAGCCGGATGAAGTAATATAGCCAAAAAAGGAGAGACGCGAACCATCGTAGTTTAAATAGTTAGGAATATACTCTGAAGCCATATAGTTGGCGAGATTTTGCGATAAAGGAAAACCGCTCTCGTAGTACTTCGTATCAATGATTCCAAACTCATTCCCATATTTCACAAGCAATTCAATCTCTGTTCTTGTTCCGTGGACTTTTGGCTGATAGATCACTTCAAAACCAAGCTCCTTAAAAATCGTCGCCGTGATTTGTTCAAATTCTAAAGGTGTCATTTTCCCTAAATAAGAGTCAACGAATTCTTCTGATACACTGAGAAGAGTCGGTTGTTCTTTACGTAAAATAGGAACGATTTTTAAAGCTTCTTTTGGGCCAAGAGAATTGGTTAGTACTTGTATCAACTCTTCATCTGTTTGAGTCGTCCAATTTGGCATTTTCGCTAAAATTGATTCTATTTTGGCTTGACGCTTTCCTAAATTATGCGCTGGCTTAACATCACCGTAATCACTGGCCTTATAGCTTTCAACATCAAGTCCATTGTTTTGGGCCATTCGTTCAATTGAAATACGATAACGCGAGTTGAATGGATACCTTTGATCATATTCATCTAACACTTGTAAGGCTTCCTTTACTAAATCAGGTTGTGTCGTTAACACACTTTCTCCTCGTGTGTATTCCACTAATCCTGTATATTCACACAGCATCATGAAGGTATGCGCTACATCTGAATGGGCCTGATAGTAGTCCCGTGCTGCCTTATCATTCCGGGCACGATGATCATACAGTACAGCAATTTCTTGTTTCATTTGCTCTTTCTCGTCTAACGAAGCCTGGCGATACGTGAGAATTTTTTTCGCGACCTGATCTGTTTCACGATCGTTTTGAGCAGTCAAAACAAAGTACGTAATTTCTTCTTTACTAATCGAGTACTGAAGATCTTCACGTTGCACAAGTTTTATTAAGAAGCGAGCTGGTCGAATACGAAAACTACTTTCAAATTTAGGTCGAAAACCACGTTCTAAAAAATAAGCATTTGGAATTTGTAACGTAAGAATTTGCTTTTTCACATTCTCGTATTCTTTGATCCCATCTACTAATGCTTGTCCTACTTTAGTTGGTTTAACAACGCCATTTTTATCAATGTAACAGTACGCAAATGTCTTAAGTAAGGCGCACCATGTCCGTCCTCCTGAACCATCGTTACTAATATTGTTTCGCTTCAATTTGTGCGAAGCAAGAACTGCCTCGTAATGTTTATGCAGCTCTCGGTTTCCTTCCCATTTCAATGTGAAGTTGTTCGTTGCTTCTTGCAAAGCGCTCATCGCTTCCGCATGATAACGCGGATCTCGTTCCGGACGTGTGATAAACCAAATTTTTCGTTCAGTCAATGCTTGTCATCCTCTCTCGTCTACGTTGCTTCAAGCCCGTCATCACTTGTTCGTTTAATTGAAGTTTCTTTAAAACATTGATTTTTGCTTTTCGATTTTGAGGAAGAGGATATCTTTCAAAATGTTGAATGACGTCTAAAATACATGAAAGGTGTCGTCCAATCGCACTTTGAAAATCAACTTCTCCTTCAATTTCAGAAATCATTTTAATGTGAATTTCATATTTCTGAAGAATCGATTCTATTCGCTTTGGATCGGACGCATCCAGAGCCACTTCATTATGAATAACTAAAAATGCTCTCCAATATCGCAAAAACATAATGCCGTTATAAATCGTCCCGGTCCGTTCATCACGATAGATCGAATTAATATCCTTACCCGTTTCTTCAGACAGGCGCTTCCGAATCGTTTTGTCGGGGAGATATCGTCGTAAAGGATCAATGAATTCTTTATTTAATATCATAGAACTCACGTACATCTCCATTAAACCTTTTAAGTTTTTTAGATTTTCTTCATCCATTAATTTCCTCCCTCTGACTTCTTACATACAATTTACAGCAAGTTATGAACAATAAATCATTCAACCTTGAATGATTTATTGTTCATGCTTCTTTGTTTTTTTTAAGTGTTAGTTGCTGCTTTTTTTTATCATTACGTGTACAATACTTAGCATAGGAGTATGCCAGAACACACTTTCGATTTTATAGTTAGGAGTTTTCATATGATATTTAAAAAAGGCGAATTATTTAACGGTCCTGGTGGATTATCTTTAGGGGCTAAGAATGCTAGAGTGATTCACCCAGAAACAGAAGAGGAATTTCGTATTGTTCACGAATGGTCAAATGACTATGACGAACAAGCTTGTAAAACCTATCGATACAATATATGCGAAGACATTGAAGATCCGTCTGTTCATCACGGACCAGTAGAACAACTTCCGATTGGTGATAAGTCCATTCTTGGAGATATTGATTGTTTTGCATTCGGTTTTCCTTGTAATGACTACAGCCAAGTCGGCGAGAAGCAAGGTTTAAACGGTACGTTTGGTCCTCTATATTCTTATGGTGTAAAGGTCTTAAAAGAATACCAACCGAAGTTTTTTGTAGCTGAGAATGTTGGTGGATTACAAAGTGCAAATGAAGGAAAAGCGTTTATTCAAATTTTGACAGAGTTAGAAGAGTGCGGCTATGTATTGACACCTCATTTGTATAAATTCGAACTTTATGGTGTTCCACAAGCGCGTCATCGTATCATTATTGTTGGAATTCGAAATGATATAGCACAAGAAGGTATCACTTTTAAAGTACCTGCTCCACTAAATACCATGGATCATGTTAAAACATCTCGTGAGGCCATTTTGAATCCGCCTATTCCAGAAGATGCTTTTAACCACGACTTTCCAAAACATACACAAAAAGTTCAAGATATGCTGAGTTTCATTCCTCCAGGTGAAAATGCTTGGTATTTGGGAATTCCAGAGCACCTTCGGTTAAATGTTAAAGGAGCCCGCCTCAGTTCTATCTACAAACGTCTTGATCCAAATCGGCCAGCTTATACTGTGACTGGTAGCGGTGGTGGTGGTACTCATATGTACCACTGGGAAGAAACAAGAGCTTTAACAAATCGTGAACGTGCTAGACTTCAAACATTCCCAGATGATTTCTTCTTTGTTGGTACAAAAGAAAAAGTCCGGAAGCAAATTGGAATGGCAGTTCCTCCAGCGGGTGCTCAAATTGTTTTTGAAGCGATCTTAAAAACTTTTGCTAATATAGAATATGAATCAGTTGAACCTACTCCTAAACTTCAACTTAACAATTTAAAAGGGAAGAAAGAAGTAGTTATTAAAGATGTTTTACTAACAAATTAAGAGTGAAAAGGAGTCATCTTATAAAATAAGGTGGCTCCTTTTCGCAAATTTAAAAATCATAATTAAAAGTTTTCGACATTAAATAGGACATGGGATTCGTTATCAGGAAAACGGAACCAAGGAATCCAAAATGGTGCGTCATTCCATTCTGGCTTTACCCCAGGGTTTCTAGTTAAAATGACTAATGGAATTGACGGATCAGATGAATTAGCTAAATCTTGAGTAGTTGGACTTAGTATCGATCCCAACGCTTGACTCCCCCTACTAGTTGCCAATCCAACATTCGCCTCAGTAATAATTAAATTAATTTTTTCATTAGAGTATTTTTGAACATAATAGGTATTTAAATACGAACAAATAACTTTTTCGTTCCAACTTCCTGCGGAAACTAATGGTATTCTAGATAAGATATTAGATGCTAAGGATACATCTACTGATATTACTTCTTTACGAGGCAATCCGCTTAATTCAGTGTCAATATAAGTTGTAATAAGTTCTATTTTACTTTTATTGAACTCTGGAATTTTAGGAAAGGTCGATTTTCCAGGTTTATATATCCCAACAGTTGTAGGAATAACGCTTGGTCTAGTTGGTTTTACTACATCATGATCTAAATATAATATGCTTTTAAACTCACCTGATTCAATAAGTTCTCGTTGTCTGCTATCATGGTCACTAATTGTTGCAAAAATAGAAGCCAACTCTTCAGGAATAAAAATTCGTGTAACACTTAAATCTTTAGATCTATATCCGCACATACGAGCATGCTGAAATAGAGTGTCGATTTGTGGTCGATTAGAAGATCTGCCATAGTAAGTTACTAATAATCGAGGTAATGTAATACCTCGGTTCAAGCGGTTGCCTCCAATAACAAAATTAAACCTTTTATTGAAATTTAATTCACGAATACCATTTGGACTAGAGTTTACAACCAAAACATCATGTGAAGCAATATTCTTTTCTATAGCTTCTAACACTTCTGAAAAAATAGGAACACTAGAACATGTTTGTACCACATCTTCGTATGCACTATTTAAACCATTTAGTATATCAGTTCTAATTTTGTGCTCTGTCGGTATTTTTAAAGCATGAGTTAAATCTCTTATATAAATTTTTATCATTACTCGCAGTGTTTCATGAACTTGTTGAGAATGACTTATATGGCTTAAATAAGTGAATTGATTATCTGGAGAATTTGGTTCTTCAAGAATTTTAATAGCCCCAGCTACAATAAAAGTATTTAGTGAAAATAGTAGCCCTTGAGGCAAAACTGAAACATTTTCATCAAATATTGCTTTCAATTCTTGAACTTCTTCTAGATTCACGTTTCGAATATAGTTTAATGAATTTGTGTCGGAAAAAAATTCATCAATACCCACATATCCCTCTCCTGCTTTAGACAAAACTACAAATTCAGGATGAAAGCCACCATCAACATCATTTTGAAGAATAATAGCTTGAGGTGTAGCTGTTACTTGTAACATAAGGTGAGTTGAAAAAGTATCTCGTAAATTAACTAATGCAGCATTAATAGTACTTACATTATGTTCTGAATCTTCATTTCGTTGTTTCGTATTTAATCCAATCGCATCTGCTTCATCATCAATGATTAATGTTGGAATATCTGCTATATTGCTAAGGTTTGATAAAACAATATTCAATTTTTCCAAATCATTCGGATCTTTCTTAGATATTATGACTAATCCATCAGTTTTAACATAGATATCTAATAAACCCATATCGTCTTTTTCTAATTCTGAAATTTTCTTTATATACGGCGTACATAAAGCATCTTCCGACCTTCCAACAGTTTGAGTTTGTAGTGTATTATTTCTATCAGTTAAAATGATGGACAATCTAAATGAATTGTCTATTGCAATAGCTGTTGTCATATTTATTATATTAGTTTTTCCACTTTGTACTAATCCATATAGTAATCCTAAAACTCTCTCAGGATTATCTTTTTTAGGAGCGTACGTAAAAATTTCTAAAGCTGTATTTAATACTTGATCACTTGCTACTTCTCCTATTTCCTCTGTTAACCTCTTTTTGAAATACTCTACATTTGCTCCCAAGTGAATCACTCCTCATCGTTTATATTTAAATTATAACCAATTGAACAATACAGTAAGTATATAATTTACTAAACACCTTTAAAATAATTATCACTAATACATTCTCGTTGATGGTGTGTCCGATTGCCTTTTTGCTACTACTCTATCTAAAATACCTAAAAAGCTTTGGAGATATGTTATTTGATACTTTTACGCAAGAAAATATCGCTAATTCATGGTATTTTTTTCATATACCATGTCGAGTAAGGAGGTAAAAACGAACACGCTGACGATATGAGAAAGAGCTCCTTGAGAGCCACTATGCATTGCTCATGACCAATGGAAGTCCGGAATACGGGAAATATTTTCGTTATTTTTTTGCAAATGTCGGATAGCTTGATCGCTTTCTTCGATTTTTTTGAGGAAATTAGCATACTTTTTGACTCCGTCTGGTTGAAACTGCGAGTCATTCGCATTACCATCTAGTGTTTTGATTTTATGAATGAATTTTTTTCTTCAAACCTTGCTCAAAGAAGGGAACTGTGATCCCACTCTGTCTGTTTTCAACCGGATTTTTACGCTGGTTAGAATCAAGATGTCAGCCTCCCGATATAGGTTTAAGTAAGGACTCGAAGACCAAAAATGTATCTGTCACGAGACGTGTGACGTCTTTCTTAGGACGCATGTTTTTCTCATTCGGATTCAAGGCGACTGAACGATTCGTAAAAGATGTTGTAAAAACACTTCAAGCTCCTGACGCAACGCCTTCTTAGTTATGCATTTTTCCGATATGGCAAGGTAGATCTCACTTAAAAGCTTTTCATCGACGTGAGGACGTGGAATGCCTTTCGGTCGGAATTTGTCAAAATCCAGATACCGGGTATGACGTTTGATCATGTTTTTGAGGTCGATATACAAAGAGAAAGCATATTTTCTCTCGAGTTCCCGAACCGAGATGGCTTCCCCCTTAAAATCGTGTCGAAATGCTCGGGGAGCGTGTTCGACAACCGTTGACGGTACCGTATAATGTTTATGTTATAGCGATTGAGCAGTGAAAAAGCCTGGTATTTCTGCACTTTCAGTAAATCAGCGATGTCCTGCAAACGAGGCGAAAGATCGACGTGACGCGTCAAATAGACGACGTGTGCTGTGATTGTCCGAGACGTTTGATACGGTAAATGCATTGTCTCATAACGGATGACCGGTACACCCCACAATCTACTTTCAGAACTTTCGCGTTCCAAAAAATACAGGGGCTCCCCTTCGATGAACGGACGATATTCATTGTTGATCATCGAAGGGGAGCTGTTCATCTTAGCCAAAAAGAACGTGCCTTTCCTCGATTCGGTCTTGAATCATAGAGCCTTCCCCTCCTGGTATTTGGTGAGGACACTAATACCACCCATCCTTGACGATACAACATCAGAAGAGTCAATTTAACATTTTTTGGGTGTTGAAAACGTGCAGACCGGTAGCGTTACTACTTACGCACCGACATGAACGGGCACGCCTAAGCTTTGCAACATCGCATCGATGTCCGCTTGCGTGATGCCTTCCGCTGCTTTTAGGCCTTCTTGTTTTTGATTTTCTTCGTAGATGCGTTGCTGTGTCTTCTCGTTTTCGTACCACTTCGGCAGAGCTCCGCCGTTTGAAACTGTGTTTCGCTGTGCATTTTTCGCAAGATCTAGACGATAGCGCATGAGGGCGTTGTATTGCTTGTCGGTCTTGATCGAGACCGACTTATCTACAAGCAGGTCTTTCTCGAGTGTCGCGACAAGTTCATGACCGAACTCGTCACCGAGCGCTTGTTTCATCGCTTCACGATTCTTTGTGACGGAACTGCTAGTAGTAGTTTTACTTAACTTATTTTTCTTAGAATTAGTTTTCTTAAGATCTTTAGTATACTTATGCTGATTTTTTTCCACAGCGGAGTTTGCACTGTGGTCCGTCCGCTGTTCATTTTCGACACTGGACGATTTTTGAATCTTTGCTTTTTCGATCTGTTGCATGTGACGTTCCTTCGCTGCCGTGAATGCCGCCTCGCTGAATGATTGTCCTTTGTCCTCGAACAGGTAGCTGAACCGGCCCGGCAATTTGTCGATCCGCAGGTAACCTTCCTCGACGATCAAACGAGCGGCGATTGCGAGAACCCGTTCTTCCGTGAAAGGCACGTCCGAAGCGAAATAGCGATAGGCGACGCGTGACCCGTTACGTAGTTTGAACGACAGGAAGAATCCTTCGTTCTCCAAGCGTTTGAGACTTTTCGTCGCGATGCAACGACCGAATCGTGTGTATAGCCCGCTCTTCGTGATCTTAAAGTCTTTTGTGTGGCTGACCAGGTAGACGAGCATGCCGATGGCGTTCAAATCTTTCATGTTGCGGACTGGTGTATGGTTGACGGGCGTGAACCCTTCGTATGTTCTTTGGACTTCGATTTCTTCCTGTTTCATGATGTGTTCCTCCTGTGTTGTGAACGAAAAAAAGAGATGTAGAGAAAGGGCAAGGACTCGGTAAGTGACCAGTCTTGGACCTTCAACTACATCTCTTTTTTTCGGTGTACGCCAAATAAAAGCGTTTCCACGCAAATCTTAGACAAAATTCAGCAAAAAAATAGTCTAAAGACTTGCTAAAGAGTCAAGATGACCGATATACTAAGTACATCTTGAATACCTATTTGCTATTGAGAGTAGCAAATGAGGTCGTAGCTTACGCACCTTGCAGGGTGGTAAGTGAAAGTCCAGCGTCGTGTGCTGGCAGTAACCGAACTGTTGCCTCCCCAGGCTAACAGTTCTTTTTTTCGTGCATTATTTTGTTTTCTGAGATGAGTATAGCCCGAAAACAATTCGGTTGACAACTGAAAACTAGAAAAATCTGTGGATAAGTTTTTTTGCATTGGAAAAAGTTATCCACAGAACAGGTGTTTCGTTGGTCAAAAAAGAGGCGGGCTAGCCTCTTTTTTCGTTGGTGTTAAACCGTTTTTTGTTGCGATCGTCAAGCCAGCACGATTGTCACTTTTGCGGACGTGAATTTTTTTAACCGTCGACGAGCCGATTGCACCGGTAACAGAGTAATCCAATGCGGATATGCTTCAGGACGTCTTCTTCTTCACGCCGCATCGGTTCATCAAACGATTCTACTTCTCAAACGTCGAATGACCATCACAGTTCGGTTGAATCTTTGGCAAAGTGCCGAGGTCGAAATCGTCCGGCACGTGGAACGTTAACGTCCCCCGGCCTGATGATCCGACGCCACCCCTCGAACCATTCTCCAGGATGTTCATACCATCCGTTCGATTTTTTAAATCCATCCGCCTGCTCAAGCTGATTTACCCGAACCGCATAGGCGAGCACAAGCATATTGCGTTTCCAGTAGGCAATATCCTTTGCTGATCGGTAAGGGAACCACTTCGCTCGACCACGTGTCATCACGATAGTCGAAACGCTAGAGCGTAAGACTGTTGTAGCGATACCGTTACGGTTTCATATGCTTCGGTAACTTTTTTGCTGTGAAGTCATAGACTAGCTTGTTCTCTTGCATGTCTCTAAGGGTGCATAACACATCAGCCTTTCGTTTGCGAGAAAAGGAAAGGTAACGTTTGCTTGAAGTATTCAGTTGCTCTATCAACAAGAGCATCGTCAATTGGATAGACGACGATTTGCGATACGCCTTTGTGCATATCTTTTTCCGTTTTGTATAGCGTTGGTTCCAAACCACGATTTTTTAACTCATCCAATAGGGCTATCTCACCGAGTCGTGCAAAGACTTCCTCTTCTCGCAAGTAATATGCATTATTATATTTCGTGTTTCCGTTCCATTCCGAGTGAAAATCTTTTTCTTCTTCGCCAGCATCCCCGTTTTCGATCCGAGTATTAATCGATACCATCGTTTTTTCAATCCGTCGATGGTACATGTCGTACAACTCTCGGAAGGCAAGACTATCGTGCAATGTCTCAAGACCCTCTTGTCGAGTTTTTCTATACGTGTAATCGAGGTGATGAAGAAGTTCGTGAAGACAACTTTTCAACCCGTTTTTTCGGAAATCTATGACGACCGCTTTCGGTTCGATGAAATACATACCTGTAGCATGATGACGGCCAAGTTTTCGCAGGCGAAGACTGCTACCCTCAATTTTCGGGAATTTTGCTCCGTTCAACATCTCGATCAAGTCTTCTTCGAAATCTTTGAAGCGATCAATTTTTACGTCACCATCAAATTCAATTTCGTCAAAGTATTTTAAGAGTCTTGAGTTGCTCGCTCTCTCGATATGCATAGATTTTTGTCCTTTTTTCATTTCGTAAGCACGTGCATACTCTGAGCGGTTGATAGACAAGTTTTTGATTTTTTCTTGTAGAGCGTTAACATATCGAATGAATTCTTTCGTTAAGATGATAAATAGTTCGTCTCGAAAACTGTTATTCAAGTAATCTTTATCTGTCAATTGGAGTGGTAGACCTTTAAAAATTCGCTCCATGTAGCCTAAAGAATGAAATGTTTCGCCAATATGGGAATCAACGACTTCGTAGCCTTGTGAAACCGCAAAATCTGATAAGATTCGTTTGAAGTTAGCATCGGAGTCATCATCGATACTCTTAACATAGGTTTTACGACTTTCAGTGTACAAATCCAGGATGGCGTATTTTGCAAGGTCAGGACGATTGAGTGTGAAGTCAATTATCATTTTTCGCAAGTATAGCTTGGCAACCGTACGATGGAAATCCAAGATAAAATATTTTTCCGCGACGCCTTCCCAATAAATTTCCTTGACTTCGCCATGCATTTTTTTAATGCTTTCATCTAGTAAAACTACTACGTAGAAATGCGCGTTTGGAGTATTTTTGTTGGTATACGGAAAAGATTTGATTAAGACGCGTCCTGCTCGATCATAATCGTTAGAGTGGAATTGATATTTCGGGACCACGGATTCTTCTAAAATGTTTGCTAACGTATCATGGCGAATATCTGAGCGATTCAATAAAGTGAAATCACCTTGCTCGCCAATAGAGGTTAAGAGTTGGATACGAGATTGCAAATCAAAATCGGGATCATCGGGTCCATCCGGAAAATTTTTCTTAATATCTCGAAGTACAATTTTGAACATTTTGTCGTATAGTTCTTTTCCGTAATCGAGTGAATTTTTTTTGAAATTCGGTTTTTCGAATTTATAGCGTAAAATGTTTTTGGATATTCCTGTATCATATACAACTTGACGTAAGATGTCCTCGTCTACTGCAAAGCTTTTCCCACGAATCTTCGTGTACGTCCGTTCTGGTGTCGGCTTGATGGTGGTCATAATGGAGTCCTCCCAAATAAAATTGATAGACCGTCTCCGGTCCTCCCCATACTAATCACACGCTGCGATAGCGCGTGCGCAAAACCAAAACGTTTTCGTTATCGAAAAAAACGTGGACCGGCTCAGTTAGCCGATCCACGCGATAACTATCAATAGTCTACCAAATTGATTCGCAAAATGAAAAGATGATCTACATGCCTTTGATGTCGAGTGCTTGTAATTCGGCATCCTCTCTCGATCGGGCATAAATCGTGACGTGATACTGGTGACAGATCGTCACTTTTTGATGATGCGCCACCATTTTTTCATGTCAGATAGCCATCTCTCCCTTGATATGTGGATCCGGGCCATACCCGATGATCTGAATGTCGTCGATCGAGGTGACCTTCCGCGATCACCCAACCTCATAATTGCGCACCGTAGACCGGACCGAGGTTTCCATCTGCGTCTGCCCACTCGTCCCAAATTTTCACTCCATTCTCTTTCAAGTATCCGATGTTTGTCGAACCAGATCAACTTATGAATGATCGATTTCATGTGCAACTTCTTCGCCGTCACGAGCGGGAATCAGTCCGCCAAGTTAAATCGCATCTGATGGTCAGATATCGATCGTGTTCCAATGCCAGTCCGGTCGTCCTTCGAGACGCCGTCCCGCATGATGTTCGCAAAAATCTAAATACTGTTTCATCGAAGATGTCTTCCTAAAGAAAGGTGATGTGTAGATATACAGATATGTAGAAGTGTATATCTACACATCTGTATATGAGTACAACTATACAAACATATAACCATACGTGAGTACATGTACACAGATAAAGTTCGTATGACCTTGAGAATAAAAAAACGAGTACAATCATACAATCATACAACCATACAAGAGTACAACCATACAATCATATGTGAGTACATTCATACAACCATACGGAATCGAACGAGAATCCTGCATTTTATTGCGTCCCCATTTAATAGAAGAAATTCGTCACAAAATGATTTAAATGGATATACGGACCTTCGCTCGGACTACTCCAATCACCTTGCCCATGACCACCTACTAGAACGGTATTTGACGAGTTTCTTCTATAATAAATACCCTATACTATTTTTTGCGCCTTGCTGACGTTTCCCTCGAACTGGTATTCTTAATGAGTAGCGTGTACAACCATACAAGGTTGAATACTTAATTTCATTGTACGACTCGTCGTGTTCAAGACGAGAAAAACTTTTATAGGGAGGTTCCTTTTCATGTCGAAACAAGCCATCGTCATCAACATCTCGAACTTCAAAGGCGGATCCGGAAAGTCTACGACCACAGTCGGCGTCGCCCACGAAGTTTCGAAGATGGGGTATAAAACACTCGTCGTCGACTTTGATCCCCAAGCCGATGCCACCGCGTTCTTGATGCCTGAATTGAATCTGGACGAGAACATGACCGTGTTCGAAGCGTTCCAGGCAGGAGACCTGAAGCTCGCCTTGTACAACGTCCGTGAGAATCTTGATCTCGTCGCATCCGACTTCGACCTTGTCGGACTACAACTCTATTTGAACAAATTTCGTGGACTCAAGGCACGTGCCAGTGTCCTTCATGCGTTGATCGAACCGCTTCGCGATGAGTATGATTTTATCTTTATCGACATCCCACCGACGCTGTCGGATAACGCGAACAATGCATTCGTCGCGAGCGACTATCTGGTCATCAGTCTCCAGACGCACGGGACGTCGCTCCGAGCAGCACAGAAGTTCTTGCCGTACCTCGCTGAGACGATCACGTACTTCAATGAAGACCTTCAAATCGCTGGTATCCTCTCGGTCATCTTTACGAAAGGTGCGAGCAGTGATGCACGTGTCATGAAACAAGCGGCACAACAATTTGGTGACGCGATGTTCGAATCAACGATTTTATACCGCGAACGAATCAAATCATGGGGAGAACATGGTCTCCTCGATGAAGAAGGCGATCGATGGGACAAGGATGCCCTCAATCAATACCGAGAGTTCGCTCTTGAACTAATCGGACGTATCAATCAATTCAACTCTGAAGAGGAGGTTACCTCATGAGCGAAACAAAACGCATGAACGAGGACTTATTAAAAAACACGTCACGTCCTGGCAAACGTAGCCCACTCTTGCCACAGACGACGCAACGTCATACAGTACAGGTGCCAAAAGAATTACACACGCGCCTTCGTAAACTTGCTTTCGAGAATGAAATCACGATGGCAAAAGTCATCGAAGATGCTCTCAACAAAGCTGGAAAATAACAAAAAAAGAGTTACCGATGTGGTAGCTCTTTTTTTATATCTCGAACGTCGAGTCCTTGTCGAACGACTTCCTCGACGACGGCCTGTTGATTTTTCCGCATCCCTTGACTGATGACAATCTCAAAATCACCATCGACAGTAAACTTCTCAGCGACGACTTCTTCCCCATACATGGTTTGAAGGATCAGCGGGACTTCGATCCGTACCTAGTCCGCTGGCAGGACTTCTTCGTCCGGTACCGCATCATGAAACTTCTCGAAGTCCTGCTTCGATTGATGCGAAATATGTCTTTCAGAATAAATCAGGAAATCCCCTTCCGGACAATAGACGGGTGGCGTCGTCCGGACGAAACAGACGTCACGTGTGAACGTGTCCTCCGCATAGATGATGTCGATCCCTCCGGCGTCCTTCGCTCGTGAAAACCATTTTGGCCAATTGTCGACACCAAAGCAAAACGCTTCGATCGGTCATGGTTTGGATTGGTAGCGCATCGATTGTCCCCCTTTTCCCAAAGTAAAAATCGCTTACTGACAGTCTTCTCGATGTATACAACCATGAAACCATACATGAGTACATGTACACATAACATCACGTGAATAGTTTTACTTCGGCAGGGAATCGTTCCAGGAACAACTCATAGTTTTCCTTCGAATACAGATCGAGGATAATCTCGACGATTTCATCGTATTCTTCCGGTAAATCATGGTGATGGCGGTCTTCTCGATATCCGATTGCGACGCTACCTTCTTCAATTTTCTTACCGGTCGGATGACCGAGATACGACAGGTCGGGTGAAGACGTATCATCCTGATAGACGATGAGACAATGTACGCTATTGTCACCGACCCAGAAGTTCTCGATGTATTGAATATCACCGGGTACTAAATACCGGAAATACCGCCATTCACTCTTTGGAAATAATCGTTGCCCGACATGTCTTTCAATTGGTTCGATCAAGAGTTCCGCGACGGGCAACATTTTGATGTTCGACTGTGTTTTTTCATACACTTTGATCTTGTCTTGCATCTTCTTGATCTTTTTCTCCAGGCGACGGATTTCCTTGTTTGTTAGATCCATGACGACCCTTGATTGTATGTATTCGTTTTGATATTGTTCACGACCTTTTTGATTGTTCGTCTCAGGCATGCTAATCTCCCCTTTACAGTTTTGACTCGTTCATCGTATCCAAAAAAATCAATCTTGGCGAGTTGTGACAGGTGTTGATTTGTAGATTTGTATACACCGGATATGGTCTTTCATTCATTGTATACAGGAACTATCACGCGCTATACACATGTGTACATCTGTATAGTTACAGAAATGTACAATCATACTTGAGTACATATGTACATGTATGGTTGTATGGCTTATGAATGTCTACGTGCGGTCATTCATTTGCTTTGGATATTTTCAAAGTGTAACCTGGCGCGGAGTGGCGGGACTTCCCGGATCCCCTTTTCGTCGATCCGGAAGAAGTGATTACGATCACTTTGCTCGGTCACTTGCTGATTGAAGTAATAGTGGAATGTCTCCCGTTCATAGATCTCGGACTTCGCGCCACAGAAATATTCGACGCCGTGACGACGGAGTAACAAGAGACCATAAGGATATTGCCGATAGAAATGAAGGTCCGTATCGTACCAGTCCTCCTGATAGGTCACGACGTGTTTTTTGATTAGCCGATCAATCTTTCCTTCGAGCATCATGATATCACCTTCCAGGTTTGTTGGACTTTCTGATACGGGAATCCATCCTTCGTGAAATAAAGCAGGTGATGATCCCGGCCATACTCGACGAGCATCCCTTCCGTACTCAGGTCGGTACTCATGTCATGAATGAACTTCTTCAAGCCGAAGCAGACCGCTCGTGTGATATCTTGCTCGAGCGATGCGGCCGACGTGTCCCCTTTTTCTTCGAAATAGTCAAAGAAATAACAATCGGTGTAGACGCCGGTCAAGGAACACTGACCCGCTGATTCATCGGCGTACGATGCGTTGAGTCGATTCGCGCGTTCTTACCGTTCTTCTTCGGATAGAAACGAGAATCCGGCATCATCGAACCGTACCTCGAAGGTTTCTTTCTCGACATCGATCACGGGGAGCGGGGCTTTCATAAGGTAACGATCGAGGAAGGCCTCTACGCTCTTTTTCATGTCGTCGCTGTCGAACTGGACGCATTTTGTTCGTAAAGATGCTGGAGGGCGACAGGACGGACGTGAGACGGTAATTCATCGTATTCAAACAGGTTGATCATGCGGATGATGCGTTTCATGTGGGTTCTCCTTCCTTTGGCCAATACTGCTTGGGCAGCTGCAAGTAACGCAGTGTGCCCGGTGTCATACATAGATGATATTCTTCCAACAGGTAAAACAGTTCGGTTTGATCTTTCGCATAATCGAGATGATCCAGTTCTCGTACTTCAGAATGTTTATAGAACAGCTGATAACGGTATCCCTCGACAGGATCATATGCTTTGGGTCGGCTCATGAGGATACTCCTTGTTTCGCAATTCGTACCGTGGTCGAGTGAAAGAGAACAAAAAAAGGACGATCCAAAGATCGTCCTGTCTCGTTTTATTTTTTAAACGATACGCTGTGAATTTCTTGTCCGTTCGCATCAAGAATCCGCATCGATTTGTAAGGTGCTTGAATACGATCCGCTTTATTCGCTTTCGGCCCCTTGTCCTCGATGAACGTCATCGGGTAGAAAATAGCGGGGTCCTTGGAATCTTTATTGCTGACGCCAAGATAATACACCCAGTTGTACCGGATGTCGTAACAATAGAACATGACCTTGGCCGGTCCTCTTGTTTTTTCACCGATTTTTGGCTTGGCCATCAATTCCACCATCAAACTGAAGAACATGATGCGGTATTCCATTTCTTCATAAGTTTGCGGGTTCTTCTCTTTAAGCGTAGAGATCGTCAACTCACCTGACTTGATCATGGCGTTGATCTCAAGGTTTGTTCCCAATTTGAAATAATGCAATCCGATCAAGTGAGGGAACTGTGCATACTTGAAATGGATCTGAAGCGGTGAGACTTTGTTGTCAGTCTCGTAAATATAGGTCTTGTTTGCGAAATGCTGTTCGTACATTTCGAGTAGACCAAACAAAGTAACCTGATCAAAGAAGTCAGGACGATTTTTATGTTGGTTCATCACGATTAATCTCCTTAGAGTGAAATCTACAAAAAAGAGTGACCCTTGAAAAAGGGTCACTCCCGAAAATTAATCGTACGGTACGACTGGACATTCTCCAGTGAGATGCTCCTGTGTATTATTTCTCAGCTTGTCCAAAGACAAGTGTGCCCCCAGGCGGGTCCGGATAGTACCACGTATCCTTCATAAGTATATTACCCTTAATACGACAACTAAAACAAGCGAATTCGCTCATTTATTGTCCATTTTCGACAGATTTATGTCGAAATCGGACATTTTCGTGGCGTATTGGCATCGGACGACTCCGCTCGTTTCGAGGGAAATGGTCGCGTACCAGGCACATACTTAGAAGATTTTCGAGGCACCAATCAGCTGATCGAAGCGTACGATTTCTTCTTGGAAATTACTTTTTCGTAGTAAAACAGTGTCCTTTTCATAGTTGAGTTTCTCAACGTATGCGTCGAACTTATATTCGATTCCGTTGCGATGCGCGACGATACGGAGGAGTCCTCCGTCAAAGATGGCATCATTCAGTACATTTTCAATAAGTGGATCAAGGCGTTGATCGTAATTCGGGACATCCAGTTGATGTACTTCCCGATAATACTTTTGCAGCATGGCCTTGTGTTCCGGCATTAAGAACGGTATCCATTTCAAGTTTCCGCGATCGACGTATCGTGCCATTGTGAATCACTCCTCTGGGTTTCGAAAAATAGAGAATATACGTTCTTATTGCATACCCCGGAATCATGATCCGCAATCCCGCTCTTCCTCAACGGTACCGGTTGAGAAACAGCCTGAATAGCCGCGTCGCCGCCGCGTTTCCTTGTACCTTTATTATGATCGACCAACATTATGAAAACCATTTCGGTCAGAGACGGTGAGAGGCCGTCAGCCGGCGTCTGCCCCTGTTTTTGCAACGTAGGTGCATTGTTTATGTCGATTTTTGCGCTTTTCTGCGTGAATACTGCGTTTTTTGTATGGCTTCCGACCATTTAGTCAATCGGATAGCTTGAATAAAAGGCTTCGTTAACGTAGGTATAGCGTATCACTTGGGTTTTCAGAGTAAAGAACATTTAGCGATACGACGGTGGTTTCCATAAGCCACGAAAAAAAATCGAAAAGCGGGGAGGGAAGCGCTCCTTCCGCTAAAAGTTTTTTTGTGTGCAAAAACGTGGTCCATTCTGATTTCTTGAACTTCGAAAATAGAAGGTCATTCGACGGTAAAATATAGGGTGGCTCCGCGCCGGACGGCCGATCCCGGCTTTGCACCGATATAAAGTATGAAAACTCCGTTTCAGACACAGAAAGGATTTGCCCGATATCGTATTCTACTACAGAAATTTCCGAACGGTTGCCTCTTTCAGAAGCAAAACTTTAATTTGCTGATACGATGGCGATATCAAGCCATTTTGGCATTTTAAAAAGTTACTCCGCTCGGAACGTGTTCCCCATTGTACTACGGAACCACAAGGGTTAAAATATGTGCGAAACAATGCGCCTTTTTGAGTGTGAAACCGATATATCGCCTTTTGCCCCCCTACTATTAATAGCAGGAAGAAGGCGAAAAGGGAGACACGACGTTGACAATTTATGAGTTGACACGGTAGACCGCCGATTCCATCGTGCTCTTCCGTTTCATTGTAGGGTATAAAAGTAAAACGTCCGCTACTTTGGATAAGTATTTTGCGGTGGACACCGCGTCATCCGCTCTGATCCATCAGGGATGACGGGACGTCTAGTGGATCCGCGACCGGCCAGAGCTGAACCGGTGCTTCTCCGAAAGTATTTAGAGTATATCTCATCGCTGTGACACCAATCAGATCGAAACCGATATCACAGCAGGTAATGTTGCATGGTTGGGACGTGATCGATGAATCCCGATCGTGGCAGGAGTGATCCGCGACATTAACGGACCCTGAGAGGGTGTCCATTGCTCATTCATCATGCAACCTGTTGCCATTCGTGTTCTGGTACGAAGGCGAAGGCTGGGCTGAGGCTCCAGAACGTAAAGGCCACCGCGTGATCAAACCTGCTTGTCTCCTTGATGCCCCTACATCTCAACCATTTGAAATTCAGAAGTCAACCCTTTTGCCGAAAATTGCTAATATTCTTTTAATACGAGCAGGCAGTCGGGAAACCGGATCCGATTTCCGTCGCGTCGAGACGATAAAATTTTGCGAAAGAAACTCTGTTGTTTCCGATTAACAGGATTTGAAATAGCCCGTTCCGCTCGATCTGACACGAAAAACGGTGACGTGGAAAAAAAGCTATAAGCCAGGATAAACACTTCATGTCCCGCGGTCAAGCCATTTATCAAAACGCGTCCAATTTCCGCTCGCTTGCCTCGTATAATAGAGGAGACACCAACGAACGCGGTGATCATCATTGGAAATGGAGCGGATGGGAATGACGATGCAGCATAAGACACGGCAACAAAAACAGACCGCGCGACCGATTACATTGACGGAGATCAAAGCACTGGTGAACGGTGGAAGCGGCGTCCATAACTCCCAAACAGCAGAAGACGGAATGAAGACGCTTTTGACGTACGGATTTGCGAAGCTGTCGAGCAAGAATATCAATGCAATCACGAAAATGGTGAAGTCTTTGCGAGAAGTTGGAACGGAATACAATCTCCGGGTCTTCCATACGCCATTTGGTGGTGGGGAAGACTATGAGTTCAGCCTGCCTCACTTCATCGACGACCGGGATAAATAAATCATCGACGCGGGATCGACTTCCGCGTCTTTTTCATGTGTAGATAGCGGGAGAACGGGAAAAAAGGGAGAATAACTAGGTGGTGGGAGGGATCGTAGTGAAAAGACAAGCAGTCAAAGAACCAATCATCCGCTACACTGAGTTGGAACGAAAAGGTCTCGTCGAAAAGCTGCATCCAGGAGACGATGTGCTCCGCTTGTTGCAACAGCGAGGATTCATCTACGTGGAAGGGAAGATATCCGCGCCTCAGTTTGTTTTGCTCAAGGCGCTTGAAGCGAATGGCATCGAGTATCAACTGAAATCGTTCGGGTTTGATGATGGGCATCCGAATCCGGAAATCGAAATCAGTTTGCCGCATTTCATCGACGATCGGGTATTGTTGCCGGACGGGACACGAGGGGGACGCGAAATCCGAATGCCGCAACCGACGTATCGGACGTTCATCTATGACACACCGTACAGTGTGGTCAAGAAACGAAATGCATTTTTACACACGGATGAACGCGGCGCATTGACGCAAGTCCTGACGACCTGTGGTTTCGTCGCTTACCGCGGATCCGTTCCGTTGTCGTTTCTTCAACGGCTGACCCGGAATGGATTTGAGTTGGCCATGCGGAGTTATCATGAGGATGGAATAGAATATGAGATTCAGCTCCATGGTTTCATCGATGACCGAGAGCAGGCAGATTGAACAGGAAGGGACTGCGGTCTCTTTCTTTTTTTATGGCGGTTAACTGTGATTAGTATGGTGAACAAAACCAACCACACTAAAGGAGGAAATCATCATGAAACATTCAACAAAACAAGAACTAAAACGTTTGGGAGCCATTACACTCAGAAATCTCATTACCCGCAAGGAAAGCAAACAACTCGAATCCATGTAAAAGAAAAGACATGACCGGCAAACAATTCACACATTTACAACTCTTAAAAAAGTAAATTGAAGTATCGCCACTGTGAGTGAAGATATAAGTTGATCTTTGAAAAGCGGATCATCTACCTTGCGACGATGGTACCGACGCAAGGCGTGAAGCCTACAAAGAACAAGAAGGTAGCTTTGGCTACGTTATACATGAAGAGGACAAGGAGGAAATCCGATTCGATTCGAACAAGGTATTCATCCATTCGGCTGGTGTCCACCGGAAAGTTACAAAACTCCGCGCCATCAATTACAACATCCCGATCTCAATTGTCCACAAGAGCGAGCATCGTCAGAGATACACCACTAGAAGGACGATACGAAATGATTTTTGAGATCTATACGCCATATTACACCGGTGACATTTTCCGCATCAAAAACGAGTCGCGTCAGAAATATCATTTTGACGTGTTCCTCACCTATAACGCGAATCGTATGTATTTCGGATTCATGAAATTCAAACGAGAGGAAGCTGGCGGATACGTCCAGTCGTTCATCGAACACGCTCTATTCTTTACGGCTTTAAACGGATCGGCAACATTCACGACAATTCGGAACTCCATGATCATGATATTAATGAGGCGTCTTCATGAAATAATTTCGTCGATTGAAATATTATAAACGAAGCAAGCTACTACTCTACAAAACAAATGCCATCGAAAAAGAACATGGAATTCCGGCGAATCAAACTGGAAAAACGTTCTTCATCATCTACTATGAGGCGTCGGCGTATCATATCGAACTTTCAATGGGATTGACTATCATGAGCCTGACGTGGATAACAATGTATCTTATGCTTTTGCTTACTACCTGATAATTAATTCGAGAAACAAGGAAGAGATGAGAACACGCGAGGGAAACGCATAACCGTAAACACATTGCCCGTCGAGCAGGTGCGCGGGTAAAGTTCCGTAACCAATTCTTTTGGACGGTGAGCGAGGAATTGACGGCCAAGATTTTTCGATCCGGTGACCGGTTTCCCTGACGGACGCATGTATGGACGACATCTTTATCGCCATGATTGAAGAGAAACCAAAGTATATCCGCTTCAATTAAACATTTAGGACGAGTACAACCATACATATATACGTGAGTACATGTGTGATACCATACAAATATACTTGTGCACATGAGTACGATCATACGTGAGTACATATACACATGAAGAAGAGCGGGAGGAATCACGATGCAAGTCTCGAAAAGGCGATCGCAACACTCGTAATCGAAGAGGAAATACTCTATCATACGAAGGACGTCTCGATAGGGAAACCACAATTCGAAGTTTAGGAAATAGATGATGAAAACATCTCCAAGTTGAATGCTTCAAACGATTCGAAAATGCGCAGGTGGCATTCGGAGAAGAAAGTCCGGCCGACCGGTTGTGGGTCTATCTCGGTTCGACGTGGGAAAATCTTTCCGAGGACTTGCCCCCCTCCCGTGAAGTCCATTGAAATCGAGGAATATTTTTATTTCATATACCGTTAGTATTTTTTAATAAAGACAATGGTAACCAGGTGTATCTCTTTCCGAATCGCAGCCACATTGTCCGTACTTGAATCTCTGCGTGGATTATGGTGAACGATCTTGATGCCGTTCTTGTTGCAGTGGAAAAATTAGAATTTACGCACAGCGTACTCAAGCCCATGTAAAACAACGAGAGCGCTAGCCCACAAGAGTGCCTCACGCATTTTTATCGGCGACAGATGAGTTTTTCCGGCATAAACGATCACCCCTACTCCGCTTGCAAACCGTTCAGGATAATTTTGATGTATTGCGGGAAATGTTCCGCTTTTTGTGCCATATATGATGCGAACATCATGGCGTTTGCACCATGCTTCAGACCCATCGGCTTCGTTTATGTAGAAAACAAGCCCCTTTCCGAACTCATTTTGTGAGTTCGCTCTCAGTTGCATCGAGATCCTTTCTAACGACTAACCACCCGACTCAGTGCAAATGAACGGGAATCCGACTTTTTTCCTGTTTTCATTGTAAATATCGATGACAGATAGATTCTTCTTTGACTTTTAGTTTTTAGACTTTTTTCACATCTTTGCGTGAAATGATAATTTCACGTCATTTTATTGTTGGTGTTGAGCCATTTCGTTTTTTCATCGTGTAGTTCCCCAGAGGTGAACGTATTTTCACCTAGTTATAGGGGTTACATATGTTATTTATTGTGAATATAGTAACTGAAATAAAAAGAATTGCCACATTCGACGATCAGATGCAGTAGCTATTCCTGGAAGACATCCTATGATTCGATGCATAAGAGAATACGAACGAAATCAAGGCAATCGATACGTTTTCGATGATGAAAAAGTTTTGATGATTCAACGTGGTAAAGGAGGGGAATGACCGTTATAACCGGGGATTTAATTGTAAATATTTAGGTTATTATAAAGCACTTAGGGTGTTATTAGTAGAGCGACACAACATCACTCACCAACCCGCGCATCGAAAAAGATTTCGCATTATTGAAATCCATCTCAGAATCATTCATTGCCGTACAACCGCTCATAAAGAACATTGCCTATCTCGCAGCAATCGACGAAAACGGACAACTCACTCTCGAAGCTCATATCATCTTCGAAACAGCCGTCTATACAGAACTATCTGATTACATCGCTGACATGAAAGAAGTCGCATTGAAACACGTCAAATCGACTGATCAAATGATCGTCGTCATCACGAACTTCAACGTCTATCAGTAAGAATTTGATTACGAATTCAACCAGATGCTCGCTCAAATAAAAGCACAGTATTAATCTTAAAAAAGTAAGGCCTACGCCTTACTTTTTTCGAAAGGGGACACACATCATGAAGCAAATCGACGTCATCCGTATTTCCATCCAACTTCTTGAGACAAACGGTCCCCATACCATCCTTACCTTACCGGCCAAGAAACGAGCGCTCGACCAGTTGCTAGCCAACAAGGAATACATCCGCTCGTACCGGTCGACGACTTGGAGCGGGCACGTCGCATGAAGGCGATCGACAAGCAGATCGCGGAACTGGAGAAATCAATCGAGAAGTCGGAGAACACGATCAACAGGTATCAGCATCGTCTCCCGCATCTCCGGAAGATTCTACAGAATCTCGAATCCATCGAGCGACGAGAGAACATCACACTAGCGCCTTGAGCGCTTTTTTCTTTGTCCAAAATCGTGAGTACATGTACTGATGTATGGTTGTACACGCCATGAAAAATCTCATGCCAACGAATAGGAGGGAACATCATGTATGACGCATTTCATTATCCTGCTTTTCTTCGAGGTTTCATCGTCGCCGAGCTTCCCGTCATCATCGACAACGCCATCGTCCGGACGATCAGCAAATATGGCAGTCTCGTCAACGAAATCGCAACCTTCAATCACAACCTAGAATGTTGACATCGTCTTGCTGCCTAGTCATCCGATAGGAGGAACCCATCATGCAACTTGAAGAATACTACCAATCTTTCATCTCAGGTCTCGTCACACTCGAACTTCCGCGAATCTTCGATGATACCATCATCCATACCTTCAGCAAGTACGGCAGTCTCGTCAACTGCCCGAAGTCACACCTCGAACAGCGATTGATCTATGCGAACTATCTCTCATACGCCCTGACAGAGATCGAGACGTTGCTGATCTCCGAAGCACACAACGATGTCGAAGTGCATGGTCTTGAACCAGAGTTCACACAAGCGATGGTCCACGTCCTGCACGAGCGGTTCTACAACCTGTTCGTCCACCAGAGCGCTTGTTTCAAGCTCGATCAAGAAGCCTGAACCTGCTGTACAGATATACACATCTGCACACTTGTATATCTGTACATGTATGATTGTACTCATGTACTGATGTATGGTTGTACACTATTGAAACGTTGGCATTACTATTTTTTTGTTCACTTATAACTGTGATTAGTAGGGTGAAGGACAGTAGCTTACTCGTTTAGAGCACTCGCATCTATGCGAAATAAGTCGGTTCGAATCCGACCTGCCTACATTTTTTTCGAAGGAGGAGAGTATTATGATGGAGGTGATCGAAATCGTATTAGCCGGATGTCTGTGCCGGCTCTGTATCACTGTCATTGTCAATCGCTGGTTAGGTCCGTGAACACGAAAGGGGAATAAGAATATGGCTTTATTCTATCTGGACGACAATCAAATGAATTTCCTACAAATCATCATCGGTCACCTCGAAAACATCCCGTCACTCGATGCCAAAGCACAAGATCTCCGCCTCAAAGGAATGTTCGCCGAAGAAAATGCCCAGTCAATCATCGAAATCCAAATCGAAGACATCATCAGCGACCTCGAGCAAGAAAAAGGGATCACGATCAATTACTCGAAAGATGACCTCGAAACGATCGCAGGTAGCCTAAGACACTTCGACAAATCGGACCTCTATAATTCGATCGAGGAAGGGATTCGTGACGTCTTGCTGTGAATGTGGAGACGGTCCTTCATTCCGGATGTCTTATAATTGAGAGAGACGCCAATGAGAGGAGCACTCCCATGTAACCATTCGAACTCGAAGAAGAGAAACGCCAACAAGTCAACGTCCGACTTACAAGAAATCGTCCAATTGACCGTCGCCGTGCCGGCCTACCTGATACTCGACAAACTCCGCTTCGCGCTCTTGAACTTCATGAACACGAACATCCCGCGAAACGAAATCGAATCCTATTTCCGCTCATTGTAAGGCGCCCCTATCGGCGTCTTTTTCTTTTGCCTCGAAAGGAGAATAATCATGAAAAAACCAAAAATCATCGAACAATCCGTATCCCTGAAAAAATCGTATCGTTCCGTCCGTATTTACGATGTCGAACAGGTCCTTGACGAAAAACTGTCCTATGATCCCGTCCGAAACCCGGAGACGCTCGCGACGATCGCTGAGAAATTGATTGGCGACAAGGATCGGGAACACTTCCTCGTTATCGCCTTCAACACGAAACACGAGGTCATCGGTACTCACATCGCCCATGTCGGACAGCTCAATTCGTCCCTGATGCACCTCCGTGAAATTTTCAAGATTCTCATCATGTGCAATGCTGGAGCCTATGCTTTGGCGCATAACTATCCTTCCGGCAAAGCCGAACCCAGCAAGGAAGACGTCGAGGTGACGAGCCGTATGATCGACATCGGGTACTTGATGAGGATTCCGTTACTGGACCACTTTATCGTCAACGGATCCAGAGAATACTCGTTGCGGGAACATGCCGTCATACACAGGCTCGATTTCAATTCACCGAGCAGTCGTTTTGAATACCAGCGCATGTCTCGTATCTTATGAGAAGTAAAACGACGCTCACTTGAAACAACCCAGTCGTTACGCGCCGGGTTTTCTTGCTTCGTCACTCCTTAAAATATATTTCCCGACGTGCCAGCTGGAAATTGTTTTCGTACATTGAAGCCAACTTTCACACCCAATAGGAGGGCTACTCATGCAAATCTACCAAATCACCCCGTACACGTTAGAGAACATCAAGACTTGTTAATTCTTCGCGCGGTCGAACCTGATCCGTCTCGTTGCCCTCAATCGACTCCCTTACGCGGAAATCGAGGACACGAAGCCGGGTCTATGGAACACGACCTACACCTTCATCAAGTCCGAGATGAACGAACGGTTCTGCCACTGCATCACACTTGTCCACGATGCGTACTCGTTCGAGAGAGCCATGCAGGACAAGGAGACCTACTAAGTCAAAGACAGCGACTCGTTCGTCATCGATCAAAGTCAACCGCTCGGTTTCCGCGACAGCCATCATTTCTCGCTCGAGATGATGCATGCCCTCGAAAACGACATCAATTTCATTTACAACGGTACGTTCAGTGGCGTGTTCACGGGCGGCACCCTCTTCAAGACGTTCGGACACGCGTCCTTGCTCGTCAGTCGCAACGAGGAAGGCGAAATCTTCATGATTCAGCTCGTCTTACCGATTTCTGATCAATTCATCGTCAATGAATCCCACAACCTCGTCAACATCGTCGAGAACCTTCCCCTCAGAAAGGCGGTTGATCCCATGCATATGACCCATGCTATGAAAGTCATCGAATCAGAAGGCTGGTCGATTGAACAAGAAAAAGAAAAAGAAAACGAGTACCACGTGTTGGTAATTTCTCACCTGCTGGTCAGGACTTCTCGATCGTCATGCGTGGTGATACGGACGCGGACCTTGCTGCATCCATCTATGTAGCGTACGAGGCGTTCGATCCATCGACCGAAGCCTATGCATGGCTCGATGAGAGCGGACATGGCAAGAATGGCGTGCCACACGACATTCTCGAAGTCATCACCGACATGAACTATTGCAAGGATGAGATCTACCGGCTCTACCAAGCCGTCACGCATCGCTAAAAAACACCCCATAAAAGTTGGATTTTCATGTCCAACTTTTATGGGGCAGTTCACACTGGAGGGCGTTTCTCTTATTTTTTTTTTTCGTCGCGTTCCTTTTTCAAGGCTTCATAGGCGGCGACGAGCTTCTCCAGGTCTTTCTTGCTGACCGTGATCGTCACGTTCCAATCGGCGCTGTTCGCCAAGTCATCCTTCAGTCGGTCCAGTGCTTCCACCTACCGTCTCCTCCTCCGTTGATTCCTCGGCCGAGACTACGGACAGTGGTCGATCGAATATCGTTTGGATATTGAAGTCACACGACAAAAAGAAGCGTCCATATTCTGTCTCCTCTTTCATACCAGCTATCCGAACGTCGTCATTGCAACTGATTTCAAATTCTTTGACGCGTCTAGCTTCTTCATGGTCATTCATATGTTCCAATATATCTTCCGTGTAGATCACGCGGACGCGTAACCGAGGGTTAGGAGTAATCCATTCCTCATCATCACGTATCATATTTCGTTCCATAAAGAAATGGTGTGCAAACATGCGGTAGATTATAGGTAAACGAATAGGGAATTCATCCCCCTTTTCTTGAGTTCCAATACGTTTAGACTTGATCCAATTTGACGTATAAGTATGCTTCTTTCCCATCATTTTCTCGTGTTCTTCTGAAAAATATACATACTCCACAAAAATTCTACCCCTCGAGTCTTCTGTAACGACATGATGAGTTTCTATCCTGTATTGAGGGTACTTCCAGGGTAATTTTTTAGCTAGTTTAATCCTATCATTACCATCCTTATCTACATGCGTATCGAACTTGAATCCATCAAATTCATGAGCATTAACGAATTCAACATCAACATCAATCGTCGTTGCTGTTCCAAATCCACCATTTCTCAAAAAAATTGTGTCGAAGTTTTGCTTCGAGTAGATATCATCATTAAAAAAAGGGTTAGGCTGAATAAAGGGGAATAGTAGCGGGATTTGCATTTTGCCTTTATGTAGTTTTAATATGGATGAGTTTTCGACACGGTAACGTTCTTTTGTTCGTGCTGCTTCTTCCATCGCTAGTTTTAACGCCTGACGAGCCGATTCAGCGGACGCGACCGTCGCATCTGCTGATTTTTCTGAATCCATTCTCGCGCCTGTTGCGGTATCAAGGGATTGTAAACTGACGAACATCCCTAGTGAGACGAATATAAAAGTCCCGGTACCAAAAATGAGCTCAAACTTGTTCGGGAACACGGCGATTAAAACGGCGGTTGCTGTGACAATGAGTATGGACAGCACAATGATTGTGGTATTAAATCCTTTATTAAACCTGAACATGTTTCACCTCTGTTTTTTTCCAATCATACCAAACATGCGGACAAAACAAAAAAAGACGACGGGCTCGTCATCATCTTTTCGTTGCTTTATTCGGTTCACGTTACACTTCCTTAATTACTTATTAAAGCGTTGTTTGTAGGTGTGGTGAATGATTTCCCCTACATCGTCCCTCAGAACGAAATACAATCCAATACCGGTTAAAACGATGAGACTCGGAACCATCACGACATACACATAAAACATGTTGCCGGTTTCTAAAGCCACCTGCATGATCAAGCGACCGATGATTCCCTCCACATAATTTACCGTAGAGTTCATTCCTGTCATCACAATCAAAAGTTTAAACAACCCAAACAACAAACGATAAATCGTTTGAGCATTCGTCAAATCCTTTACCTCTTTCTTCACGCCGTACCCTTTCTTAATACGATCAATAAACTTCATCGATTCTCCTCCTTCTAAATTTCAACATTCCGAAAATTTAGTCGAAAAGAGTTATACGCATCCCCTTTGCATTGCTTGACCCGAGTGAACTTACCTATTCTGTACTCACCGTACTCCGTCATTGCGTTCTGTTATGTATCATTCAATGAAATGGACGTTAGCCCGTCACCTTACAATATCTATATTACACCATTATTCATAAAAGTCAATACATAAGTACCTACTTTATAATATATCACTCTTGTATTAGATGGTCAACAAAGAGTTACAGTAAAAATAATAAATATTTTCAACAAAAAAGAAGTCCCTCGCGAACAATACGCTGAGAGTTGCGTATAAGCGGTTTGGACTCTGTACGTATGTACCAGAGCAATCGGTAGTTTAGATCCGAGTGTAGAAAAAATATTTAGATCCACTAGATTAATTACAGTGATTATAAATTACATTTCCTTGTGTTCAAGATACCGACTCATTACGAAGAAACAAATTAAAATTTGAAATGAGTTTATTAATTATTTTGAAGATATTAGCTGTGATAACAGCTAATTCAGACTGAAGACAAAACGCTTCTCTCCTCTTTCTTCCGGGTATAAAAAAGTAAACCGAAGAAGGAGGAGGACTTCCTATGATGGGCAAGAGAGATCACCATCATCGATCTCACCATCACATTGGAACAACTGGTCCCGCAGGACCATCTGGTACGTAAAATTGATGCGGTTATCGATGTCGACTTCATCTATCGTGCCGTCGAGAAATTGTATAGCGAAAACACCGGCAGACCAAGCATCGATCCTGTCCTGTTAATCAAGATGGCGCTTCTTCAATATGTATTCGGTATTCCTTCCATGCGACGTACCATCAAAGAGATCGAGACTAACGTGGCGTACCGTTGGTTTTTAGGTCTTGGGCTGGATGAAAAGGTACCCCATTTCTCTACATTCGGGAAGAACTACGTCCGTCGCTTTCAGGGTACGGACGTCTTTGAGAGCATTTTCTATCGTGTCCTCACCAAGGGGTCGAAGCTGTATTCGTGGACCCTTCGGTCCTGTTTATCGACTCCACCCACATCAAGGCGAACGCAAACAAACGGAAGTTCAAGAAGAAGCTCGTTCGACGCGCTGCCCAACAGTACAAGGATAAATTAGATCAAGAAGTCAACGAGGATCGGATCTTACACGGAAAAAAGCCCTTCACCCCCAAGACGAAGAGTGTTGAAGAACGTCAGATAAAGGAGAGTACGACAGATCCCGAGAGTGGCTATTACGTGAAGGGGGAACGTGAGAAGCAATTCGCTTATTCGTGTCATACCGCCTGTGATCGACATGGTTTTGTCCTCGGAATGATTGTAACACCCGGCAATGTCCACGATAGTGTCGTCTTCCCTTCACTTCTTCAAATCGTCACGGCACACTTCGGGAAACCATTCGCCGTCGTTGCCGACGCTGCCTATAAGACGATTCCAATCGCCCACCATCTTAGCGAACAAGATATTTTAGCAGTCTTCCCTTATACACGCCCCGGAGGGGTGAAAGGGATGTTAAAGAAGAAAGACTTCTTTTATGACGAATACTATGACTGTTATCTTTGTGAGAACAATCAGATCCTCCGTTACCGGACGACTACACGGGATGGATATCGGGAGTATGTATCCGATCCTCGTATTTGCGAGACATGTCCACTCCTTTCACAGTGTACGAAGAGTCGTGATCACAAAAAAGTCATCCTCCGTCATCTCTGGCAAGAAGCGATGGACGAAGTCGAGCATCTCAGACATACAGATGTGAATCGAGCGTTGTATCGAAAACGTTAGGAAACAATTGAACGTGTCTTCGCAGACGCGAAAGAGAAGCATGGCATGCGTTGGACCCGCTACCGGGGAGTGAAAAAAAACGAAGCTTCAAGCGATGCTTACTTTCATTGCCCTGAATCTCAAAAAGCTCGCGAATTGGTCCTGGGATTCCTTTGGGAATCCACGTTTCTTTAACATTTTAGTGATCAATACATACAACAAACCCTCATTTCGATCACGAAATGAGGGTTTGTCTACAATCTGAAAGAAGGGACGTATCGTCCCTTCTTTTTTTATGCCTGATTTAACTGTGACTTGTTCGTCATCAACCGCTTGAGACCGCTCGGATTCCGCGACAGCCAACATTTCTCGGTCGAACAGTTATCTGCACTCAAAAACGATATCGTGTTTACCGACAGTGACACGTTCAGCGGCGTGTTCACGGGTGGTACCTTCTTCAAGACGTTCGGACGTGGCGATTGCTACGTCTCGTTGCTCGTCAGTCGTAACTAGGGCGACGAGATTTATATGTTGCATTGCAAGGACGAGATCTACCGGCTCTACCAAGCCGTCACCCATCGCTAAACAAAACGCTCTCCGGCTTGGAGGGCGTTTCATCTTATCTCTTTTTTTCGTCTCGTTCCTGTTTCAAGGCTTCATAGGCTGCGACGAGCTTCTCTAGATCTTTCTTGCTGACCGTGATCGTCACGTTCCAGTCGGCGCTGTTCGCCAAATCATCCTTCAGTCGGTCCAGTGCTTCCATCTGTCGACACCTCCGTTTGTTCTGATTCATAACTTGAAAGCGGTTCGTTTACTAATGCTTTAATTACATATTGGCATAAAAGCATTTTCCCGGTCCGATCGTGTGTGGTGTCGGCAGGTTCGGGCACGACTTTTATGTTATTCGAAGAAGTAATCAAAAATTCTTTCACACGTCTCGCCTCTTCAAACTGATTCATATGTTCCGAGATTTCTTCCGTGTAATAGACCCGTAGTAGCAATTGAGGACTCGCAGTTTTTCGAAATTCTTCTTTCAAGATTCTTTGTTCTAAAAAGTATTGATGACTCAAAACACGAAATGATAGTGGTAGGTGAATCCATTTTCCTTCTTTGTTATCCAAATATCCGATTTGGATTGCTTCAGGTGACTCAATATACCTTTGAAAAGCTTTTTTGTTTCTCGGACTAGTCTGTTCTGAAAAATTGCCCTGATCCTCTGTACACGTCAATAGTAATCCAGTACGTTCATTTTTGCGGTCCGTGTACAACTTGGAGTATAGAGTGTACTTAGGAAATCCTCTGTGGTAGGAATGATAAAAGCTTTCGTTTATCGCACTATCATCCGCAACATTATCTGATTCGAATTTTAAATTTCGATAGTCGTCCGCATTTAAAAGATGGAAGCTATAACTGATATTCGTTGCTGTCCCCATTCCTTTATTCTCTAAGAGCATCGCACCCGGATTGTGTAACGCGTCCAAACTTTCTGTTGTGTGAAACCTCGCTTTATATGAATGAGGAGCGAATAGCGGAACAAAGAATTCTTTCTTCTTCAAAGCTAAGAACGATCCTTTTTCAATACGATATCGCATGGCATTTGCATCAGCTTCACTTTTCGCAATCTCCAAAGCATTTTCCGCCACCCTGACAGAATCTTTTGCCGAGGCAGCGGAGCTTTTTGAATCCTCTCGTGCTGATTGAGCTGTCGCGAGTGATTTCAAGTTAACGAAAATACCAAGCGAAACAAACAACACCGTTCCGATACCGAAGATGATTTCAAATTTATCAGGGAACACATACAGTAACGAAGCTGTCGAAAGGATGATTATTATACCGAAGACGATGATGGTAACGTTCGAAGGAGTGTTAAAATTTTTATTTACTTCCAAATAAGACACCTCTGTTTTTTACTCATCATACCAAATACTTGAAAAAATAAAAAAAAAGATGACGGGTACAATCGATTACTTTAAATGTATGTATAGATCCTAAGCTTGATTCTACTTCAAAATATATTAAATCGAATGAAGGTATCTTATAAAACTGATTGATCGGAATAGTGCGGACACTTGTGTAATGCAAAAAAGGAATGCAGGCTTGTGTGGTTCAATACATCAATCATTTTCGACTTTTGTGTCTGTATAACATATGATGAATCTGTTCTAAAAAACATGAAAGATATTCTTAATATAAACTGAGCCATTGAGTTTGGATAGTTTAATAAAAGCACCTTGAACGTTTTAATGACCGATACATACAACAAACCCTCATTTCGTAATTGAAATGAGGGTTTGTCTATAATCTGAGGGACTTCTTTCAATTAAGAAGTCTCTACTTTTTTAATCATTCCTGATCTAATTTTGATTTATCGTCTCTATTCCGATTATTGTACTTTTCTTTATTTTTCATGGCTTCCGGAACAATAGGTGATTTTAAAGCACTCACGATCTTTCCAACTGAAGTGCTTTCTTCTTCAGTATTCTTAAGTTCTACCGTGCCTTGGTTAGTAATTGCAGTATGCCAGTCCTCAGATTCTAAATAACGTGTAGCGAACATGTATTGATGACCTTTTTTTAACATCTCATCTTCATTATATAAAATCAAGACGCTATTTCCTTCCGAATCTTTATCATATCCACCAAACTGATTAACAATGACTTCTCCTACAAACACATTTTGAGCAACACCAACTAAAATTCGATCATCAGAAAAATCAGCCACTTCATTTAAATATGCATCAACAATTTTGACTGGCTTCTTTTCTGATTGGTAATGATCAAATCCATAAACAGTCAGGCCAATAACTGCTGCTACTGAACCTATTAAGAATTTTTCATAGTTAACGCTCCTTATATTGGATTAATAGCCCCAAAGAGTTCGATAATCTGACTTATCGTGCGAACCTAAAACTTCATAATTGTAAAAGCCAGATCTCAACACGTTTCCAGCAAGTCCGTGATGATCTAATCCAAGAGCATGTCCCATTTCATGAAGTGCTGTGTGCTTTCTTTGAGAACTCGTGAAGTCATAAAAATAATAATCATTGTAGGAGATGACGTCTGCTCCAGTTTGAGGGGAATGACTGCCACTCCAAGTCACATCGCTCCGATCAACATCTTTAAAAGATAAATCTTCAACAGTTGAAGTAGTGTCTCCTGCGATTTTAATAGTCCCCATCGTATTCCATACACTAATTGAGTGATTTCGTGCTGTAGTCCATCCAGTTGTACCTTTTGCGGTGCCCCATCTGATTTCTTTCCCATCTACAGAGGAATGTCCTAAGAAATGAGCATCGACATTTGAAGAAAGAATAAGTGTAGATGCTACTACTGATAGTGCAAGTACAGTTTTTCGCATGGATTTGCTCCCAAATAAGTTATTTGAATTATAAAGAAATTAATAACTTAATTTTACATAATATTCAAATTAACTAAATAGTTCTTAAGTACTCAGATATCTGTTTATTTACTTAAGCATGTATATTTTTACTCATAAAGAGAAGGAAATTCAAAAAAAGATTTACGTGAATAAAAGTAAAGTAGTAAATATTTCTATCTTTATAATTTATTTACCTCATTTGTCTTTTTAAATTCGATATGGATTTTTGGATTTGTTTTTTTACAATTCTGCTACACATTCAGCAATTTTTAAATTTATTAGTTCTTGCTCCCCTGTCATTAGTTGTTTCGACATCAATCGACAATTGTAAAGTATTTGACATATTAAAATAAGAATTGAATTAACAGAACAATCTGCTATATTCTAACTATCAACAGGAAAACATTGTCACACAGTAGTTCTCGAAGGAAAGGAGCATATGTATGTACCGATTCGGAGAGTGGTTACGACGTGAACGTTTAGAACATGGTTGGAGTCAGGTAGAGTTAGCAGAAAAGACATATGGCGAGATTTCGCAGGCATCGATCAGCGCCTATGAGCGGAATCGTTCACTTCCTTCTATACTAGATGTCCAGATTCTGGCGACAGCCTGTGATCAGACGTTGGGATCCATTCCTTGGGATGAATTCGACTTCCGGACGGAGAAGAAACGGAACTGGTCGAACCTCAAGCAAGAACGCTTTGATCTAGCGGAACTACCGTTAGCAGATTCCGTCCGCACATTTGACGGCAAGACGTATCAGCTCCATGGCAGGATTGCCATCGAGCGCGATAGTCAGGAGACACAAGAAATCTCGCAACTCTATTACCGAATTCGGACCGTTGTCGGTGAGAATCAAGTTATCGCGAAACGAAAGCATCCGACTGATGAACTGATTCACGTCTCACGTAAAAGACTAGTTCATCAGTAAGCCATCTATGTATAGGCATTTGCTTATGAAATAACATTAATCAATGACAAGAGGAATTGATGACCGTAGCAGCATATCGCTAAGGACAGTCACTCCAATCACATATCGGCGTGTCCCTCATGTGTGACCGGATGAGCGGGATATACGCAGAAATGGTTTGGCGAGAGTCGCCTAAAACTCGCCCACAGGTCACGTATTCGTTGAGGGTCATCGAAAAACCCTAAACAGACGTCCAATATCGGATGTCAGAGTTCGTGGGGGAACGTGCTCGAAACCCACCGCCTTGCTTGACTCCGACTGTCCTTAAGGATGTGCTACTGCGCATCGACCTCAAGGAAGGAGTGTACGCTATGCCGACACGTGAACAGAAGCAGAATAAGACTTTTGCCGAGAAGTTGCTCCGGATCCAAGGGAAAGACTATGAGGAGTGGCTCGACGTCCAACATCAACTCGTCATCCAAGAGAACCAGGAACTGATTTTAGAAGCGCTCGACTCGAAACTAAACTTCACATCGCCTGTAGTTACGTCGCGGGATTGAGAGGAGGAAGACAGATGGGTTTGAATGAGACAGGGCTTAGTTTACTCCAATTCTTCCAGGGACTGGCCGTCATCGCGGCAGCGATTGCTTTCGCGGTCGGTGGATTCTATTTTATCTTTGGTGGGGATCGCGGACGTTCCAAAGCAGTGGGTTGGCTCGTCGGCGGTGCCGTCGGCCTGATCATCGTCATGGGTGCCTTCACGCTGGCTGAGATGGTCAACGACAACATCAAATTCTAATCGTATCGTATAGTGATCGCACAGAACGTCATTCCGAACTGGATGGCTTTTTTTATTGACTTCGTTATCATGTCTCGCTTCAAAGGAGGAGAATACATGCTCTTTGTCCGTTTCACGGATGTACCAAAAAACGAATTTCCGAATTATGAGCGTCTCCCGTATGAGGAGGCGCTTTTATTATCGACTCAAGTCCATCAAGAAGCCCAACAAGCGAACGAACGGTTTGCGAGCGAGTTCCGAATCTTTGATGATGCCGACCAGCTCGTCTACAAAGGCACGTTCCAGTTTGGTGATCCGGCCTATCCGAATCTTTATTTGCAGCTGAAAGAAAGAATCCCACGCATCCGGATCCGAAAAGAGGATGCGACGAAAAAGATTTTATTACTCGAGAATCTGGAACGTTTGACGCCGGAATCCTATAAGACGATGACGACGTCAGCGATTCAGCAACATCCGGACGCAACACACGTCTCCCGTTTACGTCGCGGACAACGGCGCCTCGTCTATGGCGTCAGTGGTGTCAGTCTGTTGCTCCTCGGTACGCTATCTGTTGTCCAACTTGTACAGCCGGATCCACCAAGTGGTGTCCAAGTGGCAACATCAGATTGGCAACCGCTTTATGAAGCAGCGTTGACCGGAGAGACGGAGCCGCTCATGCAGCGTCTGGAAAAACAAAAGTCATGGAGTAACGAACAACAACAGTTCCTGATTACCCAGTACGTCGAAAGACAAGACTACGATCAGGCAGTTGCTGTGACGAACGATCCGATCGATGTCGAGACGATCATCATGCAGTCGAAGCCATTCGCAACAGACCGTCAAGAGACACTGCAAGCCTTCCAAGCGGTCCATCCGACGGATGAAGGCGCCTTCGATCTCGCGATCCTGCAGAAAGACTATAAACATGCCGTCTCCATCCCGGACGTTGAGATGACGACCGCGCGCAAGGAGGCGAAAACGCGTGCCTACATCGCTTTGAACGATGTGACGAAGGCACAAGAAAGCGTCAAGCTAGTCCAAGACGAACAACTGAAACAGCAAGTGGTAACACTTGTCCAACTGGATGAAGAGATTCAAGCACTCGAAGATGAAAAACGACAGTTATCCGAGAAGACGGACAAAAAAGAGCTCGAGAAGCTCAATGCGTCGCTCGAAGCGAAGCAAAGACAAGCTTCCTCTCTTCTTTAATGAAAGTGTGGTGAATGAAATAATGATAAACTTCTCACTTCGTTCCCTCGCTACCTCCGCTTGGCTGTGGCGATGCCTTGCCTTTTTGATCGCTTTACCAATTGTATTGTTCTTAGTACTCAATGTTGCGTTTCAGTTCCTGCAGCAGACGATCCAAAATCTCTTCCAAGACGGGAAGTTGACGACCGGTTCCCCGCTTCAATACGAATCTAGTTGGTGGACGACGCTTGCCTGGTCGACCTCCCTCGCTTTCGCTTTGTTCGGTGTCTGCTTCCTCCTAGGAGGGTTTCTCTTATTGAAGTATTGGCTCAATTTCCGTGATCTCAAGGAAGCACAGAAAGGAAGTGCCCGATTTACAACGTTCCAAGAGCTGAAGCAACAGTATCGGGACGTTCCAGACCGCAAAGAAACGTACACCGGATCCGGCGGCGTCCCGGTCGGTCGTTATCGCGATCGCCTGTATATCGATGACAGTGCCGTCAACAATCTCGTCATCGGGACGACCCGGTCCGGGAAAGGCGAGACGTTCGTCTTCTCGACAATCGATCTCTACAGTCGTGCCGAACATCAAGCGAGCCTGATCATCAATGATCCGAAGGGAGAACTATTCGCCGCCTCCAAAGAAACGCTCGAAGCGCGCGGATATCAGGTCGAGGTGCTAAACCTCATGAACCCGTCCCAATCGATGTCCTATAACCTGTTGCAGCTGACGATCGACGCTTATCTGGACGAGAACTACTCCCTCGCCCAACAATATGCCCGGTCGGTCGCCTACATGCTCTACCATGATCCAAAAGCAAAGGATCCGTTCTGGAGCAACTCCTCGACAGACCTCTGTACCGCCTTGATTCTTGGACTTTGTGAACAGGCGAAACACGAACCGGAAAAAATCACGATGTATAACGTCGCCCTGATGCTGTCCGATCTCGGATCTCGGACAGTTACGGATGACATGGGACAAGAACAATCGGCACTTGACGCCTTCTTCGCCGCATTCCCGGAAAATCATCCGGCGCGCATGCAGTACGCAACGCTCCACTTCTCAGGTGGTCAGACGCGTGCCAGCATACTCGCGAACACGAACGCCAAGCTCGGCATCTTCACCCTCGATGCGACGGCACGATTGACAGCACAGAACTCACTCGACATGAAGCTGATCGGCTTCAACCGCTGGATTCGTGGCCGTGCCCTCCCCTTGTCACGACTGACCTTCTGCTTTCCGAGCGGGAAACAGCTTGCCTTGACGACGGACGACGATGGGAGTTTCGTGCTGCATCACGAAGAAACACTCGATGTCGGATCTATCATCACAGTGGAAAGTGAAGGACAAAAGTACACCGTGACGCTCTCGGGTTGGAAGGACGAGGCAGATGGGATCTTCGACTGGACGACTGATGCTCCGATCGACATCCGTGAGATCCGCCAACACCCGCGTCCGGTTGCCGTCTTCCTGATCGTTCCGGATTACGATCCGACGCTAAACGTTATTGCCTCGCTGTACGTCAAACAAGTTTATACCTCTCTCGCTCGCGTCGCCTCTCAAGCGACGAGTGGACGGTGTGAACGACAGGTCATTTTTCTCCTCGATGAGTTCGGGAATATGCCGGCAATTGAGGGGATGGCTAACATCATCACCGTCTGTCTCGGTCGGAACATCCGCTTCAATCTAGTCATCCAGTCCTATGCCCAACTCGAGAACCTCTACGGGGAGGATTGGAAAACAATCGACGGGAACTGTGGGAATACGCATTACCTACTGACAGCAGACGAATCGACGGCGGAATTGATCTCGAAGAAGCTCGGAGAACAGACAATCGTCACGAAGTCGCGTTCCGGACAGACCTTCTCACTCTCGAAGTCGAAGACCGAGAGTGTCGATGGCCGGCGCTTGCTGACGGCAACAGAAGTGATGGGATTGAAAGAAGGCGAGATGCTGATCATCCGTGTCATCAAACGACAAGATAAACAACAGAAACGCATTCAGTCCTACCCGCTCTTCTTGACCGGACGGACGGCGATGAAATACCGCTATGAATACTTAGCGGATGATTTTAATACAGAACGTTCCATTAACGATCTCGTAATTCCATGCGCACATGCGTATCTCGACCTGAATACGCTCCGCATCCCGTTCCAATTCGGTCCCTCAGTTGCGTCGAAGAACATTGAGACGGATGAGGAGACATCTGATGCAACAGAATGGCGTGTCTGTGATGTCCTGCAGCCGAAAATTCTCCGCTCGATCTTTGAGACGACGGAATACGACACCCTATCCATCACGGCGTTCGAGCAAGGCATCATGGATAAGACGATTCCTGTGACCGACAACCAGCGTCATTTTTTGAAGACGATTATCAGCAAACGACTCGAGAAACTTCGTCATGGCGTCTAAGGAGGGCATCATATGAAAGAACTGACACGCACCGAACGCGTCCAGCGCGAACTCCGGGTCATCGCGACCATCATCAAGGAGAACAAGACGCGTCTCCGTCGCGGCGAAGTCTTGAACATCCAGACACAGGACGGCTTCCTCGTCGTATTTGAGGAAGAAGACCCAGACTCAGGCGACCGAAAAACTGTTACGCTTATAGACACATTCGATTTCCGGGTCCATGTCAGCAATGATGACCTGACAGGTCCGGAACAGATGTCATCATAGGAAAAGGGGTGGAGGCATGCAAGCGAAACGAGTACTCTCCGGACTATTGATTTCCTCTGCGTTACTTTTAGTCGGTTGTAGTGAACAGAGTGAAGCGCAGTCTTTCAAACAAGTCTCTGTAAAAGAAATAGATCAGTTGAAAGACAGTAATAAAAATGAGTTCATACTTGTTGATAGCGACAGCAAAGCAGAATTTGAGTCTTATGTAGATAAAGTGAAAGAAGTCGCCGAAAAGGAGGAAGTACAAGTAAAATTGTTTAATCCTTTTCAACCTAACGGGAAAGACTTAGAAGATCGTGCAACAGATGAACATGGAGAATTAAAGGGTGGTCGTCTGTACAAACTACAGGATGGTAAAGTAGTGAGTTCTCTCGATCTCACTACTTTAAGTGGCAAAACGCTCGAAGATGAAGTAACCTCTTTCATTGATTGAAAGTAGATAGAGAAGGGAGGACCATCATGGCTAATGGAGACGTATCATCCAAACTTGAAGAATTTCAAGACCTATTGAGCATCAGTGATTTGGTAAGCGATGCAATTCGTTCTGTCGGTTGGCTTTTCGTTAGAGGTCTCTCCTTCATCATCGATGGTCTTGAACAAATTACGAACGATATTCTTCTCTTAAAAACATTCTTTAATAATCCTCAAGTGGTTGAATTCGTTCAGACGATTCAACCATTTTTATATGTTATTTTAGCTGGTAGCTTTTTATTTACCGGTTACTTGATGATTTTTCAGAAAAAATTTGATAGAGAAGGCTTTTTAATCAATCTGTTCATCACGCTGTTAGTTTTAGGGTTACTATCTCCTACGATGATAAAAACAAGTGAATTTACGGACACTGCCATTACAAGCTTCAATCAAGATGGCATGTATGAAAATCAGGATCATACTTTATCGCAATCAGTACTTCAAAAAAATGTACATGATTTAGTCGAGTACGATAAAACCGCTTTCGAAGATACGAAAATTAAAACCCCGAACTCCGTTCCAGCAAGTCAAATCAAGAATATAGACATCAATGATGTATTTGATAGCAATGAGTACCGATTGAGTAAAGAAGGTGAAGACATTTCACAAAATAAGCTAGCTTGGAATGGGAAAGAAATGACTGACATTGAATTAGATCAAAGTGGCGTTGAATGGAACAACCAATATTACTACCGGTATCACCCGAACTGGCTGACAATCCTCGTCACGCTCGGGGTGATGGGCTTCACCCTCTTCTCGATTGCCTACAAGCTGGCTCGACTCTCGTTCGAGTTGGCTTTTAATTATGTCTTGGCGATTTTAGTGGCACCCGCTGATCTACACAGCGGACAAAAGACGAAGAAGGTCATTCAAAGCATCTTGAACACCTTTCTCGTCATCATTCTGATCTTCGTTTCGATCAAACTCTATACGATTGGAACGGCATATTTGGCTGATACACTGGACGGACTCGTCTATTTGATTGCGTTGATTGCCTTCTCTGCCGCTTTGATTGATGGACCAAACATGGTCGAACGTCTCTTTGGAATTGATGCCGGTCTGAAGCGCGGTTGGGGTGTCGCACTCGGTGCGTATGCTGTCGGAAAAGGAACAGCGAAAGTGGGCGCTCGTGTCGCCGGTCAGACGATGAAGATGGCATCACGCCCTGCCACGCCTTCTGTCTCGGAAGCAGCAAGTACGAAATTGCCACCGAATCCACCACCGAATGGCGGTACACCCGCGAGTCGTCCAGATCGTTCGCCTGAAAGTGTTACGACTCCATCACAAGCACAAGAACGGACATCTCGCCCAGTGGGGCAAGAAAACCAGCGAGTCGAGTCGACTGACGAGGCAATGTACGATACGGAGCTTAAGAGCGGGACCGCAGCATCACCAGAATCCGTTCCACATCGTCCAGGCTCTGTCGCACAAACAAAACCTGTGCCATCCACTTCGCAATCGACAATACCTGCTACGCAACCGAAGATGTCCAATATGTCGTCGAATGAACAACAGGTTACTTTACCTAATGAGTTCGAAGCGCCTGAAACGCCTACGACATCTCATCAGGTCACACAGTCTCCACAGACTTCCGAAGTAAATCGCAATCCTGTTACTTCTTCAGCGAATTCGACACCATTCGACAAAACGACTACTAGTGCGTCCGCTCATTCTGTGGAAACAACAGAGAATGTGTTACCGAGCGTCATATCATCTAACTCTTCCAGTGGATCACCATCCATCAGTGAATCATCGCAGGAGACATCATCCGGAACGCAACGTCAGCGAAAATCAATCTATCAGACACTCGAGACCACGACACAAAAAGAACTCAAGCATGTCGAACAAGCCCAGACGCGCGTGACCCAGGAATCGTCTCGGATGTACTCGACCGATGTTCCACGTCTAGACCCGAAAAAGGAGTGAGAATATGCAACAGCGCCAATACCGGATTCCGAACGAAGTCACGACCGAACTGAAAATCAATAAGATGCTCTACCTCTATGATTTACTGTTTCTCGTCGCCTTAATCATCGTCCGGTTGATTGCCCTTACGTTCATCCCGGACGTCTTGCATCTCCCGTTCACGTGCTTCCTCGTTGGCTTCGGACTCTTTCTCGTCATCCGACCGACAACGAATCCGGAAAAGCGGATGGTCCACGTGCTCTATTACGCACTCATTAAGAAGAAAGACACCTATATCGCGTTGGCCGACCGGAATGAATCTTCGAAAGGAGCGTGATCAGATGAGTTTATCGGAAGATACACGATTGAAAACAAGTCCCATGACCGATATCACCTGGCTCGACGAGGTTGAGTTGACGACACCGACAGCACGCAAGGAAAAACGTGTCCGCATCCCGCCGTCAGTTGCCTCCCTTTTACCAATCGTTGATGCGACAGCGCTCGATGTTTTCGAGATGCAGGACGGGACGTTTTGCGACATCATTCAACTGACCTCAAAGGATATTTACGGACTATCTGAGACGGAGAAGGACCATGATATCTTCTCCCTCGCCTATCTCTTACAGGCGTATGTCCATCCATTGAAGGTGATTCCGCTCAATACACCGCTTAATCTAGAAAAACAGAAACAACGGATCGAACGACAGCTGCGACAGAATCAGATTGCCGCCTATCATCCGTTTCTTCAAAAGAAGAAACAAGAACTGATCTACCTTGAGGAGCATCGCACGAATCGCGATTATCTCCTCTTTTTTTATGCTCCGGACGAGGCAATGCTCCGGGAACGGAAGCATCAATTGACGAAACTCCTTCGACGTAGCAACCCGATGGTCGAACTGACGATCGAGCAGAAAATCCATGTATTGTTCCAACTGCACAACCCGAATACGAAACCAACCCAGGACGGAAAGGAGTGATGACGTCATGTGGAGTACACGTTTTCTACGAAAGCAAGATCCTGAGACAATTAAACAACAGGACGGCTACAATCCGACATTCGTCCAAGCGATCCAGCCGCAAGGCGGACTCCGCTTCGAACCGAACTATGTCCGGACCGGTGACGGTTATCTCGCCTGCCTCCATGTCTATAAGTATCAGTCGACCGTCTATGATTTCTGGCTCGAGCCAATCCTTAACCTGCCCGGTGTCCTGACGACGCTCGACATCGGGACAGCGGACAAGCGAGAGATGATCCGGACGATCAATAAGTCGATGGCCGAGCAGAATACGCGCTTCGAGAATGCGAAAGATAATGTCGACCGGATTGATGCGCGCGAGACGTATAAGGAACTGAACGAACTCTACGAACAGATCACGCAAGGCGAGACAATGAAGTACTTGCATCTCCGACTCTACGTCAAAGCGAAGACGCTTGAGGCACTTGAACGACAAGTTCAGGACGTGATGGAGGAACTCGAAGCACGGAATTTCCGCGTTGCCGTCTTCCTGAACGAACAGGAATGGGAATGGCAGAGCCTGTTCCTGAGCTACGAGCAACAACAAAAATTACCGAACCGTCGTCGCGGGAAAGAGATTCCATCACTGTCGATCGCAGGTGGTTATCCGTTCCACTTCACATCGCTACAGGATCCGACCGGTACCTATTACGGGACGACCGACACGAACGGGAGCGTCATCTTTGATCTATTCCATAAGGATAAACAACGGAAGTTCTATAATGCCTTGATGATCGGCAAGATGGGATCGGGCAAGTCGACATTACTCAAGAAAACGGTCCTCGATCAAGCCATCAAAGGCAATCATGTCCGCATCTTGGACGTGACGGGGGAATTCTCTGACCTCGTGCGGCAACTTGGTGGGAAAGAGATCGCACTCGACGGTTCCGCCGGACGGATCAATCCGCTCCATGTCTATAAGACGGTCACGCATGCGGACGGTTCTGCGGACGAAGCACTCTCGTTCATGCAACACCTGTCGAAGATCGCTGTCTTCTATCACTACATCAATCCGGCCGCCTCACAGGAAGAAGCGAACGAGTTCGAGATTTTGCTTCGTCAGCTCTATCTCGAGAAGGGACTCTGGAATGAGGACGGCGACGCGCCAATCACGACACATCCAACGAATGCCTATCCCGTCTTCTCAGACTTCTTGGCGCTCGTCCGATCTGAATTATATGCGGACGCCGCGCGGACGACGATCCGCGAGACGATCAGTACGAATCGTGTCCGTCGACTCGAGAACATCGAACTCGCCATTACGAATCTCGTTTACAACTACGCCAATATCTTCGATGGGCATTCTTCGATTGAGCGGTTCGATGAGGAAGCGATCGTCTCATTCCCCTTACGCAACCTGACGAACCTGAAGGACGAAATCTTCCAGGCACAGGTCTTCAACCTGATGAACATGCTCTGGGATGGGATGATCCTCAACGGTGCCGGACAACTGCGCAGCTACAACCAAGGTGAGCTACTGATTGAAGATGCTTTCAAGTATCTGATCGTCATCGATGAGGCCCACCACCTGATCAACACGCGTGACATCGCACAACCGGCTATTCTATACCTGCAACAGTTCATGCGCGAAGCGCGGAAATACTTCGGTGGTATCTTCTTCGCCTCGCACTTAATCACGGACTTTGTTCCGACCGGTTCGAAGTCCGAGAACGCGGAGAACGTCAAGACACTGTTCCAGCTGACGCAGTATAAGTTCATTGGCGAGCAGGATGCCGAGAGTATCCCGACAGTCCAGACCGTCTTCGATGGTCAGTTGACGGAGAGTGAGACGCGGTTGATTCCATCACTCGAAACTGGTCGCATTGTCCTCAGCGTCTCCGGTGTGAAGACGTTGATTTTCGATGTCGATGTCTCACCCGAGGAGCTGACCTTGTTCGGAGGTGGTGCCTGATGTGGAGTACGGTCCGGCAATCGGCACGTGTCGCCGTCCGGATGAAGTGGCGACTCCTGACCTTAAAGTATCGTCTGATTGCCATTGGTATCGCGCTACTATTGTTGCTTCTGATCATCATCGTCGCAGGTATTCTCGATACGTTGACTGGAATAGAAAACGATCAGGCGACCGAGACACCGATTGCTTACTCGGACGCGAGTTTGCAAGTCAGTGATGATGTTCTGCAATACCGGGAAGCGATTGCGCGTGAATTAAAGAAGGAACAACTAGAGGGGCAGACGAACGTCGTCCTTGCGTTGATGATGCAGGAGAGCGGCGGACGTGGGAACGATCCGATGCAAGCGAGTGAATCCAAATGCGGACGGATTGGTTGTATCACTTCTCCCGATGAGAGCATTCGTTATGGGGTGAAACACTTCGCGTCGGTCTTCCGACAAGCGAACCAAGACGTCAAGTTGACGCTCCAGAGTTACAACTTCGGTGGTGGATTCATCGATTACGTCCAAGAAAAAGGTGGACGCTATACGAAACAACTCGCGATCTCCTTTTCACAGATGATGTACCAACGCGTAAAGAAGAGTGGCATCTATCAGTGCCATCGTCCGAGCGCGCTCGAGCATCAAGCCTGTTATGGTGACATCGAATATGTTGATGCCGTCCTCCGTTATTTGACGCCGACGGTATTGGCAGAAGACAAGACGGGACCGATCAAAGGGAAACTCCATGCCCCCCTCGACATCCCGCTTCAGATGACGTCCGAGTTCGGATCACGAATCGTTTTCGGAAAGACGGATGCGCACACGGGCATCGACTTCAGTTGCAACGATACCGATACCGTCCACGCCGTCCGCTCCGGTACCGTCACGTATAGCGGCTTACGTGGACCGTATGGGCAGTTGATTCAAATCAAACAAGGGGAATGGATTACCGCCTATGCGCATCTTTCCGCACGCCAGGTTAAGACGGGTCAGAAGATCGAAGCCGGGCAAGCAATCGGGATGTGCGGTTCGACTGGACGTTCGACCGGGAGCCATCTGCACATCGAATTCAAGACGAGTGATTGGTCCGGACACATTGATCCGGCACCACTCTTTTCTCTATAAGGAGGGATGCAACATGGCATTGACGAGTCGTCATCTTTTAGGACTCGTGCTGTTCTGTCTGTTACTGTCTGTCAGTGCCAACGTCTATCAATACCGTTCGTCGGCATCAGAGAGACCGCCCATGACAACAGAGAAAAACAGAAAGGATTCGCAACCAGAGACGACCACGATGGACTCTCCTGTTTCCACTGACGGACAGGAGAAAGAGTACGATCCGACCATCTCTAAGAGCGCGGAACGCTTCATCACGTTCGCTTTCACATGGGAAGATGGGACCTATCCTACGCGCAAACGACAAGCCGCCCAATATATGTCGGAGTCCATCAAACAGATGTTATTCGCGAGTAGCGGAAGTAATAGCAAGTTTACTGCCTCCGTCGCTGACATCGAAGTCTTTCCGAACCGTGACGATCCAGAGCATTGCCTCGTCCGCTTCAAACGGACGTTGACGATCGATTCAAACGGCTATGAAGAGACATCCGATGAGCTGGTCGAACTGACGTTTACACATCAAGACGGTCGCTTCATCGTCGATCAGATGAAGAGTCTCAAGTCGTCAGGAGGTGTTTAAATGCAGACAGGAAAACGAAAGACGTTGACCCGTGACTGGTCGCAGTTGTATCTCGGGACGGGCCTATTCTTCTTGACCGGCTTTCTGTTTTTCGGTTTCTCTTCCCTCTTCTTTGCCGAGGAGCAACCGATCAATGCGACGCCGATCGGTGAAGAAAAACGGTTGACGAATGGACAGACCGTTACGCTTCTCGACTGGTCTTATGATGCGCAACGGAAACAGATGCGTGTCCGCCTGCAGTTCGACCAACCCCAAGACTACGCGACGAAACTTGTCGCTCTCATCGCTTACAAGGAACGACCGACGGATGAGCAGCGCGTCCGAGTCGTCTATCACAAGGACGAGCACTACGTCTTCGAAATTGAAGATGTACCGCGCGACTTTGATCAGCTAGCACTCCGTTTGTATGTGATTGAACCACAACAGTCGCTCGAGAAACTAGATGCTGTAAAGCGAGAAGATATGCTGGTCGAATCACTCTATATGGATCAGCGTCGTGTCTCAATCAAGTCACTTCCTCTTCAAAAAGCGGACGATTATGCACAACTTTTTCTCACTGACGAACACGCACAAAGTCAAAAACAGATTGAAAAAATCAAACGTGAACAGATAGAACAAGCTTTTCTCATCCAACAGATCGAACAGGACATCGAGTCGAAACAAGCTACGTTACCCGACCTGACACTCGATGAACAAGTCGAGCGCGAGGATGAAATCTTCAATCTGAAACAGGACAAAGAAGAGGCACTTCTACGACAAACCGAACTGAAAAAACAACTCAGCCAAGAAGAAAAACGACAAGATCAGATGCGCATTAAGGCACGTGAACTGAAATGGTAAGGTGGCACACACCGTGCCAGAATGTCGTTTTTAGTGGCACAGGGTGTGACCTTTTCGTGATTTTGATGATATCAGGGAAACACTAGGCTCCGCCTAGGCTAGCACGCTGAGTGATAGCAGTTTCCCCTTATGCTCTTTTTCACGGTTTTGAACCATCCTTGGTTTTTCCGTTCTAAAAAATGCGATGTACATTTAGTAATTCTATCGGCCTTCATCAACGCTTAACTCGATTTAGTTCCGTCACTTTTTTCGAACCTTTTCATCTCATGATGCTGTATCTTCGACCAGATATGTTTCAGAAGTTCAACGATCAAGGAGACGCTCACGGCTTCTCCAAGTGCATAACTTTGTTCGATCATTGACTGCATGTTGATCCCTCCATTGCTTGTCTGAGTGGTATCACCTTTCTCACTTCTAATGACAGGAGGAACGAATGAATTGTTCGGAAATTTTTTCATTTCTTTAGAACGAAGCGACTTACTTTCCTAATGGAAGGAGGAAGACAGATGGATCTCTTGATTCGCGACATCGATCCCATCCTCGTCAAGCAACTTGATGAACAAGCGGAGAAGCAGAGGTGTTCCCGTCAAGAATTGTTGAAAGGATTGCTGACTACCTGGTGCGCGGATGGCGTCCAGTCGAAACAAATTGAGCGACTCGAACGACAGCTCGAAGCGAACACCTTACACCTGAAGCGGAGCGCAGCAGAACTTGAACAACTGACTAAACTCTTCCGTGAGGTGATGCACGATGAGTAACATTCCAGGCGTCATTATTAAGTCGAAGTTCAAGTTGCCTCAAGCAACCCGACGTGCGCGTCGCTATACGACGTACCTCAGTTACATCGATCGACCGGAGACGAAAGCACGGTCGCAACAATTTGAGAACTATCACGATTATATGGAGGATGAACTGAAATCGAGCGGTCTGTTCACGGCGACACAAGACCGATTGAGTGCGACTGAACGAGAACAATTACGTGAGATCTTCCGACGAGCACAGGAAAACGGTAGCATCCTCTGGCAAGATGTCATCTCATTCGATGAAGCGTGGTTACAGGAAGTCGGTGTCAAAGAAAATCGTTACATCGATGAGCAACGTTTGATGCAAGCAACTCGCAATGCCATCACTTTAATGATCGAAAAAGAACAGATGCTGCACGCGATATGGACTGCTGCCATTCATTACAACACGGACAACATCCATGTTCATGTCGCAACAGTCGAGACGATACATCCACGCGAACGCGGCAAACGAAAACCGAAAACGATCGATACGATGAAGGCACAAGTCGTCCATGCGCTTGCCGATCGAACACGTGAACAAGAGAAACTGAACACTTTTATCCGTGATGAAGTCCTCGCACACAAACGAAATCATTCGACGACGTCCGCTTCAAACCGAATCTTGCATCCGGAACTCGTTCGCCAATATAAAACGATTCAAAAACAATTGCCGGATGACAAGCGACAGTGGTACTACAACATGAACGGCATGAAAGAATTACGTCCTTCACTCAATCGACTGACCGACACGTATCTTGCGACCTACTTCGAGAAGGAGCACAGCGAGTTTAAACAACAACTCGATACCGAGGTCGCTTTCTATGAGCGGAGTTACGGATCGGCATCCCAAGCAACGGCTTATCGGAAGACGAAAGAACAGGATCTCTACACTCGGATGGGAAACGCCATCCTGTCCGAGATGCGTGAGTCTTCCAAATCACCTCAGAAGGTTGCAAAAACATCTTCTGTCCCATCACCCAAACAACGAATCCAATCGGCGTTTCAACGTGAACGGATCATGCAAGAGACACTCTATCAAATCGGACGACACATGAACGATGAATGGGACCACATCAAGAATCAGCGTGCTTTTGAACAACTCGAGCAGGAAGTCCAACACGAAAGGTAAGGTGAAACGGAATGGAAGAGACGAAGCAAGTCCGGATCCGGATGAGTGCCGTGACCGCTGATTTTTTAGAGGAGTATCGTGAGAGGGAACGGCTGTCCGGGATTGGTCCGGCAATCGATCACATCATCCGCGACTATCAAGACATGATCAAGAAGCAATGGGATTTGAACTATATCAGCCGTTCCGTCTCAAAACAGATCGAACAAGAGTTGACCACGTTCTGGGAAGAACAAATCACAAAGAGTCTCTCTCCGTTACGAAAGAGCGTCCAACAGACAGACCTTCAAACACAGGTATTGATTGAACTGGTGCAAGCCTTAATGCAGACGGAAAGCATCGAGGATATCATCCCGACGACCGAATACCGTCCTTCGTTCCTTGAGACAGCGGAGACGGCCGTCAAATCACGGATCGACCAACGAAAGCAGCATAAGCATTCGGATGAGGAAAGGATGATCCACAAATGAGACGACTAGAAGCTTTCACACTCGCAACGTTTCTCGAACTGCAACCGACCCACGTCACAGTCTTGATTCATCAAGCACGATACGACATCCCTGTCTCATATGACGAATATTCGTTCCTTGAGATCCTGCAAGAAGAACCTTTGTTGTTGCTACCGGTATCACGTGATCGTCGTCATCTACTACTGGATCGACTCGCTGCCGATTCGATTGTTCTGCAGGAACTAGAAGATTTCGAAGGTGCTGCTAATTCGTCGTTCTCGTCTGAAGGAGCGTGAGACACATGGCATATAAGAAGAAAACACGTGAGGATTATCAGAAGGAAGTACAAGCGTTGACCGACAAGATGGAGACGCAACTCGCTTCTCACTTCGTCAGTCAGGAGAGCATCAAGGAACATCTCGACTTCATGAGCCGGTTCCATCGCTACTCGACTCGGAACATGCTATTGATCGAGGAACAGTTCCAAGGCGCACGTGCTGTCGGTTCCTATGCGTACTGGGAGAAGCAAGGCGTCCAGGTCCAAAAAGGAGAGAAAGGGATCAAGATTTTCGTCCCCTCCCCTGTCACCTTCATCAAACGAGAGACGGATTGGGTGGCATGGAAGGATGCGACGAAGACAGAACAAAAGCGCGCAAAGGAAGGTTCTCTTCCGACACGGAAAGCGATGTACTATAAAATTGGTCACGTCTTCGAGTACACGCAGACCGATGCCCGTGAGAAGGGACTCGAAGTCTCCGAGCTGTTTGCTTCGTATCATCGGAACGGTTCAATTCGTGAAGCAGAATCATTTCGCCGTGCGTTGAACGGGATTGCTGAGACACAAGACGTGACGTTACTTGATAAGCCATTGAATGAGCTTGGTACTGCGAAGGGGTGCTTCTATCCAGAGCTAAATGCGATTGCCCTGAATCCACGGAACTCGGACATCGAGAATGTCACCGTCATGATCCATGAACTCGCGCATGCGAATCTGCATAACACAGAACGAAACGAAGAGCGTGGAATCGAGTTGAATCCGCACGAGAAGGAATTCCAAGCGGAGATGGTCGCCTACACGGTTGCAGCTCATTTTGATTTTCCGACAGATGAGTTTTCGTTATCGTACCTCGCCAGTTGGACACAAGGGAAAGACTTACGCGATAAAGAAGACTTGTTGTACGAAGTCCATCAGACATCTGGTCACTTCATCCGCGAAATCCATACTTCGCTCGAGCACGAACAAGTACTTGAACGGGAAGCATCGCCTCTCAAGATGATCGAACATATCGAGAATGTGGCACAAATTACAGATCAAAGGATGCCAGTAGCCGAACGACTCGAGCGGATCATGCAGCAAACACCGGAGGATGTCGGAGCTTACTTGACGAGCATCGCCAAGCAGGACACGCAGCAAGATCTTTCAGCATTCAAGGAGCCAATGATGCTCGTCCATGGCGCGACAGACTTCTTCGAACCGTTCGCAAAAGCCAACGACCGCGACTTCGACGAACATGAGACGATTGCCTACACGTTGGTCATTCCTGGAGAAGAACCCATCAGTCAACACTTCCGAGGGCTTGAGGAAGCCAGTAGCCCGTTACATCATATCCTTAAGACAGAGATCGTCAACAAAGAAACAGAAAAAGTACTTGAGAAAGCGTGGTATGACGAGATGATTTCGACCGAAGACCGCGACTTAGAGAAGGTCCGGCAGATAGTCACACGTCACTTTAAAGTACCGGAACAGGATTTCCGTAGTCGTTAATAAAATACATTCTCAACTGGTTGTACTAATCTAGAAAATTGAGACAATATAAAACATCTTTGAAGCAGTACATTTTTAAAACGTACTGCTATCAAAGATGTTTTTGTTCGCTCAAAATACCTGTTAAAGCAAAGTAAAACGCAACTAATCTCAGCATCTACAAGCTATCTTATTTTATTTTTCCATAGTTCAATATTAATTCGGCGGCTTTTAATCGCTGATCAGTAGTGCTATCTGGCGCATTTAGTACCAATTCTGCAACCTTTAAAGCATTATCTTGTACATTATTTAGTTCAAAGTTATTTTGAATTAAATCTGCTCCGTTTAGAAGATTATTCAAAACATCTACATGTTTTTTAATATTCGCTGCCGTACCTGGAAACTGTAAAGATTCTCTTATTTCTGTTGGAAGTTCGTTTCTAGAGAGTGGTTTACCGTCAAATAACCACTCTACTTCTCTTTGATGCGGAAATCCTGATCCCAGTTTATCCTTATCAAAGACATTTTCATACACATAATCACTAGTGATATTTGCGAAGTATATATCATTACCATGAGGTACCACAACAATATCGCCAACTTTCATATCACGAACGAGAATGTTAACGTTACTCAAACCATTTATCAATTTTGAGCTTTTTCCGTTTTTCTGGTTCTTCAAATCTTCTTCTGTCAAAATTCGTCTTAAGTCATTATAATTACATCCTTTAAGCGATTGTCCGACAGGATACCCAATACAAATGCGATTCTTTTTAAGAAAATAATCCATCTGATCTGTTCCGTGTGGCTTAGGGCGCATTATCCACGCATTAGATATGTTATTTTTAGTTTTTTTCATCGTCTTCCACTCCTTAATTTCTTTTTTATTAATACTGATTAGATTCATCTTATATTAACCGAATATATTTGTAAATATAAAAGAATATATTGATTAATATTACAACACTATATTCTCAAAGAGCAGTTCAGTTAACTACTATAATTACTATTTCATATGAGAAGATACTTTGATTATTTCTATCTTCAAATCTATAAGATACTTATTTAATATCAATAAAAAAAAACCTAGCAGAAAATTTCTACTAGGTTTTACGAAATTAATGTTTAAAATTACAACTATTTTTTAAAATATATTTTATATTCTCAACAATAATTACTTTCGAAATAAATTGTCTCTGTGCCATTTCATATAAGCCTTCTGACTCTCATTCATTTCTAAATGCATATTTTCATTTATATTCATAAATATTTTTGATTCTTCATCTAAATTAGATGAAATCAAGATCTTTCTATCGTTTTTAAAGCTGATAAATCCCTTATCAAACAAAATATCGTGATTTGGACAAAACAATAGTCCATTGTTACTGTCTAATCGCTCTTTATTATTTGACTTACTCCATGGCTTAATATGACTTGCTATCAGTAAACGTTCGTCTGATACATTGCATAATCTGCATTTCTTTTCGACAGATAAAAGTTTTTTTTTGAAAATTGAGTGTCCTATTCGAGCTTTGATAACCTGCTCTTTTTCGGTATCCTGTATTATATCCGATTCAAGATCATCCAGGATACTTGGATCAATTCTAGTTTCTTCTTTAATGAAATTTGAGTCCCACAATTCGTGAAGATCGTCTGCATGCTCTGAAGGTAGTAAATAATTAGTTTGTTGGGCAAATTTTAAGATACTTAAATCATTTAGAGTAGGATGATTTAAGATTTCGGACCTACTAATTAAATTTTCTTCTAATCTAGTCTGAAGCACCTCTAGTTCTATTACAAATTTCTCGGTTGACCCACTATTGGTATACCAGTATCCTTTACTGTTTTCGCTACCAGTTTTTTCTTTAGGTAATCCCACTACCTTTGTTTTTGCTAAAATTCCACCAGTACCACGTTTTCCAGCATTGGACCTCCATATAAAAACAACATCTTGCAATTTTACTTTGTCTTTATAATTGTCTTGTCTTAATGACCACCAAATGAGTTTATTATCTTTAACATAATTATCAATATCAAAGACTTTAGGATTCCCCTGAAATATCCAAGTATTTGCTCCGTCATTTTCTTGTTCATTTTTTCTTTCCACTATATCAAATCCTAAATTCCGCAAAAAATCATTTGTTTCTTTTCCACCATAAAAAAAATTTGCAGGATACTCCTCTCCATTTGCAAAGATGTTGGCTATCGAAATAATATACTTGGGTGAATAGTATCCTCCTTTGTATAAAAGATCGTATCCTGTGGACTTTCTTCTTTTAGGTGTTCCTTCAACATTAATTTTTTGAATAGCACTAATAACATGCTCTTTATTAATATTGTTAGGTATGTTTTTCATTAAGCCCCCCCCTTTTGACTATAATTTATACACTACATCTCTAGTTTAAATATTTTGGCTGATTACTATCTTTACTATCTATCGACTTTAGTCTTCCCATAGTTCTTCCATCAACTCATCGATTTCGTTGGAGAGTCGTTGCCGCTCTTGGTCATCCTTCTCGATATGACCGTACTCATCGATCCAGATGACATCCCCGGATTCAACCGTCATGGGAAAGCGAGAAATAAGGATGTCTCGCATTCCATCTTCGAACTCGACAACGACCCACTTTCCTTCAACTCGATCGATGATTCCTTTTTGCTTACTCATTTCGACTTCTTGATCGTGTAGGACGATCCGTCCCCTTCAAAGACGATTGTCCCATTCTTATCCGTCCGCAACATCGTCGCCTTCGCACGTTTCAGGTTTGTCACGACTTCGTTCGTCGGATGTCCGTATGCGTTCTTGCCGACACTGATCACGGCATACTTCGGTTTAACATACTTGAGGAACGTCGCACTCGTTGATGTCTTCGCCCCATGATGACCGACCTTGAGGACGTCCGCACGCAACGTCTGTTTCTTTGCGATCATGTCTTGTTCCGACTTCAATTCCGCATCCCCTGTGAAAAGGAAGGTGTTTTTCTTATAGGCGACGTGTAGAACAGCGCTCCAGTTGTTCAAGTCACTGTTCGTATAGTCTTTGATCGGTCCGACGAACTGCGCCTTCACTCCCTTGACAGGAAGCGAGACTCCAGCCTTCGCTGTTTTGATCGTCAGCTTCTCGCGTTTGACGGCCAGCAAGAAGTCTTTATAAGCTTGCGTTGTGTGTTTGACCTTCGGAGCGTAGACGCTCTTGACCTTGAACGAATTGAGGACTTCATCGAGTCCACCGATGTGATCGGCATCCGGATGTGTCGAAATCAACATCTCGATGTCGCCGACCTTCTGTTTCTTCAGATAAGCGACGAGCTCATCGCCCTTCCCTTTGTTACCACCGTCCATGACGATGTCCTCACCACTCGGCATCTTGATGTAGATCGCATCGCCCTGTCCGACATCGATGTAGTGCACTTTGATTTTCGGTGTCGCAGCTTCTACGCCCTGCAACGGTCCTACTATTAAGCCGACACTTGCGAGTACTAGGCTGACACCCATCCATTTTCGTTTCATCTTTCATCGCTCCATTCCCTATTCGTAAGTTATCTTTAGTATACAGTGAATAATAGTAGAAAGTTGGTTATATTTCCCACTTATCATTTTTTCTAGATAGGTCGCATCTTTTAACGAGAAACATATAAAAAAACAGACCTTTAGTGGGTCTGTTCTAAATAATATTGCTGGACAAACGAAGTCAGTACATCGATATCAACGAACCACGTCACATGCTCGATACAACCGGCTACTTCTCGTACCAACCGAACCTGTGCATCAATGATGGTCACCTTTTTCGGTTGCTCCATCATTTCAATCCATCTTTTTGAATCCTCATTTTCTAAAATTGTATTCACTTCGTCATACCTCCTCTGTTTGCTTGAACACAGCATACAGTCGAGTATAAAGTAGTACGAATCAAGTTAATTTAAACAAGCGTAACGTTGTCTGTGACTGCTAAGATGAAGACAACAATCCGCGACGATTTGAATCCAACACTTCTCGAATCAAATACTTCTTCGCTACACTGTATTTAGAACAGATGTAGGGAGATGAACTAGGAGTGGAA
>NZ_JAWPEN010000018.1:0-11351 GCF_033342815.1 Exiguobacterium artemiae
ATTACTATAACGAAGAACGAATCCAAGAAAAATTAGGCTACCTGACACCGATAAAATATGGTGTACTGGCAGCCTAATCAAGGTGTTTTATATGTGTCTCATATCGCTAGGTCAGTCTAGGGATCGCCTTTTTGATTTGTCAGGATAACATAAAGAATTCATCCAGCTTCAACTGTTCGGATGTCTCGAGTGCCTTCATGATTTGTCCCGACTGAGCACGGATTTTATAGTCGGCCGAATAATGGAACAGCCCGTTATCGAGCTCGGTCACGGCGAGCGGCTCGATCAATGTCTTCGGATGGACGATATCCGTCAATTGAAGCGACAGTTCGATTTGGTGGTCGACCGGCAAGCGGATCGAAGCATAAAAATGAACGGAACGGTTCGTACTGCGGGTGATGAGGATCGGGGAAGCTCCGACATTGACATCTTTTCCGTTTAATCGCGTGATCGAGATGAGTCCGTGCAGAGACGGTAACGGTTTTTTCGGTGACTTCTTCATCGATTCGACAGGTTGCAGGACACCTTGTTTCAACAGCAGACGCAAATGCTCGATGCCGACCGGACGGCTGAACAGATAGCCTTGGACGGCGTGGCATTCGAAGTCCCGGAACTGATCGAGCTGCTGAAGCGTCTCGATGCCTTCAGCGACGACCGACAGCTGAAACTCTTTTGCCAGGTAGACGATGCTTTTGATGAGCGGAATCGACCGCTCGTCTTCTTCGAGGCGGGCGACGAACGACCGGTCGAGTTTCAGACTGCTGATCGGATGTGTTTGAAGGCTGCTCAAAGAAGAGACACCGCTTCCGTAGCCGTCGAGAATCAGTTGGATACCCAACTGATGCAGTTGCTGTAACGTCTCTTTGACAAATTCGCTCTCACGCAACAACACACTTTCCTGAAGCTCGAGTTGCAAGTACCGGGCCGGGACTTGATAGCGGTGCAGACAGGTCCGGACTGTGTCGACGAAATCCCGGTGAAGCAGTTGCTTCGAAGACAGATTGATCGAAATCGGGACGACCGGAATTTGCTGTTGCAGGAGGGACTGAATCGTCCGACAGACCGTCTCGAGCACCCATTCACCAATCGGCAGATAACAATGTCCTTCCTCTGATAATGGGATGAAGTCTTGCGGCGGAATCCGTCCCCATTCGGGATGATCCCAACGAATCAAAGCCTCACAGGTCAGAATCTGTCCGCTCCAAATGTCGACCTTTGGTTGGTATTCGAGAAACAGCTCATCCTGCTGGATCGCATTTCGCAGACTTTGTTCCAGCTGATGCCGGCGGTAGATTTCAAGATCAAGCTGTGACGTATAAAATTCGTAAGCGGACTGTGCTTTCAGTTTGGCACGGGACAGGGCACGGCTGGCAGTATGCAACAGCTCCGTAGCCGTCGTTTCGTCATGTTGGAACGGACTGAGACCAATTGCGAGCTCGGCCGCCAGTTCGTATCCTTCGATTTGAATCCGGGTCGTGTTCAACGCCAGCAAATCGAGACACATCGCTTTCAGGGCGACTTCGTCAAACGGTTGTGTCGACAAGGCGGCGTAATGGTCACCGGTCAGCCGGGCACAGTAGAGGTCCGGTAATGTTTCCGTTAAGTAACGGCTCGTCTGCCGCAGCCATTGATCGCCGATATCGTAGCCAATCTGTTCATTGATTCGATGCAACTGATTGAAATCAAGCGATAGAATCGTAAAGGGATGGTCGGTCCGGATCAAGTGCTCGACTTCTTCCATGAATAACGTCCGGTTCGGCAGTCCCGTCACTTGATCATATAATAAGGACAGTTTCCGGATATCTTCCTGTTGCTCGAGGCTGGTCCGGTCGGACGGACATTCGATTTCCGTTTTATCCGTCGGTTTTACGACAGACTGAAAAAGAAAACTGAACAGCTCCTCGGAACCGTCTTCGGAGCGGAGTCCGTGACAGGACACTTCTTGTGTATAGTCTCGTGTCTGATTCATCCGCAAGGAGCAGGAGACAGTGGGTTCCCCTGCCTGTAGGAGCGTCAGCTGTTGCTTAAAATGGGACCGGTCATCGGGATGGATTTCAAGTAAAAACTCATCGTACTCGAGGGAAGCAAGCCGATGTTGCGAGATATCCAGTAACGAGGCGAAATGAGCCGATAAAGTCAGCCGGTCCCGTGTCGTTTCGTACTCGAAAAAAGCGAGACCTGGAAGTGACGCTGTCAGCTGTTCTTTTGCCGACAGCCGGGTATGTTGCAGCCGTAACTGGATATGCTGAGTGATGTCCCGGGCGATTCCGTAAACACCGATGATGACGTGATTTTGATAGATGGGAATGTTCGTGACGTTCATCGTCAAACGGTGTCCGTCGTGATGAGCAACTTCTGCCGTGAAGTGGACGGTTTCGCCGGTTAAGGCCCGTTGTTTGAGCGGAGCGATCCGTTTCGCTTCAGCCGGTGTGATGAATTCACTGAAATGCTGGTGATGGAGTTTTTTTCCGCCATAGCCGAGCAGCAGGGACAGTTTTTGATTGTAGGAGACAATTTGTCCTTCTAAATTTAAGGTATAGACCGCATCGGGATGGTTTTCGAGAAAGTGTGTCGCATCGACCAGTTGTTTGAAATCCAGGGAGCCGTTGATGAAGGATTCTGTGTTCTTCTTTTTGAAGAAGGGCATGATCTCACCTCATTTAGTGTCGTTATAGCTTGATTATAACAATTTATGGTATTTAGACATATCGTGTCTGTTGAAAAATAAGCAAATGTTTTTGAACGAATGGGTTAGGCCTTTCGATGCATCTACGCGATTCATTCCCTTATTTTGAAAAAAACATCGAATTTCCAAAAAATTGACCGATATACTTAAGGAATAGAATTGAACAATAAGTCAATGAGGAGCCAACACATATGTTACGAGGAATGTATACGGCGTCTGGTGCGATGCAGGCGTTACAACGGCAGCAAGAGATGTTAAGCAACAACCTGGCCAACGCCCGGACACCGGGCTTCCGGGCCGATCAGGCGTCCCTCCGGACCTTTCCCGAGATGATGATCCAGCAGTCGGGCGTTAATGAACAATCCGGTGTCCGTTCCCGCGGGACAGTCGGGAAGCTCGCGACCGGTGTCTTCATGCAGGCGGCGACACCGAACTTCGCTCTTGGCTCGATCACAGAGACGGGCAATGCGACCGACCTGCAAATCAGTTCGCTTGAAGGAGCAGCCCTGTTTACGATCCGGCATGCGGATCCTTCGACCGGCGAAGAGGAAACACTCTATACGACGAACGGTCAGTTCGCCGTCGGACAGGACGGTCTGCTCCGGACGACGGAAAATGATCTTGTTCTTGGTGACGACGGTCAGCCGCTGAACGTCGTCAATGAAGATTTCGTCGTCAGTGCGGACGGTGCCGTCACGGACGGAAACGGTCAAGCCATCGGCAACCTCGGTCTGGTCGTCACAAATCAGCCGGAAACGCTTGAGCGGACCGGGAACGGTTTGTTCCGGTCACCGGACGCCTTGAACGCTGGTGCCGTCAAAGTCGATCAAGGGGTACTCGAACTCGGGAATGTCGAAGTCGAACAGACGATGACGGAGATGAACGCCGGTCTCCGCCAGTTCGAAGCCAATCAGAAAGTCATCCAGGCCTATGACCGGACGGCTGAAAAAGCAGTTTCGGAAATCGGACGCGTCCGTTAATCAAGGAGGAAGTTCATGCAATCACTTTATACATCCGCCAGTACGATGGCTCAGCTCCAGAAGCAGCTCGATACGACCGGACATAACTTGGCGAATGCCAATACGAACGGATACAAACGGCGGGATTCCCAGTTCAATGAACTGCTCGTCCGTAACCTGAACAATCAACCGGCAGGACTGACGGCTGGACCGCTGACGACACCTGCTGGTCTGCGCCTTGGTGTCGGCGGATACGTCGCCAATGAAGCGACGCGTTTCGCGACCGGAACGTTCCAAAATACCGGGCGTAAGCTCGACGCAGCCCTCAGCAATCCGCACCATTTCTTTGGTGTGATCGATGCGGACGGCGTGACGAAGTTTACACGTGACGGTAATTTTGAATTGTCCCCGCAAGCGAACGGTCAAGTCCTGTTGACGGATGATGCCGGACGATCGGTCATCAATCAGGCGAACGAACCGATCACCTTCCCGGACAATGCGACGTCGATCGAACTGAACAAGGACGGTAACATCACCGGTGTTTTGAACGGAGAACGGCGTGTCCTCGCCCGGATCGGTGTCGCCGATATTCCGAATCACGGTGAATTGACCGATGTCGGAGGCGGTCTCTATACGACGGCAGGACAATACCAGAATGCGACGGGAAATCCGTTGACGGTCGGAACGCTTGAGACTTCGAATGTCGATATGGCGACGGAGATGACAAACCTGACGCAGATTCAGCGGGCCTATCAGTTTAATTCAAAAGCCTTGACGACATCGGATCAGATGATGGGTATCGTGACGTCACTGAAATAAGGATGCAAGGAATCGCGTAGATCTGACACAGCAAAAAGAGGGAGGGGATCGTCAAGATTCCCTCCCTCTTTCGTCTGCGGACCGACTGAAAAACCAGACGGTCAGTTGTTTTTCAACGAGACGTAAATCGCCGCCATATCGTCGTCGCCGTGACCACTTTCTAAGGCATGCCGGTATTGTGTCTGTGCCGTCGTTGCCAGCGGCAGGTCGAGCGTCAATCGTTTCGCTTCTTCCGTGATCAAGCCAAGATCTTTTGCCATCAAACGAAGTGGGAACGCAGGCGGAAACTGTTCGTCCCGGTACATCGTTTGTTTGCCTTGGAAAAGCGGTGTATTCATTCCGGAAGCACCAATCAGTTGCAGGAGCTTGTCTTTGTCGAGTCCGGCCCGTTCGCCAAGCAGTAAGGTCTCAGCAATCCCTTCGCCGACCAGAGCGAGCAGGAGGTTGATGGCCAGTTTGGCCGAACTCCCTGTTCCGTGGGCACCGAAATGAATGCTTTCCTTGCCGAGAATCTCGAAATAGGGACGACAGGCGGCAATCGCTTGTTCGTCTCCGCCGAGCAGCAGGACGAGTTGACCGGCTTCCGCGACCCCGACGGATCCGGAGACCGGTGCTTCGAGATACGTTGCGCCGGCCTGTTCGATTTGTTTCGCAAAGTCGATTGATTGTTCCGGTGAGATCGTACTCAAGTTGACGAGGGTTTTCCCCGACAGCTCACTCATCAGCAGACCGTCTTCCTGCTCGAAGACAGCCGTGATGGCAGGACCATCCGCGAGCATCAGAAAGATGATGTCCGATTGCTCGACGACGGCGCGGGGTGATTCCAGGGCAACAGCCCCTTCCTTGACGAGAGAAGCGGTCTTCTCGACCGTCCGGTTATACACGTTGAGCGGATGCCCGGCTCGTCTGAGACGCAACGCCATCGGCACTCCCATATGACCTAATCCAACCTAATGCCATGTCTAAAACTCCCTTCGTTTGTTCATACTTCTCTTTCATACCCGTCTTCTTTCAACCGATAACCTGACAAAAAAACGCGCCCTTGCCGGAGAGGCAGGGACGCGTGCGATTATTCTTCATACGTTAAAATCGTTGAAATGACTGCAATCGGGAAGCGGATCGTAAACGTTGATCCGGCACCGATCGTCGACTCGACATCAATCGTCCCGTTATGGTGCTTGACGATTTCCTTACAAATCGACAGGCCAAGTCCGGTTCCGCCGATTTTCCGCGTCTCCGAATTGTCGACCCGGTAAAACTTATCGAACAACTTCGACATCGCTTCTTGGGGAATACCGATTCCCTGGTCACGAATCGTGATTTCCGCAAAACCGTCGTGGTTTTCGATGCGAATCGCGACGTTGCCGCCATCCGGTGAATATTTGATTGCATTGCTGAGCAGGTTGTTCAGTAACTGTTTGATTTTTTCCGCATCGGCATCAATCATGATTGGTCCGACAGCTTCAAATGACAATTCGTGTGTCGTATGGGAAGCGTCATGGAAGTCGATCAATTCTGCCGCCAGCTGAACGAGATCAAACGTCGCCATCTGATAGCGCTGTTCGCTTGATTCCATCCGTTGGACATCGAGGAAATCGTTGACGAGTGTCGTCAGGCGTCCCGTTTCCGAGTGGATGGTCGTCAAGTACTTGCGTTGTTTCGGCGGATCGATCTCCCGGTTCAGCATCAGTTCCGTAAAGCCGTAAATCGAGGATAACGGTGTCCGCAGTTCATGCGAGACCGTCGAGACGAACTCTTCTTTCATCCGGTCCGCTTCCGTCTCTTTCGTGACGTCGCGCAAGACGAGCATCGTACCGACCCAGACCTGATTGATCTGGATTTTTTCCGCGTAAATCTGGATGTAGGCACTTTGTGAACGGATCGAGACGAGAAGACTGTCTTTCGGCAGGTTCTGTTCGACGATTTGTTCGATATACTGCTCGAACGGTTCCGGTTCATCGATGATGGCGGAGAGCGCCGACATCGCCTGACGGAACGAGGACAGATTACTGTCGTCCTGGTATTCCGTCTGGACTTCCGGAAACAGTTTCATCAACGGTTCGTTGACAAGCAGTTCATCGGATTCATGTTCGATATAGACGACGGCTTCCCGGATCGAGTTCAGGAGTTGACCAGTCTTATTTTTCTCGTGCATCATCTTCTCATAAATCCCCATCCGCATCAGTGAAAGTGACAACTGGTGCGAGAACGACAGGATGTCACCCATCTGTTCCGGTGTGAAGGCATCCCGGTACCGGACGAGGTAGACGCAGGCGATGATCTGTTCTTCGTTCGGATCAAGGATCGGAACGGCGACCTCATACATGTAGTATGGATACGGCAACGGACTGTCGTGAGCGACTTGTTTTGATGAATGAACCGGTCGTTTTAAGACGCGGGCCCGGTGGAACAATGATTGATCGTCCTTGACGAGCTGACCGACCATCTCTTCCGTCATTCCGTATTCAATCGTCGAGCGGACGTCATGCTGGTCGAGGAACAGCAGGGCACCGATTTCCGAGTGGGTGATGGCGACGAGTTTTTCGATGATTTCCGGATACGCCGTCAACGTCTCGCGTGACGCGAGGGTCTCCGTCAGTTCATTACGGTATTTCAGGTGCTGTTCGCTACGTAACGTGATTTCGAGTGCTTCTTCGAGCTCTTCCTGCTGGGCCTGCAACTCTTCCTGCTGGGCGACGAGCTCTTCTTGTTGCGCTTGTAACTCTTCGTTTTTCGCCAGCATGTGGACTTTATTGTCGGCGATTGAGGTGGCCATCTGATTAAACGATGTCGTCAGGGTGTAAAGCTCATCCTGACGTTTCGGTAACGGAATCGTGTTGATGTCCTCTCCGCTTGCGAGCAGGGCGCTGTCACGCGATAACGTGTTGACCTGCTTCGTCACCCGGCTGATGAAAGGACGGACGAGCAGTAACAGGATGATGATCAGGACCACGAGATTCGACAGCCAGATGAACTGGGCGACCCGCATTTCACCGAGTAAGTTCGTTTTGGCTTCTGTCTCTTTGTTTTGAATCAACGTCAAGTAGTCCGTGAGTAACGTATCGATGCCGGCTGCATCCGTATCGGTCGTCAATTGACTGTTTGAGCCTTTTAACGTGCCGTTTTCATTAAATAAATTTTCACCGTTCGACAAGGAAGCAAGGGTTTTTGGATCAAGGAATGTCTCGTCGATCGATCCGTCTGTCTTACCGGCGACATATTCTGTCAACAATGGAAGGGCGGTCCCGAAGTAATCATCATAAAGTGTCCGGGTGGCGACCGCGTATTCCTGTCCTTGTTCGTAAATGGCATTTTTTTCGAACCAGGTCGTCAAACGATTGATTTCCCTCTGATTCGCTTTGATCGTATCGAGTATTTCTGGTGTACCGAACAGCACATACGATTTCACATTGCTCTGCACAAGTGTCCATTCGTTGGCTAAGGTATTGGCATTCGTTCGGCGCTCCCGTAAATCATCGAATGTGGCATTCGTCTGGTCGATCTTTCGTTCCGTATAGTTGTAGACGATTGCTGACGTCAGACTGAGCGCGATGAACACCATATAAAAGGCAAACATCAATTGACGACCGATTTTTTGATTAATCCATTTCACTTGTTTATCCTCCGTATGTTATTTTCTAAGGTTCAAAGAATTAATCCAGCATTTTTATCTTACTTAATAAAACAGGGATTCATCAAACTTTAACACGCAAAGATGCAAAAAAGATATTTTAATTACTGGATTTAAAGAATGAATACAACACAAGCGACATTTTATGAAGGAATCGAATGAACAATCCTTCAACTATTTTTTGAAAATAAGGATTAGAAGCGGACGAATAAAGGAAATCTAATGAAGGAGAAGTCCTCATTTTAATCATAAGGAAGTGACAAGATGCAAAAAATGTTCGAGAACAAATGGTACCGCGGTGCCTGGTGGATCATGACGCTGCTGATCATCGTCTGGATCGGTAATCACGTGACGTTCCTGTTCCGACCGATTGCGATTTTACTGCAGATGGTCGTTCCGCCGCTTGCGATTGCCGGTATTCTGTATTATGTCCTGTTACCGATCGTCGAGCTGCTCGAAAAGAAGATGAAGCGGCGTCCGGCTGTCATCATCGTATTGATTGGTTTGATCAGTATCTTGACCACACTTGGATTTATCTTCGGTCCGATGCTGTCAGATCAGATTACGGAATTCGTCAATTCGATTCCGACACTCGCTTCCCAGTTCCAGCGTCAGCTGATTGACGTCAGGGATCAACTCGAAAACAGCGCCTTCTTCTCCCGTTTCCTCAGCGGACAGGATGACCTGTTTAATAAGTTTTCCGGCAACGTCTCGGAATATGCCTCGACCTTCCTGAAAAACATCGGAACCGGCGTCGGCGGATTTGTCAGCGTCATTACGACGACGGTCGTAACGATCGTCATCATTCCGATCATGTTGATCTACATGTTGCTTGACGGGGATAAGCTGAAGGGCAATCTCGTCAAGATCATGCCGTTTGAATACCATAAGGAAACGAAAAAGATTCTGCATGACGTGCATTTGACGATCATGAGCTACATTCGGGGGCAAGTCATCGTCAGCATCGGTGTCGGCATCATCGCTTATATCGGTTATCTGATCATCGGCATCGATTATGCGCTGTTGCTTGCCTTGTTTGCGACGCTTACGAATATCATTCCGTTCCTCGGACCGGTCATCGGGGTTGTTCCGGCATTGATCGTCGGATTCATCCAGGATCCGATTCTTGCGATCTATGCCGTCATCGTCATGACGGTCGCGCAACAGATCGACTCGCACATCATGTCACCGCTCGTTCAAGGGAAGACGCTTGATGTCCATCCGCTCACGATCATCATCGTCCTGCTCGTCGCCGGAAACATCGCCGGATTCTTTGGTGTACTGCTCGGCGTTCCGTTCTACGCCGTCATGAAGGTCGTCATCCTGAACATCCGTCGCCTGTATCATCTGCGGTCGCAAAAGAAGATGGTCATCGCAGAAGACGATAAGACATTTAATACGATCGTGACGACAAAAGACTGACTTTTGAATTTTGCCGGCAATTCCGTCATACTGAAAACGTAGTCGATTGTGTCACGAAAGGGGTATGTGTCAGATGGATCAACGTCACGTAGAAGAACAGGCTGATTTATTGGCCCTCCAAAAGTTTCAGCACAATTTCGAAAATAGTCTCAAGTCGAGTGTCATCTATATCCTGCGGGATGGAGCATTGACGATCGGGGAGATTGAACAGCGCATCGATCAGTCACACGGTCAGATCCTTGAGCAGTTGCAGGAACTGATTGAAGACGGGCTCGTTTTACAGCAGATGTCGGAAAAAGTCCACGGACTCGCCTATTCCTTGACGGGACCGGCGGAAGAACTCGTTCGCCAGTTTAAGGAATCGATTGCCTGGAGCAAACAACACATTACGTATTAAGAATAGTCATCAGTCCCTCTCGAATAAGTTTCGGGAGGGGCTTTTTTTGATTCTGTATATTATTTAAATATAAATTTAAAAAGAGGTGTTTTGGTAAATTTTAGATGAATAAGGTATGAAATAAAATTACAATATATTTTATTGTAATTTTATTCAAAATATATTCAAAATATATTTTTATGGAAATTTAACATATCAAATACTGGTTAATAATAACTATATAGTCATTGTAATTGTAAAAAAATGTATGTTTTTAAGGTAAAAAGTCGCATAATATAGGGTGTAAGGTAATTTTTTCTCAAGAAAAGGAGTGTTCGAATGAACAAGAAAACGCCCGATTTTCGAAAAAAGATGAACCGACACCATAGAAACCACACCAAGCGACTTGTTAAATTACTGGCAGCGTCCTCTCTGGCCCTCTCACCAATCTCATTCACGTATACGAAGACCGAAGCTTCTGAAAAAAAATTTCAACCACAACAACAGCAATTTGCGAATTCGATTAAGAATTCGATTGGTCAAGCACCCAATCGAGTTAGTTTGGCTGAGGTGCAACTCTTAACGAATGTAATAGTCGATGCTAATCTGACGGAACAACCGGGTAACTACGATTTGGCACTGAATTTAACAGGTACCGGATTAGTCGATGCTGAAATCGTAAATCCGGATCGTGTTGCCGTCTTTAATATTCCTGAATTGGCTGGAAAGATGTCAGCAAACGGGGATGCCACAGTTAGTGTTGAGTTGTTACCCATCACACTGGAAGATTTACCGACGTTAAAGGGGCAGTTGGATCCGGTAGCAGGAGCATTAAATACGACGGTAGGTAATCTGTTAAGTATCGTGAATACTGTCGCAGCGGGTAGTGTCACGGGGATTGATGAATTAGAACAGTCACTGGACGCTCTGAATAATTTAGATGATGCCTTATCAGACTTGTTGGATTATGAAGGTCAAGTACCAATCGTTATTAATCCTGACGGAAGTATCGTCATCGACTTTAGCGACGGCTTGGGAAATCATTTGGATACTGCAGTAAAAGAAGTTGTACAAGAAACGTTGCAAAACGTGATTGATGCCATCAATGGGGTTCGAGTAAATGGAGTAGCAGGACTCGTTGTGAATCCGGTATTGAACGTTGTAAAACGTTCATTAACTCCTTTGAATACGTTGCTCACAGCCGTCACGAATGACACCGTCGCGCTTTCGAATGAATTAGCCGGCGTACAGGTACTTGGACCAACGACGATTAATGCCAACGTCACGGTTGATAAACCAGCTGGTGTAAACGATGAGGTGATCGTGACTGGATCCGTTGTTAATACATCCGTCATCGATGCGGATCTTTTAGCAGATTTAGATGGTCAAGATACGATTGTTTTTGATGAGGAAGCGGATGCTGATGCGGATGCCGATGCGGATTCGGATGCGGATGCT
>NZ_JAWPEN010000018.1:11447-58507 GCF_033342815.1 Exiguobacterium artemiae
CGCTGACGCTGACGCTGACGCTGACGCTGACGCTGACGCTGACGCTGACGCTGACGCTGACGCTGACGCTGACGCTGACGCTGACGCTGACGCTGACGCTGACGCTGACGCTGACGCTGACGCTGACGCGGATGCTGATGCGGATGCGGATGCGGACGCCGATGCGGATGCGGATGCGGATGCCGACGCGGATGCGGATGCGGATGCCGACGCTGATGCGGATGCCGACGCGGACGCTGATGCGGATGCCGACGCGGACGCCGATGCCGATGCGGATGCCGACGCGGACGCCGATGCCGATGCCGATGCGGACGCCGATGCCGATGCGGATGCCGACGCGGACGCCGATGCCGATGCGGATGCCGACGCTGATGCTGACGCTGACGCTGATGCTGACGCCGATGCCGATGCGGATGCCGATGCGGATGCGGATGCGGATGCCGATGCCGATGCGGATGCTGACGCCGATGCCGATGCGGATGCCGATGCGGATGCGGATGCGGATGCCGATGCTGATGCCGACGCGGATGCGGATGCCGATGCGGATGCCGATGCGGATGCCGATGCGGATGCCGATGCGGATGCCGATGCGGATGCCGATGCCGATGCGGATGCGGACGCCGATGCGGATGCCGATGCGGATGCCGATGCGGATGCCGATGCCGATGCGGATGCCGACGCTGATGCGGATGCCGACGCTGATGCAGATGCGGATGCGGATGCCGATGCGGATGCCGACGCGGACGCCGATGCCGATGCGGATGCCGATGCGGATGCCGACGCTGATGCTGACGCTGACGCTGATGCTGACGCTGACGCTGATGCTGACGCTGATGCGGATGCTGATGCTGATGCGGATGCCGATGCGGATGCGGACGCCGATGCGGATGCGGATGCGGATGCGGACGCCGATGCGGATGCGGATGCTGATGCGGATGCTGATGCGGATGCGGATGCTGACGCCGATGCCGATGCTGACGCCGACGCCGACGCGGATGCTGATGCTGATGCTGACGCTGACGCGGATGCTGATGCCGATGCTGACGCTGACGCTGATGCTGACGCCGATGCAGATGCCGACGCGGACGCTGATGCGGATGCGGATGCCGATGCGGATGCGGATGCTGACGCCGATGCGGATGCGGATGCGGATGCGGATGCCGATGCTGACGCTGACGCTGATGCTGACGCCGATGCCGATGCTGACGCCGACGCCGACGCCGACGCGGATGCTGACGCTGACGCGGATGCTGATGCGGATGCCGATGCTGACGCCGATGCTGATGCAGATGCAGATGCCGACGCGGACGCTGATGCGGATGCCGACGCCGATGCCGATGCGGATGCCGATGCGGATGCCGATGCCGATGCCGATGCGGATGCGGATGCGGACGCTGATGCGGATGCCGACGCGGATGCCGACGCCGATGCGGATGCAGATGCCGATGCAGATGCCGATGCAGATGCTGATGCGGATGCGGATGCCGACGCCGATGCGGATGCTGACGCCGATGCGGATGCCGATGCTGACGCTGATGCGGATGCTGACGCCGATGCTGATGCTGATGCGGATGCCGACGCTGATGCGGATGCCGACGCTGACGCTGATGCAGATGCTGATGCCGACGCCGATGCTGATGCGGACGCTGATGCCGACGCCGATGCTGATGCGGACGCTGATGCCGACGCCGATGCTGATGCTGATGCGGATGCCGACGCGGATGCCGACGCTGACGCTGACGCGGACGCCGATGCGGATGCGGATGCAGATGCTGATGCCGACGCTGATGCGGATGCTGACGCCGATAAAGATGATGACAATGATAACGATAACGATAATGACAACAATAACGATGGTAAGCCGGATCCAGTCACGAATCCAAAAGATGATGACAAGGATGCGGTAGTCGTACCGATTCCGATCACGACTAAACCGACACCACCGACGACTAGTGTCGTTCCGCCAGCCAAAACACCGATGTATTCGAAACCGGTCAGTCAGCCGCTTCCGAAACCAGTGGCTAAGAGTCTTCCGAATACGTCCGAAAACTTGTTCATGATTACGTTGTTGGGCATGATGGCGACATTAACTGGATTGTTTGCAAAGCTATTCCGACGTCGTCCACAAGACTGAGTCGACTAAAAAAGTGAATCGAATTGTAGCAGGGGCAAACCGTTCCTGCTGCAATTTCATCTTTTTAATAGGAGTGAGACGAGTGGATCAACTTATGCGAATTGAAGCGTTAGAGAAGAAATTGATAGAGCTGATGGAACAGGAATCCTCTGTTTATTACTTGAATCAACGTTTAACGGTCTTTGTTTCTTTAGGGAACCCGTTTGAGCGGGCACAAGTTCATACGTTTCGCGGCAAGCGATTGTCGACAATCTTTCAAAAAATCAAAATGCACTTATTGGAACGACCAAATCGTTATGAATGGATAAAAATTGATCTGGCGAAAAACTTTCAAATCTGTACGTTTGAAGAATTGAACGAACGTGTCGAGCAGACACGTAAAAACTATTTCCGACACGGTCTTGCATTCGATATGAAAATGCAATGCGCTTTTTTAGAGGAAGAGCTAAACGGGAATGCGATGTTGACACAAGATCCCGACCACCCGGAATTACGAATTAATTTAAAAAATATGACGCGTTACGTCGAATTGCAAAAACGATCCGTTCCACAAATGACGTTTCATCCACAAATGCGCTGTATCGTCTTTGAGACGATAAGTCTGTTCGAGGAAGAAGTTCCTGTCAGATTACGGACGTCTCTGCCGGCGGAAAAGATTCGCGAATATCCAAACCAACATTCATTAAATTCGGAAATTACATCGGTTGTTCGACAGGCCAGTCATTATTTGGCCGAACAAGTTCAAACGAACGGCCGGTTCATATACGGTTATTTTCCATGCTTCGATAAAAAGATTTCGTTTTACAACAGCTTACGTCATGCGAGTACGTTGTATTCGATGATTGAAGCGTATGAAATAACGCCAGACAAGGTTTTAAGGCAAGCGATTGATCGGGCGAAATTCTATTTGATTAATGAATTGATTGTCACGAAAAAAGACCGGGCGTATGTAGTGGACTGGGAGTCCAATGAAGTGAAGCTCGGAGCGAATGCGACGGCCTTGTTGGCACTGACACAATACATGAAGACTTTTCAGACGCAGGATGACCTCGAATTATGCCGGCAGCTCGCGACTGTCATTCTGGAGTTGCAACAAGAAGACGGGCATTTCCAGCATGTTCTGGCTTATCCGGAACTGACTGTAAAAGAAGCGTTCAGAATCGTTTATTACGAAGGAGAAGCGGCGTTTGCCCTGCTTCGCCTCTATGAGCAGGACCGCGATGAACGCTTTTTGACATCGGTCATTCGTGCCTTCGATTATTTTCTCGAAAGGGAGTACTGGAAATACCATGACCACTGGTTAAGCTACAGTATCAATGAATTGACGAAATACCGTCCGGAAGATCGGTACTACATGTTTGGTCTGCAAAATGTAGCACCGAAACTAAACTTCATCCATGACCGGGAAACGACATATCCGACGTTCCTCGAGTTGATGCTCGCGGCACGTCAGATGATTGGTCGGATGCACGATCAAGGACGGGGCGAGTTGTTAAACGATTTTCCGTCTAAACAACTGGAAGCGACGATTGAACGGCGGATGCATTATCAATTGAATGGTTTCTTTTATCCGGAAGTCGCCATGTATATGAAACGACCTGAACGGATTCTCGGTAGCTTTTATATCCGGCACCATTCTTTCCGGGTCCGGATCGATGATGTCGAGCATAATCTGTCCGGCTATTGTCAGGTGTTGCGTTCAAATCGTGAGGAGGTCGGGATGCCATGATACGAAAGGGTTCGACGATTTTATTGCTGTTCGGACTGGTCTTACTCGGATACGTCGGCTATCAAAAAATGATTGTCCGGCAAACGTTATCGGTTGAGCTGGAGAAAGCGAAAGAAGTGGTCGTGCAAGCGGAGGGGTCAACTGTTTCAAAGAAAGAGTCGGACAAGCCGAAATCGGATCAGACATCGAAAAAGGAACCGGACATCGTATTTACGCAGGGCGAGACGCTTGGATACCTGACGATTCAGACACTCGATATGGAACTGCCGCTGCTTGAAGGGGTGGATGAAGTGACACTGGCAAAAGGAGTCGGTCATCATCCGGATACCGCTTTTCCGGGGCAGGGCGACCGGATTTTCATCGCCGGTCATAACGATACGACCTTCTCAAAGATCAGCCAGCTTAAAGCAGGAGACGAAGTAGAGTTATATCTGGCGGACGGATCGTATCGTTACATCATGCGTTCGAGTGAAATCGTTGATTTTACGGATACGCGTGTGTTGGAAGCGACCGGTGAAGAATCGTTGGTCATTTCAACGTGTTATCCGTTTTATAACGTGACAGACAGTACGGAACGGTATTTGATCTATCTGGAACCGGTGAAGGAGGAGCTAGGATGACACGGATTGGTATATTACGTCTGAATGAGAAACCTCAGTTTCGCGATAAGATTGCGTGTGTCGTTGCGGCTTCGATGGGAATCGATACGTTTTTCTTTCGTCCGCAGGATATCGATTTTGAAAGTCGGATGATTCGGGGGCAACATTTCCTCGATGACGGTTGGCAGACAAGTTTCGATGAATTTCCGGATGTCATCTACAACCACTTGCCGCTCTCGACAGAACAGAAAGAAATCTTTACCCGGCTCGCGCAGGACATTCCATTTACGACCCACCGGATCGGCAACAAAAATGTCGTGTTAAAACGTTTGGCACAGGATGGCCGATTTCGGGAAAATTTGATTCCGATGTATCGGATTCGAAAAGGAGACGATCTGTTCCCGTTGCTTGAACAGTATGGACAGGTCATTTTTAAACCGGCAAACGGAAAGCAGGGACAGCGGATTTATACGATTGAGCCAGACGGGGACAATTCTTTTCAGTTTCATCATTTGCTTGAGAAAATGAATTATACAAAAGGAGAATTGATTGAACGCATCGAAGAAGAAACAAAGCGAAATCCAATAATCGTGCAACCATTTATCGCCTCGCAAACGATTCACGGGCATTCGTATTGCATGCGTGTTCATGTTGCGAAAGGAGCAGGCGGGAAATGGAAACTCGTGAAGTTTTTTCCCTTTGTCAGCAACAATAACCAAGAATCGGTCAGTCACTTAAGTCATGGTGCATTTTCGACGACGCGCATGGATATTTTCATGGAACAAAATTACCCGGATACACATCAAGACGTCACACGGAAAATCGTAGAATTTGCCCGTCGTTTTCCGGTCTACTTCGAGTCGTTTTATGCCTATCCATTGGATGCGCTCGGAATCGATGTTGGAATCGGAGCAGATGGGAATGTTTATATCTACGAAGTCAACAGTCTTCCGGGAACACGTTACGTGGAATTCCAAGCTGAGTATCTCGCGATTCAGTACTGTGACCATCTTGCGCGTCAACAGGTGTCACCGGCTGTGAATGGGTTGACAGCCGGGTGGATGAAAGAGCAGATCGAGGCTTAGAAAAGAGGATGATTGTGAAGACGTTTTTGTTTTATGTCATGACCACACTTCTCGTCATCGTCATTGTCGCTAAATTCATGGTGCCTCTTTTTAGTTGGTGGGAGCAGGAAGAACCATCCCCTGTTTCGGAAAAAGCACGGACGACCCTCCGGTTGGACGAAGGACAATTAAAACAATTTGACCGGGAAGACCGGGTTGGGGTGACTTATGAGATGGCGGGACTCAAGTTGAAGACGCTTGACGTCGCGCATCGTGATACGACACGTCAAACACCGCTCCTGCTGATTAATGTTCAAAAAGAAAAGCTGCTACAAGTCATGGGTGAACCGAACCGTTTACTCGCCATCACTGTCAAAATCACAAATCAGTCAGCGGATACGATTCAAATCATGCCGAAGATTGGTGAATATGAGACGAAAGGAAAAATCATTACGATTGCGGACCAATTCAATTCGTTGAATGGTTCCTATAAACCAGGGGAGTCACGGATTGGGATCGTCTTCATTCCATCGTCTCAAGTAAGGGTGACAGAGGGAAGGCTCAGCGTGTTTTATCAAACGATGTCCGGGGAAAAACAACTCCGGATTGCCTTAAATGAATGAACGACAAAAATCCCGTGCCAATCGAGGCACAGGATTTTTTTAATTCATCTTATTTTTGAACGGCACTGAACGCTTCTTCCGATTCGATCCCGGCTTTGTTGACAGCCGTGATGATGAAACGTCCGGTCGGATCTTTTGGTAACGGGAAGGCTTTTCGTTCGATTGATTCCGTCGAACCGAGTTTTTTCCGTTTTCCGTCCTGTTCTTGATAGACGTTATATGTGACGACTTCTTCATCCGTTGATGCGTACCAGTTTACGAAACCGCCGGACACGCGGACGTTCGTTGCTGGTTTGGGTGGTGTTTTCACAGGATCGGATGCCTTTTGATCCAGTTCGGTAAAGACTACGAGACGGTTGTCGTACGTCCCTTCATTTTCATCGTACGTCCCGATACAGGTGATCAAGTTCAGGTTGCGCCGATCAGAGGCACCAAAGATTTTTTCGAGTGGTGCATCAAGGTGACCGTACTCAACCAGTTTTTTGACACGGAAAACGAGGTTGCGTCCTGATTCATCCTTGATTTCGATTTTATCGCCTTTTTTTAGCTCATGCAGCTGATAAAAGACGGCAGGACCGGTCTTTGTATCGGTGTGCCCGTCAATGACGGCATTTCCGACATCACCCGGACGGGGGCCGAGTTTATACCACCCGACCTGTTGCTCGTTTTTAGGCGTTCCCATGGCGCCTTTTTTATCAAGACCCACCTGCTCGACATTCGTTTTGACATCCAGCTTACCGATGGCTAACGTTTTAGGGAGCTCGACTTCATTGGTTGAGAGATTCTTAAATTCTTTTTTAAAGATGGCTGACGGTTTAAGCGGGTCTTCCTTTGTCTCGGAAGATGTCGCGGCGTCCGTTTGTGTATCGCCCTGCGTAATATTCGTTTCCGGTTCGGTCGTATTTCCAATCAGTAGAAAAATTAACGTACCGATTGAAACGAGCATCAAGAGGATGCTGACCGGTAATAACCATTTTTTCAAGACACGTCACTCCTTTCCGAGACAAAGTCTCTTACACAGAAAAAGGATAGTGCCGAGGCGCTATCCTTTTTAGTATACCCGAAATCTTATGCGTTTTGACGTTTGCGTGCGAGGACGATTCCGGCTGCACCAAGTGCGAGACCGAAGAGTGCGATTGCACCAGTCGTTGCAGCTGTGTTGTTGTCGCTCATGCCGCCGTTACCTGTGTTCGGCATTGAGCCTGGTGTACCATCCATGAACTTCTCAGGTGATTGTTTGACGATTGCATCACCGAGGTTAGCTCCTACGCCGTACATGTAAGCGTATGACTCACGGAATGTGTCAACTGATCCTTTGTAGTCGCCTTCGACATACTGCATGAACGTATCTTGGACGTATGTCTCATGACCAGAGACCGCTTCTTGTGCTGCTTTTGTCGGAAGGTTTTCTTCCGTTGCTGCTCCGAGGAACGCACCGAAGTCATTTGAGAACATTTTAAGCATGTCTTGTGCGTCACCCATCAATTTCTTGTCGTCGTTGATGGCTGCTGTGACGAGGTTTGCTTGCGCTTCGATGTGGTTTTTTGTCCAGACTTGCTCGAATTGATCTGCACCCGCTTGGCCGTAGACCGATTTCATTGCCGCTTTGAAGTCAGCTGTGTGCATGTCTTCCGCCCAGTTCGCTGCATCATAGTCTTTCGCTTGATCGACGCCAGCTGTCATGCTGAGGTTCGCCAGTGCCACGTGCTCAGCTGCGAGGCTGTTGAGTGTTGACCGGAGGTCAGCGGCTTTTGTATCAGCTTTCGTGTTGTCGAATTTCTCAGGCATCTGTGTTGTGATCGCGACTGAGAGGGCTTTTGAGATATCATACATGCGGCTGTAACCTTCGCGGAACGTGTTGTACGATCCTTCGTAGTCACCGGCTGCATATTGTTGGAAGGTTTTGTAGACGTCTGCTTCATGGGCACGGAGGACTTCTTCCGCTGCTGCCTTCGGCAATTTACCTTCTGTTGCTGTATCGAGGAAGCTTGAGAGATCTTGGACGAACTCTTCTGTTTCAGCTTTCGATGCGTTGATGCCGTCCTGGTCGTCCGCTTTTACAGCTTTGACGAGATCCGTTGTGTATTTGTTGTGGTCAACGAAGATTTTTTCAAATTGTTTTGCGCCTTCGTCGCCGTAGACAGAAGCGATGGCCGGTGTCATGTCGAGTGCGTTCTGTTTAAGGGCTGCTTCGTAATACTCGGCATCTTTTGATCCGTCATACTGTTTTTTCATGTCCATGACGGCAAGCACGAAGTGCTCAGAGAGTAACTGATCGAGTGTGGCACGGAGGTCAGCGGCTTTTGTTTTAACCGTGACGTTCTTCGCGCTATCCTCATGTTTCATGTCGTCTCCGCCACCGGAAGCGAATGCTGCCGTTCCTGGTAATACGAGTGCTGCTGCCATTGCTGTTGCTGCGAATTTTTTCGTGTTTTTCATCTTGTCTCATCCTCTCAAATTTGGGTGATATCTACTTCGTATTTGGTAGTTGTTGTCTGTATCGTTCTGAACAGCATACGCACCCGGATTTTGTTTGGATTGAAAAATCGAAAAAAAATTTAAAAAAACAACGGATTGTCCTGTTTCTTCTATATATACGAAATACAGAACTTTTTTTACAAGTTCATCGTTTGTGCATGTTACACTTAAAAAAAGAACCGATTTGTAGCTAAACTGCAACTATTTAATACCAGGTACTAATATGCTATACTGTTCTTTAGACTGAACCAATGAAAGGTGATCAAAATGGTACAAAATCAAGCCGGAACGGACCAACCGACCCGTGAACGTCTGAAACGTAATCAACAGATCAAGAACGAACAGCAACAAGAGCAGGAACCGAAGCAGCGTAAAAAATTACGTCAGTATTCTTCACGCCGCGTTCCCATCCTTGTTCGTCTATTGATCATTGTTCTTCTTATTGTCCTTGCGTTAGTGATCGGAGCCATGGTTGGATATGCGACACTTGGTGGTGGCGAAGCGATGGATGTCCTCAAGCTCGACACATGGACCCGTATCACCGATTTTTGGACACAATCTTAAATTAACCAGTGATTGGAGCTGCGCTATATGTATACGATTGAACAAATCAAGGAAGTGATTCCACACCGTTATCCGTTTTTACTCGTCGACCGGATTTTAGAAGTCGAAGAAGGAAAACGGGCTGTCGGAATCAAAAATGTCACGGCAAATGAAGAGTTCTTCAATGGCCATTTCCCGGATTACAACGTCATGCCTGGTGTGTTGATTGTTGAGGCATTAGCGCAAGTCGGTGCCTTTGCTGTTCTGAAGATGGAACAGAACCAAGGCAAACTGGCCTTTTTTGCCGGTATTGAGAATTGTCGTTTCAAACGTCAGGTCGTTCCCGGTGACCAGCTCCGATTGGAAGTCGAACTGACGAAACTGCGTGGACCGATTGGTAAAGGGCGTGCCACAGCAACAGTCGATGGGGAAGTCGCCTGTACTGCTGAACTGACTTTCGCAATCAAGTGAATCCGTGATGAAGCGTTTGCTGATCCCCTTGGCAATCTCGCTGCTTGTCATTCCCGGTTGTCAGCGTGCTGATGAGGTGGAGACCGCTTCCCCAACGGTCATCATCGATCCTGTCACACGTGCCGGACAAACGGAAAATATCTCGGCTCAGATTTCAGCGACGGAAAACGATCGGATGCGTCTGACGATTCGGACGGCAAACGATATTCGGCTTGATGACCAACAGGTCGACATTCGACTCGATGTTGCGAATCAGTCCATTCCGTTCCCATTCGTTTCGTTTTCAGCGAAAAAAATGGGGGAAATCAGAACATATACGTCAGATACGACGATTGAAAAAGAAGTTTTTGATGAAAATCGTTTGCCGGTTTTGATCATCGATGCCGGCGCCGGACGTGGAATTGAAATTCCGCTTGAAGTTGTTCGTTAATTTAAAGGAACCATACGATAACCAGTTGTTCCCCGGTTATCGTATGGTTCTTTTTTTGTTTCCGTAAAAAATGGACATGAATTGTCCTTTTCTTCAAGGAATTTTAGAAATCCTGTGGTTTATTTTCCCTTTATTGTTTAAAATCTAGGTAACACATATTTTAGAATGGAGCGAAACCAAACATAATGCGAAAAATTGGAATGTACATAGCAGCGTGTCTGCTTGTCTTTGGTATCATCACACCGGTACAGGCAGAAACGATTTCCTCATGGGATGTTAAAGGAACGGGAACGAATCCCTATACGTTGACGTTCACGGGTGAAGGAATGGTCAATCTCGAATCCGAAACAGAGCTGGTCTTCGAAGACGGATTGACGGGACAAGCGATTGATATCGCAGAACATCCGACTGTCACCTTTACGGCAGAAACGGCACCTGTTGTAAACGTCACATCAACGGATCAAGCGAAGACGATTTTGATTGAATTTGGTCGTGAAGTCAAAGCGGAGCCGACACCGGAAGAACCTGTAACGACAGAACCGGAACCGGAAGAGAAACCAACACCGGAAGAACCGGCTACAGAAGAACCAATCAAAGAAGAACCAGTGAAAGAAGAATCGGTTAAAGAAGAGCCGATCAAGGAAGAACCAACGCCGGAAACAGAACCGGTCAAGGAAGAGCCGGTTCAATCCAAGACGGCAGTCATCAACGGAATCATCTGGTTTGACGAAAATGAAGATGGAATCCGCCAGGAAAAAGAAACACGCATCAGTGACGTCCCGGTGTACCTCTTAAATAAAAACTATGATGTCGTTGAAGAAGTTTATACGAAAGACGGTCTGTATACGTTTAAGGACATTAAGCCGGGAACGTATTACGTGGAAGTATACGGCATGGACATCGGGTACTACTATACGTCTCCTCAACACGAAGGAACGGATCCGACAATCGATTCGGATCTTGACGAAGAGGACTTGGCAAAAGTGAAACTTAAAGCAGGCGACATCGTTCAGGTGGATGCCGGTCTCTACGGTCTTGATGACGAAGAGATGGAAATGGCAAATCTGTTGATCGTAACGAACTTCCTCGATGCGAATAACGATCAGATTCCGGGCTACTCGGAGCAGACGATTCCTGCGACATATACGATAACGGATGCGATCACAGGGAAAGACGTGTATACGGAAGAAGTCGGCAAAGACGATGCGTTATCGATCGAGTTGACGCCAGGTACGTATACGGTGAAGACAGAAGTCGCAGCCGGATACACAGTCGAAGCGATTCACCATGTCTCGCTCGATGAGATGATGGATTCGTTCGAACTGACGAAAGCAGGAGCAGAAGCCCTTGCTGTCGGCATGGCGGATGAAGACGAAGAGGAATTCCCGGGATACGATGAATTCCTCAAACTGTTCAAACGAAAAGCTACAACGGATTCGGTCACCTTGACGGACGAAACGATGGGGTATTTCCTGCTTGCTGAAATCAAGAAGGCGAAACCGGTCGTTGAACCGAAACCAACACCGCAACCGACGAAGACATCGACGCAACCGGTTCAAGCTCCGGTTACGGAAGTCAAAGCGGACAATCCGGAGACAAGCGGCATGTCCGGTGAACGACTCCCGCAAGCAGGGGAAGAGAAACCGTTCCCATACGCAGCGACAGGAGCAGGACTGGCAGTTGTCGGACTCTGGTTATTATTACGACGCGCAGGATAAGTATGCCCCTCTGGACCATATCGGTTCGGAGGGTTTTTTGATGTGTGTATCTGTTGACACACACGCACACACGTGTGTATAGTGAAGGTATCAAATGAATCGGAAAGAGGGATCACGATGTTAACGACAAAACAGATCAGTGAATTGTTACGTGTATCAGAAGAGACGGTCCGCCGCTGGATCCGTACGGGAGAACTGCACGCAGAACAGGATGGTAAAGGCTATTTGGTCGACGAGCTCGCACTTAAACGTCTGGTCGACGAGAAGTCACAGATTCCAGGCAACGCGATGAACAAGGTTTTGCCAATCATCAACGACCTGTTTGGTCCGGAAGCGGCGAAGTTTGCCAAGTCGAATCTGTTTGACCCACTCCGTCAGTCGATGGATCAGTCAGCACCGCCACGTCCGGAAGCATCACCGGAATCGGTCGCAGAAGAACTGAGCCAACTGAAACGTAAAAAACGTCGCCTCGAACTCGAACACGAACTGAAGCTGCTTGAAATCGAAGAGAAGATTGCCGTTCTCGAACAAAAGGCGTCACGTCTTTAAGTTAAGGAAAAAACGATTCCGTCAACCGGAGTCGTTTTTTTTATGGATGGAAAGGCTCTGACAAGCAAACGAGTGCAGCTTCCGGATATGGCTGTGCGACAATGAAGGTATAATGAGTAGAGGAGTTGGAGAGATGTTCAAACGGGATGTCAAGAATCACTGGCAAGTGACCTATCAACAAAACGGCTACCCTCATGTGCAGCAGGGCTGGGTACTGCCACCGGACCGGAAAGACGAGTTTGATCCGTTTATCCTGATGGCGGAAGACTGGTTTAAGCGCGGGACCTTTTCCGATCATCCGCACCGTGGCTTTCAGACCATCACCTATGTCATCGACGGCCGGCTCGAACATATCGATAATCATGGCGGACATTCGATTTTAGACGCTGGGGACGTCCAGTACATGAACGCTGGTTGGGCAGCACGTCATGCGGAAGAAGCGGTTGATGACGACTTGATCCATACGTTGCAACTATGGCTTAATCTGCCGAAACGTTTGAAAGAAACAACGACATCGTATCAAAACGTTTTGCTCGAACAGGCGCCAACCGTGACGTTCGATGGGGGCAACGTCCGGGTTTATTCCGGTGACATTGCCGGCGTGACAGGACCACTCGACAGTCTCGTTCCGATTACGATGAGTGAGGTATCGCTCGCACCAGGGGCGACGTATCATCATGTCTTCCCGGCGAACCATAATGCCTTTTTATATGTTCTGGCCGGCGAACTGGAAGTCGGGACAAGCGAAACCCGACTTGCGAAGACGATGGCTGCGACGTTGACGTTTGACGAACAGGCAGCAGGTGATAGTTCACTTGCGTTAACTGCCGTCAGCCGGACGAAGGTCCTGATTTACTCCGGTCAGCCGATCCGGGAAGAAACGATTGCCTACGGACCGTTCGTCATGAATACGGAAGATGAGATCCGTCAGGCGTACCGGGATTACCATGACGGGAAATTCGGACCACCCGCTGTCTTGTAACAATAAAAAAACCAGTTCCGTCTAGCGGACTGGTCTTGTGTGATTGATAGGCGGACACCGCTCGACCTCAAGCTGAGGTAGAACCGGTCGTCCGTTTTTTCTTGCGGCGCCAAAACCAGTAGCCGAGTCCGAGTGTGATCGGGATAGCGGCCAGGTAAGGATTCGCTTCTAAATAACTGATGATCTCAAACAGCGCGAACCATCCACTGAGTAAACCGAGGATGAGTAAGATCGTCCGAATCGCTTCGGGAAGCTTGCGGATACGATATGCGAAGAGACATACGAGGCAAAAGATGATAATCGCCACGAGCATTCCTCCCATTCCCGTCTTCAGTATAGCGTATTCGAAAAGCTTTTTCGATGCACAAATCACTTTCGCTCCCGTATAGTGAAGACAGAGAAACTGATGGAGGATGTGATGAGATGCAAGTAACAGTAGTTGGCACGGGATATGTTGGTCTCGTAACCGCAATCGGATTAGCCGATGCGAAGCACGATGTGGTTTGTGTCGATTTAAATAAAGAACGAATGGAACTGTTATCGAAAGGAATTGTACCAATTACGGAAGAGGGAATTGAAGAAGCGTTACAGAAAAATCAAAGTCGTCTGACCTTTACGACCGAGTATCCAATTTCTGATTTGTACCTAATAGCTGTCGGAACACCGGAAGGGGCAGATGGCAGTTGTGATTTATCAGCCGTCGAAGCGGTCATTGCGTACATTCATTCCATTCAACCGGATGCAGCAATTGTATTAAAATCGACGATACCACCGGGAACGACGGAATCACTCCAAGGAAGGTATCCGTCCTTACGTTTTGCGATGGTACCGGAATTTCTCCGGGAGGGGACTGCTGTGCGAGATATGCGCAATCCGCACCGGGTCATCATCGGAACACACGATCAAGCATTAGCGGAGAGTCTGACCGACTTATTTAAAGCAAATGCACCAATCGTTCACGTTGATCCGACAACAGCCGAGTTGACGAAGTATGCAGCTAACAGCTTTTTGGCTGTCAAAATCAGTTTCATCAATGAGATTTCACGGTTGGCGGATATCGTCGGAGCCGACGTCGAGGACGTAGCCCATGGGATTGGTCTTGATCCGCGCATCGGTCCGGCTTTCTTAAAAGCCGGTGCCGGTTATGGTGGATCGTGTTTTCCAAAAGACATCGCAGCCTTGACGACACTGGCTCAAAGACAGGGAGAACATCTTCATGTCATTGAGGCAGCGGACCGGACGAATGAAGCGCAGCTCGAATATGTCCTTCAAAAAATCAATCCAAGACCAGGACTTCGGATTGCTTTATTGGGTTTATCCTTCAAACCGGGAACGGACGACCTACGTGATGCTCCGGCATTACGTCTGGCAGACCGTCTGACGAAACTGGGTGTCATCGTTACAGGCTATGATCCTGCAGCCAAAACCCTGCTCAATCAAAAAGAGACGATAGAAGAAGCGGTCGCAGGAGCTGAGGTAGCTGTCATCATGACGGAGTGGGATGAAATCAAGCATGTCACACCACGACAGCTGACGGATAACATGAAAACGGCCCGATTGATTGACGGCCGCAACTGTTGGGCATTCGTCGATGAACCGGGGGACGTCCAATACGAAGGGATTGGTCGTCCGGGTAAAACATTTTCGAACAATCCAACCTCTTGACCTGTCATATAGGGTGAGTCCATCAAGGATTCATCCTATTTTTAATGACAAAAGGAGAAGACGAATGAAAATCGATTATTTCAGCGTCATGCCAAGTGGTCCGAAAGGCGCACTGGAAACACACTGTTTGACGAATGGGAACTGGTACGAACGAATCAGCGAAGAATGGGAACGGGCCATCCATTATGGAGCCGGTCTGATCCGGATCAAGGACAAAGGAGCTGAATTACGGATTCCGATTGAATTCGGATTCGGTTACGTCTTACAGTACTTACGGCAGTTCGCAGCAGCCGAACGACATACGATTGACCGGGCGAGGCGGCATCTCCAGCAGCAACTCGAATGGATCGGACGTGGTCTTCCGATTCAATTGCGTCGCTTGGACGACATGATTGAGTTGACGGCAGATGCCGATCATCGATTTCACCGCGACGCTTTTTTAAAAGCGGTAGAACGAGCAAATCAGAATATATCTTGAGCGAAAAGCCGTCACGGATCGAAGCGTGATGGCTTTATTATATTTCAGAAAAATATTGACTTTAATGAAATTCTATATAAATGTAAGCGTTTTCTTAAAAAGGGATAGTTAGATTTTTAATTTCCATATACAACCTGTAAATATATTTTACTAGTTACTACTATTCACCTAATTTTTACAAAAAACCTATTGTCGTTAGTTTCTGAGTTTTGTATATTTGAGCTGTAGCTGAGTGACTCACTGATCTAGCAGTGAGACTTGGTGCAAACCTACGACATATGAAATGCCTTACTTATGAAGGCATTAAACAACGTTTTTCTGTTCATCCCAAACTGGATACATAATGTGTCACTGACGATCGTCTACTGAATAGGCGATGGATCGGCGTGTGAAACAGAACGTACTCCTCCCAAGAAGGCAGAGAATTCGTTGCATGTTTTAAAGTAAATATTTACAAATATTTTACTTTAAGTGTAGGTTATCTGGTTGGGATTGTTGCATTTAGTTTTGAAAGACAAGAGGAGGAATTGTAAACATGGCTTACACGAAAAAATCAAACAAATTGTACGCTGCTGCAGCTGCACTCGCAGTCACTGCATCTGTCGTTGCACCGGTTGCTGCTGACGCGGCAGCAAAGGTCTCTGTTAAATACATCGAACCAATCCTGATGAAGCATGCAGGTGGTTCAAAGTACGCGGTTAAGAAATTGATGTTGCCGACGAAAGTCAAAGTCAAGCTGACAAACGGCAAATACGAAATGCGTTCTGTAAAATGGAACGGCTCGGTTAAGTTTGAAGCGAAGTACATCAACAAGTATCAAGTGCTTTACGGTACAGTTGCCGGCACTTCGAAAAAAGCCGTCCTCAAAGTAGAACTTCAGAACTATGTCGTTGATATCCTCGAACCAGTCCTCGAACCAGTTGCCGTCGGAGGAAAAGTTGTTCTTCCGAGCACAATCAGCATCCGTTATAAATCAGGCATCATCGTGAAACGCCCGATCAGCAAGTTCAACATCAAAACACCGGATACTTCAAAAGCCGGCAAATATAAAATTGCTTACACATACAAAGGTGCGAACTCTGTCGTGACAGGTTCGATCAACTATGAAGTGAAAGCAGCAATGATCTCAAACGTCATGGGAAGCGTCGATGATCAGACACTTTCTGTTAAAGCAGACGTCATGTACCCTGCTGTGGGCGCAATGGCTGAACTCTTGATCTACCCAGGAAAAGATATGACGAAAGCACCGATCGTCGTCAAAGGATCTCTTTCTAAAGGGAAATTCATGGCGTCGCAAGGCGGCATTCCTGAAGGCACACATAGCTATGTCGTCAAAGTCGGCGATGTGAAATCAGCTGCAATGGACTTCACGATTGCAAACACAGTTCTTGCTTCAGCAAAAGCACTCGGCAAAGAAAAAGTTGAAGTTTCATTCTCACGTGCAGTTGATTCTGTCATGGCAGACAACTTCAAAATCGCAGGTGCAACAGTCAAGTCAGCAACACTCAGTGCCGACAAGAAATCAGCAGTCCTCGAAGTCGAAGGCCTCGAGTACGGCATGGATTACACAGTTGATGCGAAAGGCATCATGATTGGCGGCGTAGCCAAAGATCTTGGTTCACTCAGCTTCATGACACAAAGTGTTGAAAACATTTGGATGCTTGAAGTCACGCCAAAAGCGTCTTCAATCCTCGCAAACGGATCGGACAACACGGAAGTGACATTCTCGCTCAAAAACAAAGCAACTGGTGAAGTAGATATGAAAGCAGACGATATCGTCTTGAAATTATCGACATCATTCGGTTCACTCGCCAAAGAGCGTGTTACAATCCAAGACGGTAAAGCGACAGTCCTCCTCACTTCAGAGTTCAGCAACACGGACCTTGAAGCGACAATCGATGCGCAAATCATCGAGACAGTCAATGGTGAGTACAAAGACTTAATCGGTAAAATCGATGGACAAGCAAAAGTGAAGTTCAGCACAGTCATGGTCACACCGGCTCCGGTTGAGATGATCAATGTCCTTGCAGCTGAATCGAACCAAGCGGATCGCGTGACGATTTTCCTCGACAAAGCCGTTTCACGTGAATTATTACTCAAATCATTTGGGCTTGATAAAAAGCTTCCAACTGTAGATGAGAGCGAGTATATGGCGAACGACAACATCCAAATCGAACAATTCGATGGGATGAAACGTGTTATCGGAATCAAATCGATTCCTTCAAATCCGAAAGCCTTCGAAGTCATCTTGGACAAAGAAACACCACTCCAAGACAACGCGACGGTCAAAGTCCTTGCGAAAATCACAAGCAGCACGGATACAGAAGTCAAATCAAAAGCGAGCTTCAAATTGACGGATGCACGTCAACCTGAAGTCACGTCTGTTAAACCGGTCGGCCTGAACCAACTCGAAGTGAAATTCTCAGAAGCAATCGCGGATGCGAAGTTCAAAATCGACGGTCAGTTCGGCGAGAAATACTTTGATGTCGAATACCTCGGCTTCGACAACAAAGAAGGTGTCGACCGCCGCGATACAGTCATCATCACGTTAAACGATGAGCAGATGATGGCAGCTGTCAAAGCAGAAGAAGCTTACCCAGGACCGAAAAAAGGTTACTTCACACCAGGTAAACACTCACTCCAGATTTGGGATGCAATGGACTTCGCGGCCCTCTCAGATGAGTCGAATATCGGAACAACACAAAACCTCGACTTCACGGTTGCGGCAGATACAGTTAAACCGACAGCTGGCGTCGTAGTTGAGTCACCTGAACAATTCCGGATCATGTTCAGCAAACAACTCAAAAATCTTGATCTTGATGCAGTCAAAGGATTGCTTGCTTCAGGAAAACTGAAACTTGAGAGCTACAACTCAGGTACGAAAGTGTATGAAGACTTCAGCCAATATGCTGACGTCACATACTACAACGAAGAGACGGGCGAAGTACTTCTCGAGCTCAACAAAGACTGGACGGAAATCTACGATACAGTCAACACGAAAGAAAACTATTACAACGGCAAGTTCAAAATCACACTTGCTAAAGATGCAGTCAAAGCAGAAGCGAACGGCGAGAAAAACGATGCGTTGTCACTTGACCTGAACTACGCTGGTTCACCGCTCAACTCTCCTGATCTGAAGAGTGCTGAAATCAATGCCATCGACCGCATCCTTCTCTCGAATGACTTTAACGTCATGATGAGCGAACCGGTTAAATTACGTGGTCTTGATCAGTCGGATACACCACTCATCAATGCAGAAGGCACGGTCTTACCGCCGAAAACAACAGTTGAGTTCATTGGTAAAGACAAAAACGGTAAAATCGTTACAGTCGACGGTTCAGTCGTTGGTTATACAAACAGTTCAGATACGAACTTCCGCGTCAAAGCGAACGAGAGCATCCAGTACCTCGTCGACAAAGAAGGATACGGCGAAGAGTGGAAAGTTGTCGTCAAGTCACTTTCTGACGATGTCGGAAACACAGTTGCGACGGCATCTCACGACTTCAAAGTTTCGAAAACACCAGTTACTCCGGTGGTTTCTCCATTCGAAATCGTTAAAGTCACAGCAAATGACAAAAACGAAAAAGACGTCATCCGCGTCAAGTTCTCGGAAGGTGTTCAGTACTCAGGTATGTACGATGCAACAAGTACAGCTCAGTACACACTAAACGGCAAAAACTTGCCGGTCGGCACAAGCATCTCGCTTGCTGACTCAGATGACGACATCACAAACGGTCTCGACATCGTTAAGATCAAAGTGCCAGCAGGTACACTCAAAACATTGTCGAACGTCATCACGGTCAACAAAGAGCTTCAGTCATATGACAACTCTGTCTTGACTGGCGGTTACGAGAAAGCAGTTCTTCTCGGATTAAACTAATCCCCTTGAACACCTTTTGTCCAGAAATGGATGAAAGGTGTTTTTTCGTGCATTCCAAATTAATTTAAACGAATCAGGTAAATGATTTTCAATATTCCACATTATCCCAATATTATCGGGTACATAGGAGTATGTACCTAAGACAAATAGAGGAGTGGCGGAATGAAACGAATCATTTCAGGTGGTCTGGCACTGAGCATGTTGATGGGATTTGGATTAAACGGAGAAGCAGTCGATCAGCAAAAACCGGTCAGTCGTCAGCAAATCAATCAAGCAAAAGCATTTCCGACGTTCCATGGCAGTTATGTCGGTGCACCACTGAAAGGACGTTTTGATGAGGATGGACTGGATATTTGGTATCTGGACGCGAAGGACTTTGTCGCGGACGGGACGCATCTCGAGTTTAATCTTGATTGGGATATCTACGGGACGATGTTTACGAGCAAGGCCGACGCCGATGCCGGACGTGTCTACAACCGCTATTTCCAACGCAATGACGAAACGATGTATTTCCCGCTCAGTTGGAGCGGACGGCAGTATCTGATTTTAGAAGGGTATCCGGGGGATACGTACTCTGTTCCGTTCAGTGTCTCACGCTACGAACCGATTGATCTGACGCGTAGTACATCTGTCCAAGCCAAAACGACGACAGCACTGATCGTTCAAACGAAAGCCGGCATGGTGCGGGGCAGCAGTCTCGGGGCAACGAGCGTTCAAGCGTTGGCACCGGAACTCCGCCTTGAAAAATTGACCTACCGATCGGTGGCGGAAGCAACACAAGCGAAACGAAAACTCGAACAATCACGTGCGACGGCGTATGTTGAATACGATACACCAATCAAAGCGTTTGGTGCCGATGCGTTTAAGAAACATCAATGGTCACTCCTCAACACGGGTCAGAAAAAAGGTGTCAAAGGAGCTGACATCGGTCTGACGGCGATGCAAAAACGGATCGCGAAAAAGAAACAAGCGACGACACTCGTTGCCGTCATCGATTCCGGTGTTAATCCGAGTTACGCCGATTTTGCCGGGAAGGTCCGGATGGATCTCGGTTATGATTTCGTCAATCGTTCGAAGACGGCTTGGGATGATCATGGTCACGGTTCACATGTCGCCGGTGTCATCGCAGCCGGCAGTGACAATACGTACGGGATGACGGGCATTAATGCGAAAGCATCGATCATCCCGATCAAAGTCCTGGATGAGAATGGGGCCGGTTATACATCGGATCTCGTCAGTGGGATCAATCATGCGGTCAAAAAAGGCGCAAAGGTCATCAACCTCAGTCTCGGTGGTGACACGTCATCGAAATCGGTCGAGTCAGCCTTTGCCTATGCGAAAAGTAAAAACGTCTTGGTCGTCGCCGCATCCGGTAATGCCGGCAAAAAGACGGTCGCTTATCCGGCACGTTCGAAGTATGTCTTTTCGGTCGGTGCGACCGGTCGGACCGATAAACGAGCCTCGTTCTCGAACTACGGGACAGGACTCGATCTCGTCGCACCGGGTGTCGAGATTCCAAGTTATTTGGCGGACGGAGAAATGGCCTTTGCAAGTGGAACCTCGATGGCAGCACCGCATGTTGCGGCTGTCGCCAGTGTCCTATACAGTCTTAAACCGACGATTAAAGCGTCGGACGTCGAAAGTTTTCTTAAGAAATCCGCCAAGGATCTCGGGACGAAAGGGTACGATACGACGTACGGTTACGGTCGACTGAATGCCGATCGAGCAACGAGCTATATTAAATAAAGCGACATGGTGAATCCAATCAATATGGGATTCACCTTTTTTAATGAAGTGCTTCAAAAACAGAGGAAAAAAACCGATAAAAAGACGAAAAATAGGTGTTTGTCATAATTTTTTCCATTATACTGGATGAATAGGACAAAAGGCGGATAAAGGAGTGGAGAAATGAAAAAGTGGTTAGTCGGTTTGACGGTTTTCGGTTTGCTCGGAACGATGGTCCCGGTTCAGACGGATGCAGCAGGAACGGGAGCTAGGAAGTTGCCGGTACTGGATACAAAAACAAAAAAAGCATACATCAAAGGAACGTTTAACAGTAAAGGGAAAGCGTTGTTCTACTTTGATACAAAAACGTATCTGACGGGCGGGACACACTTGAAGTTTGCGGCGGACGCGACGGAAGCCGTGACAGTCTATGAGTCACAAACGGACTATCAAAAACAACTGGTCTATGAACGTTACGCGGAAGTCAGTGATCAATCGTTGATCTTTCCACTCAGTTGGAGCGGGCGTCAGTACATAGAAATCGAAGGGAAGAAAAATACGGCATTTGTCGTTCCGTTTAAACTTGAACGGTTTGAGCCGATGCGTGAACAACTGGCAAAAGCCAGCACGTCGGCAAAGGCAAGCAGTCTCGTCGTCAAAGTAACAGGAACGACGAGTCAGGCGATGCAATTGTTTGAGAAAACAGACGCCGTTAAACGGGAGACGATTGACGCCGGACTGAAGCTTGAGAAATTCACGTACCGGACAGTCATGCAGGCACTTGCTGCCAAACGCCAACTCGAACAAACACGGGGTGTCGCCTATGTCGAACTCGACAGTCAAATGCGGGGACTCGGTGGCGATGTGTTCAAATCGTACCAGTGGTCACTGAATAATACCGGTCAACGTGGTGGTGTCAAAGGGGCCGATATTAATTTTGATGCGATGAAGAAGCGGATTGCTTCGAAAAAACAATCGACGGTTCTTGTCGCAGTCATCGATACCGGCATCAATCCGACGTATGCTGATTTTGCCGGACGCGTCCGGATGGACCTTGGCTATGATTTCGTCAACCGGCAACGACTCGCGATCGATGATCACGGACACGGTTCGCACGTCGCTGGTGTCATTGCAGCGAACAGCAACAATACGTACGGCATGTCCGGGATCAATGCCAAAGCATCAATCATTCCGATCAAAGTGTTGAGCGAAGACAACTACGGTTCCAACTCGAACATCGCCAAAGGCATCATGCATGCGGTGAAAAACAAAGCCAAAGTCATCAACATGAGCATCGGCGGTGGCTTCTCATCACGAGCGATTGAAGATGCGCTCGCGTATGCGAAAAAACAAGGTGTTCTTGTCGTCGTCGCGTCCGGAAACGACGGGACAAACAAGTTGTCGTATCCGGCACGATCGCAGTATGCCTTCTCGGTCGGTTCCTCCAACCGGTTCGACAAACGATCGGCTTTCTCGAACTACGGCGAGGGACTCGATCTGATTGCACCGGGACAAGACATTCCGAGTTACCTCAGTGACGGTGAGTCGGCTTTCTGGAGCGGGACGTCGATGGCAGCACCGCATGTGGCGGGTGTCGCGAGTCTTCTCTACAGCTTAAAACCGGCGATCAAAGCATCAGAGGTCGAAAGCATTCTCAAGAAATCAGCACAAGACCTTGGGAAAAAGGGTTATGACACGTCGTACGGATACGGTCGACTGGATGCCGACCGGGCCGTCCAACTATTACGTTAAACAGATAGTTTGAATCAACCAATACCTTTTAGAAAAGAGCGAAAACACATGACAACAACATTTGGTAAATTGACAATCGCGGCGATTTTGGCCGGTTCAACATTAATAGCAGGAACAGCACAAGCGGCAACAAAAGAAGAAATCCAAGCGACGACGCAATTCGAAGCCTTGAAAACAGGGATGACAATGGAACAAGTCGCCAAAGTACTTTACGGAAAAAGCTATAAAACACAGTTAACGAAAAAAGACGGATCGACAATGTTGAAGAAAAAACCAGAGTACGCAGATAAAGAAGACGGTCAAAAGTTTGCGGCGTACGACTTCTATGACACGAAAGCGAAAGTTCCTCCGACCTATACGGAGCTGTCATTCGCGACAAAAAGTAAGGATTCGGTCTACCGTCTGACTTCAAAAATGATCAGCATCACGGCGAAGACGAAAATCGGCGTCCGGGAAAGTAAGATGCAGCTGACGAAAGGTGCCAAGTTGACAGAAGGCATGACAGAAAAACAGCTCGATGCCGTTTTGACGGGTAAAGGACTTGGCGAATGGATGGACTGGGGACACTATGATTATTCAACGGTCGCTTCAAAAGCAGACATCAAGTTGGGGCTTGCCGATCCAATCATGATGAAGTCATATGTCTTCCAGACGACGGATCCGAAAAAACGTATGTTCGTCAGCATGGACTATAACTTCAAGAAAAAAATCTACGAAGTCTTTATGTATGAACGCGTATCTGCAGAAGAATCCTTGCTGTAATCCTCAGAAGAACTTGCCACTTGGCGAGTTCTTCTTTTCATATTTTTCCGTTTTTTACAAATTCAATTAATTTTTAGGTATACTCGACTGTAAAGTGACTTTTGTTCGACCGATAACAACAGGAACTCAAATGATTTACATAATGAAAAGAAGAACGAGAAGGAAGGAACGTGAAGACGTGGAACGTGTCAAAAAGAAACGAAAAGCAAAAAAGCGGTTCACCCCGCTTAAAATCATGCTATTGATTGCCTTAGTACTCATCATTGGAGTAGGAGGATTCGTCGGTTATACGTATTATCAAGTCGATCAAACCGTCAAAAAAATCCAATCCCCGGTTAAAAATACCGGCGACAAAATCATTGAAAAGCAGAAACCGGTGTCTGTTCTATTACTCGGGGTCGATCAACGTCCAGGTGAGCAGGGGCGAAGCGATTCGATTATGGTCATGACCTTAAATCCGACCCGCAATGAAAGTCGTCTGATCAGTATTCCACGGGATACGAAAGTTGAGATCGTCGGTCGCGAAACAAACGATAAAATCAACCACGCCTATTCATTTGGAGGACCGGAGATGGCAATCAAGACGGTCGAGCAATTTCTTGATATTCCAATCAATTACTACGCGGAAATCAATATGGAAGGTTTCACGTCGCTTGTTGACGCGGTCGGCGGGGTGACGGTTAATAACGATATTGACTTTAATGCAGATGGGACGCAGTTCTCGGTTGGGAAGATTAATCTCAACGGTGACGCGGCACTTAAATACACACGGATGCGTTATGAAGATCCGCGTGGAGATTTTGGCCGTCAGATGCGGCAGCGTGACGTGATTGCACAAGTGGTCTCAAAATTATCTTCCGATGTATCCGTCAGTAAATTCAATGCCATCATGGATGTTGTCGGAGAAAATGCACAGACGAATGTCTCATTCAAACCGATGCAGACACTGGCATTTGATTACATGGATGCCTTTAAAAATCAGGAAAACTTAAAGCTCGAAGGAGCAGGTGGAAAAGAAGCAGATGGCATTTATTACTGGCATCCGACAGAAGATTCACTGAGCCAGACGAAAACAGCGTTACGTTATTCACTTGATCTGAATTAAGTTATAAAACAAGAGAGCCATCCGTAAAAGGATTGGCTCTCTTGTTTTATAGCTTTTGCTCAGCCAGACGAACGCGGCTGAAATCTGTTCCCGGTTTATCAAACCGTTGCAGTCGATACGAATTACTTGTGACAAGTGCCGTCGTCTCTGTTTCGAGTTGAAGTGGTGTAAGTAAAGCTAAATCATCATTCGTAATATCGGTCTCCGACCAGTCGATGGCAATGACTTGATCGTTTTGCAGGGTGAAGAAATGATTACCGTAAAACAGGTACGAATTGACTTCGTCCGAAAACGTCCGTTCCGGTTCTCCGTAAATGCTATTCAAATCAGCGCTTGATTTGCCGATAAGGTCAATGAGTGTCTCGGTGACGAAGCTGGTATCCAAATTGTCACCGACCCATGTCAACAACGATTCGTCGGCAATCGCATCATCTTGTAGGGTCTTAGTCGTATCGGCGTTTTTGATGTAACCAATCAGCTCGTCGGTCAATTCAATCTTGCTGATGGTATCGGTAGTTTCAAGAATCCGGTAACCGTCGCCGAAGTCTGCTTCATACAAAGTAACTGTCAAACCAGAATCGCTGTAGATGTTACTGTTTCGTGTTTTGACATAAAGAATATCTGAAACCTCTTTTACTTCAGGCTGATCTTCTTTAGGTGCTTCTTTTTTGGTTTCTTTGATTGCAACCGGTTTTTCGACAGTCGATTTTGGTTCAGACACGCGCGGACTGGCAATGTAGTTGGAGTAAACGTAGGTACCGCCGGCTCCTAACAAAAAACATAAAATGAGTAAAGCGACCCATCCCCATGGGAACTTGCGTCTTGAACGCGGTTCGGAAAAAGACTTGATTTTTTGACGGCGCGGAGATTCCGGTTCCCGATGCGTCCGTGAAAGTGTTGGAGTAGATGCAGTTTCTTCAACTGGAGCGGGACCATCTTCTTCAAGAATTGGCCGGGCGACAAGCGTGCCGTAAAAATCGGCAAGCACCTGATGGTGTTTTCCCGACAAGAATGCGGTCCATTCTTCAGCGGTTACGGTATCTTGTTGAAAGGGTACGAGCGGTGCTTGTCCGGTCAAGCGAATCATTGTATCTGTCAGCGATTCTGTCGAAGCCAAGCTGGAACAAATTCGTTCGTGGAGACGTTCGATATCCGTCTCTGAGTGCGATGTATAGTATTGAAGGGCTTGTAGTGAGCGATGCATAAAAAAATTCCTCCTATGTAGATCTTCGGAAATTCATGTGAAAAGAAAACATGTCCTTTTCATTATACGCAACCTTTTTCAATAAACGTATAATATTTCCTAAAATTATATCAACCATTTCCAATTTTTTTGTTATACTAATTTCTAGTTGATAAAAAGCCACCGCATTAGACAAATAAAGGAGAATAATTAAACCATGAATGAAACGATTAGTTTACAAGAGTTATTTTCGATTTTAAGAAAGTCGTTTTGGCGCATTTTGGCACTCACGATTGTTGCGGCATTGATTTCATTTGCCGTCAGTACGTTTTTGATTAAACCGACGTATCAAGCAGGAACACAAATCCTGGTTACACCGAAAAAACAAGAAACCGATGTGATCGATGCAGCACAGGTCCAATCATCCGTCACACTCGTCAATACATATCGTGTCATCATCAAGAGTCCGGCTATTTTAGAAAAAGTGCAAGAAGAAGTTGAAAATGCACCGGACAACATCGGTGCATTGAATAACATGATTACAGTTGAAAGTGAGCAAAACTCACAGGTCATCAACGTCTCGGTCCAAAGCACCGATGCGGCGCTCGCTTCCAACGTTGCGAATGCTGTCGCCAAAACATTCAGTAAAGACATTCCGGATCTGATGAATGTCGATAACGTCAAAGTCTTATCTGTATCGGGTATTCCAACGTCACCAGTCAGTCCGAATATCTTACTCAACACTGCGATTGCCGGCGTCGTCGGATTTTTACTCGGTGTTGGTCTGGCCTTCTTGCGTGAAGTGCTCGATCGTCGCATCCGGACAGAAGAACAAGTCCAGCAACTGCTTGACCTGCCTGTCTTAGGAAGTATTCCGGATATCGATAGCAAATTATTTAAAGCATCAGCGAAGTCGGCAAAACGAGAGGTGGTCAAACAGTATGGCTAAGAAAAATAAGATGAATAAAGACGCACGGAACCTGATTACCGCGACACAACCGAAATCACCGATTGCGGAGCAGTACCGGACGATTCGGACAAATATTGAATTCATGGCGGTCGATAAAGAAATCAAAGTCATGCTGGTCACCTCTTCGACACAAGGGGAAGGGAAATCAACCACTGCCTCGAATCTTGCTGTCGCCTATGCACAACAAGGAAAACGTGTCTTGATCATCGATACTGACATGCGTCGTCCGACCGTTCATTATACGTTCCGTGTTGCAAACGGTCTTGGATTATCGAGCCTGTTGACTCGTCAGGCCGAACTCGAAAAAGCGGTTTTACCGACGAAGGTTGATAATCTCTCCATTTTAACAGCGGGTCCGATTCCACCAAACCCGGCTGAATTGTTATCGTCGCGTGCGATGGAAAAGCTGATTGAACAATTACGTGGAGAATACGACGTCATCATTTTAGATGCGCCACCACTGCTTCAAGTTGCGGATAGCCGCATCACATCAAAATTAACGGATGGTGTCATTTTGGTCATCGGCTGTACGACTTCTGATCGCCAACGAGTCTTAAAAGCAAAAGAACAATTGGAACTGACGGAAGCGAAAATTTTAGGAGTCGTCTTGAATCGTCGGGAATTGACAGATGATTCGGCGTACCAATACTACTATTCCTATGAGTGAGGGATCCTATCATGGTTGATATCCACTGTCATCTGTTACCACTCGTCGACGATGGTCCTTCGAGTGTTGAACATGCGTTACAGTTAGCTGAACAGGCTGTCGAAGAAGGAATCACCCGAATCATCGCGACACCGCACTTGTATCATCCCCAGTTCGAGACGGGTGATATCGACGTTCCGTTAACGGTCGCGGAATTAAACGTCTTATTAAAACAACGTGACATTCCACTGACAGTGTATCCGGGACATGAAGTCCGGTTGATTGGCGAGTTGATCGAAGAGATGGAAGCCGGAGTGGCGTTACCTTTAGCTGCTTCACGCTATATCTTGATCGAGTTTCCATCGACGGGGATTCCGTCCTATGCACGTCAAGTGTTTGCTGAATTGATTTCAGATGGACATATTCCGATTATTGCGCATCCGGAGAAAAATAAAGCCATTATTCAAAACCCGCAATTGTTATTCGACTTGATCTCTAATGGAGCAATCAGCCAAGTGACATGCGCAAGTTTGATTGGAAAGTACGGAAAAGACGTCCAACGTTTTGCTGTTGCTTTACTTGAGAACGGATTAGCGCATCTTGTTGCGTCAGATGCCCATCATACGACGAAGCGTCCGTTTTACTGGGAGCAATGCCGCAAGTTCCTGTCAGAGAAGCTGGAAGATTGGTTATATGAAGAAATCTATGAAAACAATGAAGCAGTTTTATTGAATCAATTGGTCACCATCAACCCGCCAAATCCAGTCGAAAAGAACTGGAAAGGACAATGGGTATAAGTGATTTAATGTCAATGAAAGGGAAAGAGAGTGAATTAACACTCTCTTTTTTCTATGTTAACGCTTACATTATGAATATATGGAAAAGTTTATGGTAAGTAGAATGTGGTATGTGTTATCTTAAATAAAGTAAAGATTGCCATATAACTTATCTTATGGAAAATGAGAATGGAGTGAATCTCATGTACCGGGTCAAAAAGGCGGTAATTCCAGCTGCTGGGTTAGGAACACGTTTTTTACCAGCGACAAAAGCGATGCCGAAGGAAATGTTACCGATTGTTGATAAGCCAACGATTCAATATATCATCGAAGAAGCGATTGAGTCAGGGATTGAAGATATTATCATCATTACAGGTAAAGGGAAACGGGCAATTGAGGATCATTTTGACTCGGTGCCGGAGCTTGAGGCGAATCTAATCGCCAAAAATAAATCCGATCTGTTACATCTTGTTGAAGAGACGACAAATATTAACATTCATTTTATCCGGCAATCCAAACCAAAAGGTCTTGGGGACGCAATTCTCCAAGCGAAAGCATTTATTGGAAACGAACCATTTGTCGTTATGCTGGGTGATGATATCGTCCAAGCAGAAATACCGTGTACACGTCAATTAATTGAGCAGTACGAACGAACCAATTGCTCAATCATCGGAGTACAACAAGTGCGAAATCAAGATACACAACGTTACGGTATCGTCGATCCAAGCAACAGCATCTCAGAGGACTTACATAAGGTGAAATCATTTGTTGAAAAACCTGCTCTTGGAACAGCGCCGTCCAATTTAGCAATTTTGGGGCGCTATCTTTTAAAACCAGATATCTTTACGTACTTAGAAACACAAATTGTTGGATCCGGCGGAGAAGTTCAACTGACGGATGCGATTTCAAGACTAAATGAATTCGACGAAGTATTGGCTTACGAGTTCCGTGGCAGACGCTACGATGTGGGAGAAAAACTTGGTTTTATCCAAACGACACTTGAATTTGCGTTAAAACGTGACGATTTAGGAGATGACGTCGCACGCATGATGAAAGAGTTGTTGGCGGAAAGAGCTAGCCGTACCTCCTCTGTTTAAAAAATACTTCAGATATGAAGAGAAAGGACTTTCAATCAATGAAATTTTATTATTATTATCGAACGCTGACATTAGCCTGTATTGATGCTGCAGCGTTATGTATTGCTATTGGTTTTACTTATTTTTTCTTATATCCGAGAGAGTTATTTGACTTGATTGACAGTCAACTCTTACTACAATCGGCAGCAGTGTTTTCTTTGTTGTTTGTCACACTGGCCTTCTTAATGAAGTTGTATCGGGTGAACTGGAAGTACGCCAGTATTCAGGAAGCCTTAACGCTCTCCTTATCATTAGGGATCAGTTCGATTGGTCTAATGATTTATCAAAAATTCGTATTCGGACAAGTGCTTGAACGCATCACGATTCTGAGCTTTTGTATTTCCTTATTGTTACTCGGTGCAATTCGTGTTGCCTTACGATTACTCGGAATTGGTCAACACTGGCGAAAATATGCGTTACCGCGACGAATGGTCAAGTCACGTAAACGAACGCTCGTAATCGGAGCTGGACGAGCCGGACGTTCGTTAGTCCGTCAATTATATGTTTCTCCTTTTCATGAGTTAAAGCCCGTTGCTTTTTTGGATGATGATCCGAAAAATATGCATTTTATGATTCAGGGAATTGAAGTGGTTGGAACAACGGATAACTTAAAAGTAGTTATTGAAAAACATCGAATTGAAGCGATCGTGCTCGCAATTCCGTCACTGACACAACAACGACGAATTGAATTAATTACGGAAGCCAAATCATTATGTAAGGATGTACAAACTTTACCAATGATTGAGGAATTGATTACCGGTAAGATTTCCGTTAATGCAATTCGTGATGTTTCGATCGAAGATTTACTAGGTCGAGAACCGGTTGAACTCGATATTTCTGGAATTAAAACAGAAATTGAAGGACGGACGGTTCTTGTGACTGGGGCTGGTGGATCAATTGGTTCAGAAATTTGTCGACAAATCATTCAATTTAATCCAACTACATTATTATTATTAGGGCATGGAGAAAATAGTATTTACTTAATCGAAAGAGAGTTAAGAGGTTTACAATTACCAATTAATTTAGTGCCGATTATTGCGGATGTTCAAGATCGGACGCGACTTGAACAAGTATTCGAATTACATAAACCACATGTTGTTTTTCATGCGGCAGCGCATAAACATGTGCCTTTAATGGAAGCAAACCCCTATGAGTCTGTGAAAAATAATGTGTATGGGACTAAAAATATTGCGGAAGTGGCTGATTCGTTCCAAGCAGAACGTTTTGTGATGATTTCGACAGATAAAGCCGTTAATCCGACAAACGTCATGGGATCGACTAAACGGATTGCGGAGATGATTGTCCAAGATTTAGGTCGTCGTAGTAAGACCAAGTTTGCTGTTGTTCGTTTTGGAAATGTACTCGGGAGTCGTGGATCCGTCATTCCACTTTTTAAATCACAAATTTTAGCAGGTGGTCCAGTAACAGTGACACATCCGGATATGACACGTTTCTTCATGACGATTCCGGAAGCAAGTCGTCTCGTCATTCAAGCAGGTATCCTAGCGGATGGTGGGGAAGTATTTGTCCTTGATATGGGCGAACCTGTTAAAATCGTTGATCTTGCAAAAAACATGATTGAATTAAGTGGATTTACAGAAGATGAAATGCCGATTATTTTCTCTGGTATTCGACCAGGAGAAAAAATGTATGAAGAACTCTTAAAAGAAGGTGAAGTCAATCCCGAAACAATTTCTCCAGGTATTTTTGTTGGGAAAACTGCAGTTAATCCCGAGTTGTATAGTAATTTAAATAGGATAGAAACATTTTATGATAAGAATGAACTAAAGCAATATTTAATTAACTGGGCAAACGAAAGTTACTCACATATGGAAAAGCAAAAGGAGTTCAATACTTTATGAAGCGAACGGTAGATTTTATTTTTAGCCTAATATTAATTATTTTTCTCTTCCCAATTATTATAATTACTGCAATCTTCGTTTTTATATTTATTGGAAAACCAATAATCTTTAAACAATTAAGACCGGGAAAAAATGCAGAACCGTTTCATGTTTATAAATTTAGAACGATGACTAATGAAAAAGATTCAAATGGTGAATTACTTTCAGATGTAGAGAGATTAAATGCACATGGGAAGTTAATTCGGAAACTTAGTTTAGATGAGTTACCACAATTATTCAATGTGTTAAAGGGTGACTTAAGTTTGGTAGGACCAAGACCGCTTCTTATGGAATATCTACCTCTGTACAACTCAAATCAAAAACGAAGACATGAGGTCAAACCAGGTATTACGGGTTGGGCACAAATCAACGGCAGAAATGCTATTAGTTGGAATGAAAAATTTAAATTAGATGTTTGGTATGTAGAAAATCAGTCACTCTTATTAGACTTTAAAATTTTATTGTTGACTGTAAAAAAGGTATTTATTAGTGAAGGTATTTCAAATGGAAATCATGTAACTATTGAAAAATTCAAAGGCAATAAGGAGATTTACTAATGAAAAAATTAATTCTCATTGGAGACTCAGGACATGCAAAAGTCATTGAGCATATAGCAGTTCGTGCTAATTGGAATGTTATTGCGAAGCTTGATGATAAGTATTCTGAAAGTACGGTTGACTCCAAAGGCCAAGTCAAGGGGCCGACTAGTATGATTTCAAATCTCCTTGATGAAAACACATATATTTTAATTGCTATTGGCGCTAATCGTGTAAGGAAACTTATTTTTGAAAAATTAAATGTCCCCCTCGAAAAATACGCAGTTGTGATTGATCCATCAGCAATCATTTCTGAAGATACAGTTGTTGGGTATGGAACTTGTATTATGCCAAATAGTGTTGTAAACCCTGCTTCAAAAATTGGTAATCATGTCATATTGAATACTCGTTGTGTCGTTGAACATGATAACGTGATTGAAGATTACGTTCATATTTCACCAGGCAGTACATTGACTGGAAATGTAACTGTAGAAGAAGGATGTCATATAGGTGCTGGAGCTACTCTCATTCCAAGTATCAATGTAGGTTCATGGACTGTCGTAGGAGCTGGAAGTACTGTAATTCGGGATGTTGAAAATGACGTCACGGTAGTAGGATCACCATCGAGAGTGTTGACTAATGTTTTAGGAGGCAGAGGTTAAATGACTGATAAAAAAAGAATACTATTGTCATCTCCGCATATGAGTGGAAATGAAATGAAATATATAAAAGAAGCATTTGATACGAACTGGATTGCCCCTTTAGGAGCAAACGTAGACGGGTTCGAGAAGGAACTTGCAGAATATGTTGGAATAAAATCAGCAGCAGCAGTATCTTCCGGAACAGCTGCAATTCATTTGGCACTGAGATTATTAGATACACAGCAAGACGATTTAATATTTTGCTCTACATTTACCTTTGTTGCAACTGCAAATCCAATCTTATATGAAAAAGCAATCCCTATATTTATTGATTCTGAGCCAGATTCTTGGAATATGTCTCCCGAAGCGTTGAAAAAAGCATTTGAGTACGCATTAAGCATTAAAAAAATGCCTAAGGCGGTAATAGTCGTTCATTTATATGGACAAAGTGCCAAAATGGAAGAAATTTTAGAAATTTGCAACGAGTATGGTGTACCTATAATTGAAGATTCAGCAGAATCTTTGGGCGCATCATATCATAATAAAAAAAGTGGTACTCACGGAAAATTTGGTGTTTATTCATTTAATGGAAATAAAATAATTACAACTTCAGGTGGCGGTATGCTTGTATCTGATGATGAAGACATGATTAAAAAAGCAAGATTTTTAGCAACTCAATCAAGGAATCCTGCTGTCCATTATGAACATTCTGAAATAGGATTCAACTATCGTATGAGTAACATTTCTGCGGGAATAGGAAGAGGGCAATTAGAAGTTATTGATGATCGTGTAGAAGCAAGACGTAATGTATTTAAAAAGTACAAACAGCAACTAGAAGAAATAGATGGAATTAGTTTTATGCCAGAATTGAATAATAGTTATTCTAATCGTTGGTTAACGACGCTTATTATAGATGAAAATAAGACGGATGTTTCTCAACAAGAATTTATAGAATTTTTGAATGAAATGAACATAGAAACACGGCCTTTATGGAAACCTATGCACTTACAGCCACTATTTAAAGGAACTAAATTCTTTGAACACTCATTGAATAATGATTTTTCAAAAAAATTGTTTGAAACAGGAGTTTGTTTGCCTTCTGGATCAGATTTAACTGATACAGATCAAATTAAAGTTATTAACGCTATCAAAAGTATTTTTAATAAAGTAGTGATTAAATGAAAATTTTATTTTTATCATTGTTAAATATTGAAGAGATTAATAATCCAGGCATATACACTGATTTAATCAGAGAATTTAGAAATTGTGGACATGATATGACAGTAGTGGGACCTTATGAAAAACGAGAAAATAAAGAAACAAATTTTTTTCGTAATGAAGGTATAGATTTTTTACAAATAAAAATAGGTGACATAACTAAAACTAATAAAGTAAGAAAAGGGATTTCGATTTTACAGTTAGAGTATTTATATTTAAAGGCTATAAAAAAATATATTACTAATAATGATTTTGATTTGATTATTTACACAACTCCGCCAATTACTTTTGAGAAAGTAATAAAATATTTAAAAAGAAAAAATTTAAATGCGCAAACATATCTTTTACTTAAAGATATCTTTCCACAAAATGCTGTAGACTTAGGATATTTTAGTAAAATCAGCCCTATTTATCGTTATTTTAGATTTAAAGAAAAGAAACTATATAATCAATCTGACCGAATTGGCTGTATGACTACAAACAATTTGAGATATATTTTAAAACACAACAATTATCTGCATCCTGAAAAAATTGAAATTTGCCCGAACACACTTACAACTCAACAAAAAAAATATAGCAAAAGTGAAATAAAAAAAATTAGGCAAAAATATTCTTTACCTTTAGACAAAACTCTCTATATATATGGAGGGAATTTAGGAAAACCTCAAGGAATTGATTTTTTGTGTGATGTGTTATTAAGAACTAAAGACGAAGAAAATATGTACTTTTTAATTATAGGATCAGGCACAGAATACCAAAAACTTCATAATTTTATTCATAATAATAGAATTACAAAACACTAAACTAATACCACAAATGTCGAGGCTAGATTATGAAGACGTTGTACATTCAGCAGATGTAGGTATGATTTTCCTAGATATTAGATTTACAATACCTAATTTCCCTTCAAGGTTATTATCGTATATGCAGGCTTCATTACCAATTATGGCTGCAACGGATACCAATTCAGATTTAAGCAGTTTAATTGAAGAAAATAAACTAGGACACTGGTGTAGAAGTGATGACGTTGAAGAGTTTTATCTTAAATCAAAACTGTTTATAGATAAAAACTATGCTAACAAATTAGGTTCTAACTCACAGAATTTCTTCGAGAAAAATTTCACGTCTACTCATGCTGTGAATATTATATTAAACAAAATAAAAAAAATAGAAAAGGTTGTGTAAAAAATGTTTGAGAACAAAATTTTGCTAATTACTGGTGGTACAGGTTCGTTTGGCCATCAAGTATTAAATCGTTTTATTGACACAGATATTAAAGAAATCCGCATTTTTAGTCGAGATGAAAAAAAACAAGATGATATGCGTAATTTGATTCAAAACGACAAAGTTAAATATTACATCGGTGATGTTAGAGATTACAATAGTATTGCTGACGCAATGAAAGATGTGAATTACGTTTTCCATGCTGCCGCATTAAAACAAGTTCCTTCATGTGAATTTTATCCGATGGAAGCAATCAAGACAAATGTACAAGGGTCAGATAATGTATTTAGAGCAGCTAAATATCATGGAGTAGAACGTGTAGTATTACTTAGTACAGATAAAGCAGTCTACCCAGTTAACGCCATGGGTATTTCAAAAGCAATGGCTGAGAAGTGTATGATTGCAGCTTCAAGAAATGTTTCTGAAAACGAAACAGTATTTTGTTCTACACGTTATGGAAATGTTATGGCTTCACGTGGATCGGTCATCCCTTTATTCGTCAATTTAATGAAAGAAGGAAAAGACTTAACAATTACAGATCCAAGTATGACACGCTACATGATGTCACTTGAAGAATCAGTTGATTTAGTATTGTATGCATTCAACAACGCTAAACAAGGAGATATTTTTGTACAAAAAGCTCCTGCATGTACAATCTTTGAATTAGCAACTGCATTAAAAGAATTGTTCAATGCAAAAAGCGATTTCAAAATCATCGGACCGCGTCATGGTGAAAAGTCGTATGAAACATTACTCACTAAAGAAGAATTTGTGAAGGCAGAAGACCATGGTGAATACTACCGTATACCAGCAGATACACGTGATCTGAATTATGAGAAGTTCTTTACAGAAGGAAACGAATTAGTTCGTGATCATTTGGAGTATAACTCTGATAATACAAATCGGGTAAACGTTGATCAAGTAAAAGAAATGCTTTTAAATCTTCCTTATATTCAATATGAGTTGGCCCAATGGAAAGGCGAAAAAGTCGAATCAGATAGCATCATTGAATTGATGTAAGGAGGAAGTACGATGAAAGTTTTAGTAACAGGTTCAAAAGGTTTTGTCGGGAGAAACTTGATTGCGCATTTAAGAGAAGATTCACGATTTGAAGTATTAGAATACTCACGAAGTAATTCAGAAAATGAATTAGAAGTATTAGTAAAACAAGCAGATAAAATTGTTCACTTAGCTGGAGTGAACCGACCGAAAACAGAAAATGAATTTAAGAGTGGGAATCAAGATTTAACGGCTAAACTTATAGATTTTGCTAGTCAGTCGAATAAACATCCGCATATTTTGCTATCTTCTTCTTCTCAAGCTGAGCTGAACAATCCCTATGGCGAAAGTAAATTGGGAGCGGAGCAAGAAATACTTAAGTATCATGATCAGACAGGATCACCGATTACAATTTATCGTTTACCGAATTTATTTGGTAAATGGAGCCGTCCTAATTACAACTCAGCAATTGCTACGTTTTGCTACAATGTCGCGAATGATTTAGAAATCACAGTTACGGATCCTTCCATTGAGCTGAACTTAGCTTATATTGATGATGTAGTTGATAGTATGGTTGCTCAATTATTAACTGATAACAAAGGTGAAAATAACACATATGTTACAGTGCCAGTTACTTATAAAAAAACACTCGGAGAAATAGTAACGTTGATTCAAAGTTTTAAAAACATGCGTGAATCTTTACTGTTGCCTAATTATCAAGATTTATTCGTCAAAAAACTATATACGACGTATTTATCTTACTTAAATGAGGATGCATTCTCATATGATTTAACGAAGCACGAAGACAATCGAGGTTGGTTGAGTGAATTGATTAAATCAGATTATATGGGACAAATGTTTGTCTCAAAGACAAAGCCGGGTATCACACGAGGAAATCATTATCATCATACGAAGGTAGAGAAATTTATCGTTATCAGTGGTGAGGCAATAATTCGCTTCAGACATATTGAGAAATCGGAAGTGATCGAGTATAAAATTGAAGGAAATGAAGCGCGGGTGGTGGATATTCCGCCGGGTTATACGCACTCGATTGAAAACGTTGGAACGAGTGAAATGATTACACTGTTCTGGGTAAATGAACAGTTTGATACAAAAAAACCAGATACTTATATGAATGAGGTCATAAAATGAAAAAATTAAAAGTCATGACGATTGTTGGAACACGTCCAGAAATTATCCGTTTATCTGCTGTAATTAATAAATTAGAAGAATCAGAAGCAATTGAACATATTTTAGTACATACTGGTCAAAATTATGACTATGAACTAAATGAAGTGTTTTTTGAAGATTTTAAATTAAGAAAACCTGATTATTTTTTGAATGCTGCAAACGGTACAGCAGTAGAAACTATTGGTAATATTCTAGTTGCAATTGACCCGGTATTAGAAGAAGTTCAACCAGAGGCAGTGTTGATCTTAGGCGATACAAATAGTTGTCTCTGTGCAATCGCAGCCAAAAAAAGAAAAATACCTATTTTTCATATGGAAGCAGGAAATCGTTGTTTCGATCAACGTGTACCAGAAGAAACGAATCGAAAAATTGTCGATCATATTGCTGACATTAATTTAACATATAGTGATATCGCTAGAGAGTATCTTTTAAGAGAAGGGTTACCTGCTGACCGAATTATTAAAACTGGAAGTCCGATGTTTGAAGTATTGAATTCTAAACGAGAAGAAATTTTAAAATCTGATGTTTTAAAGCGCCTTAACATTAAAAAAAACGAATATTTTTTAGTATCAGCTCATCGTGAAGAAAACATTAATTCAGAGGAAAACTTTATAGAGTTATTTGAGTCATTAAATGCAATTGCAGAATCATATAACTATCCTGTAATTCTTAGTACACATCCTAGAACTAAAAAAATGATTAAGCAAATGAATGTAAGTCTTCATAAAAATATAGTTTTAAGTAAGCCTCTAGGATTTATTGATTATAATGCACTACAAGTTAACTCAAAAGTAGTTCTAAGCGATAGCGGAACTATCAGCGAAGAATCTTCTATTTTAAAGTTTAAGGCGTTAAATATTCGCGAAGCTCATGAGAGACCAGAGGCTATGGAAGAAGCAAGCGTAATACTTGCTGGAGTAAAGAAAGAAAAAATTATACAAAGCATATCAATTATTGAAAATCAAATTGAAGATACTCTAAATAGAGTCGAAGACTATTCTAAAAAAAACGTTTCTGAGAAAGTTATTAGAATAATCATTTCTTATGTTGATTATGTAAACACTAATGTGTGGAGGAAATAAATGAGTAAGAAAGTTTTAATTATAAGCAATAACGTACTCAGTACAAAAAACAATAACGGGAAAACAATATTTTCGTTTTTTAAAGATAAGCAAAAATCCGATATTTCTCAGCTATACTTTAGCGATGAAAGTATTGAAATTGAAGATATAGAATACTTTCAAATAAATGATAAAATGATGATAAAAAAAATCTCTAAACTATCAACTAATTTGATTGATAGCAAAAAATATGATAAAAAAATTAAATTAGAAACTGTTAAATCGGATTATTATACTTTTTTAAAATCTCAGATGATAAAATCGGATGGAATAAGAATTATAAGGGAATATATTTGGAAGAGAAATACCTGGTATGAGAATGAACTATTTGAATGGATAAAAAAAAATAATCCGAGTTCTATATTTTTTTGTGCAGGTGACTCTGGATTTGCTTATGACTTAGTTGAAAAAATAAAATTAACATTTAATCTAAAATTAGCTACTTTCATAACAGATGACTACGTATTACCAAGACAAAATCATAATATTTTTTCGTGGTTAAGAAGAAAATATATTTTGAAAAAGTTTAAGAGAAATATTATGATTACTGATCAATTTTTTACTATATCTCCAAAAATGAAGAAAACTTATAATGATTTATTTGGTATTGAAAGTGAGCTTTTGGTAAATATATCAGGTTCGAATAAGAGTAGTGTTAGTAATGCTACTCTTCCAAGTAATTTATTATATGCTGGAGGATTACATTATGGAAGAGATAAAATATTAATTAAATTATCTAATGCTATTGAAGCTTATAATAATTCTAAAGGTATAAAAAATAAGTTGAGTTTAGAAATATATTCTCACCAAAATGTTTCGAAGTCTTTTACAAAGAAAATCAAAAACAATACTTCTACATCCTTTTTAGGAAGTATAGATCAAAATAAATTGCAAGAAAAACTTAGAGAAAATATTATTCCTGTACATGTAGAATCATTTAAAAAGAAGCATATAGATTCTACAAAATTATCTTTATCGACAAAAATTCCAGAGTATTTATCATTAGGAAAACCTATTTTAGCAATCGGTCCATCAAATATTTCTTCAATGGAGTATTTAAGTTCAGTTGCTTATTGTATTAATAAAGAAAAAAACATGGATTCTGAATTAAAAACTATATTTTTAAATAATAATGACTATGAAATTAAAATTAAGATGGCTGAAAAATTATATGAAGAAAATCATAATAAAGACAAAGTTTTAAAAAAATTCAATGAATATTTTTATGGAATGTAGATGACGAATTGTAATATTAAGTGCAACACCTAGCTGAAAACACAAAAAAACGCCATAACGGTCTCGTGTAGAACAGAGTTACCACACAAAATTTAGCGGGGGATTTGTTATGAGCTATGTTCATCTTACCATATCAGAAAGAGTCAAAATAGAGACGTATCTTGAGTCGGGTTTCTCTGTGCGAAAGATTGCGGGACGCCTGGGGAGTCAACCTTCTATGATTTCATGAGAATTGAAACGAAGTCCTCACTACGATTCTTCTCATGCTGACTAGCGTTATGCGGAGCGAAAAAAGAAGTGCGGTGCACGTACGAAGTTTACGCTCGAAAAAGGAGTCTGCATCCTCGAAAAGTTACGGGAGACATGGTCCCCTGAACAAATTGCCGGACGATTATTCCAAGAAGAAGGACTCTCGTTCAAGACCATTTATCGTTGGATTTATATGGGCCTCGTCGAGTCCATTTTGGACTCCTTCAGCAAAAGGGAAAGCGTCAGAAACCACGTGAGACGCGTGGACGATTCAACGTCGGACTGCCAATCAGTAAATGTCCGTCCGACGTCAAAGGGCATCAAACGTTTGGACATTGGGAACTTGATACTGTTGACTGTTGTATCGGGGAGAGGAACGTCCAAAGGCTGTGTCGCAACGTTCGTCGAGCGAAAGAGACGTTTTTATCTCGCTGTACCGATGGAAGATCGGTCTGCTCAATCAATGAAGTCTGCGATTCAAGCATTACATCTTTCCTTTCTGTTGGAAACGTTCCAAACTGCGACGACAGATCGCGGAAAAGAGTCTAGCTGTCATGAACGAATTCGTGACACGTTAGGTTTACCGATGTATTTTACGGAGCGGTATTCTTCTTGGAAGCGTGGGAGTAACCAGAACGCCAATGGTCTTCCCCGCGATTTTTTCCCGAAGGGGACAGATTTTGGAAAGGTCAGTTGTTCTGAAATCGCTCAAGCGCTCTCCTAAATTAATGGGAGGCCATGAAAATGTCTCAACTGGAAAACTGCATACGAGGTCTTTTCAGAAGAAGTGTTACACTTAATTTGACAAACCGCCAAATAAATAAAAAAACGAGTATTGATAGTTAGTTGTCGATACTCGATAAAAGAGGAGAAAATGAGTAAAAAATCTTTGAGTAAGTCTTTGATATATTTAATAAGTGCTAACATAATGTCTGTAATGATTTCTGGAGTTATACTATTAATTTTCCCTAAAATTTTTTCAATCGCTGAATTTGGTATGTGGCAGTTTTACATGCTTTTAAATATGTATTTCTCTTATGCTGCGTTTGGTTTAGCAGATGGAGTTTACGTTAGATATTCTGAAAAGCAAAATTTCGATAAACTTAAATATATAGGATTTCATTTTTGGTTAATAATGATATTAGATATTTTTTTGATTATTGGTCTTATTTTAAATACAGATATTTCTAAAGTGAAAATTATGATGCTAGCTAGCATTTCATGTATTTTAGTAGCACCTAAATCTATTATTGTATACCATCTTCAATCCATGGGAAAAACAACTGAAACTTCGATGTATATAATTATTGAAAAATTATTATTTGTATTTTTGCTGAGTATAATTTATATGACCAATATAAGTGTAACTATATCCAATATTATCTATGCCGATCTGTTGTCTAAATTAGTTACCATTGTGTGCTTAGTAATAAAAAACCCGAAAAATTTCACCTTTAAATTCAATAATAATTTCGACCTATTTAAAGAAATTATTGAAAATTTCAAAACTGGTATTCCATTAGTTTTAATAGGAACATCTACCTTATTTATTATTGGTATATTTAGATTTGCCATTGAAAAAAAATGGGGAATTGAAAGCTTTTCAAAAGCATCCATAATGATTAATTTTTCAAGTTTTTTAATGATATTTATATCGTCAATTTCATTAATTTTTTTTCCTTTATTAAGAAATATCAACATAAACAGTATTTCATATAGATATAATAAGATTAGTAAAATAGTGTTTTTTTTAATGCTTTTAGTTTTATTGATATACTATCCGATTTATATGTTAGTTCAATATTTACTACCAAACTACTCTGATGGATTGATTTTTTTACCAATACTTTTAATAATTACTATTTTGGATGGGAAAATTATAATTTTGAATACTAACTTGCTAAAAGTCCTTAGAAAAGAAAAGAAAATATTTATTTACAATGTATATTTAATTTTACTCACTATCTCTATTTATCTAATAATTTTATATTTTATTAGTGAAGTATTTTATGTATTTATTTTAATGATGATTGTTATTTTAATTAAATATCTTTTATTAGAGTACGAAGTTCGAAAGATTTTAGGTTATCAAAAAATTTTAGTAAACATTTTTTTTGATGAGTTTTTATATATAATACTAATTTTGTCATTGATGTATTTTACTGATAGCATAATAAACTCCTTAACTTTATTTGTTTTTGTAATATGTATTTACTCTTTAATAAACAAAGGTGTTATTAGAGATTTAAAATATTTTAAAGATAATAGATAGTTTTTTATATAAAGACAAATTGTGACATTTAGTGCAATACCTAAACAAAAAAACATAACATCCTCGTATAGAATAAAGTTACCATACTGCATTCAACAAAGGATTTGTTATGAGTTATGTTCATCTTACCATATTAGAAAGAGTCAAAATAGAGACATATTTCAAGTTAGGTTTTTCCATCCGAAAGATTGCTTGACGCCAAGGCGTCAAGCTTCTATGATTTCATGAGAATTGAGACGGAAACTACACTACAGCACTATTTATGCGACTAACGTTATGTGGAACGAAAAAAAAGAAATGCGGTGTACGTACGAAGTTTACGCTAAAAAATGGAGTCCTCATCCTCGAAAATTATGGGAGACGTGGTCCTGTGACTGCTAAGATGAAGACAACAATCCGCGACGATTTGAATCCAACAATTCTCGAATCAAATACTTCTTCGCTACACTGTATTTAGAACAGGTGTAGGGAGATGAACTAGGAGTGGAAAAGTGGATGATCTACGGAACGATTCATCAATTAAAATCCAAAGGATTTAATGTTTCTCAAATTGCAACGCAGCTCAACTTGAGTAGAAATTTTGTCTATGATTATTTATCATTGTATCTATATGGGGCGGTTCTCATTGAGCCGATCCTAGACTAAGTCGTCAAAAGGAAGAGCGCCAGAAACCAATTGAGACGCGTGGATGTTCGAATATCGAATGTCTATCAGTAAACTTCCGTTCGACGTCAAGTCGTTCGGGAACGGGGATTAAATAAGTCCAAGGTCTATGTCGCGACGTTCGTCGAGCGAGAAAGTCGTTTTTATCTCGCAGTACCGATGGAAATCCGATCAGCGCTATGGTACTTCTTTTATCACTCTTTGGTAAAAAAAGATTGCAAGAATGGTACATTTCGATGGATTTAATCATTCACGATCGAATTCGTTACACGTTTTAAGAATATTCATGTATTTTGCGGATCCATATTCTTCTAGGCAGTGTATGAGTGATGAGAACGCCAATGGTCTTCTCCGTGAAATTTTTCCTGAAAGAAACATATTTCGGAAAGAGTAGTCATTCTAAATTCGCTCAAACGCTCGCTTGGATTAATAGAAAAACACAAAAGTGCCTTAACTGGGAAACTCCATACGAAGTCTTTTCGGAAGAAATGTTTATTTTAATTTGACAAATTATTTTAAATTAAACTTAGTTTAATATTGATTAATAAAATTGTTAGTTTCTTAGGAGGGATTTTTTTGAAAGATATCAAAGTAAGGAATCTAGATTCAATTAATATGATGAGAGGGCTAGCTATATTGATGGTAATCTCAGTTCATACAGTTCAACAAATACAAGGAAGCTTTATTTTGAGAAGCATTGGATTATATGGAATGATGGGAGTGCAAATGTTTTTTGTAATTTCTGCGTTTACTCTTTGTTATTCGATGGATAATAAACCAAATCAAACAATAAGTATTTTTTATCTGAAGAGATATTTAAGAATTGCACCAGTTTATTATTTAGGCATTTTGATGTATTTATTTATAGATATTTTATCAAGATATTTTGGTTTTATAAATAAAACAGGTTACGATTATTCACTTTTGAATATTTTAGTTAATATATCATTTTTGAACGGATTATACATTCCAGCCAACAATAACATCGTACCGGGAGGTTGGTCTATTGGAACTGAAATGATATTTTATTTAGTTTTCCCTGCTTTATTTTGGATATTCAATAAATTTATCGCCATAAAAAACCATTTAATATTATTACCACTTATTATTTTATTAGTTTCAATATTGATACATTTTTCTATTAGAACAATTGATTCAAATTTCTCAAATAATCAGACATTTTATTATTATAATATTTTTAATCAAATTCCTGTTTTTAGCATTGGTATTTCTTTATATTATTTATACAAAAATGATATACTTAAGAAAATTCGTTTGTCACATGCGGTTGTCCTCTTTATATTTTTTACCTTACTCAGTACAACTATGCTTTTTATTGGTAGTGAAAAACTTACCTTTTTTGATGTGTTAGTTCCATTTAGTTCTGGATTATCATTTGCTTTTGTTTTTGTTTTACTTCAGTATCATATAAAATTTAAATCTGAAATACTTTCCAATCTAGGTATTTACTCTTTTTCTGCATATATTATTCATTTTATATTTGCAGTATATCTATCTTCATACTTAGTTAAAAAGTTAAATTTTATTCAAGATTCTAATTTAATGTTTATTGTATTACTTTTTACTAGTTCTTGCATTACATTTTTTGCTGCAAAATTTATGTACGAACACTTAGAAACAAAATTTAATAAGATAAGTATACGTATAGTAAAACAATTTTCTGACAAAAACAAAGATGGTTTGAAAAACAAAAAAATTGACTAAATTTAATATTGATGAATTGTAATATTAAGTGCAACATCTAGCTGAAAACATAAAAAAAACTATAGCGGCCTCTTGTAGAATAGAGTTACCACACAAAATTCAACGGAGGGTTCACTATGAGTTATGTTCATTTTACCACCTTAGAAGGAGTCAAAATAGAGACGTATCTCGAACTAGGTTTTTTCTGTGTGAAAGATTGCAGGACGCCTCGAGCGTTAATCTTCTACGATTTCACGAGAACCGAGATGAAATCCGCACTACGATGCTTCCCATGCTAACCAAATTTATGTAGATCGAAAAAAGAATTAATAGAATATGTTGAGCATATTAAGTAAATATTTTAAGATATCAGCAAGGGTAAATAAAAAACTTTTAAAAAAATATTTTCAAAAAGAAGTGATGTGTTAGTCGAATCTCCTGATTTTCTAAAACATTGTCTAAAAAAGAGTCTAAATAAGCAAAAAAATTTCTTAGAAAATAGTTTGTGAATGTGGTCTTCGTTTAATCAATGTCTTATATTAACGATGTAGTATTTTGAATTAATAAACCGTATAGTAGATTAGAATTTTTTTTTATTAACTCAACTTCTTATGATAACTTGATCCAAAGAGCGTATATGTTATTTGTAAAAATTATTTATAGAGGAGATCTAGAAAATAAGTGAGCATATCAAAATTACTTATGTATGTATACATAGTACTAACTTTTTTTATTTTGATTACTTCAAATGTTACTAGTTTAGAAGTGAGTAAGTTATTTTCTTCAATTCTCATATTGTGGTTGGGATACTTGTTTTATTATTTGGGCTGGAAGATAAAACTTTATGATTATAATACTTCCCAAAAACGAGATAATGTTTTTTCGGAGAAAAAATCTTATGATTGCAATGGATTTTTTTTATTAATAGTAGCTTTAATTACAATGTTCTTTTCGATAATTGTAGCTCAATACTATACAGGACAAACACCGTTTGATGTTTTATCAAATTTTCAGAATGGAATTTCTATTTATTATGAGTATCAACGGTATTTTAGTAACAATAATTTAGATGTATTCAGTTTATCAAAGATACCCTACATAGGTATGATGTTTTTTTGCAAATTTATAATGATATTTAGCTATGTGACGTTTGCACAATCTAAAAAAAGAATGAATTTGCGGATTTTCTTATATTTATTTGCTGTTTCTATCGCGCATTTGTACATTGGAGTAGCTAGAGGAACTAGTTTTGAAATTTTTGAATGGATTATTCTGTTGTTTTTCATTTTATTATCATTAAATCGTACGTCTACTAAAAAAATGTTTGTTAGATTAATAGCATTATTTTCAATATCTATGATAGCAATTTATATTTTCTCCAACAATATTAGTGCTAGAGGCATGAAGTTTAGTATCTATATATCTAGAGATGTTTTTTATGATGATAGCTCATTTATATCAATACACTTTCCGGGATTATCAATTATCATTAGTAAACTATTTGGATATTTTGCGTTTGGCTTTTATTATACCTCTACTGTGGTGTCGGAAATATGGATTAAAGACTTAACTTCCCTTATAAAAGGACTGCTTCCTTTCGGTTTTACTTTATTTGATAATATCGAAGTTACTGAAGAAATCAATAGCTATATAGATACGGAAGCTAAGTGGGATCCCGATTCAATGGTCATTTTTTCAAATTATGGTCTGTTAGGTATATTTGTTTTAGCTTTATTATTAGGTAAACTATCGAGGTTAATATCAGATAAAACTGATAAAAATGCCTTTGATTTGATAGTATTATATATTTGTTTTATGCAGATGATATCACTGCCGATAGGTAACTTTGTGACTACTTCTAGTGCTACTAAATTACTTGTTATGTTTGTCATATTGATGTCGATTTGGAAAAGTTGGAAGAGATTTTCTTTCACTAAAAAAATCGATGATTAGACTGACCTAGCGATATGAGACACATATAAAACACCTTGATCAGGTTGCCAGTACACCGTATTTTTTTCGGTGTCAGATAGCTTGATTTTCTTGGATTCGTTCTTCGTTATAGTAATTTAAGTAATTGATAACGCGTTCAGAAACCTCATGGTCTCTTAGTGAATTAAATTTGACGTACTGGAACTCCTCGGACTTTGAATTGGAGTGGAACGATTCGATAACTGCGTTGTCCCAACAGTTTCCTCTACGAGACATGCTGCTTGTTAGATCGTTCCTCTTAAGGAATTCTTGAAAAGCGTATGACGTATAGACACTTTCTTGGTCCGAATGAAGGATTACTCCCTTGGGGTGGTTTCGATTCTCTAAAGCCAATTTCAACGTATCGATGACGAGAGGTGATTACGGACAAGAATTTTTACCACTTATGACATTTTCTGTACCATCAAGTGCCGTTTTTTGTACCAATCAGTGCCACGTTTTGACCACCTTGTGAAATATAGTCCTTCGGACAAATGTACTCTACCTAATGCGTAGAAAAAAGCCATCGAAAGGATGGCTTTTTTTCTTAACGTGCACCTAGACCATGACGTTCTCTCATGGATATTTCTGTGTAATGCAAAATAGGAGTGGTTCTTTAGACTGACCTAGCGATATGAGACACATATAAAACACCTTGATTAGGCTGCCAGTACACCATATTTTTTCGGTGTCAGGTAGCCTAATTTTTCTTGGATTCGTTCTTCATTATAGTAAT
>NZ_JAWPEN010000019.1:0-54223 GCF_033342815.1 Exiguobacterium artemiae
CCTCCGAAGAGTTCCGTGAGCTTCCTGCGCTCGACTTGCATGTATTAGGCACGCCGCCAGCGTTCGTCCTGAGCCAGGATCAAACTCTCCATAAAGTGTTTGACTTGCTCGTTTTTGTGACTAGATGTCACGTTGACGAAGCTTGCGCTTCATTCATTGTTTGTATCCGAAGATACGTTTTTTGCCTCATCGTTCAGTTTTCAAAGTCCGATATGTCGTTTGACGACTTTTAAATCTTACAGTAAACTATTAACTGGTGTCAATAACTTTTTTCGTAAGTTTTTTTCGTTTTCGACGTGTCTGTGTGGCGTGTGCCTCAGCGACATGTATTAATATATCAACTCTTGTTTTTTACGTCAACTGTTTTTCTAAAAAAACATTAAAAAAAGATGGACGCCGCTCTGACCGGATAAAACGGTAGCACGGCGCCCTTTTCTTTTATGCTCTTTTCCCCGACGCAGCATTCGCTGAATTCGGTTTTTCCTGCAACCGGTGCAACATCAGAATCTGATACGCATTACAAACAAGTAATGTGGCAAGTGCCGCCCATAACATCCGCTTGTCTTGAGTCGCCTGAAGAGCCGGAACCCATTCAATCAATGTGATGACTGTCATCAAAAAGAGTGTCGGCACGAACGCTGTGAAGTTTGTCTCGCGGGCTTTCGTCCGAGCGACAAAAAACGCAATGAGCAATAAGACAACCATCTCTCCGATATACAGGTTTGTTTTTTCAAATCCGAAAGCAAGACCGCGAAGGTAGATTCCGTCGAATAACGCAAATGCGATTAAGACGATTTGAACCCGGTCCCACAACTTAGCTCCCCGAAAAATATCGAGTCCGACCCGGTGAAGGATCAGATACGAAAAGAATCCCATCAAACTGATGGCTGTCCATGTACTGCTGTAAGCCAGGGCTGTAACATATCCGCTGATCGATTGATTGCGGACATAACCCGGTTCAGCGACAAGGTTAAACACGAAGCCGGCGAGCGTCCCGATCAGGAGCGTCATCCAAAACAGCTTCAAAAATCCTCTAGTCTTCATTCATTATCCCTCTACTTTTTCGATGACACGCGCTGCGAGTTCATTATAGTGTGTTTCAAATGGATGGTCGTCACGGTAAATCGACGGTGCAAAGTCCGTGTCATTTGCATACGGCTGTCCAAGTGGAATCTTAGCTAGAATATCTGTTTTTAACGCTTCTGACAACTTCTCTCCGCCGCCTGAACCAAACACATACTCTTTTTCGCCCGTTATCTTGCTCTCGAAATAGGCCATATTCTCAATGATTCCGAGCAAACGGTGGTTTGTTTTGATTGCCATCGCCCCTGCACGTGCAGCAACGAATGCCGCAGTTGCATGCGGTGTCGTGACGATCAGTTCCTGACAGCTCGGCAACATCGAATGAATATCGAGTGCCACGTCGCCTGTGCCCGGCGGTAAATCAAGCAGTAAGTAATCGAGGTCGCCCCACTCGACGTCAGAGAAGAAGTTGTTCAACATCTTCCCAAGCATCGGACCACGCCAGATGACAGGTGCATTGTCTTCGACGAAGAAGCCCATCGAGATGACTTTCACGCCAAATCGTTCAGGTGGAACAATCCGGTCGTTGACGACCGTCGGACGAGTTTCGATCCCCATCATGTCCGGTACACTAAATCCATAGATATCCGCGTCAATCAAACCAACTTTTTTACCAGCTCGTGCGAGGGCAACTGCCAAGTTGACGGAAACCGTCGATTTTCCGACGCCGCCTTTACCGGAAGCAATCGCGATGAAGGTCGTGCCTGAGTCGGGTTTGAGAATCGACGGTGTCGTCGCTGCTTGAATGCCATGGTCGCCGAGTGCCTCAAAACGTAAGCCAACCGTCTTGAATCCTTTTTCTTTCAACTCTTTAACGATCTGTTGTTGTAATGCGAGCTGTTCGCCCGAACCTGCTTGTGCCAGCGCGATTTTGAGACTGACATAGTCTCCTTTGATGCGGACATCGCGAATCCCGTTCGTATCTGTAAGCGAGCGTTCAATCGTCGGATCGATCAATTGCCCGACCACCTCGCGAATTTCTTGTTCATTCAACATAGTGCCTTCCCCCTGAGAACGTTCGATTTAATCCATTTCAGTATAACAAAAATAAGATAGCGCTTGCACATTTCGACTCGGAAAGCATGACATTTCCTTGACGACGCCAAAGGAATCGCCAAGAAGGATTCAAAAAAGAGATTCTCCTCTTCACAACTGCAAAAAGGGAACCTCTACACAGTTAAAACATCCGATTCCATGTCGCCGGTCCGACGACACCGTCGACTGCTAATCCTTGACGTGCTTGATAGGCACGTACCTTATCGACGGTCTCCGCATCAAATCGTTTCGTGACAGTCGCCTTGACTGCCCGCTGAATCCGCTCGATGTCCCGGCTGTTCATATTGACCGCTCCTTTATAGAGCGGTTGTCCCGGATAAGGCACTAAGACATCCGTCGTCGTTTTGTTCAGTTCAAAGTGCGGATAGTCTTTAAATCCACTCCAGTCTCCGCCCCAGGAGAAACCGTGCCGCTTCATCGCCTGGACGATTTGCTGAAAGTTGGCATCGGTATTAAAGATGGCTTCCGTCCCGTCCATGGAGTATTGAAACAGATCAACGGCAATCCCCCGGTTATGATTCGATTGTCCCCCACGGGCGTTCGTCACGATTGCACCTGGAGTTGTCCGTCCTTGTGCATACAACTTTTCCTGCTCGGCGTAGGACCGGAATCCTTGCGCCACCCCGACATAAATGCCTTTGACATGAAGTTCACGGATGACTTGTCGCGTCTTTCGGGCAACTTCAGGTGAAAGTCCCGGAACATTCAGTTTCCGGTTGGCCCGTTCTATTAACCAACTGACTGATACGGTCATCGTTCACCACACTCCTTTGTAGACTGTTCCCGAAAACCGAATCCGGTATACACAATAGGTTTATTCCGTTGCCTTTCAAGTACCAGAGCATTTCCGCTCACATAGGCGATTGATCCAAAAAAAATCTCCCACCCGTAAGGATGAGAGATAAAACGATTAACGTTTTGAGAACTGAGGTGCACGACGTGCTGCTTTAAGACCGTATTTTTTACGTTCTTTCATACGAGCATCGCGTGTGAGGAAACCTTTAGCTTTAAGTGTTCCACGGAAGTCTGGATCCGCTTGAAGAAGAGCACGTGAGATACCGTGACGGATTGCGCCTGCTTGACCAGTGAAGCCGCCGCCTTTGACCGTTACCATGATATCGTATTTGCCTTCTGTTTCTGTGAGTACAAGTGGTTCTTTTGCAGTCATGATTAATGTTTCATAACCGAAGTATTCGCTGATATCGCGCCCGTTAACTGTGACTTTACCGTCTCCAGCAACGAGGAAAACGCGAGCTGCCGCGTGTTTACGGCGACCAGTGCCGTAGTAACGTACATCTGCCATCGTGTAGTTCCTCCTAAATTCGTATTAATTAACCGCGAAGTTCGTAAACTTCTGGTTGTTGTGCTTCTTGCTTATGAGTATCTCCAGCGTAAACGTGGAGTTTGTTGAACATTTGACGACCGAGGCTACCTTTTGGAAGCATCCCTTTGATCGCGAGTTCAAGCATACGCTCAGGTTTGTTAGCGAGTAAGTCGCGTGCGACAGTCTGCTTCAAGCCGCCTGGATGACCAGAGTGACGGTAGTAGACCTTTTTGTCGAGTTTGTTACCAGTTAAAACGATTTTCTCAACGTTGATGAGGATAACGTGATCCCCACAGTCAACGTGTGGTGTGAACGTAGGTTTGTGCTTACCGCGGAGAAGTGAAGCAACTTCGCTCGAAAGACGACCGAGTGTTTTGCCTTCTGCGTCGATAAGGAGCCATTTGCGTTCTACATCAGTAGCTTTCGCCATGAAAGTTGTGCGCATGTAAAATACCTCCTAAGGAATTTAAAAATTTCTTTTTTGATTTTTCATTTATTCACTGTTTGAATCTATCAGAATCTTAGGTGTACGGGGCTAAGATTGTGGTTTCATAATAAATGAAATGCCAATAAACATTGTATGTTTTTTAGCGGCTAATGTCAAATGCCTTTTTTAGACTCTGGGTAGAAAACTTCCCAAAGGTATAACCCGTGCGGTGGTGCCGTCACACCAGCGACGTTTCGATCCTTCGCTTCGAGCATCCGTTTGATGTCATCCGGGGCAAATCGACCGCGTCCGACATCAAGCAACGTGCCGACCATGATCCGGATCTGATTGTAGAGAAAACCGCTTCCTTGAAAACGAAAAATCAGTTCTTCCCCTTGTTCGATCAGTTCCGCTTCATAAATCGTCCGAACACGATTGTCCGTCTCTGTCTTCGCGACACAGAACGAACTAAAGTCATGAGTCCCGACTAAATACGCTAATCCCAGACGAATTTGCGCAACATCGAGTGAATACGGAATCAAGACGGATTGATGACGCCGAAACGCATCTTCCGTCCGGCGCACGAAGTACCGATACTCTTTCCCTACTACATCATACCTTGCTTCGAAGTCAGAAGCGACCTCTTTACAGTCACGAACGCGAATATCGTCCGGTAATAACGTATTTAAGGCCTTCACCATGCTTGCAGGGGCGATCAAAAGCTCCGTATCAAAATGAATGACCTGCCCCTGCGCGTGTACACGCGCATCCGTCCGTCCGGAACCGATGACCTTGACCGGGTGCTTATGCATCCGGTCAAGCGTCTTCTCGAGGACTTCCTGAATCGTCAGACCGTTCGGTTGCACTTGATATCCGGAATAGTCCGTTCCGTCATACTGAATCGTACATTTAAAGCGTCGCATCAAAATCCTCCCCGTAAATACACCAGCAACAGTCCGAGGACGACCAGAAGCAGGATCAATCCCGTATCGCGTGTTGTCCACTTGGACTCACGGAGCCGGGTCCGTCCTTCACCGCCGCGGTATCCGCGGGCTTCCATCGCCGTTGCCAGATCTTCTGCCCGTTTAAACGCCGAGATGAAGAGTGGAATCAGCAAAGGAATGATGGCCCGCAAGCGCTCTTTGATCGGACCCGCCGATAAATCGACACCCCGTGCCTGCTGCGCCTTCATGATTTTTTCCGTCTCTTCTGCCAGGGTCGGCAGGAAACGAAGGGAAATCGACAACATCAAGGCAATCTCGTGCGTCGGGACACGGACGACTTTAAACGGTTTCAATAATAACTCAATCGCATCCGTCAGTTCGATCGGCGACGTCGTCAACGTGACGAGTGTCGTAATCGACACAAGATAAAAAAACCGGAGCGAAACGATGATGGCAAGACGCAATCCTTCTTCATAAATCCTGAACCATCCAAATTCAAACAGAATGGCCCCTTCACGCGTAAACAACAGTTGAATGATAAACGTAAAGACGATTAAGAATAAGATTGGTCGCAGCCCCTTTAAGACGTAACGAATCGGTAATTTACTACTCGCTAACGCAAAAAACGTAAACAGCAGTAAAAAAATATTCGTTGCCGCATTATTGGCTAAAAAGACAAGGGGAATGAAACAAAAGGCAAAAATGATTTTCGCGACGGCCGACGAACGATGTAAATACGACGTTCCTGGTATATGTTGTCCTACGATCATCGTCCGTCCCCCCGTACACGTAAAATCCATTCAATCAATTCCGCTTCCGTCTGAAGCGATGGACGCGGTTGGTTCAATTGATCGGCCATCTGCCAGGCAAAGGCCAGGACGTGGGGTAAATCGAGATGGAATTGACGCAGTAACGTTTCTTGACGGAATAGACCCATTGGTTCTCCGTCATACGCAACCTGGCCCTCTTCCATGACGACGACGCGGTTCGTATATTCCAGCACCTGGTCCATGTCATGCGTAATCAACAGCAATGTCATTCCTGACTGTGCATGCAACTCGGCAAAGAGAGAAAGCATCTGCTTCCGTCCTTGCGGATCGAGGCCTGCTGTCGGTTCATCGACGATCAACACGTCTGGTTGACTAGCGAGTACGCCCGCAATCGCAACACGCCTCATTTGCCCACCAGACAGGTCAAACGGAGAACGTGACCAAAAGACTTCATCGAGTCCAACGGTACGTAAGGCATCTTTCGCTAACCGTTCTGCCTCTGCCGGTGCGTGACCGAAGTTCATCGGACCAAACATGACATCTTTCAAGACGGTTTCTTCAAACAATTGATATTCCGGATACTGAAAGACAAGACCGACCCGTTTCCGGAGTGCTTTCAAATCTTGTTTTCGTTTCGGTTCGATGATGATGTCATCGACCTGTACCTTCCCTGCTGTCGGTTTTAACAAGCCGTTGATGTGTTGGACGAGTGTCGACTTCCCGGAACCGGTATGCCCTACAAACGCAACAAGCGCCCCTGACGGAATCTCAAGATTCACATCACGCAGCGCGACTCGTTCAAACGGACTATTGAGTTGGTACGTATAGTTTAATTCCTGGATTAAGATTGGCATAAGCGGTTCACCAAGTCTCTTTCATCTAGTATCGTGTCCTCATAAGTAAGACCACGTGCTGAAAGTTGCTCCTGCACCCGGACGACAAATGGAACATCTAGTCCAATCTGCTCAAGAAACGCGGATTGTGCAAACACCTCTTGCGGTGTCCCTTCTAAAACGATTTGCCCCGCATCCATGACAATGACACGACTGGCCCGTAAGACCTCATCGAGTTCATGTGTAATGGCAACGACGGCCATCGGGTGTTGCTCATATAATTCCTGAACGGTCGACATAACCTCAGTTCGTGCAATCGGATCAAGCATCGATGTCGCTTCATCGAGCACGAGAACATCAGGGCGCATCGCAAGCGCCGAGGCGATTGCGACACGCTGCTTCTGTCCGCCGGATAGTTGATGGGGTTCCCGATCAACAAAATCCGTAAGGCCAACGCGCGCTAGACTGTCGTCGATACGACGAACCATTTCCTCGCGTGGCACACCCCAGTTTTCCAGGGCAAATGCCACGTCGTCGCGCACGGTCGTGCCAACGAATTGATTATCCGGATTTTGAAAGACGATACCGATTGCGCGGCGCATCTCCCACAGTTGCTCCGGTACTGCACTTGAGAATGTCTCATTGACAGTAACCGTTCCTTCTTCAGGAAGCAACAATCCGTTAAACAGCTTCGTCAGCGTTGATTTTCCGGAGCCGTTGTGTCCAACGATCGCGACCCATTCCTGCGAATGAATCGAAAGAGAGACATTCCGTAAGGCTGGTTGTTCTTGTTCCGGGTAACGGTATGTCACCTGTTCCAACTCAATCAGCTTTGTCATGTCTGCTCCTCCTTCATCAAATCAAAAATAATTTCATTTGTAACAAAAGGGCAGAAGCGAGTTACGCACTGCCCTTTTATTCGAATCATTTAAAAATTAAACGAGTTCGATGATGACCATTTCTGCGCCGTCACCACGACGTGGTCCCATTTTCATGATACGTGTGTAACCACCTTGACGCTCAGCAAAACGTGGTGCCACATCTGCAAACAATTTTTGGATTGCATCTTGTGTTTTACCAGCTTCGTTTTGACCAGCAGCTTCGCGACGAACGAACGATGCAACTTGACGACGAGCGTGGAGATCACCGCGTTTACCTAAAGTGATGAGTTTCTCAACGACTGGACGAAGTTCCTTCGCTTTTTGTTCTGTAGTTTGGATACGCTCATTGATGATGAGATCAGTCGCAAGGTCACGCAAAAGTGCCTTACGTTGTGAGCTTGTACGGCCTAATTTCGAGTATGCCATGGATGGATTCCCTCCTTCGTGCAATTAATAGTTTTAGTCTTCTTTACGTAGGCCCAGTCCGAGTTCATCGAGCTTCGCTTGAACTTCTTCGAGAGATTTACGTCCGAGGTTACGAACTTTCATCATCTCGTCTTCGCTCTTGTTCGCGAGTTCTTGAACCGTATTGATGCCGGCACGTTTCAAACAGTTGTACGAACGAACTGAAAGATCGAGTTCTTCGATCGTCATTTCAAGTACTTTTTCTTTTTGATCTTCTTCCTTTTCGACCATGATTTCGGCATGGAGCGCTTCGTCCGTAAGACCAACAAAGATGTTTAAGTGTTCTGTCATGATTTTTGCACCGAGTGACACTGCTTCTTCAGGGCGGATTGAACCGTCCGTCCAAACATCAAGCGTCAACTTATCGAAGCTCGCATCTTGACCAACACGTGTTTTTTCAACTTGATAGTTTACACGTTGAATTGGCGTGTAAATCGAATCAATTGGAATGACGCCGATTGGCATATCGTCCCGTTTGTTATCTTCAGCCTGAACGTAACCACGGCCGCGACGAGCTGTCAGACGCATATGAAGTGATGCACCTTCTGCAAGTGTTGCAATGTGGAGTTCTGGGTTGAGGATTTCGACGTCGCTGTCATGCGTAATGTTCGCTGCAGTAACAACGCCGGCGCCTTGAATATCGATCTCAAGTGTTTTCTCTTCTTCCGAGTAAACTTTGAGGGCGAGTTTCTTGAGGTTCAAGATGATTTGGGTAACGTCTTCTACAACGCCATCAATCGTCGAGAACTCATGAAGAACGCCATCGATTTGGACTGCAGTGACTGCAGCACCCGGAAGTGAAGATAATAGGATACGACGCAATGAGTTACCAAGCGTTGTACCGAATCCACGCTCAAGCGGTTCTACCACGAATTTACCAAACGTAGCGTTGTCGCTTAATTCGACCGTTTCAATCTTCGGCTTTTCGATTTCGATCATCTGAACCCCTCCTTGAATATCGTCATGTTGGCCATCGCGTTCAATCGCCAACCGTCTTGTGCACGTTTCTACTGCCTTGCTTGGTCAAACGATCAACAAAAGTCTACTCGAATTCCCGCTTTGCAGTACAAGACGGGTTACACGCGACGACGTTTTGGAGGGCGGCAACCGTTGTGCGGAACTGGAGTTACGTCACGGATCGCTGTTACTTCAAGACCGATTGCTTGAAGCGCACGGATTGCAGCTTCACGACCTGCACCAGGACCTTTAACGTTAACTTCTACAGTACGCATACCGTTGTCCATTGCTGTTTTCGCAGCAGTTTCTGAAGCGAGTTGCGCAGCAAATGGAGTAGATTTACGTGAGCCTTTGAAGCCCATGTTACCTGCAGTTGCCCAAGAGATTGCATTCCCTTGCATGTCAGTGATCGTAACGATTGTGTTGTTGAATGTTGAACGGATATGCACGATACCAGATTCAATATTCTTTTTGACTTTACGTTTACTACGAACATTCTGTTTACGTTTTGCCATCTTAGTTTACCCTCCCTTACTTCTTCTTGTTCGCTACTGTGCGGCGTGGGCCTTTACGAGTACGCGAGTTGTTTTTAGTGTTTTGACCACGAACTGGAAGACCACGACGGTGACGAACACCACGGTAGCAACCGATTTCGATCAAACGTTTGATGTTGAGTGAGATTTCACGACGAAGGTCACCCTCAACTTTTACTTTATCTAATCCATCACGGAGTTGGTTGAGTTGTTCTTCAGTCAATTCACGAGTACGAGTATCTTCAGAGATACCAGCTTCTTTCAAGACTTTCTGAGCAGTTGTTTTACCAACACCATAGATGTAAGTGAGTGAGATAACGATGCGTTTCTCACGTGGAATATCTACACCAGCAATACGTGCCATGTGTGCACCTCCTTGTTTAATTACCCTTGTTTTTGTTTATGCTTAGGGTTTTCGCAAATAACCATTACTTTGCCTTTACGGCGGATAACTTTACATTTTTCACAGATCGGTTTAACCGAAGGTCTTACTTTCATTGTGAATACCTCCTCCTGAAAAAATCGGAGTTTTTATTTGAAACGGTATGTGATCCGTCCGCGAGTCAAGTCGTATGGTGACAACTCAACCGTTACTTTATCTCCTGGTAGGATCCGAATGAAGTGCATCCGAATTTTTCCTGAGACGTGCGCGAGGACCGTGTGGCCGTTTTCTAACTCCACCTTAAACATCGCGTTTGGAAGCGGTTCGATAACCGTACCTTCCACTTCGATTACATCTTGTTTCGCCATCAATTATACCCCTTTCTCTATAAAGTTGATTGGGAGCCCAGACGATTTGTAGCGCTTAGGGGCTTTCTACAGTAGCCGTGAGAGAATCATCGGTCACAAACACGAGTGGATAGCGGCTTATAGAAAGGTGACACCAATAACGCGCACAGCTCACTCTGCATCGACCGTTAAGATCTCGTAGCCTTCGTCTGTGATGGCGATGGTGTGCTCAAAGTGGGCGCACATGCTACCGTCCACTGTCACTACCGTCCAATTGTCGGATAGCGTGCGAACATAGCGTTTTCCGACATTAACCATTGGCTCAATCGCCAAGGTCATGCCAGTTTTCAGGCGCGGCCCTTTCCCCGGTGGTCCATAATGTGGAATTTGCGGATCTTCATGCAAATTTTGTCCCACGCCGTGGCCCACATATTCGCGGACTACAGAAAAATTCGCTGCTTCAACATGTGACTGAATCGCATGCGAAATATCTGTCAGGTGCACGCCGGCTTTGGCGCGCTCCAATCCTTTATACAGAGATTCTTCAGTTACGTCAAGTAACCGCTTCGTCTCTTCAGAGATTGTACCTACCGGATATGTCCAGGCTGAATCTCCGTGATATCCGTTATACTCCGCCCCGATATCAATCGAGATGATGTCTCCATCGTGGAGTACGCGGTCACCCGGAATACCATGGACAAGTTCTTCATTTACTGAAGCACAAATGCTGCCAGTAAACCCATTATAACCTTTAAACGATGGTGTTGCCCCTTGACTTCGAATATAGCGTTCAGCAATCGCATCGAGTTGCCCCGTTGTGATCCCTGGACGAATATGAGCTTTGAGCTCCTTATGCGTCCGGGCGACGATTTGTCCTGCCTGACGCATGATGTCGATTTCACGCGGCGCTTTCGTAATGATCATTACTGATCACCAAGAAGTGCTTGAACATCGGAATAAACTTCATTAATCGGACGATCACCGTCCAAATTACGAAGATACCCTTTTTCAGCGTAAAAGTCAATCAAAGGTTGCGCTTGAGCGACGTTGACTTCAAGACGACGGCGAACCGTTTCTTCTTGATCATCTTCACGTTGAACAAGTGCTGATCCGTCGATATCACAGACACCCTCCACTTTTGGCGGGTTATAGATGACGTGATACGTTGCTCCACATGTCGGGCAAATCCGGCGGCCTGTCAAACGAGGGACAAGTTTCTCCGGGTTCACACCGATGTGAACGACGTGATCGATTTGTTTATTTAGATCCGCAAGCAATACTTCAAGAGCATCCGCTTGTTTCACTGTGCGTGGGAAACCGTCAAGAAGAAAACCATTTGCACAGTCTTCTTTGGCGAGACGTTCACGTACGATGCCGATTGTGACTTCATCCGGAACGAGTTCCCCTTTATCCATGTACGATTTCGCTTCCTGCCCGAGCGGTGTTTGATCTTTGATCGCCGCGCGGAACATGTCGCCTGTCGAGATGTGTGGAATGGCGTAGTCTTCGATAATTTTCGCAGCCTGCGTCCCTTTTCCAGCACCCGGCAAGCCCATCAATACAAGATTCATGTCGGTAGCCTCCACTTCTATAGACTCTATAGACACAACAGAAAGGAAAGGGATGGTCCCCTTCCTCCCGCCTTATCGGATAAAGCCTTTGTAGTGTCGTTTAACCAGTTGACTTTCAATCTGTTTCATCGTCTCAAGACCTACACCGATGACAATCAACAGGCTTGTTCCACCAATCTGCACCGAGTTCGGTAAACCAGCGAACTTAATAAAGAACGTTGGCGTCACCGCGATGACAGCGAGGAAGAGTGAGCCGAAGAATGTCAGACGGTACAGGATCTTCGTGATGTACTGTTCCGTTTGCTTACCAGGACGAATACCAGGAATGTATCCGCCTTGCTTTTGAAGGTTCTCTGCCATTTGTTCCGGGTTAACCTGAACAAATGTATAGAAGTAAGAAAATGCAATGATCAGTGCCACATAGATCGACATACCGATTGGACTCGTATAGTCGAAAATGTCACGGATCTTCGTCGCATTTTCCGGACTTGCAAAGAAACTTGCAACCGTTGGTGGCGTCACCATGAACGATACAGCGAAGATAACTGGGATAACACCAGCAGCATTCAGTTTAATCGGCAAGTGTGTCGATTGACCGCCTACTGGTGCACGGTTCACCGTACGCTTAGCGTACTGAATCGGAATCTTACGGGCAGCTTGCTGCACATAGATGACTCCGACGATGACCGCAATGATGATTAAAAGCAACAGTACGATATAAAGCACATTGACAAACAAAGCATCCCCTGCATTTTGGAGCTTTGTTTCGTAGATCTGACGGAACGCGTTCGGGAAGCCTGCGACAATCCCAGCGAAGATGATCATTGATATCCCGTTACCAATGCCCTTCTCCGTGATGAGTTCACCGAGGAACATCAAGAATGCGGTACCCGCCGTCAAAACAAGTGCAATCATAACGTACGTCCAGGTGCCGTATTGCTCATCGACAAGACCTGGGTAGATACGGTTAAATCCAAGCGCGATTCCAAACGCTTGGACTAAGCCGAGTACGATCGTTCCATAGCGCGTTACCGTTGCTAACTTCTTACGGCCCGCCTCTCCTTGTTTTGCCCATTCGGCAAACTTTGGAACAACGTCCATCTGTAAGAGTTGGACAACGATCGAGGCCGTGATATACGGCATGATTCCCATCGCAAAGAGTGAGAAATTCTGCAAAGCATTCCCGCCGAAGGAATTCAAGAAACCAAGAATACCATTCTGGTCGATCTTGAATACTTCAGTGTTTACCATCGGCACCGGGATATGTGCTCCGATACGGAACACGATAATCAGAGCCAAGGTAAAGAGAATGCGCCGACGAATGTCGGCTACGCGCCACATATTGGAGATCGCTTGAAACATTAGATCACCTCAACCGTACCGCCGGCAGCTTCGATCGCTTGCTTCGCAGCTTCGGAGAACTTGTGAGCTTTTACTGTCAGTTTCTTTTCAATCTTACCGTTAGAAAGGATCTTCACGCCATCCTTCATACCTTTGACTGCGCGAGTCTCGATAAGAAGTTCTGGTGTTACTTCCGTTCCATCTTCAAAACGGTTAAGTGTGTCAAGGTTGATAACCGCGAACTCTTTACGAGTCGGGTTGTTGAAGCCGCGTTTTGGTAAACGACGGAAAAGTGGGTTTTGTCCACCTTCGAAACCTGGACGAACACCACCGCCTGAACGAGCTTTTTGACCTTTGTGACCACGGCCAGAAGTCTTACCGTTACCAGAAGACATACCGCGACCTACACGGTTGCGTTCTGAACGTGAACCAGCAGCTGGTTTCAATTCATGGAGTTTCATAGTGGGGCACCTCCTCATAAAATTATATCAAACGTATTACTCTTGAATTTCTTTAACTGTCAATAAGTGTGACACGTGGTTAATCATCCCACGCATAGCAGCGTTGTCAGGTACGACAACAGTTTGGTGCATCTTACGGAGACCAAGCGTACGAGTAGTAACGCGTTGGTTCTCCGGACGACCGATCATGCTGCGTGTGAGGGTAACTGCGAGTTTCGCCATCTGTATTCCCTCCCTTTCTTAACCGCGAAGTTCTTCGACGGTTTTACCGCGGAGTTTCGCAACGTCTTCAGCACGTTTAAGTGAAGTGAGACCTTTAACAGTCGCACGAACCATGTTGATTGGAGTGCTTGATCCAAGTGATTTCGAAAGAATGTCGTTGATTCCCGCTAATTCGAGAACCGCACGAACTGGGCCACCAGCGATGACTCCAGTACCTTCAGAAGCAGGTTTCAAGAAGACGTGACCTGCACCGAAAATTCCGTTGATTTCGTGTGGAATTGTAGTGTTAACGATTGGAACGTTAACCATGTTTTTCTTTGCATCTTCGATTGCTTTACGGATCGCTTCAGGCACTTCCTGAGCTTTACCCGTACCGAAACCTACGTGACCATTCTTGTCACCTACGACGACGAGTGCAGCAAAACGGAAGCGACGGCCACCTTTTACTACTTTCGCGACGCGGTTTACAGTAACAACGCGTTCTTCGAGTTGATCCATGTTAATTTCTAACTGGCGCATGTAGAGGTTCCCTCCTTTTCTATTAGAATTTGAGACCAGCTTCACGAGCTGCTTCAGCTACTGCTTTAATACGTCCATGATAGAGGTATCCTCCACGGTCGAAAACGACTGTTTCAATACCTTTTTCAAGAGCGCGTTCAGCTGCAAGCTTACCAACTGCTGATGCAGCGTCAGTCGTGTTGCCTTTTTCAAGGTCGAGTGATGATGCAGATGCGAGTGTTGCATGTGTTGCATCGTCAATGACTTGTACGTAAATGTTCTTGTTCGAACGGAATACATTCAAACGTGGACGAGCTGCAGTCCCGATGATTGTACGACGTACACGACCATGACGCTTTTTACGCGTAGCATTTTTGTTTGCCTTTGAGATCATTTATGCCACTCCTTTCCGGTCAATTCGTCTTAACGAATTACTTACCTGTTTTACCTTCTTTACGACGGACGACTTCATCACTGTAACGAATTCCTTTACCTTTGTACGGCTCAGGCTGACGGTACGAACGGATCAATGCAGCAACGTGTCCAACACGCTCCTTGCTGATTCCGCGGACGATGATTTGCGTATTCGTAGGAACTTCGACTTCAATGCCTTGTTCCGGAGTGTACTCGATTGGGTGTGAATAACCGAGGTTGAGTACGATTTTGTTACCTTGCTTTTGAGCACGGTAACCAACACCTTGGATATCGAGTGTCTTAGCGAAACCGTTGTTTACACCTTCGACCATGTTCGCGATAAGCGCACGAGTCGTTCCGTGGATTGTACGGTTAGCTTTCTCGTCGTTTGGACGAGTGACAGTCAATTCATTACCTTCTACGTTGATAGCCATAGTCGGGTTGAACTCACGAGTGAGTTCACCTTTAGGACCTTTTACCGTAACTGTGCTGTTTTCAACTGTTACTGTAACGCCTGCTGGGATAACGACTGGCTTTTTACCAATACGTGACATTTAAGACACCTCCGTTCTTTTTATGCGTGAATTACCAGATGTATGCGATCACTTCGCCGCCGACTTTTTGTTGGCGAGCTTCTTTGTCTGTCATAACACCTTTAGATGTTGAAACGATAGCGATTCCGAGACCACCGAGTACTTTCGGGATTTCATCAGCTTTCGCGTAAACGCGAAGACCTGGTTTCGAGATACGTTTGAGTCCAGTGATGACGCGTTCGTTGCTTGCGCCGTACTTAAGGAATACGCGGAGCGTACCTTGTTTGCTGTCCTCGAGATATTCAACATCGCGGATGAAACCTTCACGTTTGAGGATTTCAGCGACTTCACGTTTGATTGTAGAAGCTGGCATTTCCAACTTCTCATGGCGAACCATGTTTGCATTACGAATGCGTGTAAGCATATCTGCAATCGGATCTGTCATAACCATGCGATGTACCTCCTTTCACAACTTTAATGAATTACCAGCTTGCTTTTTTAACACCAGGGATTTGACCTTTATGAGCAAGATCACGGAACTTAATACGGCTGATACCGAATTTACCAATGTAACCGTGTGGACGGCCAGTGATACTGCAACGGTTGTGTAAACGAACCGCTGAAGAGTTACGTGGGAGTTTGCTCAAGCCGATGTAGTCGCCTTGTGCTTTCAATTCTGCGCGTTGTTCAGCGTAGCGCTCGACGAGTGCTTGGCGTTTTACTTCACGTGCGATCATTGATTTCTTAGCCATGTGTGCGGCCTCCCTTATTTTTGGAATGGCATGCCGAGTGCTGTGAGAAGCTCACGTGACTCTTCATCCGTATTAGCAGTTGTAACGATAACGATGTCCATACCACGGACTTTAGATACGCGATCGTAGTCGATCTCTGGGAAGATCAATTGTTCCTTCACGCCTAGCGTGTAGTTACCACGGCCATCGAATGATTTCTTCGATACACCACGGAAGTCACGTACACGTGGAAGTGACACGTTGATCAACTTGTCGAGGAACTCATACATGCGCTCTCCACGAAGTGTTACCTTCGCGCCGATTGGCATACCTTCACGAAGTTTGAAACCAGCGATTGATTTCTTAGCTTTCGTGATGAGTGGCTTCTGACCAGTGAGGAGCTGAAGCTCTTCGACTGCCATGTCAAGTGCTTTCGTGTTCGTAACAGCGTCACCAACACCCATGTTGATTACGATCTTATCGACTTTCGGCGCTTGCATTACAGAAGTATAGTTGAATTTCTCCATCATTACTTTGACGATTTCGTCTTGGTATTTAGCTTTTAAACGGTTCATCAGAAAGTGGACCTCCTTTCTTTAAATCTTCTTATTTATCTAAAGCTTCGCCCGATTTTTTAGCGATACGTACTTTCTTGCCGTCAACCACAGTGAAACCAACGCGTGTTGGGTTTCCTGTCTTAGGGTCGATGAGCATAACGTTCGATACGTGAATCGGTGCTTCTTTCTCGACAATTCCGCCTTGCGGGTTGAGTTGAGAAGGTTTTGAGTGTTTTTTGATCATGTTAACGCCTTCGACGATAACGCGATCTTTTTTAGGCATAGCAGTAAGGACAACACCTTGTTTGCCTTTATCTTTACCAGTCATAACCTGAACTTTATCACCTTTTTTGACATGCATCGTTAGAGCACCTCCTTGTAGGAATTCTTTGGAATTAAAGTACTTCCGGTGCCAACGAGACGATCTTCATGAAGTCTTTTTCACGAAGTTCGCGTGCGACTGGTCCGAAGATACGTGTGCCACGTGGGCTTTTATCATCTTTGATGATGACTGCTGCATTTTCGTCAAAACGGATGTACGAACCGTCTTTACGACGAACGCCACGTTTAGTACGAACGACTACTGCGCGTACAACTTCACCTTTTTTGACAACGCCACCTGGTGTTGCTTGTTTAACTGTGCAAACAATTACGTCACCGATGTTAGCAGTTTTGCGACCAGATCCACCGAGGACTTTGATCGTCAAGACTTCACGAGCTCCTGAGTTGTCTGCTACTTTCAAGCGAGATTCTTGTTGAATCATACGATTGTACCTCCCTCCGGATGTTTATTCATCCGAACTAATTAGAGTTTAGATGATTACTGCTTTTTCGACGACTTCTACGAGACGGAAACGTTTGTCTTTAGAAAGTGGACGTGTTTCTTGAATGCGTACGACGTCACCGATTTTAGCTGTGTTGTTTTCATCATGCGTTTTGTACTTCTTAGAGTAGTTTACGCGTTTGCCGTAGAGCTTGTGCTTTACTTTAGTCTCAACTGTAACTACGATCGTTTTATCCATTTTGTCAGATACGACGCGTCCAGTTAACACTTTGCGGTTGTTAGTGCGTTCCATTGAGTGTTCCTCCTCTCAGAATCCGAGTGAATTATGCGTTGTTGATGCCGAGTTCGCGTTCACGAAGAACGGTTTTCGCGCGTGCAATCGACTTGCGCACTTCACGGATACGAGCAGGGTTCTCAAGCTGACCAGTCGCAAGTTGGAAACGAAGGTTGAACAACTCTTCTTTCCACGAACCGACTTTACCGTTGAGCTCTTCTGTAGTTTGCTGACGGAGATCAGTTGCTTTCATTCGTATCACCACCATTTTCTTCACGTTTTACGAACTTACATTTTACTGGAAGTTTGTGTGATGCAAGACGGAGAGCTTCGCGTGCGATCTCTTCCGATACTCCTGCGATTTCAAACATTACTTTCCCCGGTTTGACGACTGCAACCCAGCCCTCCGGAGCACCTTTACCTGAACCCATTCGGACTTCAAGAGGTTTTTTAGTGTATGGTTTATGTGGGAAAATCTTGATCCACACTTTACCACCACGTTTCATATAACGAGTCATCGCGATACGCGCTGATTCGATTTGACGGCTAGTGATCCAGCTAGCTTCTTGAGCTTGGATACCGAACTCGCCGAAGTGTACTGTAGTACCACGTTTCGCTTTACCACGCATGTTGCCGCGGTGAACACGACGATATTTTACACGTTTTGGTAACAACATGTTGTGTTGCCTCCTTCCCTAGACGGATGTGGATTATTGTTCGTTAGATGCTGCTTTTTTCGTAGGAAGCACTTCACCGTGGTGGAGCCATACTTTTACGCCAATTTTGCCGTAAGTTGTATCAGCTTCAGCAGTACCGTAATCGATGTCTGCACGGAGTGTATGAAGTGGAACTGTTCCTTCTGAATACTTCTCTGAACGAGCGATATCAGCGCCGCCAAGACGACCAGAAACTTCAGTCTTGATTCCTTTGATACCTGAACGCATAGAGCGTTGGATTGATTGCTTCATTGCACGACGGAACGATACACGGCCTTCAAGTTGGCGTGCGATGTTCTCAGCGACAAGTTTAGCAACTGCATCCGGGTTTTTCACTTCAACGACGTTAACGTGAACGCGTTTGCCTTTTGCAAGGTTAGTGATGTCTGTACGAAGCGTTTCGATTTCAGAACCGCCTTTACCGATAACCATACCAGGTTTAGCAGTGTGAAGTGAAATGTTCAAGCGGTTTGCTGCGCGCTCGATTTCAACTTTAGAGACACTAGCGTCTTTAAGACGTTTTTCGATATATTCACGAACTACGTAGTCTTCATGAAGGAGATCAGCATAGTCTTTATCTGCGAACCAACGTGATTCCCAGTCTTTGATGATACCTACGCGAAGACCAGTTGGGTTAATCTTCTGACCCACGGTAATCCCTCCTTATTTTTCAGATACCACGATGTGAACGTGGCTCGTACGTTTGTTGATGCGGCTTGCGCGACCCATTGCACGTGGGCGGAAACGTTTGAGCGTTGGACCTTCGTTGACGTAAGCCTCTGTTACTACGAGGTTTTCGATGTTCATGTCGAAGTTGTGCTCAGCGTTCGCGATTGCCGATTTCAATACTTTCTCAACGATTGGCGTTGCTGCCTTGTTCGTGTAAGCAAGAATCGAAAGTGCTTCACCGATTTGCTTCCCGCGGATTAAGTCTACTACTAGACGTGCCTTACGAGGAGCAATGCGAACCATATTAGCCGATGCTTTTGATTGCATAATGAGTACCTCCCCTCAGATTAACGTTTAGTCTTCTTATCGTTTCCAGCATGTCCTTTGTAAGAACGTGTTGGCGCGAATTCACCAAGTTTGTGACCGACCATATCTTCTGTCACGTAAACCGGTACGTGTTTACGACCATCGTAGACAGCGATCGTGTGACCGATGAACTCTGGGAAGATTGTAGAACGGCGTGACCAAGTTTTGATAACATGCTTGTCACCAGCTTCGTTGGCTTTGTCAACCTTAGCGAGCAAATGGTGATCTGCAAATGGACCTTTTTTCAAGCTGCGACCCATAGTTGTACCTCCCTTTGGCATGATTCAGGAACGGTTCCTGCGAACCGTTCAGAAATCACGTAATTATTTTTTAGAACGACGGACGATATATTTATCGCTCGCTTTGTTTTTCTTACGAGTTTTGTATCCGAGTGCCGGTTTACCCCAAGGAGTAAGTGGGCCCGAACGACCGATTGGAGCACGTCCTTCACCACCACCGTGTGGGTGATCAACTGGGTTCATTACAGAACCACGAACTGTAGGACGTTTTCCGAGCCAGCGTGAACGACCAGCTTTACCGATATTGACGAGCTCGTGCTCTTCATTACCGACAGCGCCGACTGTTGCACGGCAAGTAGCAAGGATCATACGTGTTTCGCCTGATTGGAGACGAACGATCGCGTATTTACCATCTTTACCGAGAAGCTGAGCAGAAGTACCAGCTGAACGAACGAGCTGACCACCTTTACCTGGCTTAAGTTCGATGTTGTGGATCAATGTACCAACTGGGATGTTTGAAAGTGGAAGAGCGTTACCGACTTTAATGTCAGCCTCAACTCCTGACATGACTTGCATGTCAACTTTCAATCCTTTAGGTGCGAGGATGTAGCGTTTTTCACCATCGATGTAGTGGACAAGAGCGATGTTTGCAGAGCGGTTCGGATCGTACTCGATTGTAGCGATACGGCCAGCGATGCCATCCTTGTTCCGTTTGAAGTCGATGATACGGTATTTACGTTTGTGTCCGCCACCTTGGTGACGTACTGTCAAGCGACCTTGGTTGTTACGTCCGCCCTTTTTCGAAAGCTTTTCAGTTAACGATTTTTCAGGACGTGAAGCCGTAATCTCAGCAAAGTCAAGCGCAGTCATATTACGACGACCGTTAGTGGTCGGTTTAAACTTTTTAATTCCCATCGAGAGTTCCCTCCTTTTCTACAGAGTACCGATTAACCGAGGTAATCGAGTTCTTTGCTATCTGCAGTAAGCGTGACGACCGCTTTTTTGCGGCGTGCTGTGTAACCAGCGTGACGACCTACGCGTTTTGCTTTTGGTTTTGAGATAAGTGTGTTGATTTTTTCAACTTTAACGCCGAAGATCGCTTCAACTGCATCTTTGATTTGCGTCTTAGATGCCTTTACGTCTACTTCGAACGTGTACTTTTTCTCAGCCATTTGGTTCACTGAGCGTTCAGTAATTACAGGACGTTTGATAATGTCGTGTGCGTTTGCCATTATGCAAGCACCTCCTCTACTCTCGCAACAGCATCCTTCGTGAAGATGACTTTGTCGTGTGCGACAAGATCAAGGACGTTTACTCCAGCAGCGTCAACGACTGTGACACCAGGAATGTTGCGTGTTGAAAGAACGACTGTCTCGTTGTAATCAGCAGTAACGACGAGGACTTTACGTTCGATTGAAAGAGCAGCGAAGACCGAAATCATGTCTTTTGTTTTCGGAGCATCGATTGTCAATCCTTCAAGAACGATGAACTCGTTGTTAGCGACTTTCGAAGAAAGTGCTGAACGTAATGCGAGACGACGAACCTTTTTAGGAAGTTTATAAGCGTACGAACGTGGTGTTGGACCGAAGACTGTTCCACCGCCAACCCATTGTGGCGAACGGATCGAACCTTGGCGTGCACGACCAGTACCTTTTTGTTTCCATGGTTTACGGCCGCCACCGCGAACTTCCGAGCGACCTTTTGTATCATGTGTACCTTGGCGACGTGAAGCTTGTTGCATGACGATTGCATCGTATACGACTGCTTCGTTTGGCTCGATTCCGAAAACGGCATCTGCCAACTCGATGTCTCCAACTTGTGTACCTGTTTGGTTAAGCAAAGCTACTTTAGGCATTCGTTATTCCTCCTTTCCTTGCAAACAAATTAGTTGCCTTTTACCGCAGTTTTGACGACAACTTGGCTCTTACGTGCGCCTGGGATAGCACCCTTGACGAGGAGTAAGCCGCGTTCTACATCAACTTTTACGATTTCAAGGTTTTGAACAGTGACTTGCTCTCCACCCATGCGTCCTGGGAGCAATTTCCCTTTGAATACACGGTTTGGAGCGACAGGACCCATTGAACCTGGGCGACGGTGGTAACGCGAACCGTGAGCCATTGGACCACGTGATTGGTTGTGACGCTTGATTGCTCCAGCGAAACCTTTACCTTTCGACGTACCTGTTACATCAACCATTTCGCCTGCAGCGAAAGTATCTGCTTTAATCTCTTGACCGATTTCGAAATCTGTTACAGATGTACGGATTTCTTTAATGAAGCGCTTAGGTGTCGCACTAGCTTTCGCTGCGTGACCTTTTTGCGGTTTGTTTTGACGACCTTCTTTGATATCACCAAAGCCGAGTTGGACTGCTTCGTAACCGTCCACTTCCATTGTCTTCAATTGAAGAACAACGTTACCTTCTACTGAAACGACAGTAACTGGTACTACTTCGCCTGACTCGTTGAAGATTTGTGTCATACCGAGTTTAGTTCCTAAGATTCCTTTAGCCATGAGATACACCTCCTAATATTGAATGATTTTGATCTTCTGGCTAGTATCAACTATTTATAGAAGAAAAATTAAAGTTTGATTTCGATGTCAACGCCCGATGGAAGTTCAAGACGCATAAGCGCATCAACTGTTTTCGGTGTTGGGTTAACGATGTCGATCAAACGTTTGTGTGTACGCATTTCGAACTGCTCACGAGCATCTTTGTACTTGTGAACGGCACGAAGTACTGTGTAGATCGCTTTCTCCGTTGGGAGTGGGATCGGACCAGATACAGTAGCACCAGAACGTTTTGCTGTTTCGACAATTTTCTCAGCCGATTGATCAAGCACGCGGTGATCGTATGCTTTCAAACGGATCCGAATTTTTTCATTTGCCATGTTGTTTCCCTCCTTTTCGCCTATTTTGTAAATAGACATTCTCCGCGGAAATTTCCACACTAGCCATGGCAATGCCGCCTGGTGTGTCATAACCTCCCGCTTCATCGCGTTGTGTTTGTGACCAACATATCCTAGTTTACTTAATTCCAAGCAGGAATGCAAGTAAAATAAAAATAGAATTTGTTTTCAAGTCTCTCACCACTCGCACAAACACTTTCCTCAGTATATAAGATGTCTGACCATGTTGCAAGACTGTTTTCAAAGAAATGAAAAAAGGCCTTCCGTCACGGGAGACGGAAGACCTTTAAATCTTAAAAATTACTCAACGATTTCTGTAACTGATCCAGCGCCTACTGTACGGCCACCTTCACGGATTGAGAAACGAGTTTCTTTTTCAAGAGCGATTGGCGCGATGAGTTCAACAGTCAATTCGATGTTGTCCCCAGGCATTACCATTTCAGTTCCTTCAGGAAGTTGGCACATACCAGTTACGTCAGTTGTACGGAAGTAGAACTGTGGACGGTAGTTACCGAAGAATGGCGTGTGACGGCCACCCTCTTCTTTTGAAAGGATGTAAACTTGCGCTTTGAAAGTTTTGTGCGGTGTGATTGTGTTTGGTTTCGCGAGAACTTGTCCACGCTCGATGTCGTCACGTGATACACCACGGAGAAGTGCTCCGATGTTGTCGCCAGCTTCAGCATAGTCAAGAAGCTTACGGAACATCTCTACACCAGTACATACTGATTTTTTAGTTTCTTCGTGAAGACCAACGATTTCAACTTCGTCGTTGACTTTAAGAACTCCACGCTCAACGCGGCCAGTAGCTACTGTACCACGACCAGTGATTGAGAAAACATCCTCAACTGGCATCATGAAGTCTTTTTCAGTGTCACGAGTTGGCTCAGGGATGTACTCATCAACAGCTGTCATGAGTTCCATGATTTTTTCTTCCCATTTAGCTTCGCCGTTAAGCGCGCCGAGAGCAGATCCTTGGATAACTGGGAGGTCATCGCCTGGGAAGTCGTACTCAGAAAGAAGTTCGCGGATTTCCATTTCAACGAGTTCAAGAAGCTCTTCGTCGTCAACCATGTCGACTTTGTTCATGAATACTACGATGAAAGGAACACCTACTTGACGTGAAAGCAAGATGTGCTCACGTGTTTGTGGCATTGGACCATCAGTTGCAGAAACAACGAGGATCGCGCCGTCCATTTGTGCAGCACCAGTGATCATGTTTTTAACATAGTCAGCGTGACCTGGGCAGTCAACGTGTGCATAGTGGCGTTTTTCTGTTTCGTACTCGATGTGAGCTGTTGCGATAGTGATACCGCGCTCGCGCTCTTCTGGAGCACCATCGATTTGGTCAAACTTAGTTGCAGCTTTACCTTGTGCTTTTGCAAGTACAGCTGAAATAGCTGCTGTTAAAGTTGTTTTACCGTGGTCGACGTGGCCAATTGTACCAACGTTAACGTGCGGTTTAGAACGGTCGAATTTTTCTTTACCCATTCTGAATTCCTCCTCTATGTGTCTAATAATATTTTATAACTAGGAAGGTGAATCGTCGAATAACGTACACCTTCCTTAGCTTACACTAATCATAAAAGCGTGACAACCTGTGAAGGATTAGCCGTTTGCTTTTTTGATGATTTCTTCAGCAACTGATTTCGGTACTTCTTCGTAGTGATCGAAGTGCATCGAGTACGTTCCGCGACCTTGTGTGCGTGAACGAAGACCAGTAGCGTAACCGAACATCTCTGAAAGTGGAATCATCGAACGAACGACTTGAGCGTTCCCGCGAGCTTCCATACCTTCAACGCGTCCACGGCGTGATGTAACATCACCCATGATGTCTCCCATGTATTCATCTGGGATAACGATTTCAACTTTCATCATTGGCTCAAGGATAACAGCGCCGCTCTTATCTTTAAGTTGTTTGACGGCCATTGAAGCCGCGATTTTAAATGCCATCTCGTTTGAGTCGACATCGTGGTACGATCCGAAAACGAGTGCCGCTTTAACGTCAACTACTGGATAACCAGCAAGGATACCGTTTTGAAGCGCTTCTTCGATTCCGTGTTCAACCGCTGGGATGTATTCACGTGGAACAACACCACCGACGATTTTGTTGTTGAACTCAAAGCCAGCACCTTCTTCGTTTGGCTCGAATTCTACGACGACGTGACCATATTGACCACGACCACCTGATTGACGAGCAAACTTAGAATCGATTTTCGCCGATTGGCGAATCGTTTCACGGTAAGCTACTTGTGGAGCACCAACGTTTGCTTCGACTTTGAACTCGCGACGCATACGGTCAACGATGATGTCGAGGTGAAGCTCACCCATACCTGAGATGATCGTTTGACCAGTCTCTGGGTTAGTTTCAGTGCGGAATGTTGGATCCTCTTCAGCAAGCTTAGCGAGTGCTTGACCCATTTTATCTTGGTCAGCTTTCGTTTTTGGTTCGATTGCGACCGAGATAACTGGTTCTGGGAATGTCATTGATTCGAGAACGACGTTGTCTTTCTCTGCACAAAGCGTATCTCCAGTAGTAGTATCTTTAAGACCTACAGCTGCTGCGATGTCACCAGCGAAGACCATTGGGATCTCCTCACGGCTGTTCGCGTGCATTTGAAGGATACGTCCGAGACGCTCACGTTTCCCTTTTGTTGAGTTCTTGACGTAAGATCCTGCCGAAGCTGTACCAGAGTACACACGGAAGAACGTCAATTTACCAACATACGGGTCAGTCATAACTTTGAATGCAAGTGCAGAGAATGGCGCTTCGTCAGTTGACTCACGAACGATCTCTTCTTCTGTATCCATGTTAATCCCTGTGATTGCTTTTACGTCGACTGGTGATGGGAGGTAGTCAAGGACTGCGTCAAGCATAAGCTGAACACCTTTGTTCTTGAATGCCGAACCAACGAGAACTGGGTAGAAATCAACTGTAAGAGTCGCTTTACGGATACCCGCTTTAAGCTCTTCAATCGTGATTTCCTCGCCCTCGAGGTATTTCATCATCATTTCTTCTTCGTAATCTGCAACTGCTTCGATTAATGATGCACGAAGTTCTTCAGCTTCTTCTGCGAATTCTGCAGGGAAACCTTCAGTTTCTTCGATATCAGTACCGAGGTCGTTACCGTACATGTATGTTTTCTTTTCAACGAGGTCGATGATTCCTTTGAATTCATCTTCTGCGCCGATTGGGATTTGGATTGCGTGTGCGTTAGCTTGAAGGCGGTCGCGAAGCGTTCCAACCGAGTACAGGAAGTCTGCACCGATTTTATCCATTTTGTTAACGAAAACGATACGTGGTACGCCGTAAGTTGTAGCTTGGCGCCATACTGTCTCAGTTTGTGGCTCAACACCAGACTGAGCATCAAGTACTGCTACCGCACCATCAAGTACACGGAGTGAACGTTCAACTTCAACAGTGAAGTCTACGTGTCCAGGTGTATCGATGATGTTTACGCGGTTACCTTTCCATTGTGCAGTTGTTGCTGCAGATGTAATCGTGATTCCACGCTCTTGCTCTTGCTCCATCCAGTCCATTTGTGAAGCACCTTCGTGCGTTTCACCAATCTTGTGGATACGACCCGTGTAATAGAGGATACGCTCAGTCGTTGTTGTTTTACCAGCATCGATGTGGGCCATGATCCCGATATTACGGGTGTTCTTAAGGGAGAATTCTCTTGCCATCTTTAAACATTCTCCTTTCGCATTTTAGTTTAGTGTCCGTGCGTTGCCACACGTCATGACTATACCCGAAAGCCACCTCATATTTCCATACAAAATGGCATAGATGAGGTGGTTAATTCCGGTTTTACCAGCGGTAGTGAGCAAACGCTTTGTTCGCTTCCGCCATTTTGTGCATATCTTCGCGCTTCTTAACTGAAGCACCAGTGTTGTTTGCAGCGTCCATGATTTCGTTAGCAAGACGAGCATCCATTGTTTTTTCGTTACGGAGACGTGAGTAGTTCACGAGGTAACGAAGTGCAAGTGTCGTACGGCGCTCAGGGCGGACTTCGACAGGAACTTGATAGTTAGCTCCACCTACGCGGCGTGCTTTAACTTCAAGAACTGGCATGATGTTGTTCATCGCCTCTTCAAAAACTTCCATTGCATCGCGACCTGAACGTTCAGCGATAGCTTCAAAAGCTTTGTATAAGATTTGTTGAGCAGTACCTTTTTTACCATCTAACATAAGACGGTTGATAAGGCGGGTAACGAGTTTAGAGTTGTAGATCGGATCAGCCATTACATCACGGCGTTCTACTTGACCTTTACGTGGCATTCCGAGTCCCTCCTTTCATATAGTGAGGTGATATCTTCTGATATCTAGATTATTTTTTTGCTGCTTTTGGACGTTTAGTACCATATTTCGAACGACCTTGCATACGGCCGTCAACTCCAGCTGTATCGAGTGCACCACGAACGATGTGGTAACGTACCCCTGGTAAGTCTTTTACGCGACCGCCGCGAATAAGAACAACACTGTGTTCTTGCAAGTTGTGGCCGATACCTGGGATGTAAGCTGTTACTTCCATTGTGTTCGTTAAACGCACACGTGCGTACTTACGAAGAGCCGAGTTCGGTTTCTTCGGAGTCATTGTACCTACACGAGTACAAACACCACGTTTTTGTGGTGAGCTGATGTCAGTACGAGCTTTGATAAAGCTGTTGTACCCTTTGTTCAGCGCTGGCGAATCTGATTTCACAACTTTTGATTGACGTCCTTTACGGACTAATTGGTTGATAGTAGGCATCTTTGAGATCCTCCCTTCCTGAATTCATGACAAGTTTCAAAACCACCGAGCCGGGTGGTTCATCGAAAGTCATAATGAAACGTTTTGCGTGGCTCAGGCATTCCATCGCCACACAAAACGTATTATCAAACTTTCTTAATAGCAACAGCAGTTGCTGCAACGTCGATTCCACAAGCCTTACCAAGCTCAAGCTTAGAAGGAACGTTCACGACTGGAACGTTTGCTTGTTTCGCCGCATCGAGCAATGCTTGCTTTACGTGTTCATCTGCGTCATCTGCGATGATCACTTCCGACGCCTTGCCAGATCGCAATGCTTTGAGCGTTTGCTTTTGACCGACAAACTTCAAATCTGCGCCGACTACTTTTTTGTAAGACATGAAGATATCCTCCAAAATAACACAGCCGGTTGGCAACACTATATCATAGTAGCACCGCCATACCGGCGTGTCAAGGCGTTTTATTCTACAGGAGAATCTGCTTCTACAGGTGCTTCGCCTGCGATCTCGAGACCGATTTGACGGTAACGTGTCATTCCTGTACCAGCTGGAACAAGTTTACCGATAATAACGTTCTCTTTCAAGCCGCGAAGGTAGTCGCTCTTCCCTTTAATCGCCGCATCCGTAAGGACACGAGTAGTTTCCTGGAACGAAGCAGCTGATAGGAACGAATCCGTCTCAAGCGACGCTTTTGTAATACCGAGGAGAACTGGTTTAGCCGAAGCGAGTGCTTTACCGGCACGGAGCGCTTCTTTACATGCTTCTTTGAATGTGCTGATATCAACTAGCGAACCTGGTAAGAGTGATGTCTCACCAGACTCGATGACGCGGACGCGACGGATCATCTGACGTACCATGACCTCGACGTGCTTGTCACCGATCTCAACCCCTTGCATCCGGTATACTTTTTGAACTTCTTGAAGAAGATAGTTCTGTACGCCTGATACACCTTTGACGTTCAAGAGTTCTTTCGGGTCGATTGAACCTTCCGTGAACACTTGTCCGGCTTTGACTTCTTCACCGAGTTGAACACGAAGACGTGATCCGAAAGGAATCGTGTATGTCCGTGTTTCGCTCAGACCTTGAATCGTCAACTCACGCTTATCACGCGACTCCGTAAAGTCGATGACTTGTCCATCGATTTCCGAGATGACCGCTTGACCTTTCGGGTTACGGGCCTCGAACAACTCCTGGATACGCGGGAGACCTTGTGTGATATCGTCTCCGGCAACCCCACCTGTGTGGAAGGTACGCATTGTAAGCTGCGTTCCTGGCTCACCGATTGATTGTGCCGCGATGATTCCGACTGCTTCGCCGACTTCGACGTCGTTACCAGTCGCAAGGTTACGTCCGTAACATTTCTTACAGACGCCGTGACTTGTATTACAAGTGAAGGCTGTACGAATCTCAACGTTGTCGATGCCTGCGTCGGTAATGGCACGCGCGATATCTTCGTCGATGAGTTCGTTTGTTGAAACGAGGACTGCTCCTGTTTCCGGGTGAACGACTTTTTCGAACGCCGTACGGCCGACAAGGCGGTCGTAGAGGTTTTCGATTTCTTCCGTTCCTTCGCGGAGTGCTGTGACGCGGATACCACGATCCGTACCACAATCATCTTCACGAATGATAACATCTTGCGCGACGTCAACGAGACGACGAGTCAGGTAACCTGAATCGGCAGTCTTCAAGGCTGTATCGGCAAGACCTTTACGGGCACCGTGCGTCGAGATGAAGTATTCCTGAACCGTCAGACCCTCACGGAACGAAGATTTGATCGGGAGCTCGATGATCCGTCCACTTGGAGCGGCCATGAGTCCACGCATCCCTGCAAGCTGCGTAAAGTTTGACGCGTTACCACGGGCACCGGAGTCACTCATCATGAAGATCGGGTTCAAACGGTTGAGGGATTTCATCAGACGAGACTGAATTTCATCCTTCGCGTCATTCCACGATTTAACGACACGCTCATAGCGCTCTTCTTCCGTGATGAGACCACGACGGTACGATTTCATAACGCGGTCAACATTATCTTGTGCCTCGACCAGGATTTCCTGTTTATCCGGAAGTACGATGATATCAGCGATACCAACCGTAATACCAGCACGTGTCGAGTGTTTGAAACCAAGGTTTTTCATTCGGTCAAGCATGCGGCTTGTTTCAGTCGTTTCAAAACGCTTGAAGACTTCCGCGATGACATTTCCGAGGAATCCTTTTTTGAATGGCTCGATGATCGGACGGCTCTTGATTTCAGCCGCGATGTCCGTTCCTTTTTCAAGGAAGTACTGATCAGGCGTTGCTTCCTGCAGATTGTTCATCGATGGTTCATTCAAGTATGGGAACGTCGTTGGGAGGATCTCGTTAAAGATCAACTTACCGACCGTCGTAACCAATAATTTCTCGTTTTGTGCTTCCGTGAATGTCGGGTTCTTCAGAACGCCGGCTGGAATCGCAACACGTGTGTGGAAGTGGACATACCCATTTTGGTAGGCAATCAACGCTTCGTTCACCGTCGAGAAGATTTTACCTTCGCCGATTGCGTTTTCACGCTCAAGCGTTAGGTAGTAGTTACCGAGGACCATATCCTGCGATGGTGTAACAACAGGCTTACCGTCTTTCGGGTTCAAGATGTTTTGTGCAGCGAGCATGAGAAGACGTGCTTCTGCTTGTGCTTCTGCTGAAAGTGGTACGTGAACCGCCATTTGGTCACCATCGAAATCGGCGTTGTAAGCCGTACATACGAGCGGGTGAAGACGAATCGCGCGACCTTCGACGAGTGTCGGTTCGAACGCCTGGATACCGAGACGGTGAAGCGTCGGGGCACGGTTCAAGAGAACCGGGTGCTCACGGATGACTTCTTCTAACACATCCCAGATTTCAGGTTGAACACGTTCAATTTTCCGTTTTGCACTCTTGATGTTCGGTGCGATGCCACGTGAGACAAGCTCTTTCATGACAAACGGTTTGAAGAGTTCAAGGGCCATTTCTTTCGGAAGACCACATTGATACATCTTCAGGTTTGGACCAACGACGATAACCGAACGACCAGAATAGTCGACTCGTTTACCGAGTAAGTTTTGACGGAAACGTCCTTGTTTCCCTTTCAGCATATGTGAAAGAGATTTTAATGGACGGTTACCCGGTCCAGTAACCGGACGACCGCGGCGACCGTTATCAATCAAGGCATCGACCGCTTCTTGCAACATCCGTTTTTCGTTCTGAACGATGATGTTCGGAGCGCCAAGGTCAAGAAGACGCTTGAGACGGTTGTTACGGTTGATGACACGACGATACAAGTCGTTTAAGTCAGATGTCGCGAAACGTCCACCATCAAGCTGGACCATCGGACGGAGTTCCGGCGGGATGACAGGAAGTACTTCAAGAACCATCCACTCCGGATTGTTGCCCGAGTTGCGGAAAGCATCGAGGACTTCAAGGCGTTTGATCGCACGTGTACGACGTTGGCCTTGAATCATTCGAAGATCTTCACGTAAACCGGCTACTTCTTTATCGAGTTCAACGTCACGGAGCAATTTACGAACAGCTTCCGCACCCATTTCAGCGGTAAACGAACTACCGAATTTCTCGCGGTATGCGCGGTACTCTTTTTCTGAAAGAAGTTGTTTTTTCTCGAGTGTCGATTCGCCCGGATCTGTAACGACGTACGACGCGAAGTAAATGATCTCTTCGAGTGCACGTGGTGACATATCAAGGACGAGACCCATACGACTTGGGATTCCTTTAAAGTACCAGATGTGCGAAACCGGTGCTGCAAGTTCAATGTGACCCATGCGCTCACGACGGACTTTCGACTTCGTTACTTCAACGCCACAACGGTCACAAATGATTCCTTTATAACGGATCCGTTTGTATTTTCCGCAGTAACATTCCCAGTCTTTGGTTGGACCAAAAATCCGTTCACAGAACAAGCCGTCTTTTTCTGGCTTGAGCGTACGATAGTTGATCGTTTCCGGCTTCTTCACTTCCCCGAAAGACCACGAACGGATCTTTTCAGGGGAAGCGAGGCCGATTTTCATATATTCAAATCTATTAACATCTACCAAGGGGTGGACCTCCCTTTCGCTTATTCCTCTTCAGTAACAACTGGTGCGACAGGCGCTTGAACTTCTTCGAGTGCTGGAGTCGCGTTCGGGATGTTGTCCTCGTCGTCGTCTTTCATTTCGATTTCTTCATCTTCGGCAGACATCATCTTAACATCCATACCAAGGGATTGAAGCTCTTTAATGAGGACTCGGAACGATTCCGGCACGCCCGGTTGTGGTACATTTTCGCCTTTAACGATCGCTTCATATGCTTTAACACGACCGATTGTATCATCGGATTTAATTGTCAGGATCTCTTGGAGCGTATAAGCGGCACCGTATGCTTCAAGTGCCCATACTTCCATCTCACCGAAACGCTGTCCACCGAACTGGGCTTTACCACCGAGCGGCTGTTGCGTAACGAGCGAGTAAGGACCCGTCGAACGTGCGTGAAGTTTATCATCGACCATGTGGGCGAGTTTGATCATATACATGACACCAACCGAGATGCGGTTATCGAAGGCTTCACCAGAACGTCCATCATACAGGATCGTTTTAGCGTCGCGGTCCATACCGGCTTCTTCAATCGTTGCCCAAACATCTTCCTCACGTGCACCATCGAATACCGGTGATGCGACTTTGATTCCGAGTTGGCGTGCAGCCATACCAAGGTGAAGCTCGAGCAACTGCCCGATGTTCATCCGCGATGGTACACCAAGTGGGTTCAACATGATGTCGATTGGTGTGCCGTCTGGCATGTACGGCATGTCTTCTTCTGGCAGGATACGTGAGATAACACCTTTGTTACCGTGACGTCCCGCCATTTTATCTCCTTCGTGAATCTTACGCTTCTGAACGATGTACGCACGGATCAACTGGTTGACACCAGGTGACAGTTCGTCGCCGTTATCACGATCGAAGATTTTCACGTCAAGGATGATGCCGTCGCCGCCGTGTGGAACACGAAGTGACGTATCACGGACTTCACGTGCTTTTTCACCGAAGATTGCGTGAAGCAGGCGTTCTTCAGCCGTCAATTCCGTTACGCCCTTAGGTGTAACTTTACCGACTAGGATATCCCCATCTTTTACTTCAGCACCGACACGGATGATTCCGCGGTCGTCGAGGTTTTTCAGGGCGTCGTCGCCGACGTTCGGAATGTCACGAGTGATCTCTTCCGGTCCGAGTTTTGTATCACGTGATTCACACTCATACTCTTCAATGTGGATCGATGTGTAGACGTCGTCTTTCACGAGACGTTCGCTCATGATGACAGCATCCTCGTAGTTGTAACCATCCCATGTCATGAAACCGACGAGTACGTTACGACCAAGCGCAAGTTCCCCACCGTCCATCGATGGACCATCTGCAAGAATCTCGCCTTTATCGACAGGATCTCCTACTTTGATGATTGGTTTTTGGTTATAGCACGTTCCTTGGTTAGAACGGATGAATTTTTGGATCTTGTAACGGTCAAGCTCACCTTGAACGATGTTGCCATCGACTTCCGTCGTACGACGGACAAGGATTTCACGTGCCGTTACACGCTCAGCGATACCTGAATGTTTTGCAACAACAGCAGCCCCTGAGTCTTTTGCAGACACGTACTCCATCCCGGTACCGACAATCGGTGATTCCGGATCAAGAAGAGGTACGGCCTGACGTTGCATGTTCGCTCCCATGAGGGCACGGTTCGAGTCATCGTTCTCTAGGAACGGGATACATGCCGTCGCTGCCGAAACAACCTGTTTCGGTGAAACGTCCATGTAGTCGACACGAGGTGGTTCGACAGACAAGTTTTGTCCACGGAAACGTGACAAGACGTGTGTATCCTGGAACGTCTTCTCTTCCGTCAACAACATGTTTGCCTGTGCGACGACGTAGAGATCTTCTTCGTCGGCCGTCATGTAGTGAATTTCATTTGTGACGACACCCGTTTCCGGATCGACACGACGGTATGGTGCTTCGATGAAACCATACTCATTGACTTTCGCGAACGAAGACAGTGAGTTGATCAGCCCGATGTTCGGACCCTCCGGCGTTTCGATCGGACACATACGGGAATAGTGCGAGTAGTGAACATCTCGGACTTCAAAGCCGGCACGCTCACGTGTGAGACCACCGGGTCCAAGTGCAGAGAGACGACGTTTGTGCGTCAACTCAGCAAGCGGGTTCGTTTGGTCCATGAACTGTGATAACTGCGAGCTACCGAAGAACTCTTTAATCGATGCGATAACAGGACGAATGTTGATCAATGCCTGTGGCGTGATCGCATTCTGGTCTTGAATCGACATCCGCTCCTTGACGACACGCTCCATACGGGAAAGCCCGATCCGGAACTGGTTTTGGAGCAATTCACCGACTGAACGGAGACGACGGTTACCGAGGTGGTCGATATCGTCTGTCGTTCCTACTTCATGCAACAAGTTGAAGAAATAGTTGATGGCAGCAATCATGTCAGCAGGCGTGATGTGCTTGATGTCACGATCGATGTTACCGTTACCGATGATATTGATGATGCGTTCACCTTCAGCATCGTCCGGTGCGAACACCTTGATCGATTGTAAGTTGAAGGCTTCGCCTTGCGTTACGCCGCCAGTTGGCGTCGCTTCGATGTAACCGACAGATCCTTCAAGGAATGGCAAGACTTTGTCGAGCATACGACGGTCAAGAACTGTTCCTTCTTCTGCGATTACTTCGCCTGTTTCCGGATCGACAAGCGTTTCCGCAAGTTTTTGCCCGAACAGACGATTCTTCAGATGAAGCTTCTTATTGATTTTATAACGACCAACGTTTGCCAAATCATAGCGTTTCGGGTCAAAGAACCGTGACACGAGAAGTGCTTTCGCATTTTCGACAGTCGGTGGCTCTCCCGGACGCAGACGCTCATAAATCTCGATGAGGGCTTTTTCCGTTGTTTCTGTATTATCTTTTTCAAGGGAGTTACGGAGGTACTCATCATCTCCAAGGAGATCGATGATTTCCTGATCCGTACCGAAACCAAGAGCACGTAAAAGAACCGTTACTGGAATCTTACGCGTGCGGTCGATTCGGACGTATACGATATCTTTCGCATCTGTCTCAAGTTCGAGCCATGCTCCACGGTTCGGGATGACCGTTGCCGAAAATCCACGTTTACCGTTTTTATCTAACTTATTGTTGTAATACACACTTGGCGAACGAACAAGCTGGGAAACGATGACTCGTTCCGCACCATTAATAATGAATGTTCCCGACTCCGTCATAAGCGGGAAGTCACCCATAAATACTTCTTGTTCCTTCAATTCACCCGTCTCTTTGTTTTGAAGACGGACTTTTACGCGTAGTGGTGCCGAATAGGTCACATCGCGCTCTTTTGATTCATCAATCGAATACTTCGGCTCTCCGAGCGAGTAGTCGATGAATTCTAATACGAGATTTCCCGTAAAGTCAGAAATCGGCGAGATATCATGAAACATCTCACGAAGACCTTCCCGTAGGAACCATTCGTATGAATTCGTTTGAATCTCAATAAGGTTTGGAAGTTCTAGAACTTCGCTGATACGTGCATAGCTTCTTCTCTGACGGTGACGACCGTACTGAACAAGTTGACCAGTCAACTGATTCACCTCTCAGACCCAGTTCTTCTTCTTGAGAAGGACGGGTGTAATATCGAACATTGAAGCCATTTTTTGACCGATAAGCGCAAAAAAGCGACGTCTTGTCTACTCAATCATCTGTAGTCGAGAACGCCAGCTGCTTCAAACTGCTTATCCAAAAATCACTCCAATGGCATTTTATAATACTATCATAGACATTAGACAAGGTCAACGACAAATCACTCGATTTGTCAAGACCGAATTGATTTAAATATTGAATACCCTTTATCGCGGGTAACAGTTTCACATGAACCGAATACTTCTTCCATCAACTTCTTTGCGGATGGTCCGCCTTGTTTCTTTTGAATGACGACCCATAAAGCGCCGCCCACTTCAAGATGATCATATGCTTCCCGTAAAATCCGGTGAACAACCGTCTTCCCTGCCCGAATCGGTGGATTCGTCACGATCGCTGCAAACGTCTGTCCAACCACGCCAGCATATCCGTCACTTACACCGGTCGTCACGGAAACACCATTCGCACGTGCATTGTCAGCCGCAAGCTCAAGCGCCCGCTCGTTTACATCTACTAAAACTGCTTCCCGTCCGGTCGTTTTCGCAAGCGAAATTCCCATCGGACCGTATCCGCATCCGACATCCAGGATAGCACCCGGTACATCCGGCTCTGTGAAGGCTTCAATCAGTAGACGCGAACCGAAATCAACGCCGCCTTTTGAAAACACTCCATGATCCGAAGTGAAGCGGAACGTTTCACCACGTAAAACGAATTCCCACGACTTTGGATCCCGTTTCGAGGAGGGATCATTTGTGTAATAATGATCTGCCATGTTTCCTTCCCCTCTCTATATTAAAGTTGAAAACAAAAGAAGCCCGCAAAGCGAGCTTCTTTTGTTTTACGTGAAGAAGAAAATTACTTAACTTCTACGCTTGCGCCAGCTTCTTCAAGCTTAGCTTTGATTGCGTCAGCGTCTTCTTTCGAAACGCCTTCTTTAACTGGAGCTGGAGTTCCGTCAACGAGTGCTTTCGCTTCTTTAAGACCGAGGCCTGTCAATTCGCGAACTGCTTTGATGACGTTGATTTTACCAGAACCTGCGCTAGTAAGGATTACGTCGAATTCAGTTTGCTCTTCAGCTGCTGCTGCGCCTGCACCTGCTGCTGCTACTGGAGCTGCTGCTGATACGCCGAATTCTTCTTCGATTGTTTTTACGAGTTCGTTAAGTTCAAGAACAGTCATGCCCTTGAGGTCTTCGATAAATTGCTCTTTGTTGAAAGCCATTATGGTTTTCCTCCTTTGATTTAACCCACGTTGGGGTGTGAAAAATTGTGTTTTTGCCTATCCCGCTAAGCGGACATTAAGCAGATTGTTCTTCTTTTTGCTCTGCAATTGCGTTCGTTGCCACCGCAAGACCACGGATTGGCGCTTGAAGCACGCTGAGAAGCATCGAAAGGAGACCTTCGCGTGATGGAAGTTCCGCAAGGGCTTTGACATCTTCTACTGAAGTGACTTTGCCTTCGATGATACCACCTTTAAGCTCAAGAGCTTTGTGGTCTTTCGAGAAGTTGTTTAAGATCTTAGCTGGAGCGATAACGTCTTCATTGCTGAAGGCGATCGCAGTAGGACCTGTAAATACTTCGTCAAGACCTTCAAGATTGCTTTGAACTGCAGCACGGCGGAGGAGACCGTTTTTGTAAACTTTGAATTCAACACCCGCTTCGCGGAGTTGTTTACGAAGTTCTGTTACTTCGTCTACTGTGAGACCACGGTAGTCGACGACGATTGTTCCAGCGCTCGCTTGCATTTTCTCAGCGATCTCAGATACGAGATCCGCTTTGACAGCGATAACTTTTTCGTTTGCCATTTCTGTTGCACCTCCTGGTAAATGGAATGTACCGGCGCGAGGGGCTGCTCGATTTCAAATAAAAAGCCTCCGTCTGCCAGGCAGAGGAGGCGTAATCGTCAAAAAGGATACCTGAACAAACAGGCTCTCTGAGCAAGAACACCTCGGAAGGGTTTATGCTCAATCGATGAGCACCTTCTGTCTACGGTATGTCGAATATATCAACGTTTTATACTGTAACAGCGTTCTTAGAACGTTGTCAAGTTCGTTTTAGACGAAATTATTTCGCGAAGTCAACTGCAGATACTTTTACACCAGGACCCATTGTAGAAGCGATCGCGATGTTCTTAAGGTAAACACCTTTAGCAGTAGCTGGTTTAACTTTAACGAGAGTTTCGATGACTGTGTTGATGTTCTCAACCAATTTAGCGTCATCAAATGATTTTTTACCGACTGGAACGTGGATGTTACCAGATTTGTCGACACGGTACTCAACTTTACCAGCTTTGATATCGTTGATTGCTTTAGTGACGTCAAATGTAACTGTTCCTGTTTTCGGGTTAGGCATGAGGCCTTTAGGTCCGAGAACACGGCCGAGTTTACCAACTTCACCCATCATGTCAGGTGTCGCAACGATAACATCGAAGTCGAACCATCCTTGTTGGATTTTAGTGATGTACTCAGAATCACCAGCGAAATCTGCTCCAGCAGCTTCCGCTTCTTTTAATTTCTCACCTTTAGCAAAGACGAGAACTTTTTGTGTTTTACCAGTACCGTGTGGCAATACGACTGCTCCACGGATTTGTTGATCTGCTTTCTTCGGATCGACTCCGAGACGAACAGCAAGTTCGATTGTTTCATCGAATTTCGCAGTTGCAGACTTTTTAGTCAAATCTACAGCTTCAGCGAGTTCGTATGAAACCGTACGATCGATAAGTTTAGCAGCTTCTTTATACTTCTTACCCATTTTAGGTTCCTCCTTTGTGGTTGTGCGGAAAATCCTCCCACATAATGAAAGGGTAGCAAGGCTTCAAGTAACTATCCGCCTGCGACCCTCATCGTTGTTCATTGCAATCAAAAGACTCAGTCTTCGATTACGATACCCATAGAACGTGCAGTACCTTCAACCATCAACATCGCTGTTTCAACAGATGCTGCGTTGAGGTCTGGCATTTTCGTTTCAGCGATTTCGCGAACTTTGTCACGTTTGACAGTCGCTACTTTCTTACGGTTAGGCTCGCCTGAACCGCTCTCGATTCCAGCTGCTTTCTTCAAGAGAACTGCTGCTGGTGGAGTTTTAGTAATAAACGTAAATGAACGATCTTCAAAAACCGTGATGACTACAGGAATAATCAAGCCGGCTTGGTCTTGTGTACGAGCGTTGAACTCTTTACAGAAGCCCATGATGTTCACACCTGCTTGACCGAGTGCCGGTCCAACTGGTGGAGCTGGGTTTGCTTTGCCCGCAGGAATTTGAAGTTTAACTAGTTTCATAACCTTCTTCGCCACGAGACACACCTCCTTAATTCTTTAATGTGGTTTAATTGGACGTTGCGCGTCCTCCCACTCATTCTATTCGACGAGTAATTTACCGAAATAAGCACAACATCAAACAGGAAAAATTGTACCATTAAAATAAAAGTTTCGCAATAGGAAACTTAGTCAATCTTCTCAACTTGTGAGAAATCGAGCTCTACTTTCGTTTCACGACCGAACATATCGACAGAAACTTTCATTTTTTCAGCTTCTGTTTCAAGCTCTTCGATCGTACCTTCCAGGTTCGCAAAGACGCCTTCTTTGATCCGTACGATTTGTCCCATTGTAAAGTCATAACGACTCTTCATGTCGACAAGTCCCATTGATCCGAGAATGTTTTCTGCTTCTTCAGGAAGAAGTGGTGTCGGTTTCGAACCGCCGCCGACCGAACCGAGGAATCCCGTGACGTTCGGTGTGTTACGGACGACATACCAAGAATCATCCGTCATGACCATCTCGACGAGGACATACCCCGGGAAGATCTTGATTTCACGTTCCTTGATTTTCGTTTCACCTTTTTTGTTTGTTACTTCTTCCTGTACCGTTTCGATTGGAACGAGTACACGGAAGATTTTCTCGTCCATGTTCATAGATTCAATCCGACGTTCAAGATTTGCCTTGACGTTATTTTCGAATCCAGAGTACGTCTGGACAACAAACCACTGCTTATCCATGGTACGTCACCTCTTCTTTTTACTTAATCAACCAACTCATGAATGCGCTGAGCCCTGAATCGACACCGAAGATGAAGACACCCATAAAAATGACCATACCGATTACGGTCAGTGTATACTTCGTCAGTTCTTTTCGTTTTGGCCAGCTCGTCTTTTTCAGTTCATTCCATACGTCACGCAAAAATTTCATCGTACTTTCCCTCCAGGATGTAGTAAATGGGGACAGATGAAGCCTTATTTCGCTTCTTTATGAATCGTATGCGCGTTACAGCGGCGACAGAACTTTTTCAGTTCCAAGCGGATGCTGACATCCTCTTTTTTCATCGTCGTGTAGTCGCGGGCACCGCAAATATCACAAGCAAGGCCTACTTTCTTCGCCATCTCAAACGACCTCCTTCTTTGCCACTCCTTCTCTTCAAGAAGAGAACCCTCTCTCCAAAAAAGAGCGTAAAAAAAAACGCCTATGAGCGGCGTCTCGCTAGTAAGGCGCTATTTATACAGTAGCACACCCGGATACCGGGGTCAATCCACCTCTCGATCAGACCGTCAGTTTTCGCGCTTCGAGATACCGTTCCAGCTTTTTCTTTACACGTTGAAGGGCATTATCGATTGACTTGACATGACGATCGAGATCGTCGGAAATTTCTTGATAGGTTCTTCCGTCGAGATAAAGCGCAAGCACCTTGCGTTCTAGATCACTGAGAATCTCATCCATCTTGCTTTCGATATCCGCATACTCTTCCCGGTTGACGATCAGCACTTGCGGATCCGACGGGGCGGTCGATGTAATGATATCGAGCAACGTCCGTTCCGACTCATCATCGTAAATCGGTTTATCAAGCGAAATGTACGAATTAAGCGGGATATGTTTTTGACGTGTCGCGGTTTTAATCGCCGTAATCATCTGCCGGGTAATACACAGTTCGGCAAACCCTTTGAAGGAAGCCAGCTTATCCGTCCGATAATCCCGGACTGCCTTATACAGACCGATCATGCCTTCTTGGATGATATCTTCGCGGTCCGCTCCGATCAAAAAGTAAGACCGTGCTTTTGCACGCACAAAGTTCCGATACCGCTCGATCAGAAATTCGAGCGCATCACTGTTGTCAAATACCTTCGCCTGTTCCACAAGCGCCTCATCGGTCATGCACTCAAACTGGTCGAACGAAACCAAACTCATCCGTCATCCCTCCAAGCTTCTCTAACAAACTAATCGATTGTTTCTAATTATACAATAATTTCCTGTCTTACGACAATGAAAATTGGCATGACCTCTTTTTTGTTTCGGGAATGATCGGGACGACTCACGCACCCGAATCAAAAAAAAAACGGATTCCACGACTGCATCGTGAATCCGCTTTTCCGTTTTCATTATGAATCTGAATTTTTGCGACGCCGGATTTCTTCGAGCCGTTCAATGACATCGGCCGGCATATCGATTGTCGAACGTGGTTTTTGACTCGTTTTTGACGTAATGGTCTGTCCGCGGATCACGGCGACCGCCGCCTTCCAGTCCCGGCGCAGTTCCTGCGCTGAAATTCGTAGGGCACCGAGTGTGAAGATGACCCACTGTTCGGTGAAATCGTTTGTTGCGACCGTCAGTTTGACCCGGATATCCTGTAGCCATTCCGCCGCTGTTTTTTCAATCCATTCATCCGCCGTTTCGTTTTCCCGTGTATAAATGACTTCAATACCGCTTTTCTTGATTCGGGATTCCCGTCCCGGTTGCAGATAGGCATCAAAGACGATCGTCACACTGATTCCCGTCACGGCTTGGTACTCGGCCATCGCATCGACCAATCGTTCCCGTGCTAATTCAAAATCCTGCTCCCGCAATGTCCGGAACTCCGGCCATGCGCCAATGATATTGTAGCCATCAACGATCAGACGGTCGTATTTCATCGCGAATACGGCTTTCTTGTCCGGTAGACCTCATATAACAACAACGAGGCGGCAACGGATGCGTTGAGTGACGTGACGTGTCCTGCCATCGGGAGATGAACGAGGAAATCGCATTTTTCGCGGACGAGCCGGCTCATGCCTTTTCCTTCACTGCCGATGACGATTCCAAGCGGCATCGTTCCGTCGAGCGTCCGGTAGTCATCACTCTCGCGGGCATCCGTTCCGACGAACCAGATTCCTTTTTTCTTTAAATCTTCCATCGTCCGCGTCAGGTTCGTGACACGCACGACCGGGATGTGCTCGATAGCCCCTGTCGAAGCTTTCGCGACGACTTGCGTCAATCCGACGGACCGGCGTTTCGGAATGATGATTCCGTGGGCACCGACAGCATCTGCCGTCCGGAGAATCGATCCGAGATTATGCGGGTCTTCGAGTTCATCGAGTAAAATCATCAACGGCGTCTCGTCTTTCTTTTCTGCAAGAGCAAAAATATCATCGAGTTCTGCATACTCGTATGCTGCGACGGCCGCGACGACACCCTGATGGTTGTCACTTCCCGTCAGACCATGTAATTTCGAACGTGGAACGATCTGTGTCTGGACTCCGGCCTCTTTAGCCATCGCATGGATGACAGCAAGTGGTCCTTTCTGCTGTCCTTCCTGAATGAAGAGCTTGTTCATCTCCCGACCTGACCGCAATGCTTCGAGAACAGGGTTCCGTCCGTACAGGAAGTCTTGTCCTTCCGCGAGCGGTTCAATCACGACCTCTTCCTGTTTGGCTTCAACCTTCTTCTGTTTCGGCTTTTCGCTATTCGGCTTGTCTTTTTGTTTTCGTGCCGGTTGGAACGATTTATTTTCCGTCCGTTGCTTCGGCTTCGAGTAATTCGAACGCTTGTCCGATGAGTTCTTCAAGACGATCCCCTCCTTCTGCAAGATAGATATATCCAAGCAATGCCTCAAACGCCGTAGCATAACGGTACGTATGAACGTCCGTACTTTTCGGGACAGAACCGGATTTGGCGTTCTTCCCGCGCCGGACGACGGCTTGCTCTTCTTCTGTTAACATATTTTCATTTAACCAGTGGGTCACGACGAATGCTTGGGCCTGGGCACGGACATACCGGATGGCTGCCTGATGCAGCTCACCCGGTTTGACGAACCCCTTTTCAAGCAACCGTTCCCGGACACGCATTTCGTAGACGACATCGCCCATGTAAGCGAGTGCCAGTGCATTTAATTGTTTGTAGTTCTTCATCCGCGCTTCCACCGCATCCCTTGTGCTGTATCCTCAAGCAAGATACCTTGGTCGCGCAATTGATCACGGATTGCATCCGCCCGGGCGAAGTCGCGTTCTTTTCGTGCTGTGTCACGATCACGGATCAGCTGTTCCACTTCTTCGTCGAGCAACCCTTTTTCAATCGTCAAGGTCACACCGAGAACCGTCGACAATTCCTGGAAGACTGCCAAGAAACGTTCCAGAACTTCTTTTGCAACTTGATCTTCCCCAAGATAGAGGTTCGCTTCCTTCGACAGGTCAAACAGATCAGTCACGGCATTTGCCGTATTGAAATCATCATCCATCGATGTGACGAAATGCTGTTTGATTTCTTCAATCCGGTTCAACCATTTTTCTGTTGCCGTTCCGAGGTCAGCTGTCATCGTCAAACGATGTTCAACGTTTGCGACCGATTCGCGGATTCGTGCCAACCCGTTTGCCGCCTGATCAATCAGGTCACGGCTGTAGTTGATCGGATGACGGTACTGGACCGACAGCATGAAGAACCGCAAGACCATCGGATCGACCGCTTGAATCGCTTCGTGGACCGTCAGGAAGTTACCGAGGGATTTGGACATCTTCTCATTTTCGATATTGAGGAATCCGTTATGCATCCAGTAGTTCGCAAACTTTTGCGAATTGCAGGCTTCCGATTGGGCAATCTCATTTTCATGGTGCGGGAATTTAAGGTCTTGTCCGCCGGCATGAATATCGATTGTATCGCCAAGATACTTTTTCGCCATCGCCGAGCACTCGATGTGCCAGCCAGGACGTCCTTCTCCCCATGGACTCGTCCATGCCGGTTCACCCGGTTTTGCCGCTTTCCATAAGACGAAATCAAGCGGATCTTCTTTTTTCTCACCAACCTCGATCCGGGCACCCGAACGGAGTTCGTCAATCGACTGTTGGCTTAATTGACCATAATCTTTAAAGCTGCGTGTCCGGAAGTACACATCTCCGCTTGATGCGTAAGCATTTCCTTTTTCAACGAGTACTTCGATGAAGGCGATGATATCGTCCATCGTTTCTGTGACGAGCGGATGAATATCCGCTTTTTGGACATTTAACGCCCCTGTATCCGCGTGATAGGCTTCGATGAATCGTTTCGTCAACGCGTGGTAATCTTCTCCGAGCTCATTTGCTGTCCGGATGATTTTATCGTCGACATCCGTGAAGTTCGAGACATACTTGACGTCGTAGCCCCGGTACGTAAAGTAGCGGCGGACTGTATCGAAGACGATGGCCGGACGGGCATTTCCGATATGGATGTAGTTATAGACAGTCGGTCCACAGACGTACATCTTAACCTTTCCTTCTTCAAGCGGTTTAAACGGTTCCTTTTTTCCGGTCATGCTGTTGTACAGTTGTATCATGGCGGTGTCCTCCTTTTATTCGTTCAATCTCATATTTTAATTGTTCAAGTTCCAGTTCAACCCGTTCCTGGCATTCACGAACCGGATCGGGTAATTGATGATCAAGCGGTGCATCGACCTTGATACCGTCCTGTATCACGACACGTCCGGGAATACCGACAACGGTCGCATTGGACGGTACGTCTTTTAAAACGACGGAGCTTGCGCCAATCTTCGACGAATCACCAATCGTGATATCACCGAGTACGCGTGCTCCGGCGGATACGAGGACACCATTTCCGAGTGTCGGATGCCGTTTGCCCGTTTCTTTCCCTGTTCCCCCGAGTGTCACACCTTGGAACAACGTGACATCGTCGCCGATAATCGCTGTTTCGCCAATGACGACGCCCATACCGTGATCGATGAAGAAACGACGTCCGATCGTCGCACCGGGATGAATTTCGATTCCTGTCAGGAACCGACTGAATTGCGACAGCATCCGGGCGGCGAGATGCAGATTCATTTTCCACATACGGTGGGCTAACCGGTGCATCCAGACAGCGTGTAACCCCGGGTAAGTTAAGACGACTTCTATCGTACTCCGGGCTGCCGGATCCTGTTTAAATACATTGCGGATATCTTCACGCATCCGTGTCATGTTTGTTCTCCTCTCCATAAGAAAAAGCGCCTCCGTGCATCGCTGCACAGAGACGCCAATCAGCGCGGTCCCACTCTGTTTGGATGAACGAATCATCCCTCTCCGGTCCGTTAACGCCGGAGATACGTCTACGCCTACTCTCACTGATTTCGGGTAGCACTCAGAGGGGCATTTCGAGAGCGCGGCCGTTCAAGCTTTCTCACCACTCAAGCTCGTCTCTGTACAACGGACATCGTTCCTACTTTCCTCATCTACGCTTTATTTTATGCGTCCAGACGCGCAAGTACGCGGTCTTTTCCTAATAGTTGAATCGTGTTCGGGAGCTCCGGTCCGTGTGTCTGTCCGGTCGTTGCGACACGGATTGGCATGAACAGATTTTTCCCTTTTTGTCCGGTCGCTTTTTGAGTCGCTTTGATTGCGCCTTTGATCGCTTCCGGTGTCCATTCTTCAAGCGTCCGCAACTGGTTTGCGAATTCACTCAAGACTGCAGGAACGGTTTCTCCTGCTAAGACAGTGTTTGCTTCTTCATCATACACCAGTTCATCCTCAAAAAACATCTCTGAAAGCTCGACGATTTCTGCGCCGTGTGTCATCTGTTCCCGGTATAATCCGACCAGATTTTGTGCCCAGACAAGCTCTTCTTCCGTCGGTTCGCTTGCAACACGTCCCGCGTCCTGCAGGAATGGCAGACTCGCTTCGAATACTTCTTCGAACGATTGGTGTTTCATGTATTGACCGTTGATCCAAGCCAATTTTTGCTGATCAAAGACAGCCGGACTCTTCGACAAACGAGATGCATCAAAGATTTCGATGAACTCTTCTTTCGTGAAGATTTCCTGTTCACCGACCGGCGACCATCCGAGTAACGTCACGAAGTTCAGTAACGCTTCCGGCAAGTAACCGAGATTTTTATACTGCTCGATGTATTGGATGATCGACTGATCACGTTTTGACAGTTTTTTGTGTTCTTCGTTGACGATTAATGTCATATGTCCGAATGTCGGATACTCCCAACCGAACGCATCGTAAATCATCATCTGCTTTGGTGTATTCGAGATATGGTCGTCCCCGCGCAGGACGTGGCTGATCGCCATCAAGTGATCATCGACAACAACAGCGAAGTTGTACGTCGGAATCCCGTCTTTTTTGACGATGACCCAATCGCCGAAATCTTTTGATTCGAACGAGACATCTTCTTTAACGATATCGTTCCATGTGTAGGTAACGCTTTCCGGAACACGGATCCGAATCGACGGTGTCCGGCCTTCTGCCACAAATGCATCTTCTTGTTCTTGCGTCAGATTACGGTGTGCACCTGAATAACGGGGTGCTTCCCCACGTGCGATTTGCGCTTCCCGTTCCGCTTCGAGCTCTTCCGATGTCATGTAACAGCGGTAAGCCAGTCCTTTTTCAAGTAACTCGTCTGTGTATTTTTTGTACAGATCGAGTCGCTCCATTTGGAAGTAAGGACCATAGTCGCCGCCGCGACCCGGACCTTCATCCCAGTCGATGCCGAGCCATTCGAGGTACTTCATCTGACTTTCCACACCACCATCGATGTTTCGTTTCTGATCCGTATCCTCAATCCGTAAAATCATCTTACCGCCTGCGTGTCGTGCAAACAGGTAGTTAAACAATGCTGTTCGTGCATTTCCAATATGAAGGTGTCCCGTTGGACTTGGTGCATAACGTACACGTACTTCTGCCATTACCGATCCACTCCTTTAGTCTAAAATTCGCTTACCTAGTATACCTTATTCTTCGATTCGTTTCAGCAAAATCACAGCCTGACATGCGATTCCTTCTTCACGCCCCGTAAAACCGAGCCATTCCGTCGTCGTCGCCTTGACGTTGATTTGTTCGATATCCGCTTCAAGCAGTTCCGCGATTCGCGCCCGCATCGTATCGATGTATGGACGTAACTTCGGCGCTTGCGCAATGACGGTCGCGTCTAAATTACCCAGTTCATAGCCTTGTGCTTTGACCAGTGCATACACGTGCTGCAACAATTTTGCTGAGTCAGCATCTTTAAAATCCGGATCCGTATCCGGGAAGTGTTTCCCGATATCGCCCGCCGCAATCGCACCGAGTGCTGCGTCAGCAATCGTATGTAACAGGACGTCAGCATCCGAGTGACCAAGTAACCCTTTCGTATGCGGAATCTCGATTCCACCTAAAATCAGTTTGCGATCCTCTGCAAAGGCATGTACATCAAATCCTTGTCCAATTCGAATCATCATCATTTCCCCCGTTTCGTTAGAATGGCTTCTCCGAACAATAAATCGTCCGGTGTCGTCACTTTAATGTTCTCGTATTGTCCGGTGACCCAAGTCACCGTTCCTCCGTCCCATTCTATCAAACTTGCGTCATCCGTACCTAAAAATTCCGTCGCTGCCTTCGCATGAACAGTTCGAATCCGCTCTAATTCAAAGGCTTGCGGCGTTTGTGCTGCCATCAGCTGATCCCGGGGGACCGTCTCGACAATCGCGTCGCCGTCAATCCGTTTGACGGTATCCTTAATCGGCACACCTAATATCGCAGCTCCGGTCTTTTCAGCTGCTTGGACGACCTGCTGAATCGATTCGATGGTCACGAATGGTCGGGCTCCGTCATGAATCAGGACGATCCCCGGTGCTGTCACCGCTTCTAATCCACGCTGGACGCTTTCCTGACGTTCACGCCCACCCGGGACGAGACGGATCGACGTCTTGTATGGTGCCGTGATACGTTCAAACCACGGTTGCTCCGTCGGATTGATCGCCAAAATGATTTCAAGACAAGCCGGGTCCTGCTCAAAGACATCAAGTGTCCATTCGATGATGGACCGGTCTCGTAACGTCAGCATTAATTTGTTTCGATCCGCTCCCATCCGTTTCCCTGCTCCGGCGGCCGGAATGACAATCCGGTATGTGTGCTCTTTCATCTAGTTCCCTCTTTTCCCATAAGTAAAGACTGCCAAAAGAGATTTGGCAGTCTGCTGTTTATTTTTCCTGGGGTTTCGCAAAAATCATCCGTCCGGCAGACGTCTGCAGAACACTGGTCACGACAACACCAATCGTTTTTGAAATCAAATGTTTTCCCTCTTCCACGACGACCATCGTTCCGTCCTCGAGATAGGCAATTCCCTGTTTCTGCTCTTTTCCTTCTTTGATGACAAGGACCGTCATCTCTTCGCCGGGAATCACCACTTGTTTGACGGCATTCGCCAAATCATTAATGTTCAGGACCGGTACGTTCCGCACTTCACAGACCTTATTTAAGTTGTAGTCGTTTGTGACGACAATCCCTTTGATCAGTTCGGCCAACTTAATCAACTTGATGTCGACTTCCGGAACATCCTCAAAGTCTCCATCGTAAATTTCAACTTCCATGCCGGGAATCGATTGCAATTCCTTCAACACATCGAGCCCGCGACGTCCGCGGTTTCGCTTCAGTGTATCTGATGAATCCGCAATATACTGCAACTCGCCGATGACAAATTGTGGAACAATCAGTTTGCCTTCGACAAATCCTGTTTTTGCGATATCCGTAATCCGTCCATCGATGATGACGCTCGTATCGAGGACTTTACTGTTTGATTTTGCGACAACAACAGGCTCAGCCGCTTTTTTCTCAGTCTGATTGTTACTGTTGCGCAAGAAGACTTTCGTCAGTTCGTGACGCTTCCGGTAGCCGACCGTAAATCCGAGGTAACCGAACAGCACTGCGACAATCATGGTTAACACATTACTGAGTAAAGGAATACCGACAAGTTCAATCAGCATGCTGACAAGAAAAGCCATGACGAGACCGACCAATAAGCCGAATGTGCCGAAAAATAGATCGGCGACAGGTGCTTTCACTAACTTTTCTTCTAAAAACCGGAGAAGTCGAATCACAGAATCCGTAATGAATAATCCAATTAATAAAAATATGAGTGCACCAATCGTTCCTGTTACGTATGTGGTCATCAACCATTCCGGGAAAGCCATCTTCGTCGCTGCTTCAATCAGCTGAAACAATTGAGGAAGCAACAAGATACCGAGCGCAAGACCTAGTAACGCAAAAAAGATCCTGATGACGATTTTCAATCTTCCCACCTCCTTTTATTATTTTAAGTTCATTGTAACATGTGTTTATTTGAATCACCTACGCCTTAGGATGGGGAAACTGTTTACAGGTCTTTTACATCTTCCCCATCTTTTGCCGTAGTTGAAACCGCTTAAAACGGAATTGTTTCGCGTAATGCTTCATCCACGCTTTCGACTCCGATTACCGTGATGCCGGGCGGATACGTCCAGCCCCCGAGATTGTTCTTCGGAATGATGGCACGGGTGAAACCAAGCTTTGCTGCTTCCGCGACACGTTGTTCAATCCGTGACACCCGTCTGACTTCGCCCGTCAAACCGACTTCGCCAATGACGACATCTGTCGGTCGGGTCGGCTTATCACGGAAACTGGATGCGACCGCGACACAAATTGCTAAATCGATGGCCGGTTCATCGAGTTTGACTCCACCCGCTGCCTTGAGATACGCATCTTGCGTCTGGAGCAACAAGCCCGACCGTTTTTCTAAAACAGCCATCAGCAAAGCGACTTTATTCTGATCAATCCCAGTCGCCATACGGCGTGGATTACCGAACGATGTCGGAGAAATCAATGCTTGCAGTTCTACAAGAACTGTCCGAGTTCCCTCCATCGAGGCGACGATGGTCGAACCGGATACACCGGATGTCCGTTCTTCGAGAAAAATCTCCGATGGATTCAAGACTTCCTCAAGACCTGATTCACGCATTTCAAAAATACCGATTTCATTCGTCGAACCGAACCGGTTTTTAACCGCCCGTAAAATCCGGAACGTGTGGTGGCGTTCCCCTTCAAAGTACAGGACAGCATCTACCATATGCTCAAGTAAACGTGGTCCGGCAATCGATCCTTGTTTGGTTACGTGACCGACGATAAAGATGGCAATTCCGCGACTCTTCGCGATTTTCATCAGCATCGCTGTACATTCCCGGACTTGCGTGACGCTGCCCGGAGCCGATTGAATTTCATCGATATACACGGTTTGAATGGAGTCAATGATCAAAAATCCAGGATTTTCTTCATCGACGACCCGTTCGATCATGTTCATGTCTGTCTCACTCAAGACAAACAGGTCCTGTGTCGGCAATCCGAGGCGTTCCGCCCGCAGTTTCGTTTGTTTCAGCGATTCTTCCCCTGAAATGTACAAAACTTTTTCTCCACGCGCCGCAAGACGCGCACTGGTTTGAAGCAAGATCGTCGACTTCCCGATTCCGGGATCGCCGCCGACAAGAACCATCGAGCCCGGTACGATTCCACCACCGAGGACCCGGTCAAATTCACCGCTGCCTGTAAAGACACGGCTTTCTTCCTGTGACAAGATATTTGATAAGCGTTCCGGTTTTAATTGTTTGGTTGTCGTATGCACGAAGGCAGAACCGCGCCGTGCTTTTTTCTCTTCAACGACTTCTTCGATCATCGTGTTCCATTCGCCACAGCCGGAACAGCGTCCCATCCATTTGGGAGATTCCGTACCACAACTCTGGCAGACAAATTTCGTCTTTATTTTAGCCAAGCGATTCATCCTTTCTTTTTATCAAGAAAAAAATCCAGCTTTCGCCACATACTTGCGAAAGCTGGACCCTGTTGATCAATTATTCGGTCGTTGCTGGTTCAGCTTGATGGCGGCGGACGATGAATTCACCATCTTCGACATCAAGTGCCACCCGCTCACCTTTTTGAATATCGCCTGCGAGCAATGCTTCTGACAAGCGGTCTTCTGCTTCCCGTTGAAGGGCACGACGGATTGGACGGGCTCCGTATTCCGGATCATATCCGATATCCGCGATTTTCGAGAGCGCAGCCGGCGTCAACTCGAAATGAACCTGTTGTTCTGCAAGGCGTTTCTCAAGCGTTTTCGCCATGAGTTTTACGATTTCTTCGATGTGTTTCTTCTCAAGTGAGTGGAAGACGATTGTTTCGTCAATCCGGTTCAAGAATTCAGGACGGAAGGCACGTTTCAACTCTTCCATGACTTTACCTTTCATGTCTTTATACTCACGATCCGTATCATCGGAGACCGCAAAACCAACATATTTATTGCGTTTAAGAGCGCTTGCTCCGACGTTTGACGTCATGACGATGATCGTATTACGGAAGTCGACAGTCCGACCTTTTGAATCCGTTAAGCGACCGTCGTCAAGCACTTGAAGTAAGATGTTGAAGACTTCAGGGTGTGCTTTCTCGATTTCATCAAGCAGGATGACGGAGTATGGTTTCCGGCGTACTTTCTCTGTTAACTGACCGCCTTCTTCATATCCGACATATCCCGGAGGAGAACCGACAAGACGACTTGTCGCATGTTTCTCCATGTACTCGGACATATCGATCCGGATGATCGCATCTTCGTCACCGAACATCGCTTCCGCGACAGCCCGGGCAAGTTCCGTTTTACCGACACCTGTTGGTCCGAGGAAGATGAATGAACCAATCGGACGTTTTGGATCTTTTAAGCCGGCACGTGCACGACGGATGGCTTTTGAAATCGATTTTACGGCTTCGTTTTGACCGATGACACGTCCATGAAGAATTTCTTCGAGGCGAAGCAGACGATCCGTCTCTTCTTCTGCAATCTTCGTAACCGGAACACCTGTCCAGTTGGCGACGACTTGTGCAATATCGTCTTTCGTCACTTCTAATTTTTCGTTGCCTTGCTTGTTCTGCCATTCTTCTTTTAAGCGTTCCAATTCATCCCGTAATTTTTGTTCCGTATCACGGAGACTGGCTGCTTTTTCGAATTCCTGACTTTGAACAGCTTCGTCTTTGTCTTTACGAATACCTTCAAGCTTCGCTTCGACTTCTTTTAAGTTCGGTGGTGCTGTATAAGAACGTAAACGGACTTTTGAAGCCGCTTCGTCAATCAAGTCGATTGCTTTATCCGGTAGGAAACGATCTGAAATGTAACGGTCCGAGAGTGTAACGGCTTCCTGGATCGCTTCATCCGTGATTGTCACACGGTGGTGCGCTTCATAACGGTCACGCAGACCAAACAAGATTTGTGTCGCTTCATCCGTTGTCGGTTCAGCTACTTGAATCGGTTGAAAACGACGTTCGAGTGCCGCATCTTTTTCGATGTACTTCCGGTACTCATCGAGTGTTGTTGCTCCGATACACTGGAGTTCACCGCGGGCAAGTGACGGCTTCAAGATATTCGAAGCATCGATTGCACCTTCTGCTCCACCGGCACCAATCAATGTGTGCAATTCATCGATGAAGAGAATGATGTTTCCGGCCTGACGAATCTCATCCATGACTTTTTTCAAACGGTCTTCGAACTCACCACGGTATTTTGTTCCGGCGACAAGTGTCCCCATATCGAGAACCATGACACGTTTATTCCGTAACGTCTCCGGCACTTCATTATTGATGATTTGTTGGGCAAGACCTTCGACGACGGCTGTTTTACCAACACCGGGTTCCCCGATTAAGACTGGGTTGTTTTTCGTCCGGCGGCTTAAGACTTCAATGACACGTTGGATTTCTTTTGAACGGCCGATGACCGGATCAAGACGTGTTTCCCGTGCTTGTTGCGTTAAATCGCGTGCCAGACCGTCAAGTGTCGGTGTAGCGACACCAGAGCCTGCTTGTGACGCATTCGCTGTCGTTTCGCTGTTGCCGAGCAATTGAAGTACTTGCTGACGTGCTTTCGAGAGGCTGATGCCAAGGTTGTTTAAGACACGTGCTGCCACGCCTTCTCCTTCACGAATCAAACCAAGTAGAAGGTGTTCTGTTCCGACATACGAATGACCGAGCTTACGGGCCTCATCCATCGAAAGCTCGATGACTTTTTTGGCGCGTGGTGTATAGTGAATCGTTGTCGCACCGTCTTGGCCGCGACCGATTAAAGCTTCAACTTCCATTTGAATCTTATCTGAACTGAGTCCGAGTGCTGTTAAGGCTTTCGCCGCAATCCCGTCTCCTTCACGTACAAGTCCGAGTAAAATGTGTTCTGTCCCGATATTATGGTGACCAAGACGTACCGCTTCTTCTTGAGCAAGTGCGAGTACGCGTTGAGCACGTTCTGTGAATCGTCCAAACATCATTACGCAAAACCTCCTTGTGTGTGATCCCTGTTTGCCTGTTCGGTTAACATCTGACGAATGATGCTCGCTCGCTCGATGTCCCGTTCTCTTGATGTTAATTGTTTCCCGAAATGCTTTTGTAGAAAACCTGTTTGTAGCGATACAAGCAAATGATGGAACAAGTTCGGTGGAAGTTCGACCTCCAAACCGAGACTGTCCGCTAACCGGACATCGGATAAACGTTCCGTTGCTTCCCGGGCCGTAATCAGTCGGGCAGATCGTAAAATTCCGGATGACCGGTAAAGCCGGTCTTCTAGTTCTTCTTGATACGTCTCCAATAATCCTTTTCTTGCTGCTTGTTCTGCTTCAATTAATGCTTCAACGGCAAATTGATAATCCGTAATCAACATATCTTCACTGGCACCAAGCGTCCGTTGATTCGACAATTGGAACATCCTGCCGGAAGCATCGCTCCCTTCACCGTAACGCCCGCGAATCGCAAAACCGAGCTGCCGCAGGTGTTTAATATACCCTTGGATTTGATTCGTCAGGACGAGTCCCGGTAAATGCAACATAACGGAAGCCCGTAGACCTGTACCGACGTTGCTCGGACAGGTCGTCAAATAACCAAGCGTATCATCAAAAGCAATCTTAAAGCGTTCACTGATTAAACGATCGACCTGCTTCGCAACCCGAAATGCTTCCTCCAGCTGTAACCCCGGTAAAAGCGTTTGAATACGAAAATGATCTTCTTCATTGACCATGACACTGATCTGTTCATCTTCACTTATAAAAAGTCCGGTTCGTGGATGTGTCGCCAGTGCAGGACTGATTAAATGTTTTTCTACTAAAGCAGTCCGGGTTAAAGCATCGACTTGATCAACACGCCCAAATTGAAAACCTTTTAATCCCGATAATTGACGCTCGGTTTCATTGATTAACGCATTTGCCTGATCTTCTGTCATTTTTGTCGAAAATGGATAGTGTGCCACATTACGTGCTAATCGAATTCTGGTTGAAACGACAATATCGTCGTAAGGTGCTTGCTGATCCATTTTTTGACTGAGAGGTTGCGTCAAGAGTTCTTCAAACATGGCGCAAATCCTCCTCCACATTTACAATTTGTTGTTTGATGATTTCTGCTTCTTCATAGTCTTCCGATAAGATTTTCCGGTTCAACTGTTCCTTGAGTCGACTCAACTGTTGAGCCAAACGTTTTTCAACCGACTCTTCTTCAGGACGTGAACCATAATGTTTCGTATGACCGTGTTGAAATTGACGAATCATCCCGTCGACTTCTTCTTTGAAAAACGAATAGCATGTTGCACAACCAACTTTTCGTAAATGTAAAAGTTGTTGACGTGTCATCCCACATGAAGGACAAGCGGTTTCCTGATAGGCTTTTGCCAATTCTTTTACACAAACCGAACATAGAATTTGTTCGGTTCCTTCTTGATCTTGTGGAAGTTTGACACGGACGACAGCTTCTCGTTCACCACACCGCTGACAACGCATACAAATTCCTCCCGTGTCACAATCGTTTAATGGTTTGCAAGACGGTTTGCATCAAATGAGCCCGCATCCGACGTTGATCTTCAAGTGCCATTGGTAAACTTTCCTTCTGCAACAATGATTGAATCAAAATCGCTTCCCGTCGTGTTAAAAGCTGTTCATTGATTAAGCGAACCAGATAGTCTTCTGCAGCTTGTTCGGTCAAATCGTTTCCAACCCACCGACTCATTTCATCTAACAGATCGTGACTATCTAAAATAACAATCTTTTGAATGCGGATATACCCACCGCCACCACGTTTACTCTCAACAAAGTAACCTTTCTCAATCGTGAAACGCGTGTTGATGACATAATTGATTTGTGAGGGTACACAATCAAAACGTTCTGCAATTTCCTGGCGTTTGATTTCAATTTTTTTCTCATCATGTAAAATCTGCTTTAAATAGGCTTCGATGATATCTGTGATGTTTTGCATGGGCACCACCTCTCTGACCATCTTTGACTATTGTTTGATTTAATAGTAATCATCTTAAAAGTGAAATGCAAACATTTAGCTTTTATTTTGGGTACACAAAAAGACCGACCTGCAAAATGCAGATCAGTCTCTTACTTGCCTGGCAACGTCCTATCCTCACAGGGGGAAGCCCCCAACTACTTTCGGCGTTCAAGTGCTTAACTTCCGTGTTCGGCATGGGAACGGGTGTGACCACTTGGCTATCGTC
>NZ_JAWPEN010000020.1:0-53470 GCF_033342815.1 Exiguobacterium artemiae
TCGTCTGGTGACGATAGCCAAGTGGTCACACCCGTTCCCATGCCGAACACGGAAGTTAAGCACTTGAACGCCGAAAGTAGTTGGGGGCTTCCCCCTGTGAGGATAGGACGTTGCCAGGCAAACGGTGGTTCTGGAGCATACGCTCAAGGGCCGCCGCTTTTTTATGGACTTTTTTTGGTTTTTTCATATATATAATTAGGAAGGAATGTGATACTCATGGCCAAAAAACAGAAAATGCGCGTTGCCGTAGAAGAAAATGAAACGATCAGTGATTGTCTGGATCGGATCGATGCCATGGGTTATCGTCCGACCGTTCGACGGGAAGAACCGATTTTTGGACTGGATGCCAACGAAGAACCGTATCCTATCCGCCAGCAAATCATCTTTGACTGCAAACCGAAACTCGAAGCTTGAAATGCCTGAATCGTGATATCTTCTTATACATACGACTCTTTCATAAACGAAAGGGTCGTATTTTTTTGTCGTTTTCTCATCAATAGTGTTGATTACTTTTAAAATTTCCGAATACTGAACTAAGTGAACAGAACAATTCAAGCTTAAAAGCGAACGATAAATTTTCAGATAATTAAATTGTTCGCCTTTGGTTGACGAACCGACTCGAGTCTTGTTAAGATGAAGGCGTGATAGGAAGATTGAATATAACACCTCGTATAATAGCAGGGATATGGCTTGCAAGTTTCTACCCGACGACCCTAAATCGTTGGACTATGGGGTATATGGATGTTCGTCGATAATTCTTTGGCGTACCTTTTTATACCCTAAGCCACCCTTTTAGACGTGGTTTGGGCTTTTTTTATGCAAAAAGGAGGAGACGCAGATGAGTAAGGTGGAAATCGGGGTCATCATGGGCAGTCAATCAGACTGGGTGACCATGCAGAAAACGTGTGATGTACTGGATCAGCTGGACATTGGTTATGAAAAGAAAGTTGTGTCGGCACACCGGACACCTGACTTGATGTTCCGTTATGCCGAGTCTGCCCGGGAACGGGGACTCAAGGTCATCATTGCCGGTGCAGGCGGAGCCGCCCACCTTCCGGGAATGGTAGCTGCAAAGACGACACTTCCCGTAATCGGGGTTCCGATTCAAAGCAAAGCGCTTCAAGGCATCGATTCCTTACTCTCCATCGTCCAAATGCCTGGTGGTGTTCCGGTCGCAACGGTTGCGATCGGTGATGCCGGAGCGAAAAATGCCGGTCTGCTTGCTGCCCAGATTCTTGGAACGGTCGACGAACGGATTGCCCGGGCGCTTGATCATATGCGCGTCGAACTAGAGGGAGATGTCATTGCTTCCGAGGTACACCTGACATGAAACGGATTGGTATCTTAGGTGGAGGACAATTAGGTCGGATGATGGCTTTATCGGCACGTCAAATGGGCTATTCGCTTATTACACTGGATCCGACAGAAAATGCACCGTGTGCACAAGTTTCCGATCAACAGATTCAGGCGCCGTTCACGGATGTGGAAGCAGCGAAACGGCTTGCTGCCGAATCAGACGTCGTGACCTACGAGTTCGAAAACATCTCACACGAAGTAGCAGAAGCAATCGGCAGTAAACTGATTCACGGAACAGAACTTCTGTTTCGGACGCAGCATCGAATCCGGGAGAAAGAACTGATTGAACAGCTCGGTTACCAAGTAGCACCGTATCAGGCAGTTGAGACGACCGAAGATTTGCTGGAAGCCAAACGGCAGTTAGGTCTACCGTTCGTCTTAAAAACAGCCCGGTTTGGTTACGACGGAAAAGGACAGACGGTCATTCGGACAGAGCTGGATTTACAAACAGCAATCAAGACGTTTGAACCAACCGAGTATGTCGCTGAAAAATGGTTACCGTTTGATCAGGAAATCTCCGTCATCGTCGCACGAAGCGGACAGGAGACGAAAGTGTTCCCGGTCAGTGAAAATATCCACCAAGACAATATCCTGCATCTGTCGATTGTTCCGGCGCGTATTCCGAATGAGTTGAAGCGACAGGCGATTGAACTGGCAACGCGGCTCGCGGATGATATGAATCTGATCGGCACACTGGCGATTGAACTGTTTGTCGTCGGATCTGAACTGATTGTCAATGAACTGGCACCCCGTCCGCACAACTCGGGTCACTACTCGATTGATGCGTGTGAGACGTCACAGTTTGAACAGCACATACGCGCCATCTGCGGTCTCCCGCTCGGTGATACCCGCTTGACGACACCGGTCGTCATGGCGAACATCCTAGGTCAACATATCACAGCATTATACGAGGAACTACCAACGTTATCCTCACGGACGAAAGTCCATTTATACGGGAAACAGGAAGCAAAACAAGGTCGGAAGATGGGACATTTGAACATCCTGGCTGATTCAGTCGAAGAAGCATTGGCTGAAGTTACGCGCCTGAAGATATGGAAGGAGACGGTTAGATGATCGAACGTTATACACGTCCTGAGATGAAAGCGATCTGGACAGAACAGAATAAATTCGAAGCCTGGTTGAAAGTTGAGATTTTAGCATGTGAAGCTTGGAGTGAACTCGGTGTGATTCCAAAAGAAGACGTCCAGTTGCTCTGGGAAAAGGCTTCGTTTGATGTCAACCGCATCAATGAGATTGAACAGGAGACACGGCACGATGTCATCGCCTTTACCCGCGCTGTTTCCGAGACGCTTGGCGAAGAACGCAAATGGGTCCATTACGGGCTGACGTCAACGGATGTCGTCGATACGGCATTATCGTACTTGCTGAAACAAGCCAATGATATCTTGGCGGCGGATCTTGATCGTTTCATTGACATCCTAAAGGTCAAAGCGAACGAACATAAGTATACGGTCATGATGGGACGTACACACGGCGTACACGCGGAGCCTACCACGTTTGGTCTGAAGCTCGCGCTTTGGTACGAAGAAATGAAACGGAATAAAGTCCGGTTCGAGGCAGCACGGGAAACAGTCGAATACGGCAAAATGTCGGGAGCGGTCGGAACGTTTGCAAACATCGATCCGTTCATCGAAAAATATGTTTGTGAGAAGCTTGGTACGAAACCTGCACCTGTCTCGACACAGACGCTTCAACGCGACCGTCATGCGCATTACATGTCGACAATTGCTTTGATTGCGACATCAATCGAAAAGATGGCGACAGAAATCCGTGGTCTGCAAAAGACAGAGACGCGCGAAGTGGAAGAGTTTTTCGCCAAAGGTCAAAAGGGATCATCGGCGATGCCGCATAAACGCAATCCAATCGGTTCCGAGAACATGACGGGGCTTGCCCGGGTCATCCGCGGTCATATGGTCACAGCGTATGAAAACGTCTCGCTTTGGCACGAACGCGATATTTCGCACTCATCGGCGGAACGGATCATTTTGCCGGATGCGACGGGATTACTCAACTATATGCTGAACCGGTTTGGTAACATCATCAAAAATCTGACGGTGTTCCCGGAAAACATGAAACGCAACATGGACCGGACATTTGGTGTCATCTTCTCCGGTCACGTTTTACTGGCGTTGATCGAAAAAGGCTGGTCCCGTGAAGCGGCCTACGACTTCGTCCAACCGCGGGCGATGCAGGCATGGGAAGAACAAATCATGTTCCGTGATGTCTTATGGCAGGAAGCGGATATCCAACAACTCTTTACAGAAGAAGAACTCGATGCTTGTTTTGATCCGACGTATCATACGAGCCGGGTCGATGAAATCTTTGAACGGTGTGGCTTGAACTAATCAAACCTGGGACGGGAGCATGACTCCCGTCTACATCTTAGAATCATGGGGGACGAAATCGATGCAACCACTTTATGAAGGAAAAGCAAAACGGTTATACACGACGCAGGATCAGGATGTGCTCCGCATCGTCTACAAAGACGAAGCAACGGCATTTAATGGAGAAAAGAAGGCAGAGTTTGCCGGTAAGGGAGAGCTGAACAACCGTTTGACGAGTCACTTTTTTGAAGTTCTCGCAGCGGCCGGAATTCCAACCCACTTCATTGAGCGGACATCGGAGCGCGAACAGCTCGTACGTCGTGTCACCATCATTCCACTCGAAGTCGTCGTTCGAAACGTCGTCGCCGGCAGCCTGAGCAAACGGCTCGGTATTGAAGAAGGAACGGTCCTCGAAACACCGATCGTCGAGTTTTATTATAAGGATGACAGCTTAGGCGATCCGCTTGTCACACCGGCACACATTAATTTACTGAAGATTGCGACTACAGAGGAGCTTTCTTTGCTCGAACAGGAAGCGCATCGCGTCAATAATGTCTTACGGCCTTACTTTGATGAAAAGGGCATCACCCTGATTGACTTTAAACTCGAGTACGGTAAAACACCGGCGGGCGAGATCTTGCTCGCAGACGAAATCTCACCGGATACATGCCGGTTATGGGATAAGGAAACAGGCGAACACCTCGATAAAGACGTCTTTCGCCGTAATATCGGATCACTCATCGACACGTACCAAACACTATTCAATCGCCTAGGGGGAAACGGACAATGAAAAAAGTTACAGTAGCGGTCGCATTACGGGAAAGCATTTTAGATCCACAAGGGGTTGCGGTCAAAGGTGGATTACAACAGCTTGGTTTTACAGGTGTCGAAGAAGTCCGGATCGGTAAACGAATTGAGTTGCTTGTTTCAGATGAGACAACGGACACGATGATTCATGAGATGTGTCAGAAGCTGCTCGTTAATACTGTGATGGAAGATTACCGTTTTGACGTAGAAGAGGTGACGACCGTATGAAGTTTGCCGTCATCGTTTTTCCCGGATCGAACTGTGATCTAGATATGTATCATGCTGTCAAAGATGCACTCGGTGAAGAAGCGGACTACGTCTTCCATACGGAAACGTCTCTTGAAGGATATGACGGCGTCTTGTTACCGGGCGGCTTCTCCTACGGCGACTATCTCCGGTGCGGAGCGATCGCTCAATTCTCACCAATCATGGAAGAGGTCAAACGCTTTGCGACAGAAGGTAAAACGGTTCTCGGCGTCTGCAACGGCTTCCAGATCCTTGTTGAAGCCGGACTTCTCCCGGGTGTCTTACACCGTAATACGGGACTGAAGTTCATGTGCCGGACGGTTGAACTGAAGGTTGAAAACAATGAGACACGCTTTACATCGGACTATGCGGCGCAAGAAACAATTACGATTCCAATCGCGCACGGAGAAGGCAACTACTATTGTGACGATGCGACGTATGCGATGTTACAGACGAACCGGCAAATTGCCTTTACGTATACCGATAACCCGAACGGATCACGCGGCGACATTGCCGGTATCACGAACAAAGCCGGGAACGTACTCGGTATGATGCCACACCCGGAACGGGCAGTCGAACTGCTGACCGGCGGAACCGATGGACTTAAGTTATTCACTTCACTCGTCAAACAGGGGGCACACCATGCTAAAACAACAGTCTGAACCAACGATGGAGCAAATTCAGGAACAACGGATCTACGCAACGATGGGACTGAGCGACGCAGAATACGACATGGTCGTCAAGTTACTCGGACGTCAACCGAACTATACGGAAATCGGATTGTTTTCCGTCATGTGGTCGGAGCATTGTTCGTACAAGACATCGAAGCCGGTCTTACGCCAGTTTCCAACGACCGGACCACGCGTGTTGCAAGGTCCCGGAGAAGGAGCCGGTGTCGTCGATATCGGGGACAACCAAGCCGTTGTCTTTAAAATCGAGAGTCACAACCATCCGTCCGCCGTTGAACCGTATCAAGGGGCAGCAACGGGTGTCGGCGGGATCATCCGCGATATCTTCTCGATGGGTGCCCGTCCGGTCGCACTGATGAACTCATTGCGGTTCGGTCATCTCGGGACACCGCGTGTCAATCAACTGTTCGAACAGGTCGTCGCCGGAATCGCCGGATACGGGAACTGTGTCGGTATTCCGACGATCGGCGGAGAAGTCGGATTTGATCATTCGTATGAAGGCAATCCCCTTGTCAATGCGATGTGTATCGGCTTGATCAACCACGAAGACATTCAAAAGGGTCTTGCCAAAGGAGCCGGCAACTCGGTCATGTACGTCGGTGCCGCTACCGGACGTGACGGCATTCATGGGGCGACGTTCGCTTCCGAGGATCTTGGGGAAGATACGGAAGCAAAACGTCCGGCTGTTCAAGTTGGTGATCCGTTCATGGAGAAGCTGTTAATCGAAGCGTGTCTTGAAATCGTTGGTCATCCGGCGCTCGTCGGGATGCAGGATATGGGAGCTGCCGGACTGACATCATCATCAGCCGAGATGGCTTCGAAAGCCGGTATGGGCATCGAGATGCATCTCGACGACGTCCCGCAACGGGAAACCGGCATGACTGCTTACGAAATGATGTTATCGGAGTCACAAGAGCGGATGTTGCTCGTCGTCGAACGCGGACGCGAGTCGGAAATCGAAGCCATCGTCAGTAAATGGGGACTGCATGCGGTGCACGTCGGAGAAGTCATCGACGAGAAAGTATTGCGTCTCGTCCATCACGGCAAAATCGTCGCGGAAGTACCGGTTGATGCGCTCGCGGAAGAAGCACCGGTTTATGACAAACCGTCACGTGTTCCGGCTTATTATGAAGAATTTCAGGCAATGGATGAAACGTTGCCGGTCGTCGAAGATGTCGTCGAAACATGGCGTGACTTGCTCAAACAACCGACGATTGCTTCCAAACGTTGGGTCTACGATCAATACGATCATATGGTCCAGACGTCGACTGTCGTCGCACCGGGTTCTGATGCCGCCGTCATCCGCGTTCGCGGAACGAACAAAGCACTGGCGATGACAACGGACTGCAACAGCCGGTTCGTGTACCTCGATCCGTTCGTCGGCGGACAGATTGCTGTCGCGGAAGCCGCCCGCAACATCGTTGCCAGCGGAGCAACACCGCTCGCCATCACCGATTGTCTGAACTTCGGCAATCCGGATAAACCGGAAGGCTTCTGGCAGTTGCAACAAGCAACAGCCGGAATGGCTGAAGCGTGCCGGGTCCTTGAGACACCGGTCATCGGAGGCAACGTTTCTTTATACAACGAATCTGCCGGAAAAGCGGTTCATCCGACGCCGGTCGTCGGGATGGTCGGTCTTCACGAACAGACCGAATGGATTACAACACAGCACGTCAAGCAAGCCGGTGACGCGGTTTACCTGCTTGGAGAAACTGCAGCCGAATTCGGCGGCAGTGAATTGCAATATCTGCAATTCGAAAAATCATTCGGGAAAGCACCGCAGATTGACTTAGCGGTCGAACAAGAGCGGTTATTGGCCTTACAGGCAGCAGTTCAAGCGGGACTCGTCACCGCGATTCATGACGTGGCGGAAGGCGGTCTCGCCGTAGCACTCGCTGAAATGACATTCGGCACGACACTCGGTCTTGATGTGACGTTTGACGGTCCGGCTCTCCACCTGTTCAGTGAATCGCAATCACGGTTCGTCGTGACGGTGAAAGCGGAACAGGAAGCCGCCTTCGTCAACCAGACAGGCGCACATAAATTAGGGTATGTCACCGATCAAGATGCGTTGCAAATCAAGACAAACGATACATTCATCGAAGCGACACGTTCAACACTGCAAGCCGACTGGGAAGGGGCGATCGCGTGTTATATGACATCAAAGGATTAAACGAAGAGTGTGGGGTGTTCGGGATTTTCGGACAACCGGAAGCGGCGCAGCTTGCGTACTACGGACTCCACAGCCTCCAACACCGGGGACAGGAAGGAGCAGGAATCGTCGCGAGTGACGGGAAACTGCTTCTGCCGCACCGGGGACAAGGGCTCGTCACGGAAGTTTTTTCGCAGGAGACGCTTGATTCCTTATCGGGGCACCATGCCATTGGACATGTCCGTTATTCGACAGCCGGGGGAAATACGCTCGAGAATACACAACCGCTTCATTTTAAATCGCGGACGGGCGACTTGGCGCTTGCGCACAACGGAAACCTCGTCAATGCCGATTCGTTAAAACACTTACTTGAAGCGGAAGGGGCGATTTTCCAAACGACGAGTGATACGGAAGTCGTTGCCCACCTCGTCAAACGGAGTAAGTTACCGACGCTTGAAGACCGGATTGCCGATAGTCTGGCCCGGCTCGTCGGTGCATTCGCCTTCTTGTTCTTAACGGAAGATACATTGTACGTTGCCGTCGATCCACACGGTCTGCGGCCGTTGTCGCTCGGTAAAACACCGGACGGCGGCATCGTCTTTTCATCCGAGACATGTGCCTTTGACATCGTCGGTGCCGAGTTCATCCGTGATATCGAGCCGGGGGAGCTCGTGACGATTACGACGTCCGGTATGTCATCACGCCAGTATATGGAACCGCATGAACGGGCAATGTGTTCGATGGAATACATCTACTTTTCCCGTCCCGATTCGATGATTGATGGGGTCAATGTTCATACAGCACGAAAAGCACTTGGTAAAAAGATGTTCGAAGAAGCACCGGTCGAGGCCGATGTCGTCACCGGTGTGCCGGATTCAAGCATTTCGGCAGCAATCGGTTACGCGGAAGCAAGCGGCATTCCATACGAAATGGGATTGATTAAAAACCGTTACGTCGGTCGGACGTTTATCCAACCGTCACAGGAACTCCGCGAACGCGGCGTCAAAATGAAGTTATCGGCGTTGCGGGGTGTCGTCAACGGGAAACGCGTCATCATGGTCGATGATTCGATTGTCCGCGGGACGACGAGTCGCCGGATTGTCGGACTGTTACGGGAAGCCGGGGCAACGGAAGTTCATGTCCGCATCACGGCACCGCCGATCACGAATCCATGTTATTACGGAATCGATACGTCTTCAAAAGATGAATTGATTTCCGCCCGGTTGACACCAAGTGAGATTTGCCGGGAAATCGGAGCGGATTCACTTGAGTTTCTAACGGTCAACGGAATGGTCAATGCAATCGACCGTCCGTTTGACGGACCATTAAAAGGCCAGTGTACGGCTTGTTTCACAGGCGAATATCCAACACCAATCGGTGCATTAGAACTAGAAGCCAAACTTTGAACAGACGGGGGAACAAAGCATGAGTAAACAATACGAAGCAGCAGGTGTCAGCCTGACAGCAGGATACGAATCCGTTTCCCGCATGAAAAAACACGTGGCCCGCTCGATGCGCAAAGAAGTCATGACGGGACTCGGCAGTTTCGGTGCAATGTTCGACCTCAGCCAATTGAACCTCAAAGAGCCGGTTCTCGTCAGCGGAACGGACGGCGTCGGCACAAAGCTGAAGCTCGCCTTCGCGCTCGACCAGCACGATACAATCGGCATTGATTGTGTCGCGATGTGTGTCAATGACATTATCGTCCAAGGGGCGGAGCCGCTCTATTTCCTCGATTACATTGCTCTTGGAAAAGCAATTCCCGCTAAGATTGAGCGGATTGTCGCCGGTGTCGCGGAAGGCTGTGTCCAGTCCGGCTGCACGCTGATTGGCGGCGAAACGGCAGAAATGCCGGGTATGTACGCCGATGGTGAATACGACATTGCCGGCTTTGCCGTCGGTGCCGTCGAAAAACAAAAATTGATCACAGGAGAACACGTTCAACCGGGAGATGTCATCTTAGGTCTTGCTTCGTCCGGCGTTCACTCGAACGGCTTTTCACTTGTCCGGAAGATCGTCGCCGAAAGTGGTCTGCGATACGAAGATGAGTTGATGATGTTCGGCAGTACGATCGGCAATACGTTGCTGATGCCGACACGGATTTACGTCGAAGCGGTCAAAGCCGCGCTTGAGACAGAAAAAATTCAGGCGATGGTCCACATTACGGGCGGTGGTTTTTACGAAAACGTCCCGCGTGTGCTTCCGGAAGGTTGCGGTGCGACGTTTGATCCGAAAAAATGGCCGACGTTACCGGTCTTCGACTGGCTCGAACAGGCTGGAAACGTTCCGCGTCACGATATGTATAACGTCTTCAACATGGGGATCGGCTACATGATGATCGTCAAACCGGAAGATGTCGCAGCAGTCTCGGCACGACTTGCCCGTGAAAACGAGACGGTCTATACGATCGGGACCGTGACGGGTGAACCGGGTGTCCGGATTCTTGGAGTCGACCAATGAAGATTGCCTGTTTTGCCTCGGGAAGTGGCAGTAATGTCGAAGCTTTATTCGAAGCAGTTGAAACAGGACGTCTGCAGGCTACGATTGAACTCGTCGTCTGTGATCAAAAACAAGCAAAAGTGATTGAACGGGCTCAGGCCCGCGGCTGTGATGTCTTCGTCTTCACGGCAAAAGATTATCCGGACAAACCGTCGTTCGAACAGGAAATCGTTAGGGAACTGGAACGACGGGGCGTGGAACGGATCATCTTAGCCGGATATATGCGCTTGATCGGAGACGTCCTGCTGTCGCATTATGCCGGACGGATCGTCAACATTCATCCGTCACTGCTTCCGGCGTTTCCGGGAAAAGATGCGATCGGCCAAGCATTTCGTGGCGGAGTCAAAATCACAGGTGTTACAATTCATATAGTCGATGAAGGCATGGATACAGGACCGATCATCGCGCAAGAAGCGGTTCGGATCACAGAGGATATGACACGGGAAACGCTCCAACAGGCGATTCAGCAGGTGGAGCACAGATTGTACCCGCAAGTCATCGAAGAGTGGATGAAAGAGGAGGCAAACGTATGAGAGCGTTAATCAGCGTATCAGACAAAACAGGTATCGTCGAACTCGGGCAGGCGATGCATGACGCCGGGATCGAATTGATTTCGACAGGCGGAACACATCAAGCCCTTGAAGCAGCAGGACTTCCGGTCATTGGCATCAGTGAAGTCACACAATTCCCGGAGATGCTCGACGGCCGGGTCAAGACTCTCCATCCGATGGTTCACGGTGGACTGCTCGGACGCCGGGATCTTGAAAGTCACCGCGAGCAGATGGCGGAACAACACATCAAACCGATTGATTTTGTGGTTGTTAATCTCTATCCATTCAAAGAAACGGTCATGAATGAAGATGTTTCGTATGCCGATGCAATCGAGAACATCGATATCGGCGGACCAAGCATGATCCGTTCGGCTGCCAAAAATCATGCGGCGGTAACGGTCGTCGTTGATCCGGCCGATTATCAGGCGGTCATCGAGGAAATTCATCTGGGCGGAACGACATTCGAAACCCGTCAAAAACTGGCAGCCAAAGCATTCCGCCACACAGCGGCGTATGATGCCTTGATTGCCGATTACTTCCTGACACAGACGGGTGAAAAGTTCCCCGATCAGTTGACGATTACGCTCGAAAAAGTCCAGGATTTGCGGTACGGAGAAAACCCGCACCAGGAAGCCGCCTTCTACAAAACACCGATCTACCGCGGGGCTTCACTCGCGTCCGCGAAACAGCTCCACGGGAAAGAATTGTCTTATAACAATATCCAGGATGCCAATGCAGCACTGGAGATTCTCGATGAGTTCCGCGAAGCGGCAGCCGTCGTCGTCAAACACATGAATCCGTGCGGCGTCGCCGTCGGTCCGACGATTGATGAAGCGTTCCGTCGTGCGCATGCAGCGGATCCGGTTTCGATTTTCGGCGGAATCGTCGCCCTGAACCGGGAAGTCGATCTTGCAACAGCGGAACAACTGAGCGGTATTTTCCTTGAAATCATCATTGCTCCATCCTTTACCGAAGACGCATTTGCGTTACTGTCGGCGAAGAAAAATCTCCGGTTGCTCGAACTGGATGTTAAACGGGTTCAAGCAATCCGCTATACGGCAGTTGCCGGCGGTATGCTTGTCCAGGACAGTGATGACGAAACACTTGATGATGCATCAGCACGTGTCGTCACCGACCGTAAACCGACGGCCGCTGAATGGGAAGATTTGAAACTGGCATGGCGTGCGGTCAAACACGTGAAATCCAATGCCATCGTCATCGCGAAAGATGAAGTGACAGTCGGCGTCGGTGCCGGACAGATGAATCGTGTCGGTTCAGCGAATATCGCGATTACGCAAGCCGGTGATAAAGCAATCGGGGCTGCCATGGGCTCGGATGCGTTCTTCCCGATGGGCGATACGGTCGAAGCAGCAGCAGCGGCCGGGATTACAGCCATCATCCAACCGGGCGGATCAATCCGTGATCAGGAATCAATCGATGCCTGCAACAAACACGGCATCACGATGATCTTTACGAACGTGCGTCATTTCAAACACTAAGCGGAGGCGATCCGAATGAAAGTATTAGTAGTCGGTAAAGGTGGACGCGAGCATGCGCTCGTTTGGAAATTGGCACAAGACGTGCGTGTTGAAACCGTGTATGCTGCACCCGGCAACATCGGGATGACGGAAGCGGTCTGCGTGCCAATCCGGGAAGATGCGATTGAGGAATTGGTTCAGTTCGCACGGGATGAGCAGATTGACTGGACGATTGTCGGACCAGAAGGACCGCTTGTCCTTGGAATCGTCAATGCGTTTCAGGCAGCCGGCTTACCGATTTTTGGACCGTCACGTGAAGCGGCGGCGATTGAGGGCAGCAAACAATTCGCAAAAGCTTTGATGGACCGGGCCGGTATTCCGACGGCCGACCATGCCGTTTTTACATCAGCGGCTGAAGCGACTGCTTACATCCGCCGCCAGGGTGCACCGATCGTCGTCAAAGCGGACGGACTGGCAGCCGGGAAAGGGGTCACCGTTGCGACAACGATTGAACAAGCCGTTCAGGCAATCGACGAAATTTTTGCCGGTGACTTTGGTCAGCAGAGCAGTGTCGTAATTGAAGAATGTCTTGTCGGTGAAGAATGTTCGCTGATGGCCTTCGTCCATGAAGAAACCGTCATTCCGATGGTCTTGTCGCAAGATCATAAGCGAGCATTTAACGGCGACACCGGTCCGAATACAGGCGGAATGGGAGCTTACAGTCCCTTGCCGCAATTTGACGAAGCAGCCGTGACGGAAGAAGCGATGCAACGTGTTCTCCGTCCGCTTGTCGAACAAATGGCGAGCGAAGGGATTCCGTTTACCGGTTTCCTGTACGCGGGTCTGATGTTGACGAGCCGCGGACCTTCCGTCATCGAGTTCAACGCCCGTTTCGGTGATCCGGAAACGGAAGTCATCCTGCCGCGGCTCGAGACGGAGTTGCTTGACGTCATTATTCCATTGATGCAGGGGGATGTCCCGGAAGTCGTCTGGTCGGACGATGCCGTCGTCGGTGTCGTCATCGCGGCGAACGGTTATCCGGAACAGCCGGTGACAGGGCTTCCTGTTCAAACGTCGACGATCGGTTCCGATGTCCTGATTTTCCATGCGGGAACAGCTGCAGGCGATGAGGAGAAGATCGTATCAGCCGGAGGACGTGTTCTGGTCTGTGTCGCGAAAGCGAAAGACATGCAGCAGGCTGTCGCAACGGTGTACAACGGACTTGATTCGTTTGACCGGACCGGCTTCTTTTACCGGACGGATATCGCCAAAAAAGCATTTCGCACGACATAACGGATAAGCCGGTTCCACTCGCAGTGATGTGAGGGGGGCGGCTTTTTTTCAATGTTGCGGCGAACGTAACTTGTTTTCCGTGGCGGTTTTGTGTTATTTTGGCGAAATGGATTGAATTGACCACGAATAAGCTTGAAACTTTTCCGGTAACATTTTAGTATAAGAACTATAAGAAAGCGTTTTCAAATTAAAAAGGAGGTCGAGCTTTCATGAAAAAAAATTGTGGACGGTCCCCATGGACGAAAACAGAAGTCCGTACGCATCAAGCGGTCATCAACGGAAAGCTTGCACCTACACTCGTGATTGAAAATGCGACATACTTAAACCAAGGACTCAAAGCCTGGCGGACGGCAAACATTTGGATCAGCGGCGACCGGATCATTTACGTCGGACCGGATATGCCGGATACGGCGGATGAAATCTACGATGCGACAGGGAAATTTATCGTCCCCGGTTACATTGAACCGCATGCCCATCCGTTCCAATTGTATAATCCGGCGACACTCGCAAAATTTGCGGCAGAGCACGGAACGACGACACTCGTCAACGATAATATGCTGCTTTTATTAGAGCCGACGGAGCAAGCGTTTGCGCAGGTCGACGCATTGGCCGACCTTCCGACATCGATGTACTGGTGGGCCCGTCTCGATGCCCAGACGGAACTGGATGCCGACAGCATCACGATTGATAACCGGCGGATCCAAGCCTGGTTGAAACATCCACAAGTCATTCAAGCTGGCGAATTGACGGGCTGGCCGCGTCTGTCGCAAGGCGACGACGAGTTGCTGCAATGGATGCAGGATGCGATGAAGCTCGGTAAACCGATTGAAGGACACTTTCCGGGTGCTTCTGCAAAGACGTTAACAAAAATGGCACTGTTCGGCGTTACGAGTGACCATGAAGCGATGACGGTCGAAGAAGCGCTGATGCGTCTCGAACTCGGCTACACGACAACGATCCGCTATTCCTCGATCCGTCCGGATTTACCGGATATCTTTGCCGGTCTCGTCGAAGCGGGATTACAAAATTACGAGAAGGTACTGGTGACGACCGATGGCTCGACACCGTCCTTTTATAAAGCCGGTCTGATGGATGAGACGATCCGTCTGATGCTTGCCGCAGGGATTGCGCCGGAAGAAGCATACCGGATTGCGTCGTACAACGCAGCGCGTCACTTTAACCTCGATCATCTGCTTGGCAGTATTGCTCCGGGTCGGATTGCCCATTTAAACATCCTCGAAGCAAAAGACAAGCCGACACCGGTTGACGTCGTCGCCCGCGGGACCTGGGTCCGCAAAAACGATATTCCGTGTTATCCAGTCGAAGCACTCGACCGGGCAATTGATTTGATGCCGACTTCACAAGTCGGGCTTGATTTGACCGAACAGGACTTTTCGTTCAGCATGCCGGTTGGTCTTGAAATGGTCAATTCGGTCATCATGAAGCTCTATCAGGTCGAACACGATACAAGCATGCAGGTACTGCCTGCCGGATGCAATGAGTCGTTTTTGATGCTTGTTGACCGCGAAGGGAAATGGCGCCTGAATACCGTGCTGAAAAACTTTGCGACGCATGTCGGCGGGCTCGTCAGTTCGTATTCCATCAGTGGCGATATCTTGCTGATCGGAAAATCGAAACGGGATATGCAGATTGCCTTTGACCGGATGAAATCATTTGGCGGCGGGGTTGTTCTCGTCGAAGACGGAGAAGTGGTGGCAGAAGTTCCTTTGACCTTGATGGGGCAGACGTCTGATTTACCGCTTGAAGATCTGATCGTTCAGGAAACGGCGCTCCGTGAAGCACTGTTCGCCCGCGGCTATCAGTTTGAAGATCCGATTTATACGCTTTTGTTCCTGGCATCGACCCATTTGCCGTATGTCCGGATTACGCCGCAAGGAATTTACGAAGTCTTACGGAAAAAAGTACTTTTCCCGGCAATTTTGCGATGACGCTTGAAATTTAAAACGTCGCACTTTAAACTGTTAAAGAGCAACAAATGGGAAAGGGAGTTAGACGATGCAACTCGATAAATTGCGTGGAAAAGAACTCGATCAATTATTTACAGCCATCATGAAGATGGATTCATTAGAAGATTGTTATACGCTGTTTGAAGACTTGGCAACGGTCAATGAAATTCAGGCCTTGGCACAACGTCTCGAAGTCGCCCGTCAGTTACGGGAAGGCAACACGTATCATAAAATTGAAAAGGCGACAGGTGCTTCGACAGCCACTATTTCGCGTGTGAAACGGTGCCTGAACTATGGTTCCGGCGGCTACGACTTGGCGCTCGCACGATTAGGTGTCGTAGAGGAGGAAGTAGCGGATAACTAACCGGTTATCCGCTATTTCTGTGAAGGAGGACGAAGCCGGATGGATTTAGCGTATCAACAAAAACTGCAACATTTCATTCGAAAACTGACGCCGATCCAGTCACTCGTCATTATTTATTTTGTTGCCGTCATCATTGGTGTCATTTTACTGGGGTTACCCTGGTCGACAAAGGGCAATTACGACTGGGATTTCACGGATCTTGTGTTCATGGCCGTCAGCTGTGTCAGCGTGACCGGATTGACGACCGTCTCCGTCTCGGACACATTTACGACGTTCGGTTACTTTATGATCATGATTCTCGTGCAGGTCAGCGGAATCGGTTTGATGTCATTGCACATCGCGATGTGGGTCATCCTCGGCAAGCGGATCGGCTTTCGGGAGCGACAACTTGTCGTCCGTGACCAAAACCAGACGACGATGCAGGGAGTCGTCAAATACATTCGCGAAGTCATTTTGATTATCCTGTCGATTGAAATCATTGGAGCCTTGATTCTAGGCTTGTATTATACGAAGTACTTTCCGACGCTCGGCGAAGCGATGCTACAAGGACTATTTGGTTCCGTCAGTGCGACGACCAATGCCGGATTCGATATTACCGGAGAATCACTCCTGCCGTTCCGGGGAGATTTATTTGTCGTCTTCATGCAAATTCTACTGTTGACGCTTGGTGCGATCGGCTTCCCAGTCCTGGTTGAAGTCCGGCGGTATATCTCGTACCGGGCGACCCGCCAGTCGACCCGTCAGCCGTATCATTTTTCGTTATTTACGAAATTGACCGCATCGACGTTTTTCATCCTAGTCTTATTCGGAACGGTCAGTCTGTTGCTGTTCGAGTGGAATCAATCGTTTAAAGGATTACCGGTTAATGAAAAACTGGTCGATGCGCTGTTCCAATCCGTGACGACCCGAAACGGCGGACTGACGACAGTCGATATCACATCGTTTTCACAAGCGTCGATTTTTGTCCTGTCGATTCTGATGTTCATCGGAGCGTCCCCGTCCTCGGTCGGAGGCGGAATCCGGACGACGACGTTTGCCGTCGCCGTGCTCAGTGTCATCGCCTTTATCCGCGGTGAATACGGCATCAAAATCTTTGGACGCGAAATCGGTCAGTCGGATATTTGGAAAGCATTTGTCGTCATCGTCGTATCGACCGGCGTGACGATGATTGGACTGATTGTCCTGCTGATTTTTGAAGATGCACCGTTCCTCGTCCTGTTTTTCGAAGCCTGTTCCGCGTTCGGAACAACGGGGCTGTCGCTTGGAATTACGAGTGAGTTATCCGATGTTGGCAAATGGACGTTATCGGTCCTGATGTTCATTGGACGGATTGGTGTCATTTCGTTTGTCTTGCTGCTGAAGGCGAACCAACCAAAACGGAATTACAATTATCCGAAAGAATCGGTCATCATCGGTTAAGGAGGTTGTGACGTGAATCGGACATTTTGGATCAATTTTGGTTATATCTTTATGGTGCCGGCGTTACCGTTTTTAGCCCTCGTCAACGGACGGGCGCTCTGTTCGCCGGATTCACCGTTACTGGATGTCCCGGTACTCGGTTTTTTCCTGGCCGAGCCGTGGGCATTTGCCGTCCTTTATGCTTTTTTGTCCCTCGGTCTCGCTGCGCTGTTGACGAAGCGCCGGGCCCGTGTCTGATCGATCTGCCCCATCTCGCTCTGCGCGGGATGGGTTTTTGTTTTATACTGGGGAAAGAGAATGAGAAGAGAGGATGGAACGAACATGTTGTTACCTTATAATGAATGGCGTCATGTCTTTAAACTTGATCCGGCAAAGGAGATTGAAGAAGAAGTTCTTCAGGCGGTTGCGACTTCGGGAACAGACGCCATCATCGTCGGAGGTACCGATGATATCACCCTCGATGCGACACTTGATTTGCTGATGCGCTTGCGGCGGTATCCGGTCGCGGTGGCACTTGAAGTATCGGAGCTTGAAGCAGCGACGATGGGATTTGATACGTATTTGACGCCGAGCGTCCTGAACAGTGGAACGCTCGAACACGTGATTGAGAAGCAGGTCGAGGCGCTCGAAGAAGTCGGTCATATGCTGGCGCATCAAGACCTCGTCGGGGAAGGGTATATCGTCCTGAATCCTGACGCCAAGGTCGCACGTGTCACGCAAGCAAAACAGCTGACCGATGACCGGGTGGTCGCTTACGCGCAACTGGCGGACAGTGTATTCCGGATGCCGATCATTTATCTTGAGTACAGCGGCACCTACGGCGATCCGGCGCTCGTCGCTTCCGTCAAACGGGTCTTGAAGCAAGGTCGTCTGTTTTACGGCGGCGGCATCGACTCCGCTGAACGGGCGCGGGAAATGTTGACACATGCGGATACCATCGTCGTCGGCAACATCATCTATGACAATTTAGAAGCGGCACTTGCGACCGTCGCAGCAACACGATAAAATATAAGAACAAAAGTTCGGAATATAGAAATGAGGCTATTTAGATGTTTAATTTAAGTGAACAGCTTGTCAGCGGATTGAATCCGGAACAAGCAAAGGCAGTCAAGCATACCGATGGACCGCTTTTAATCATGGCGGGAGCAGGCTCCGGAAAAACCCGTGTCCTGACACACCGCGTCGCCTATTTGATGGCAGCGAAACAAGTCGCGCCGTGGAATATCCTGGCGATTACCTTTACGAATAAAGCGGCACGTGAAATGCGTGACCGGATTGCTCGGCTCGTCGGTGGTGTCGCCAATGATATCTGGGTTTCGACCTTCCACTCGATGTGTGTCCGGATGTTGCGCCGTGATATTGAAAAAATCGGCTACAACCGGAACTTTACGATTCTCGATTCCAGTGATCAGCAATCCGCACTGAAACTCGTCTTAAAAGAACAAAACCTCGATCCGAAGAAGTGGGATCCCCGGTCGATGCTGTCGATCATCTCGAGTCAAAAAAATGAACTGCGCAGTGCCGAGTTCTATGCATCGATCGTCACGAATCCGTATGAAAAAACGGTTGCTGAAATTTATAAAGGATATGAAGCCGTCCTGCGCCGTAACAATGCGCTTGATTTTGACGACTTGATTGGGAAGACGACAGAACTGTTTAAACAAAATCCGGATGTTTTGGCATTTTATCAACGCAAGTTCCAATACATTCATGTCGATGAGTATCAGGATACGAACAAAGCCCAGTATGATCTCGTTAATCTCCTGGCAGCAGCCCATCAGAACTTATGTGTCGTCGGGGACTCGGATCAGTCGATTTACCGCTGGCGGGGAGCTGACATTGCGAACATCCTGTCGTTTGAGGAAGATTATCCGACAGCGAAAGTCATCCTGCTCGAACAAAATTACCGTTCATCAAAACGAATTCTCGATGCAGCGAACCATGTCATTCAAAACAACAGTACCCGCAAAGACAAGAAACTCTGGACGGAAAACGCGGAAGGCGAAAAATTGATTGTCCATACGGCGGAAAACGAACGCGAAGAAGCGTTTTATATCGTCCAGGAAATCCGCAATGCGTTGCGTTACGGCATGAAACTGAACGATGTTGCGATTCTCTACCGGACGAATGCCCAGTCACGGGCGATTGAGGAAACATTACTGAAATCAAATGTCCCGTACAAGATGATCGGCGGCACGAAGTTCTATGATCGCAAAGAAATCAAGGATGTCCTGGCTTATCTGCGTCTGATTTCCAATCCGAACGAAGACTTATCGTTTGCCCGGATCGTCAATGAACCGAAACGCGGTATCGGAGCAACGACGATTGATAAATTACGTGATTTTGCCGACCTGCAGGGCGTGTCCCTGATGGAAGCCATCCGCGATATCGAATTGTCGAGCATTGCGCCGAAAACGGCAGCCAAACTGACGGACTTCCGGACGATGATTCTCGGCTTGCAGCAAATGCAGGAGTTTATCAGCCTGTCTGAACTGGTCGAAGAAGTCCTCGAGAAGACCGGATACCGTCAAGTGTTGAAAGAGGACAAAACGCTTGAAGCACAAAGCCGTCTCGAAAACATCAACGAGTTCATTACCGTTGCGCAAAACTTTGAAAAAGAGACCGAAAAAGCAGATCCGGAAGAACAAACAATCATCGCCTTCTTAACCGATTTGACGTTGGTCGCTGATGTCGACTCGCTCGATGAAAGTGATCCGGGCGAACAGGTAACCTTGATGACATTGCACTCGGCAAAAGGACTTGAGTTCCCGATCGTCTTCCTGATTGGAATGGAGGAAGGATTGTTCCCGCACAGCCGCTCCCTGCAGGATGAAGATGAAATGGAAGAAGAACGCCGTCTTGCTTACGTCGGGATTACCCGGGCCGAAAAACGCCTGTATCTCTCGCACGCGCGGATGCGTTCGCTCTACGGTCGGACGAATGCCAATCTCGAATCCCGTTTCCTTGCCGAATTACCGGAGGAAGTACTGGAGCGGACCGGTAAAAAACCGAAACCGTTACCGTGGGAAGACCGTCCGGTGCCGCAAGGAAAAGCCGTCATCGGTCGTTCGGTCACGAAACCCACGGCGATGAAGACGTCAGGCGCGGAGTCACTCGGCTGGAACGTCGGAGACAAAGCGGAGCACGGAAAATGGGGTCGCGGTACCGTGGTACAGACACGCGGAGCAGGAGACAGCCTTGAAATCGATATCGCCTTCCCGGAAGTCGGTGTCAAACGGTTGCTGGCGAAATTCGCACCGATCAAAAAGGTATGAGTGGAGGCGTCAAGATGACAGAACAGGCACGAATCGAAGAATTACGCCAAAAATTAAACCAATACAGTTATGAATATTACGTGCAGGATCAACCGACTGTTCCGGACAGCACCTATGATCAATTGTTGCGGGAACTGATGGAACTCGAAACGGCACATCCGGAGCTGATCACAGCAGATTCACCGACGCAACGCGTCGGTGCTGCGCCGCTCGATGCCTTTGAGAAGGTGACCCATGATTTACCAATGTTATCGCTCGGCAACGTCTTTGATGAGACGGAGATTCGGGAGTGGGTCGCCCGCATCGAACGCTCTCTCGGTCGGTCGACGACGTACGTGGCAGAGTTGAAGTTTGACGGACTCGCCATTTCGCTGAAGTACGAAGACGGACAACTTGTCCGCGGGGCGACGCGCGGCGACGGGACGGTCGGCGAGAATATCACGCAAAACCTCCGGACAATCAAAGCCTTGCCGCTCCGGTTGCGTCAAACGGAGACGGTGGAGGTCCGGGGCGAAGCATATATGCCGAAACAATCGTTTGAACGTCTTAATGCAGACCGGGCCGAACGGGAGGAAGCGCTGTTTGCCAATCCGCGCAATGCAGCGGCCGGTAGTTTGCGTCAGCTCGACTCTTCGATTACAGCATCCCGTAATCTGTCACTGTTCGTCTACGGTGTCGGTGTCAATACACTGAGTGCCCGTTCGCACAGTGAAGCGATGCAACAACTGGCGGAACTCGGACTGCCGACGAACAAGGAGATGCAGACGTGTGAGACGGTCGAAGAAATTTTGGCGTACATCGACCACTGGACACGGGAACGTGCCAACTTACCGTATGAAATTGACGGGATCGTCTTAAAGGTCGACCGTTATGACGATCAGGAAGAACTCGGCTTTACAGCAAAAAGCCCCCGTTTTGCGACGGCTTATAAATTTGCCGCCGAAGAAGTCATGACAACGGTCGAAGAAGTCGATTTCAGTGTCGGACGGACAGGGAAAGTCACGCCACGTGCCCGGTTTGCCCCGGTCGTTGTTGCCGGTTCGACCGTCAGTTATGCGACGCTCCACAATGCCGATTTCATTACGGAAAAGGACATTCGGCTGCACGATCAAGTCATCATCAAAAAAGCCGGAGATGTCATCCCGGCAGTCGTCAGCGTCGTCGTCTCGGAACGGACAGGGGACGAACAGCCGATTGAATTCCCGGCGCATTGTCCGGCCTGCGAATCCGAACTCGTTCGTCTTGAAGGCGAAGCGGATATCCGGTGTGTCAGTCCGGAGTGCCCGGCTCAACTCGTCGAAGGCATCATTCACTTCGTATCGCGTCAAGCGATGAACATCGACGGCCTCGGTGAAAAAGTCGTCCGTCAATTGTACGAACACGAAGCAATCCGGACGCTTGCCGATCTGTACCGCCTCGACCGGGATGAATTGCTGACGTATGAACGCATGGGTGAAACGTCGGTCGATAATCTCCTGACCGCGATTGAAGCGTCGAAGCAAAACTCCTTGGAACGGTTGATGTTTGGTCTCGGGATTCGATTGGTCGGTCAAAAAGCGGCATACCTGCTGGCAGAACGGTTTGATTCACTCGAGGGCATCGCACAGGCGGACTATGAAGATATTTTAGCAATCGACGGAATCGGCAGTAAGATTGCCGATTCTGTGACGAAGTATTTTGAACATCCGGAAGCGCAGGCACTGATCAAGGATTTGGCAGAACTCGGACTGAATCAACAGTTTCTCGGACAACGGGTCGATCAATCGAATGCTCCGCTCGCCGGGAAAACGATTGTGCTGACCGGAACGCTCGAATCACTGAAACGTTCGGAAGCCGGCAAGCGGCTCGAATTGCTTGGAGCGGACGTAACCGGAAGTGTCAGTAAGAAAACGGACATTTTAGTAGCCGGGGAAAAAGCCGGTTCGAAGTTAACGAAAGCCGAGTCGCTCGGAATTGAGATTTGGAATGAAACGCAACTGCTTGAAGAGTTGGCGAAATACGAAGGATAACAGAACATCCGTCAAACGGATGATGGGAATACAAACAGGGAAGGCGCATGATTCACGGCGCCTTCCCTGTTTGCTGTTGAAATGGTGTGTTACAACGATTCGGTTTTGATTAACACACCTTGTTTGATTAACCTGTTGGTTGCCGTTTCCGGCGGATCACACGTAATCAGTGTAATGGTTGCTTGTTTCACGTCCTGATGCAAGACGGACAAATCGGTGGGTTTGACCAGTTGTGACGTCTTCATTTGATAGGTATAGCGGTGACTTTTTGTTGTTACGATCACATGCGCGCCTGCTTTCAACTCAGGAAGACGGTTGAAATGAAGTCCTTTCGTAAAACTACGGTGTCCCGCTAAGGCATAATTCCCTTTACCGGGAGCGCCGGTCGCTTTCAGGTGACCGATACTTTGATCGAGGACAGCCGTCGAAGCCCCTTCTAAAATGACCTGTTCAAAGTCAAGGGATGGAATCGTCAGTAAGCCGCTGCCGTTCGTTGCGACCGGCTTCTTCGTTTCCTTTGCATCGACCGCTTGTAAGTTTTGTGTCCACTGTTGCTTCAGCTCTTCCGCGGCCGCCTGTTTTTGATGGTTGGTATACAGCGGCCAGAGAATCAGCAGGATGCCCGCAATCAGAAGAAGCAGGCCCAAAAATTTTTGTCGTTTCATGAAGTATCCTTTCATCTGCTGTTTTAGCAGGATCGTTTTTTGAAAATCAGGGGAAAACTACACCTTCCCGGATGGAAAACTATTCTGTTATGATAGAGAGAACGATTTTAAAAACATGGGGTGCGTAAAGAAATGAAATCTAAAAAAATAGCAGCGTTGACGTTGACGAGTACATTATTCCTCGGCGCGTGTTCGTTTGATTTGTCACAGAAAAGCGATACAAAAGAAGTCATTACAGAGAGCGAACAAGGAAAAGAAGTTCAAGCCGTCGTCAGTCCGGCAATTGATACAACCGATTCCTATTATCGGACCGTCTTACCGTTCCGACCGAGTGTCGCCCGCGGGATGACACAAAAGCGGATTAGTTCCCGCCTGGAACTGGATGAAATCGAGACCGGTCTGATGCGTCACTCCACTCAATTTTTTGCTCCAGATAAATACTATTATCAGGAAGGACAGTTACTGCAAGCCGATCAGATTGCCCAGTGGCTGTTGCGAAAAGGAAAATCCGGGGATGGTGTCAGTGATCCGAATGGCCTGAATCCTGCGTATACGACCGGAAAATCCTATAAAGAAAAAAACCAAAAGTCTCCTTTGATTCTATCGCACATTTTGGAACAGGACTACATGTTGGAAGAAGATAAAAAACTCGAACTCGGCGGGACGTCAGTTGCTTTAGTCTTAAACAGCGAGTATGTTTTCCAAGATGAAAACTACGGTCCGACCTATACTGTAAAACTTGATGAGAAAAAAGTCATTGCAGAAGGAAAGCGGATGGCCAATGAGTTGGTCAAGAAAATGCGGAAAACGGACGGGGTCAAAACGACACCGATCCATGTGGCCTTGTATTTGCAGGAAAGTGAAGGATCACCGGTCTCCGGTCATTATGTCTCTTCTGCCTTCATCGGCCGTGGCAATCAAATCAGTTCAAATGACTGGAAAAACTATGACGAAAAGTATTATTACTATCCGTCCGGTGCCGCGACGAACGATGTCCGGGATGATGCTGCGAAGTTTGATTTATTTAAAGACCGCCTTGAAGACTACTTCCCGAATTACACCGGTATGATGGGCGAAGGGTTTTACCAGGAAGGTGAACTGAAAAAGTTAGAAATTAAGATTCCGGTGCAGTTTTACGGAAAAGCAGAACTCGTAGCGTTTATTCAATACGTGACCTACCTGCTCGAAAATCGTTGGGAATACAATCGGAACGTTCCGACAACGATTACCGTCACGAACTTGAACGGTGATACGGAAGCAATGTTATTCATCGAGCCGGATACGAAAAAGCCGATCGTCAAGATTCGCTGATTTTATTTGGAAAGACTCTTTGCGCAAGCAGGAGTCTTTTTTTTTGCGGCTGAGCTGATTTTTAAACACAATCAAAAATTGATTTACTATTGTCAGATTTCTTTAGATTTACGAAAGCCGTCTTGAAAGCGCATAATAGAAAAGAAGCATAATGCGAATCAGACAAATCTATGCTGAGTTCGCCTGTTTTAATTCATGGTAAAGGGAGCGGTTCGCATGAAAGGTGGTATTTTTTCACAGATTAGCGCCGTCCACGAAGAGTTACCTTCTTCTTCGCGGAAAGTCGCTGATTTTGTTTTAGCGCATATGAATGAAATCGCGGGGATGACGATTCATCATTTAGCCGAAGAATCGGGGACAAGTGCGGCAGCTGTCGTCCGATTTTGCCGGGCACTCGGTTTAAAAGGATATCCGGAACTGCGGATGCGGATTTCAGCGGATACGGCACGAACAGATTTAAAAGGGTATCATGATATCGAAAAAAATGAACGGCCTGCTGACTTAGTGGAAAAGACGGTCAGCAACAGCATTCAAGCGTTACAGGATACGGCCAAACAATTGAGTGAAGACCGGATTGCGGAAGCGACGGATGTACTGGATCAGGCACGGGCAATTTACTTTTATGGAATCGGCGCATCAAACGTCGTCGCACTGGATGCTGCCCAAAAATGGACGCGTGTCGGGAAACTGACGATTCAGGAGTCCGATCAGCATCTCGTCGCGACGATTCTTGCGAACGCCAGTCCGGAGGATGTCTTTTTTGCAATTTCCTACAGCGGGGAAACAGAAGAGGTTGTGGAGTTGATCCGGCTCGCCAAGATCCGGGGCTTGAAGGTCATCAGTTTGACACGGTTCGGGGATAATCGGGTCAGCCAGCTGGCGGATATCGCCTTATGGACGTCACGGGCTCCGGAAGCGCCGTTACGAAGTGCAGCCTTAAGTTCGCGTCTCGCTCAGTTGTTTGCGATTGATGTGTTGTTTTTATCCTATGCCGCCGTCCATTATGACGATACGATTGAACGGTTGCAGTATACACGGGAAAGTGTAAAAATGTTGCACAGTAAAAAATAGGGGGCGTACATAATGAAACAGACAGTGGAAGAGATGGTGGAGCAGTTATTTCCGGTGATGGTCGAACGGCGTCGGTATTTACATCAACATCCGGAGTTGTCGTTTCATGAGGTCGATACCCCGAAATTCATTGCGGATCGATTGACGGAGCTTGGGATTGAAGTCCGGACCGGTGTCGGCGGCCGGGGGGTAGTCGGAACGATCCGTGGGGGGAAACCGGGAAAAACGGTCGCACTACGGGCAGACTTTGATGCGTTACCGATTCAGGATGAAAAAACCGTTGGTTACCGATCGACCGTCCCGGGTGTCATGCATGCATGCGGACATGACGGGCATACAGCGACGTTGCTTGCCGTTGCCGAAATTCTGGTCCGTCAGAAAGAACAGTTGGCAGGGAACGTCGTCTTGATTTACCAACACGCGGAAGAAGTGGTTCCGGGCGGGGCACGGGACATGGTGGCCGACGGATGTCTTGACGGCGTCGATGTCATCTTCGGAACCCATCTCTGGTCAACGACGAAACTTGGAACGATTGGTTACCGGATCGGTCCGGTCATGGCGGCGGCCGACAAGTTCGAGCTGACTTTGTTCGGACGCGGAGGGCACGGTGCGAAGCCACACGAAACGATTGATGCCGTCGTACTCGGTGCGACCGTGGTTAAAGAATTGCAAAGTATCGTCAGCCGCCGACTCGATCCGCTTCAACAAGCGGTCTTGACGATTGGTACACTGCATGCTGGGAATACGTTTAACGTCATCGCCGACAGTGCGGAACTGACGGGGACGATCCGGACGTTTGATCCGGAAGTCGCCGAGCAAATCGTACGTGAAATGGAACGGACAATCAAAGGGGTATGTGACGCGGCAGGGGCGACCTATTCGTTTACGTACGAAAGAGGGTATCCGGCGGTCGTCAATCATCCGGAAGAAACGAACCTTTTGCGGACCGTGGCATCTGACATCATGGGTGCGGATCACGTCTTTGAAATTGCTCCGACGATGGGTGGCGAAGATTTCGCTTATTACTTGCAACAGGTGCCCGGTACCTTTTTCTTTACCGGGGCAGGGGACGAAACCTTTTACCCGCATCATCATCCGAAGTTTGACTTTGAAGAACAGGCGATGCAGCATGCTGCCCGGATCTTAATCGAAGTGACCTTACGTTACCTCGAGCGCTCCAGTGAATGAAGAAAAGCTCCTCGTTCTCCGGCAGATGGCCGGAAAGCGGGGGGCTTTGTCGTGTGCTGAATTATAAGATTTCCTGAACCCGGCCGACTTGCCCGTCTTCGAGACGGACTTTGATACCGTGCGGGTGATTTGGTGACTTGGTTAACAGATCCTTGACGATTCCTTCCGTCCGTTTCCCTGTCCGTTGGTCTTGCTTTAATACGATACTGACGTGTTGCCCGATTTTGACGTCGGCGCGTTTTTTACCATCCATGCCTTGATCGCTCCTTTTTCCTGATGCTAGTTGTCAGTATATCATGGTTTCTGAAGTGAAACTTGTTTGAGGAAAATGCGTAAAGTGAAAAGAACAAAAGAATCGTCAAAAAAAGTTTGACTATATTTGACCAATTGACTGACTAATTTTATAATTAAGATACAGAACAAAAAGTTAAGGGAGTGATCAGAGTGGCGAAAGACTACTATCGGACGCTTGGTGTCGAGAAGACGGCATCGAACCAGGAAATCAAGCGGGCCTACCGAAAGCTTGCGAAACAATACCATCCGGACGTCAATCAGGAGGCGAGTGCGGATCAGCGCTTTAAAGATATTCAGGAAGCATTTGATGTCCTTGGGGATGAAGAAAAACGGGCACAGTATGATCAATATGGAAGTAATTATGAACGGATGGCAGGAGCAGGTTACGGACAGTCGGCTGACTATGATGATCTTTTCCGTCAATTCAACGGTCGTCAATCGCGGCCGTCGGGATCGGCAGGACAGTCGTTTGGATTCGAGGATATGTTTGGTTCGTTCTTTAGTCAGGAACCCGAGGAAACGGACGAAGAACTCGAGTTGACGGTTCCGCTGAGTCATCTGAGTCAAAATGATAAGGTGACGATTCGACTGGCGACAGGAGCCATTCAAATGAGTCTGCCAAAAGATTTGTATGACGGAAAAAAAGTCCGCTTACGCGGTAAAAGTTCGAAACGCAACCGCAAAGGCATCGCGGGAGATGTGTACGTGACGATTCATCTGAAGGATGATGAACAGTTCCGCCGCCAGGATACCGACGTCATTTCGACAGTCCGGGTTTATCCGACCGTATTTGTTCTCGGGGGAGAAGTCGTCGCAGATACGTTGGAAGGAAAACGTGTCAAATTGAAAATCAAGCCCGGCACAAAACCGGGAGCCCGGCTCCGTATTCCGAATCGGGGACTCAGTAACCGGGAAGGACACCGCGGTGCTCTGTTGGTTCAACTGGAAGTAAAATTACCGGAAATGGAACCGTCGTTTTATGAAGAGTGGGAAAATCGTTTATCTGTGAAGGAGTGACGGAAAAATGGATTTCGAAAAATTAACAGACCGGGCACATGAAGCTATCGTATCGGCACAAGCCATTGCCAAACAACGTCGACACAGTGAGATTACAGAGTGGCACCTGTTGCTCGCTTTACTCTCACAAGAAGAGGGCATCGCACGGATTGTTTTTGAGAAGCTGGACCAACGGATTGACCAGTTGGAGACAGGTGTGAATGAAGCACTCGGACGATTACCGGCACTTAGTCAATCCTCGACGCCGCGCATCAGTAACTCCTTGTTGCAGGTCTTGACGGAAGCCGAGACGGAAGCCCGTTTGATGCAAGACGATTATGTTTCTGTCGAGCACTTATTATTAGGTCTTATCAAACAATCAAGTCCGGCGACACAATATTTGCGGAACCAGGGTGTGACTGAACAGGTCTTACGGGAAGCAATCATCGAAATGCGGGGCAACCGGAAAGTAACGACTAAAAATCCGGAAGCGACTTTCGACGTCTTAAAGAAATATGGCCGCGATCTTGTCGCAGACTTCCGGTCCGGGAAAACCGATCCGGTCATCGGACGAGATGACGAGATCCGCCGTGTCATCCGGATTCTCAGCCGGAAAACGAAAAATAATCCGGTTTTGATCGGGGAACCGGGTGTCGGGAAAACAGCCATCGTTGAAGGTCTGGCGCAACGGATTGTCCGGGGAGATGTACCGGAAAGTCTGAAAAACAAACAGTTGTTCAGTCTCGATATGAGTACGCTTGTGGCGGGTGCGAAATACCGCGGAGAGTTTGAGGAACGTCTGCAGGCGGTCTTAAACGAAGTTAAGGAAGCCGAAGGACAGATTCTGTTGTTCATCGATGAACTGCATACGATTGTCGGTGCCGGAAAAACCGAAGGGGCGATGGATGCCGGTAACATGCTGAAACCAATGCTTGCCCGCGGAGAGTTGCACTGCATCGGGGCGACGACTTTAGATGAATACCGGAAATATATCGAAAAAGATCCGGCACTCGAACGCCGATTCCAACAGGTCCTTGTTGCGGAACCGGATGTCGAAGATACGATTTCGATTTTACGGGGACTAAAAGAACGATTTGAAATTCATCATGGTGTCCGGATTCATGATAATGCCCTGGTTGCAGCAGCAATCCTGTCCGACCGGTATATCACGGACCGTTTTATGCCTGATAAAGCCATCGATTTAGTCGATGAAGCCTGTGCCATGATCCGAACCGACATGGAATCGATGCCGGCTGAACTGGATTCGCTTGTCCGCCGTGTCATGCAGCTTGAAATCGAAGAAGCGGCACTGAAAAAAGAAACCGATGAAGCCTCCCGGAAACGACTCGAGACGCTCCAGCAGGAACTCAGTTCTGTGCGCGAGGACGAGAGTGCGCTCCGGACACGATGGGAACGTGAGAAAGACAGTTCCCAAAACGTCCAGCAACTGCGGGCCGATCTTGAAAAAGCAAAACTTGCCCTGCAGGAAGCTGAAGGACGATACGATTTGAATACAGCATCCGAAATCAAATACGGGCAGATTCCCGCTCTTGAGAATCAGTTGAAAGTTGCGGAAGAGTCGGCGGAACACGTATCGCATGAACTCGTCCGGGAAGCCGTGACAGATGAAGAAATTGCCGATATCGTATCGAAGTGGACAGGGATTCCGGTCAGCCGACTCGCACAAGGCGAACGTGAGAAACTGCTGTATTTGGAAGATACGCTGCACGAACGTGTTTTTGGTCAAGATGAGGCCGTCCGACTGGTGTCGGATGCAGTCATCCGGGCACGTGCCGGAATCAAGGATCCGAACCGCCCGATTGGTTCATTCCTGTTCCTCGGACCGACAGGGGTCGGGAAAACGGAACTGGCGAAAGCTCTCGCAGCAGCCATGTTTGACAGTGAGGAACACATCGTCCGGATTGATATGTCGGAATATATGGAGAAACACAACGTATCACGTCTGGTCGGAGCACCTCCGGGTTATGTCGGGTATGAAGAAGGCGGTCAATTGACAGAAGCCGTCCGCCGGAGTCCGTATTCGGTCCTCCTGTTTGACGAGATTGAAAAAGCCCACGGAGACGTTTTTAACATCTTACTTCAAGTGCTCGACGACGGACGTTTGACCGATGCACAAGGACGGATGGTCGATTTCAAGAATACGATCGTCATCATGACATCCAACATCGGATCGAATATTTTACTTGAAGCAGCAAAAGACGGAGAAATTGATGCGGCAGAAGAAGAAGCCGTCCGTCAAGAGTTGAAAAAGTATTTCCGGCCAGAGTTTCTGAACCGGATTGATGACACGATTCTCTTCCATCCTCTCCACCGGGCGGAAATTGAACGGATCATCGACAAAGCGGTCAGCAAGATGGCGGATCGTCTGTCCGGTCGTGAAATTACGATTGATGTGACCGAAGCGGCAAAAACATTGATTTTCAATGAAGCGTTTGAACCGCAGTACGGGGCACGCCCGATCAACCGCTATATCCAGCGGACGATTGAAACAAAGCTGGCACGGGCCTTGATCAGTGGATCCATCCAGGACGGTTCACACGTCGCAATCGATACAGACGGTACAGAATTGATTATCCGTTGAAGTATAGTCTAAAAGGTCGTCTCGTCCTCTGACAGTCAGGGGAGAGACGACCTTTTGAATGAGAAGGAAAACTAAAAAGAACAACGGCATATCTCATGATGAAAAAGCATGATAAGCTAATGAAAACGACAGGAAGAGGGACTCCGATGAACGTAACGCAACAACAACTAGAAGAGTTAATCGCTGAATGCCGCCCCTATACCGTCCTCGGGCAGGTGGCGAGTTATATACCGGAACTGGCAAAGTCGGAACCGACCCAACTCGGAATCGCCGTGTGTAATGCAGACGGCAGTTTTGTATCCGCGGGAGACGCCGAAACGATGTTCACCTTACAAAGTGTTTCAAAAATCATCACATTGGCGTTTGTCCTCGAGACGTTTGGAGAAGACTACGTGTTCTCAAAAGTCGGGATGGAACCGACTGGGGACGCCTTCAATTCGATTGCGAAGCTAGAAGAGACGATTCCGACAAAACCGCTTAATCCGATGATCAATGCCGGAGCCCTCGCGGTGACGAGCATGTTACCGGGAGAAAATGCAGTTGATAAGCTGAACCGGTTACGTCAATTCATTGCGGATTTACTTGATATCGATCTCGATATGGTCAAATATGATGCGGAAGTCGCGAAATCCGAATTCGAGACGACCGACTTAAACCGGGCTCTGCTTTACTTCATGCGGTATCATGGAGTCATCGAAGGGAACGTCGAAGAAATCATCGATGTCTACACAAAACAATGTGCAATTTTGACCAACTGTAAAGGACTCGCGATGATGGGGAAAATCTTGAGTCAATCCGGAAAAACCCCATCCGGGAATCAAGTCATCTCCCGCCGGAATGCACGGATCATCCGGGCGATCATGACGACGTGCGGCATGTACGATGCGTCCGGTGAATTTTCGGTCCAGGTCGGCTTACCCGGAAAAAGCGGGGTCTCGGGTGCGATCGTTGCCTGTGGCCGCAGTGATTTCGACATGGCGGACCTTGGAATCGGTATCTTCGGACCGGCGCTTGACTTGAAAGGAAACTCGATTGCCGGAACAAAGATGCTGGAGTTGCTTGTTCAGCGCCATCCTTAATCAAACGACAGCTGATCGAGCAGTTTCGAAAGCTTTTTCTCAAGTCGCGTGATTTCTTTTTGCTGTTGCGCCAGTTGTTCTTCCGGAACACTGAAGAGACGCCAGCGTTCAAGCCGGTTATACGTATCGTTGATATCGCCTAATTGGGTTTGAATCCGTTTTAACCGATCAACGGACGACTTTGGAAAATCGGTGTACGGTCGTAAATATTCGACTGTATACCGGTAAAATTTCGTTGCAAGCCGTAACTCATGCATCATTTGAATCCGCTTATTCCCTTCCTTATGCTGAACTTTTTCATAGTGGAGTTTCTTTTTATCAAATCGTTTTTCGGCTGTCTGGAGAAGATGTTGTTCATCGATCCGTTTTAATTGTTTCGTCAACCGACCGGCTAAAAAACGGCGGACGGAACGGTCGAGTTCGTCGGAAATCAACAGGTGCATCGTTTCCAGTAACGTTGCCCGCTTGCCTTGCAGCTGCAAGGCAAGATGTTCTGCGAATAATTGTTCGATCGGCGAGTCGACCGATTGTTGGCTGAGTTGGACATCAAGATCCCGCACTTGACCGAATGCAGCCATCAAACGTTTCCAGATGAGATAGATCGGTTCCTCGGTTTGATCAACCAGTTTCGCGAACGTAATGAGTTTACGCAACCGGATCCGGGCCTGGTGGACATTTTCCGGGTTTTTAAATGTTTGGGCTTCCTTGGCATAATGATTAAACGTCGACCAGGTCTCGAGTAATTCAAAAGTTAAATTTTCCGCATCACGATGATTCAAATGAATCCCTCCTTAAATAATTTACGTAGAACAAAGTGCAAACTTGAATGCTTCAATAAAAATAGGGTGCAGGTTGCCCTGGAATGTGGTGGAACAATGTTAGAGACAACTACGCTATCGGGAAAGATTCAACAGTTCATGAAGATTTTCTTTCCGATTCTGGTCACACAGGTAGCGTTTTACTTAATTAGTTTTTTTGATACGGTCATGGCCGGACGATACGGGTCGGCTGATTTAGCGGGCGTCGGCGTCGGAGCCAGTCTGTGGGCACCGGTTTATACAGGATTGACGGGTATTTTATTAGCCGTGGCGCCGCTTGTGTCCCAAGCAATGGGAGCAAGAAAAGAGCGGGAAGTGAAGCGGATCGTGATTCAGGCATTGTATGTGTCCGTCGTCATTATCGTCTTGACGATTCTGCTCGGACTGGTGCTCGTGAATCCGATTTTGAACCAAATGGAATTATCAGATCAGGCACGTCATGTTGCCCGCATCTATCTCGTCATGTTAGGTTTTGGCATCATTCCGATGTTCGTCTTTTTTGTCCTGCGTACCTTAATTGATTCGTTAGGAAAGTCGAACATCACGATGACGTTATTATTATTCTCTTTACCCATTAATGTTGCTTTCAATTATCTGTTTATCTTCGGAAAGTTCGGTTTCCCGGAACTCGGTGGAATCGGAGCCGGTGTGGCGACAGCCATCACCTACTGGATTTTATGTATCGCGGTTGTTGGTGTTGTCTTGAAAGGTGAACTGTTTCAACGACTCGGGATTCTCCGTCGTTTTTATAAACCGGATGTAACAAGAATCAAAGAATTGGTCTTGCTCGGTGCGCCGATCGGCTTAGCGATCTTTTCGGAAGTCAGTATCTTTTCAGCTGTAACTTTGCTGCTTGGCGCCTACGGCGATGTCGTCATAGGAGCTTATCAGGCAGCGATCAACTTTGCATCATTCGTCTATATGATTCCGCTCTCGGCTGCATCAGCCCTGACGATCACGGTCGGATTCGAAATGGGTGCCAAACGAGTCAAGGACGCCGTTCAATACGTGTGGATCGGCTTATTGCTCTGTCTCGTCGTCTCGCTATTTTCAGGGATATTACTGTACGTTCAAAATGAACGGATTGCGGCACTTTACAGCAACGATCCAGCAGTTATCAAAATGGCAGCTCATTTCATGATTTTAGCGATTTTCTTTCAATTGTCCGATGCGGTCGCAGCACCCACTCAAGGGGCGCTTCGGGGATTTAAGGATGTCAACGTCACATTTATTTTGACGATTACCGCGTACTGGGTCATCGGACTGCCACTCGGATTTTATTTTGAGCGGTTTACGGAACTTGGGCCAGACGGATATTGGTGGGGCTTGATCATCGGACTCGCCGTCGGAGCCAGTCTTCTCTTGCTCCGCCTGATGCATCTTGTCAGAAAATCAAAGGAGGTCGTGAAATGAGATTCAATAAACAACGTTTGTTGACAATGGCGAAAATCATTTTGCCGATTATCTTGATTGCGTTCATTTTTTATCAAGGACAAAACGAATTAAGAAGTCTATCGTTAAAAGAATCGATTCGGGCGATTCAGCAGATTCCGTCCTGGAAATTCATTTTATTGATTGTCTCGGGACTTGCAGCGGTCGCAACGATGTTCTTTTATGATTTCTTCTTATTGCGTTCGCTTCAAGTGAAGGTTCCACTCGGGCTGATTTTCCGGGCATCTTGGATTGCCAACTCGTTTAACGGGATTATCGGTTTCGGAGGACTTGCCGGAATGGGCGTCAGAACAGCCCTCTATCGACCGTTCGTCGAAGGAACCCGGTTATTAAAAGCCATCGGTTGGATGGCTCCGACACTGATCAGCGGATTATCGATTTTATCGGCATTATCTTTATTAAATGTCTTTCCTGCTTTTGAAGTGTTGGATTTAAAGAAATGGTTATGGCCGGTCATCATCGGTGTTGCCTTTTTCTTCCCGGTCTATCTTCTGTTTACCTTCCGGCGCGGAAGCAGCAGTATCCGTCCGTCGTCGATCGCCCTCTATTCGCTTGTATCGCTTGCGGAATGGTTCAGTGCTGGAGTCGTCGTTTATTTTATTCTTGCAGCCCTCGGAACGGATGTCAGTTTTTCTAAAGTCATCGGCGTTTTCATCATCGCCGCAACCGCCGGATTGATTTCGATGGTGCCGGGTGGATTCGGTTCGTTTGACTTGGTCTTTTTGATTGGCATGCAGGGCGCCGGTGTCGAAGAAGGGATCGTCCTTACCGGATTGCTGATTTATCGTCTGGTGTATTATTTGATTCCATTCGTGATCGGTGTCATTTTCTCGGCACGTGAGTTCAGCGGTCCGGTCGTCAAAATGATTGAGGATAAACCGATTGTCGGTCCGTCGGTTGAGGTCGGCGGCGTCATTTGGCGGCTTCAGTTACGTTTTTTAAGTAAAGTACGACATTTTACATTGGCCTTGATTACGTTACTCGCCGGCATCGCGATTTGGGGTCTGGCGATTCTGCCGCCTAATTCGACACAGTATGAATATTTGGAAGCCCGTCTGCCGCATGAATTGCTGCTGCTTGCAAACAGTTTCTTTTTGATGGCCGGTTTGTTGTATGTATTGCTTGCTCCGTCTCTGTACCGACGGACGAAACGTTCACTGTATATGATTTATGGTGTTTCGGCTTTTGCTTTAATCGGGATGGCCCTCCGCGGATTTAACTTGATTTCCTTGTCTGTCGTGTTGATCGTGTTGATTTTAGTAACGATGTCACGCAGTGCCTTTCATCGCGAACGGACACTGATCACGACGACTCGACTAATCCGGGCCGGTTTTGCCGGTTTTTTATACATCGGCGGCTTCATCTTCTTCGGATATGCGTTTTATACACTCGGTTCGGCTGACGGAACAAAGGTCTATCCTGCGCATGAGATCTTCATGTTTGCCGCGAGTGCTTCGATTTTTGCACTTGTCTACACACTCGTCTTCATTCGTTTATTCAATACATTTAATCATCCGGTCCTGGGTGAAAAGTTAGATTTGCAAAAAGTTAAGGATGTCTTGACAGAAGAGGGGGGAAATTATTTAAGTCACCTGGCTTTTCTCGGCGATAAACGCTTTTTCTTCTCCGAGTCCGGGCGTTCATTTATTCAGTTCAGTCAGACTGGAAACCGGATTATGATGCTGGGTGACCCGAGCGGAAATCCGGAAGAGCATTCCCAGTTGATTGCCTGTTTCTTACGGCGTGTTGAGGATTTAGGGTATATCCCGAACATCTATCAGATTCAGGCACAAAATATGTCGTTGTATCATGATTTTGGTTTTAATTTCTTTAAGCTTGGCGAGGAAGCAATCGTCGACATGACGACCTTTACCGTTTCCGGGAAAAAGCGGGCCGGCTTACGTTCTATTAAAAATCGTTTCGAACGGGAAGGCATGACGTTTGAAGTCGTGTCACCTCCGTTCAGTGAAGCGTTGTTGCATCAATTACGTGACGTCTCGGATGAATGGCTGGGAGGGAAATCAGAAAAAGGATTTTCATTAGGTTATTTCAACGAGTCGTATTTGAATCAAGCGCCGATCGGTATCATGCGTGATGCCAATCAGCAGATGCTTGGATTCATGACGTTCATGCCGGCGTATCAAGAAGGGGTTCTCTCGATTGATTTAATGCGTTTTCGTCCGGATGGTCCGAACGGGATCATGGATGCCATGTTTATCCGTTTGTTTGACTATGCGACCGAGCAAGGCTACCACACCTTTAATATGGGAATGGCTCCACTCTCGTCCGTTGGTGAGGACGAAACCTCATTTTGGCAGGAGCGCGTGGCAGCGGATGTGTTCAATAACATCCGGTATATGTACAGCTTTACAGGACTGAGACGATACAAGGAAAAATACGATCCGAAATGGGAAGGACGTTACCTCGCCTACCGTAAACGTCAATCACTGACGATTGCGATCTTAAAAGCGACACGTCTGATTTCGAAGAAAAAAGACCGGATTTTATTGCCGTGACTAAAGAAGATTCCGGACGAGACGCCGGAATCTTCTTTTTCATAGTTAGTTAAATGTATAAAGGTCTATACAACTAGAATGAACAGCAGTATACTAAAAGGGAAGATAGATTACTTGCCGGAATTTACACGAGAAAGGAAGTCACAAGATGCCAACCATGATTCATGCTGAAATTTATACGGGACAGACCGTTATTCACGATGGATTCATCCGTTTTGAGGAGACCATCCAGGAAATCGGGCCGATGTCAGCTTACACAGCGCGCGACGAAGCAGTCATTAATCTTGAGGGAAAACGATTGATTCCGGGAATGATTGATGTTCATATCCATGGTGGATACGACGTCGATACGATGGATGCAAGTGCGGAAGCGCTGTGCCGATTGAGTGAATCCATGCTCTCGGAAGGTGTCACGTCCTTTTTTGCGACGACGATCACCCAAGACTGGAATCAGATTACGCGGGCCCTGGAAGTCGCGCGCGATGTCATCGACTCCCGGCAGACGACGATTGAAGGGATTCACCTGGAAGGACCGTTCATCAATCCGGATTATGCCGGAGCACAACCACTTGAATATATCGTCGAACCCGATGCAGACCAGTTTTTAAAATGGCAACAGGCATCCGGAAATCAGATCAAACTTGTCACGTACGCTCCGGAACGATCGGGTGCCCGTGATTTTGAAGCGGCTGTTCGAGAGACGGGAGCGATTCCATCTGCCGGACATACCGATGCGACATTTGATCAAAATCATTCAGGTAATGTTACCCACGGGACGCATCTTTATAATCAAATGCGTGCTTTGCATCACCGGGAACCGGGCACCGTCGGATATTGTCTCCTCGAACGATCGGTATACGCGGAAATCATTCCGGACGGGATCCACAGTTCGAAAGAGATGGTCGAATTCGCTTACCGGATGAAGGGACCAGACCGTTTGACGGTCATCACCGATGCGATGCGGGCGAAGGGATTGTCGGACGGAGAATATGAACTCGGCGGACAGACGGTGCACGTCAAGGACGGAGCAGCGCGTCTCGAAAGCGGGAACTTAGCCGGCAGTGTCTTGACGATGGATCAGGCGCTACGCAATATCATCAGCTTTACCGGCTGTTCACTCGAACAAGCCGTCCAGATGACTTCGATTAATCAGGCAGAGGAATTCGGCTTAACACATAAAGGACGACTCGAGCAGGGCAAGGATGCCGATTTTGTCGTATTGACAGCAGACATGGAAGTGGAGCAAACCGTTCACCGCGGGAAAGTGCACCAATTTACAAACGGAAAGGGGTAACGACTGATGAAATGGATGATTGTAGAAAAAGCGGCAGAATTGGCAAATGTTTCGTATCAACTGCTCAAACAGGAGATTGTAAGACACCCGGAAGGATTAACGATCGGACTTGCGACCGGCAGTTCTCCGCTCGGTGTTTATGAAGAATGGCGCAAGGATCAAGTGGATTGCCGGCATGTGACGACCGTCAATTTGGACGAATACGTCGGACTCAGTCCGGATCATCCGCACAGTTATCATACGTTCATGCAGGAGCATTTGTTTGATGCGGTCGACTTTAAAGAATCGTATGTGCCGATCGGAAACACGGTGGATCCAAGTGAAGAGAGTGACCGGTATGAAGCGCTTGTCCGGAAGTTAGGCATCGATATTCAGTTGCTCGGGATCGGTTCGAACGGTCATATTGCGTTTAATGAACCGGGCACCCCTTTTGATGCCAAAACCCACGTGACTAAGCTGACCGAGTCGACCCGACAGGCCAATCAGCGTTTTTTTGATCGGTTGGAAGATGTACCGACAGAAGCGATCACGATGGGAATCGGAACGATCATGGAAGCGAAAAAGATTTTGTTGGTAGCTTCAAGCGAACGGAAAGCGGAGGCGATTCGCGATATGATGGAAGGTCCGGCGACGACGGCATGCCCGGCGACGATTTTACAGCGGCACGCCGATGTGATGGTCGTTCTTGATGAAGAAGCGGCAAGCTTGTTGTCGGACGAAGCGAAACGCACGGGCCGAGCTGCCTATACCAACTTCATGAAATGAAACAACAACTCGTCTTTGATGAGACCGGACTGCTTTAGACCGGTCTTCTCAAGAGGCGGGTTTTTATGTTGTGAACGGTGAGCCGTCCGATTGTAAAAATAGTGAAATCACATCATCTTAATCGAAACGTAAATTGACATTTTAATAAAAGTCGGGATAATGGAGAATAGTGAACTTTACAGAAAATTTACATGAAAATGAGGGCTTACAGATGCAGACGAGATCAGCAAGAAAGAGGCAACCGAGTGCTGGCAAGATGTTCATCAAAGTGATCGCTGCCTTGTTATTACTTTTGACCGTTATCGGTTCCGGTTATGCGGGAGCGGTTTTCATAAAAACACAGGAAACGCTGGCGAGAACACAAATCAACATTCCAGGTTCGAAAGTCAGTTCGAAATATGATGATGTGCCGTCCGAATCTTTTTTGATTTTAGGAACGGATGAGACGAAAGCGAGTAAAGAACGCAAGGAGCCGGCGCGGTCGGATGTCATGATTGTAGGTGTCTTGAATAAAAAGACCGAGCAATTGGTCCTGACCAGTATTCCCCGGGATTCACTCGTCAATATTGATTACTCCAAGTATGATGTGCCGTACGGGAAAACGGGTGTCGAGCAGGACAAGATCACCCATGCGCATTATTTTGGTTCGATGGACAAATCGAGTTCTTACAACGGCATCAAACTCGCCCGTGAGACGACGGAAAATCTGCTCGGCATTGAAATCAATCATGTCGTTAAAGTTAATTTCCAAGGATTCGTTCAGTTGATCGATGCGCTGGATGGAGTTGATATCGACGTCCGTTATGCGTTCAAAGAACAGGATTCAGCGCGTAAAGCAGGAACGATTACCGTTCCGAAAGGTATGCAACATTTGACGGGGGAACAAGCACTCGCTTATGTCCGAAATCGCCATGATGATCCACTCGGTGATATCGGCCGGGGACAAAAGCAGATGCAAGTCATTCAAGCTGTTGCGAAAGAAGCCGCAAGCTTCCGTTCGCTTGGTGCGTACCGTGATATCTTAGACGCTGTCGGGGACAACGTTGAGACGAACTTAGGTCCAAACGATTATCTCCGGTTAGCTGACTTTACGACAGCTTTACGGAATACGACGGAATACCAGCTCGCAGGTGAAGGATACATCGGTATCAGCGGGAAATGGGAATACCATCTGGACCCGAATCAGCTTGACCGGGTGAAAGCCAACCTGGCCAAGGCAATGCAAGGACAAGAAGTGTCACCGATAAAAGAAGAGACAGGGACACCGGGAACAACGGATTCGACAACAACAGATGATTCGACGACAGTCGAACAACCCGTTCAGTAATGCTAACTGGATATTAAAAAGCACACGTTTCAGATACTTTCTTGAAAAGTATCCTGAGACATGTGCTTTTTTTTTCGGAAAGGAAGAGGAGTCCTCCTCTGTATTCAAATCAGCATCAGCGTTGCCGTTCCATTTCGACCGTAAACGTATACCGGTCGCCGCGATACGCGGAAATGACATATTCAAACGGTTGATCGGTGGCAAGGAAAGTCAGCTGTTCGACGGACAAAACAGGTGAACTGACCGACAAACCGAGATGTTGTGCTTCTTCTTTTGTCGCAAGACGTGATTCGAAAGTCTGACTGGCGCGACCCAGATTGAGTCCACTGGCTTCAGCAAAGGCATAAAGGGACGTAATGGCGACATCCTGGTTCAAACCCGGCAACAGCTGTTCCGGGATATAAACAGTTTCGAGCGCAAGCGATTGTTCGTTCGCGATGCGTAGCCGTTTTAATTCATAGATTTTGGCTCCTTCACGAATCCCGAGTTTATTCGCAATCGTCATTTCGGCAGCAATCGTTTGATAAGACAGCAGTTCACTCGCCGGTTCCAAACCAAGATGTTCCATCTCTTCGGAAAAACTGGTTAATCCGGACAGTTGCATGACGATTTTTTTATTGGCGACGAATGTGCCGCGTCCTTTTTGACGAATGAGATAACCAGCGTTAACAAGATTCGAGATGGCTTGACGGACAGTCATCCGGCTGATTTGATGGGCTTCGGCAAACTCGCGTTCCGAGGGGATTAAATCGCCGGGTTGTAACAGACCCTCCTCGATTTGTTGCTTCAAGGCAGCCTCGATTTGGTAGTAGATTGGAAGTGGTGAATTTTTATTGATATGCTGAATCACGGCATTTCGTCCCTTCGCGGTCGATAGTCTTTCATCTAGTGTACTAGGAAATGAAGATGTCGACAAACGATTGTAAGTGATTTGTGTCATAATAGAAGCAAATTCAGTGCGGAAAAGGTGGAATGAAGATGCGTTCAGAGCAAATTTATCCGGACGTCCGGACCTTCGAATCAATCGTGACAGGTACGAAGGAAGAACAAGGTTACTGGGTAAAATTAGAACAAAGCTACTTTTACCCGGAGAGCGGGGGACAGCCTGCGGATCGGGGAACACTCAACGGGATTCCTGTCCTCGATGTCCAGCTTCAAGAAGGGGAGGTCTGGCACCTGCTCGACAGTCCGCTTCTTGAAAACGAAGTGCAGGGTGAAGTCGATGATGTCATTCGAACGGATCATGCGGCGCAACATACAGCACAACACGTTATTTCCGCAATTCTTCAAGACGAATTTCAAATCAAGACAGTCAGTTTCCGGACCGGCACAGAAGAATCGACGCTTGATCTCGATCTCGGTGCCTGGGACGAGACGCTTCAAAGTCGCTTGGAGGAACGGTTACGGACGGTAATTCAAGCAAACCTCTTGATTACAGCGACGGAATATACAGAAGAAGAAGCCTTGCAGTTACCGTTACGAAAAACACCACAAGTCACAGGAAAGATTCGGGTCGTCCAAATCGGTGAACTGGATTACAGTGCCTGTGGGGGAACACATCTCGCCTCAACGACGGAACTGGAAATGATTTTATTCACGGGACTTGAAAAGGTTCGCGGGAATATTCGTTTAGCGTACGTTGCAAAAGACCGGGCGTTTCGATTACTGACGACCGAACGGCGTGTCCTGGCAGAAACCGCACGTGCAGTATCAGCTAAAAAAGATCAGGTCCATCTCGTCGTGGAGGAACTGAAGCAGGAACAAGTCCGTCTGAACCGTCAAATCGGACAGGCGGAAGATCTGCATGTCAAAACGGTCTTAAAACAGTTGCTCGCAACGGATGAACCGGTTCTCACCGTTCGGCATGATCAAGAGGATGTCCGTTTCTCGGAAAAACTGTTGAAAGCCCTGGCTGAAGCAGGACGGACAGGATTCGTCTGGAACGAAAATGCCAAAAAATTATTCATGTGCAGCGCCGGATCCATTCATCTCGGAAAATTTGCCAAAACCCATTTAAAGCAGTTTAATGGACGGGGCGGTGGAAGTGAAAACAATGCCCAGGCAGTATTCCAAACGTATGAAGAGGCACAAGCTTATGCAGAAGCATTAAAGGAGGAATTACATACATGACAGTGATTCAAGTGAAAACAGCCGAACAACAACAAGCGGTCCGAATGATCCGGGAACGGGTTTTCGTCGAGGAACAAGGCGTTCCAAGCCATTTGGAATATGATACGCATGATGAAACAGCGATTCACTTGCTTGTCCTCGATGAGATGAATCGTCCGGTTGCGACGGGGCGGACCCGTCCGTACGATGAGCAACGGATGAAGGTCGAACGCGTCGCGACCCTTGCTGCGACAAGAGGAAAAGGATACGGCGGCGAGCTGATGCAGGCGATGGAGCGGATTGCCCGCCGGGAAGGCCGGACGATTTTAACGCTCGGTGCCCAAGTACAGGCCATTCCGTTTTATCAAGGGCTTGGTTATGCGATTGTTTCCGATGAATTTGATGATGCGGGCATTCCGCACCGGACGATGGAGAAAAAAATTTAATGCATATTTTTTGAGAAATCCTGAAAAAAGGGTTTCTTTTTTTGAAAGTCTATGTATATATATAATTCATAGTGAATTTTTATACAGACAGATACAGTCGAATTCAAGGAGGAAATAAGAATGACAAAACAAAAATTGATTTTAGCGTATTCGGGTGGATTGGATACTTCAGTCGCCATCAAATGGTTAAGCAAGGACTATGACGTCGTCGCATTGTGCATGGATGTCGGCGAAGGAAAAGATTTGTCGGTCATCAAAGAAAAAGCGTTACTCGTCGGTGCGATCGAATCGATTGTCCTTGATGTCAAAGACGAATTCGCAAATGACTTTGTTTTGCCGGCCCTCCAATACGGTGCGCATTACGAAGGTGCGTATCCATTGATTTCCGCTTTATCCCGTCCGTTGATTGCTGAAAAACTGGTCGAAGTGGCGCATGCCCACGGTGCCACAGCAGTCGCCCACGGATGTACCGGAAAAGGAAACGACCAAGTCCGGTTCGAAGTTTCGGTTGCTGCTCTTGATCCGTCACTCGAAGTCATCGCACCGGTTCGTGAATGGAAATGGTCACGTGAAGAAGAAATCGCTTATGCAAAAGAAAACAACGTTCCGATTCCAATCAATCTCGACAGCCCGTATTCAATCGACATGAACTTATGGGGACGCAGTAACGAATGTGGTGTCCTTGAAAATCCATGGACAGAGCCGCCGCAAGATGCATACGCTTTGACGGTCGCACCGGAAGACGCACCGGATCAAGCGGAAGAAGTCATCATCGGTTTTGAAGCAGGTGTTCCGGTTTCGATTAACGGGACAGCGTATCCGCTGGCGAAACTGATTACAGAACTGAATATCATTGCCGGTGCACATGGTGTCGGACGGATTGACCATGTCGAAAACCGTTTGGTCGGCATCAAGTCACGTGAAGTGTATGAGTGCCCGGGTGCGACAGTCTTACTCAAAGCTCACGCAGCACTTGAAACGATCACATTGACGAAAGACGTTGCCCACTTTAAACCAATTCTCAGCAAACAATATGCAGAAACGATTTACAACGGATTGTTCCATGCACCGCTGACAAAAGGCCTTAAAGCGTTCTTGACGGCAACGCAACAGGACGTGACCGGGGAAGTCCGTGTCAAACTGTATAAAGGGAACGCAACCGTCACAGGACGTCAGTCAGCGGTTTCGCTCTACGACGAGAAACTCGCGACGTATACAAAAGAAGATGCCTTTGATCACGAAGCAGCGAAAGGATTCATCAAATTGCACGGTCTTGCGATTGCGACACATGCCAGTGTTCATCGTCAGGAAGGCGTGAAAAAATGACGAAACTATGGGGCGGACGTTTTACGGAAAGTGCTTCCGCTCAAGCGGAGGCCTTCGGAGCATCGATTTCGTTTGATCAGAAATTAGCAGCCGTTGATTTACAGGGGAGTCTTGCACACGCGCAGATGTTATATGAACAGGGAATTCTTGAAAAGACCGAGTGGGAACAAATCGAAGCCGGCCTTAAACAGTTGCAAACGACACTCGAGCAACACGTCTATACGACAGTGGATGAAGACATCCACATGAATCTCGAGCGGTTACTGACGGAACAGATTGGTCCGGTCGCCGGTAAGCTGCATACAGCCCGCAGTCGAAATGACCAGGTCGCGACTGATCTCCACCTTTGGATGGAACAGCATGTTCTTGAACTTCTGACCAGTATCCGCAACCTGCAATCCGTCATTACGGAACAGGCCGAGCAACATGTGGAGACGGTCATGCCGGGCTACACCCATCTGCAACGGGCGCAGCCGATTTCACTCGCGCATCATCTGCTCGCTTATTTTTGGATGTTTGAACGGGATGCCGATCGATTGACCGATAACCTGAAACGGATTCGGATGTCGCCGCTCGGTGCCGGGGCACTGGCGGGAACAACTTTCCCGATTGACCGGTTCAAGTCGGCCGAGTTACTTGGGTTTGAACAAGTCTATCCGAACAGTTTGGACGCGGTCTCGGACCGGGATTTCGTCATCGAATATCTCGGAATCGCTTCGACGGTCATGATGCACTTGTCTCGTTTTTGCGAAGAAATCATCATCTGGGCGTCACAGGAGTTTTCATTTATCGAGTTATCTGATGCTTTTTCAACGGGATCGAGCATGATGCCCCAGAAAAAGAATCCGGATTTCGCGGAACTGATCCGCGGTAAAACAGGTCGTGTCTACGGAAATCTGATGGGTTTCCTGACGACGATGAAAGCTTTACCGCTCGCGTATAATAAAGACATGCAGGAAGATAAGGAAGGTGTCTTTGACACCGCTGATACTGTATTACAATCCGTTCAAATTTTTACAGGCATGATCGAATCGGCTACGTTTAAGACAGAAGCGCTCAAGAAGGCGACGATGCAAGACTTCTCGAATGCAACGGAACTGGCGGATTATCTGGTCACAAAAGGGATTCCGTTCCGGGAAGCACATGAAATCGTCGGAAAAGCCGTCTTACATTGTGTCCAAAGCGGCTGTTTCTTAAAAGATTTGACGCTGTCCACGTATCAGACGTTCCATCCGGTCATTGCAGAAGATGTTTATCCGTTGCTCGATCCGGTTCAGGCGGTCGCACGACGGGGAAGTTACGGCGGAACCGGTTTTACGGCCGTCCGGGATCAACTTGTATTAGCGAAGAAGCAACTTGAAAAAATATAAAATTCAAAAAAAGTTTGGCAAATCACTGGATTTAACAAAAAATGTTTGCTATAACTGTAACTAACAACCGACAGATAGAGGCGCGGATGACATCAGTAGCAACACTTATCAAGGCAAGCATGCCAAGTGATGTGAAAGGGGAAATCCGCCGAAGTGAACAAGAAAATGCTTTTTCTTGATTGCTGGTACAACGGTTAAGATCCGTTGTACTGCCGAAACCCACGTTTCGGAGCGCTATCTTACGTAAAAGAACGTATGACACTGTCATCGTTTGTCCGATCGTGATAACGACGGGCCGTAGGAACGCTCCTACCGGCCCGTCGTTTTTTTCTGTTTCGGGACAAAAGGAGATAGGATTGTGACAACTGTACTTAAATTTGGTGGTAGTTCGGTTGCGACTGTCGAACAGATTCAGTCAATTGCGAATTATTTGAAGAATCGGACGGAACAAGGTGAAAAATTAGTCGTCGTCGTATCGGCAATGGGGAAAATGACGGATTCATTGATTGCCCAGGCACAGGCTATTACAGACCGTCCGGAACGACGCGAACTGGACCGGCTGCTTGCAATCGGTGAAGAACAGACGATTTCATTACTCAGCATCGCCCTGAACTCGCTTGGGATAAAAGCCTTGTCGCAGACAGGGGCCCAGGCAGGTATCAGCACGATGGGACTCCACACGAAAAGTAAAATTAAACAGATTGACGGCGAATTGCTCCGGAAAAAACTGGAGACATACGACGTTATCATCGTCGCCGGTTTCCAGGGCGTCAATGAGCTCGGGGATGTCACGACACTCGGTCGCGGCGGATCGGATACGACAGCCGTCGCCTTGGCTGCGGTTCTTGATAAACGATGTGAAATTTATACGGACGTTGACGGTGTTTACACCGCTGATCCACGGATTCATGCAGCGGCACAACCGATTCCACATATTTCATACGATGAGATGATGGAAATGAGTGCGCTCGGCTCAAAAGTCATGGAGATGCGCAGTGTCGAACTCGGTAAAAAATACGGCGTCCACATCTTCGTCGGAAAAACATTAGAATCGGAAAGAGGGACTTGGATCATGGAGGCAACGGAAACGATGGAACAAAAAGCGGTCACGAGCGTCAGTGTAACGAAAAACGTGTTGACGGTGTCAATCAAGCATGTACCGCAGACGAACTCGGCGGTCGCGGATATCTTTGAACTGTTATCAGGGCGTCACGTCAACATCGATATGATCAGTCAGACGACGTTTGACAGCGACATCTTCCTTTCCTTCTCTTGTCCGCTGGATGAAGAAGAATTTTTGGAAGAAGCGCTGCAGGATATCATCAATCGTTTCCCGACGGTCAAAGTCGACCGTCACAACCAGCATGCCAAGTTATCAGTCGTCGGAATCGGGATGCGGGACGCAACCGGTGTCGCTTCGAAATTGTTTGCGACGTTCCGCGCGGAAAACATTACGTTTTATCAAGTCACGACATCAGAAATCAGCATTTCATATACGATTGCACAGGCCGATATCGAACGGACCGTCGCAGCAATCGCCAATGCGTTTGACCTGTAAGGAGGAAACCATATGTATCATGTAGCAGTCATTGGCGCAACAGGCGCCGTTGGACAAAAAATGTTGCAAGTCCTGGCGGAACTCGACTTTCCGGTTCGTCAAATTTCAGCTTACGCTTCAGCTCGTTCTGCCGGGAAAACCGTTCGGTTCAAAGGGCAAGACGTCACGATTCAAGCATTATCGGAACAGATTACGGAAGACGGGATTGATGTCGCACTGTTCGCAGCAGGCGGAACGATCAGTGAACAGTATGCTCCGTTACTCGCTGCAGCAGGAACACTCGTCGTCGACAACTCCAGTGCTTTCCGGATGCAGGCGGATATTCCGCTTGTCGTACCGGAAGTGAACCCGGAGGCAATCGGTCCGAACGATCGTTTGATCGCCAATCCGAACTGTTCAACGATTCAATCGGTCGTCGCCCTGGCCCCACTTCAACCATTCGGTTTGAAGCGCGTTAACTATACGACGTATCAGGCCGTATCCGGTTCCGGTCAAAAGGGGATCGAGGACTTAGCACGTGGCAGTCGCGGCGAAGAACCGGTCAACTATCCACACCCGATTCATGATAATATCCTGCCGCATATCGATGTGTTCTTACCGGACGGTTATACAAAAGAAGAACAGAAGATGATTGACGAAACACGGAAAATCTTCCGCTTACCGGAGTTACCGGTCAGTGCGACATGTGTCCGTGTCCCGGTCACGAATTCGCATTCCGTTGCCATCAACGTGACGTTTGAGCAGGAGACGACGGTCGAAGCGATCCGTGAAGCATTGCGTCAAGCACCCGGCGTCGTTCTGGTCGATGATGTCAGTCAAAATCAGTATCCGATGCCGCTTGATGCCAGTGGAACGGATGATGTATACGTCGGACGGATTCGACAGGATCAGAGTCTTGCGAACACCTTCCACATCTGGTGCGTCGCCGATAACATCCGTAAAGGGGCTGCTTCGAACGCCGTCCAAGTCGCGCGTCAAGCGCTTGAAAGTTCAATCCATTCGTAAGAAACGAGGAGGAATCCGATATGTTTAAAGGAGCAGGAACAGCACTCGCTACACCGTTTACCTCAACCGGTGAACTGGATTTAACCGTATTTGAACAACTGATCGAGCAACAACTCGCAGCAAACATTCAAGCGTTAGTCGTCGGAGGGACGACCGGTGAAGGGTCGACGTTGACGAATGCAGAGTTTGAGACGTTACTTGAAACGGCAGTCCGTGTGACAGCCGGCCGTGTCCCGGTTATTGCCGGAACCGGAACAAACAACACGGCACAGACGATTGAGAAAACACAGACGGCGGCTCGACTTGGTGCGGATGCAGCGATGCTGGTCACACCTTACTACAATAAGACGTCGCAAGCAGGACTCGTCGCCCATTTCACGGCGGTTGCAGATGCCGTCGATTTACCGATCATGCTGTACAATGTGCCATCACGAACGGGGGTTGCGATTTCGGTCGAAACAGCCGTGACGCTTGCGAAACATCCGAATATCCAAGCCTTTAAAGAAGCAAGCGGAGACGTCAGTTTCATGGGTGAATTGATGACGGCCTTACCAGCTGACTTTGCCGTCTTCTGCGGCAACGATGATCAAATTCTTCCTTATATGGCCTGGGGAGCACAAGGTGTGATTTCCGTCTTATCAAATCCATATCCGGCGGAAACACAGGCGCTTGCGGAAGCGTTACTTGCGGATGACTACGTGACGGCACGACAGATTCAAAGTGATTTGATGCCTGTCATCTCAGCGTTGTTCAGCGATGTCAATCCGATTCCCGTCAAAGCCGCACTCGAAGAAATCGGGATTGCTGTCGGGGCACCTCGTCTGCCGCTCGTCCGTCAGTCGGAAGCGGGACATGCCCATCTGCTTGAGACGATGCGCAGTTACAAAGGAGTGGTTGGATGAAACTCGCCATTCACGGTTACGGGGCAACGGGACATTACGTGCACGAACTGGCACCGGATGCTGTCGTCGCCGTCATCGACAAAACGAAAACGGCGGAACAGGTGCCGTCTTACGGGACGCTTGCCGAAATGACGGAGTCGGTCGATGCGATCATCGATTTTTCACATCCAAGTCTCTTACCGGACTTGCTTGCCTACGGTATCCGAACGAAGACATCACTCGTCATTGCGACAACCGGTTTTTCGGAAGCGGAACTGCAGACGATCCGCGAGGCGTCAACACAAATTCCGATTTTCCAATCGTATAACATGTCATTTGGAATCGCGATGATGCAACAGCTGTTAAAAACACTCGTTCCGCTCGCCGGAGCATTTGACATCGAATTGCTTGAGAAACACCATAATCAAAAAGTTGATGCACCAAGCGGGACGGCAGATCTGTTGCTCCGGACGATACAAGATCTGCGGGACGTCACACCCGTCTATGAACGGGAATCGACACGCGAGAAGCGGGAAGCAAACGAAATCGGGATGCACTCGATGCGAGGCGGAACGATTTTCGGTGAACATGAAGTGTTGTTCGCCGGTGTTGACGAATTGATTGAAATCAAGCATACGGCGCTGTCAAAGAAAGTCTTTGCTTCAGGTGCGATCAAGGCAGCAGAAGCACTCATCCAAAAATCAGCGGGACTCTATACACTGGAGACGCTTTACACACAGGAGGATTCACATGTTATTAACTGATGCTTTTGAAATTGCGAAATTCATTAAAGATGCTAAAAAACAAACACCGGTCAAACTGTACGTTAACGGAGACTTGACAGGACTGACGATTGAAGGGGCAACAGCTTTCGGAACCGATCAATCGAAAATTTTCTTCGCCGATGCAGGACTTGCGTCAACTTTCTTAGAAGAGAATGCAGACCGGATTACGGAAGTTCACGTCGAGTATGACCGCCGGAACAGTGCCGTACCGATGCTTGATACGCGCCATTTAAACGCACGGATCGAGCCGGGTTCATGGATTCGTGATCATGTCGTCATCGGTGACAATGCTGTCGTCATGATGGGTGCAATCATTAATATCGGTGCATCAATCGGAGATGGTACAATGATTGATATGAACGCCGTTGTCGGAGCACGTGGCACAATCGGGAAAAACGTTCATGTCGGCGCAGGCGCCGTGGTCGCAGGGGTTCTTGAACCGCCTTCAAAAACACCGGTCATCATTGAAGATGGTGTCCTAATCGGAGCGAATGCCGTGATTCTTGAAGGTGTCCGCGTCGGAAAAGATGCCGTCGTCGCAGCAGGCAGTGTCGTCACAGAAGACGTTCCTGCCGGCAGCGTAGTGGCTGGTACGCCAGCACGCGTCATCAAACAGAAAGATGCAAAAACAGCAGAGAAGACGCAACTAGTGGATGATTTACGTTCACTCTGATTGACGTCGAAGAGGAGGAAAACACATGGCAGTGGATACACAGTATGGAGAAGCAATTTGGTTAGACGGGGTTTTTCATGATCCTAAAGAAGCAAATACGAGCGTCATGTCCCATGCGATTCATTACGGAAGCGGATTCTTTGAAGGCATCCGTGCGTATGCGACACCGGATGGTCCGGCGATTTTCCAATTGACGGAACACATTGAACGTTTATTCCGCAGTTGTGCGTTCTATCACGTGACGATTCCTTATACAGTGGAAGAACTTGTCCAAGCGACGATTGATCTTGTCGCCAAAAACGGCTTTGAATCTTGTTACATCCGCCCGTTTGTTTTCCTCGGTACGCCGTGGCAGGCATTGATGGCAAAAGATACGACGGTACACGTCGGGATTTCTTGTTGGGAACTTGGTGAATACTTTGACAAAGGTGCCGGCATCCGGGCGAAAGTCGCTTCGTACCGTCGCGTATCGTCGACGATGATGCCGATGCAGGCAAAAGCTGCCGCCAACTACATGAACTCGCAACTCTTAAAAGGAGAAGCACTTCGCGACGGATTTGACGAGGCGATTGCTCTTGATATGAACGGGAACGTCAGTGAAGCAAGTGTTGCCAACTTGTTTATGTTGAAAAACGGTACCATCTACACGCCTTCACTCGATTGTTCAGTACTAGACGGGATCACACGCCAAGTCATCATGCGTTTGGCACAGGATCAAGGCTATCCGGTCGTCGAGCGTCACATCGGCCGTGATGAGTTATACGTTGCAGATGAAATCTTCTTAACAGGTACGGCTGCAGAAATCACAAGTGTCGGTGAAATTGATCATATCGTCATCAACGGCGGAACACGGGCTGTCGCAGATGAGTTACTCGATCTTTACCGTCAAGCAGTCTCGGGTCAACTGCCACAATATGCATCGTGGTTGACTTACGTGACACCAGCCATCGCAGAATAATGAGTTCACGAACTATTGTTACAATCGATCGGGAAGCGGTGCGGCACAATGTCGCATCGGTTTTCGCCCGGTCCAATAAGCAGATTTTTGCCGTGGTCAAAAACAATGCTTATAACTTAGGAATGATTGAGATGGTCGCCACATTGATGGAAGCCGGTGTCCGGCATTTCGCAGTGGCAGAAGTCTACGAAGCAATTGAAATCAAAACGAATTTTCCAGACAGTTATGTCCTGGCGATGAATCCGGCATCGCACTTCAAAGAAGTCCGGTTGCATGGAGTAGCGCTCGGAATTCCTTCGCTCGATTGGCTTCAACGTCATCAGGCGGATTTATCAGGAATTGAACTTCATCTAAAAATAAATGTCGGGATGAACCGTTTTGGTGTCAGTTCGCTGGAGGAAGCGCTAGCGGTGCTTGAAACCGTACAGGAGCAGGAGCTGATGTTAACAGGGCTCTACACGCACTTCCCGCTTGCCGATGAACCGGGAGCCGATCACGACGGTCAGGTTGAACGATTCCTTGAAATCGGAAATCCGTTACAGGCAAAACACACATTTACTTATATCCATGCCGAAAACAGTGCAACGATCGTCAAACATGATCCGCGTCTCGCCTGTTGCAATTACGTTCGGCCCGGTATATTCCTGTTCGGCTACTCACCAATCGAAAAAATGGATTGGCTCGTACCTTCGCTCCGGATGACGACGGAGGTTGTTGAAATTCGTGAAGTGGCAGCAGGGGAACACGTCGGTTACGGAACATCGTATACGGCACCGACAGCGATTCGTGTTGCGGTTCTGCCGGTTGGCTACGGGGACGGGGTTGTCCGCGGACGATCATCACTGCCGGTCATCATCAATAGAAAACGTTATCCAATCATCAGTAAGTTATTCATGAGCCATACGTTCATCGCCGTCGATTCGACGGTGGAGATCGGTGATAAAGTCGTGTTGTACGGAGATGGCATTGAAATCGATGACATCACCCGGACCGGGACAGCCAATAATTCGGAACAGATGTGTGCCCGTTCGTGGCGTTTGACACATCGTTATCTATAAGGGGGAAGCAAGATGTACGGAAGCCGCTATTTGACGGAACAAAACAATGAACTACAGATTGACGGGGTGGCAGCAACGGAGCTTGCCAAACAATACGGGACACCGCTTTATGTCATGGCAGAACGTGAACTGACGGACCGTCTGGTGACTGTACGCGACGCCTTTTTAGAGAAATATCCGAATACGTATGCTTCGTTTGCTTCTAAAGCCTTGACGATCGGTGCTGTATATCAGCAGGTCGTCAAGCACGGTCTCGGGATTGATGTCGTTACCGGCGGTGAACTGTTTATCGCCCGTAAAGCCGGTGTGCCGGCGGAACGGATCTATTTCCACGGTTCGAATAAATCGACGCAGGATTTACGGTATGCCGTCGAAGAAGGTGTCGGAAAAATCGTCATCGATCATTACGGGGAAATCGCTCAACTCAATCAGATTGCGGCGGATGCCTGTCAAACGGTTCAGGTCCTGATTCGGATCGTCCCGCAAGTCATCGGCGGGGCGCACACGAAAATTCAGACCGGCGGTGTCGATACGAAGTTTGGTTTCTCGACGCATGATGACTCGTATCTAGAAGCCGTCGAAGCCGTTTTAGCAGCGGAGCATTTAGTATTGCTCGGGATCCATTGTCACGTCGGCTCACAAATCCAAGAAATCGAACTTTTTGAACGGACAGCCCGGACGATGATGGGATTCGTCGAAACGATTCGCGAGCGGACCTCTTTCGTCGCAAGTGAAGTCAATCTCGGCGGCGGATTTGGAATTGCCTATACACAAGATGACCAGCCGCTTGATTTTGAACAAACGATGGAGCGGGTGATGGCGATCATCGATGAAGAAACGACGCGTCTTGCAATCGATCGTCCGCGGATCGGAATCGAGCCGGGGCGCTGGGTCGTCGCAAATGCCGGAACGACGCTTTACACGGTTGGTGCCATCAAAGAAGTGCAAGGTGTCCGGACATATCTGTCGGTTGACGGCGGAATGGCGGACAATATCCGGCCGGCACTGTACGGTGCCGTGTATGAGACTGTCATCGCGAACCGAATGGAAGGAAACAAGCGGCAGGTGACGGTTGTCGGTGCGGCTTGCGAATCAGGCGACCTGGTTGCCGAGTCCGCTGACTTAGCGGAACCTGTCGGCGGGGATACGCTGGCGGTCTTCGGGACTGGTGCTTATAACTATTCGATGGCAAGCAACTACAACCAATTTTTACGCCCGGCTGTCGTTTTTGTTAATCAAGGAGAATCGCGTGAAGTCGTCCGTCGCCAGACGTATGCCGATTTGATTCAATGTGATCTTGGTCTGGAAAATATCCCGTCTTCCTAAAAATAAAGTTATACGAAAAGCACCTTCTAGACTGACCTAGCGATATGAGACACATATAAAACACCTTGATTAGGCTGCCAGTACACCATATTTTATCGGTGTCAGGTAGCCTAATTTTTCTTGGATTCGTTCTTCGTTATAGTAATT
>NZ_JAWPEN010000021.1:0-43145 GCF_033342815.1 Exiguobacterium artemiae
CTCCATAAAGTGTTTGACTTGCTCGTTTTTGTGACTAGATGTCACGTTGACGAAGCTTGCGCTTCATTCATTGTTTGTATCCGAAGATACGTTTTTTGCCTCATCGTTCAGTTTTCAAAGTTCGTCATCGTTTGTTTTGAAAATGGTGGGCCTAAGTGGACTCGAACCACCGACCTCACGCTTATCAGGCGTGCGCTCTAACCAGCTGAGCTATAGGCCCGTCAAAAGCAAACAAAATATGGTGCACCCTGAGAGATTCGAACTCCCGACCCCTTGATTCGTAGTCAAGTACTCTATCCAGCTGAGCTAAGGGTGCGATATGGTGCGGTCGAGAGGACTTGAACCTCCACAGTGTTGCCACCACTAGGCCCTCAACCTAGCGCGTCTACCATTCCGCCACGACCGCAAATATAAAATTAGGAATTAAAAATAAAATGGTGTGTCATGCAGGATTCGAACCTGCGACCCTCTGATTAAAAGTCAGATGCTCTACCAACTGAGCTAATGACACGAAAAACTGGGCTGGAAGGGATCGAACCTTCGCATGCTGGAATCAAAATCCAGTGCCTTACCACTTGGCCACAGCCCAAAAATGGCGGTCCTGACGGGATTCGAACCCGCGATCTCCTGCGTGACAGGCAGGCATGTTAACCGCTACACCACAGGACCACATTTTTGTGAAACTTAAGTATGAAATTAAAAATGGTGGAGGATGACGGGATCGAACCGCCGACCCTCTGCTTGTAAGGCAGATGCTCTCCCAGCTGAGCTAATCCTCCAAAATGGTGACCCGTACGGGAATCGAACCCGTGATACCGCCGTGAAAGGGCGGTGTCTTAACCGCTTGACCAACGGGCCATTTTAAAACAATAATTATTCTCAAGTAACAAATTCACATAAGAGGTCTGGCGGAGATGGAGGGATTCGAACCCTCGCACCAGTTTCCCGGCCTACACCCTTAGCAGGGGCGCCCCTTATAGCCACTTGGGTACATCTCCAAAGATAATGGCTCCGCAAGTAGGATTTGAACCTACGACCTACCGGTTAACAGCCGGTTGCTCTACCACTGAGCTATTGCGGAACGTGACGTTCGTTTCAGAACACTTTTCTATATTAGCAACTTTCTTTCTCTTCGTCAATGCTTTTTTAAAAAAGTTTTTAGTGACGAGAAGTTGTTTAGTTGCGGTCGTTTTGACGACTTCTATAATTTATCATGCTCCGAAATGAACGTCAACTACTTTTGTAAAAAATCTTTCCACGACATCTTCCGCAACGGTATCGCTCCGGATTCATCTTTCTTTTCCTTCTATACAATGTCCCGCATTTCTCACACTCATACAGATGATTCTTTTTTTCTATTTCTTCTAGACGCGGACTGTAGCGCAGCCCACCGTATCGTCGCAACCACTCTTTAAAATCCTGATCTTGATGCCGATGCCCCATTCCACGCAGGTGTAAATGATAGTGGCACAGTTCATGAATGACGATTCCACGGAAGATATTCAGGTCCGCCAAATGACTCCGATTGAAATCCAAATGATGATCGGTCAGAAAATAACGACCTCCTGTCGTCCGTAAGCGGTCGTTAAAAAGTGCAGTATGTCTAAACGGTAAAGCAAACACGTCGAGCGAGAGTTGCTCGACGTATTGCTGCAACTCTTCGTTCGTCATGACGGACTGACCATCGTCAGACCGATTCGTCCGCGCTCCGGTTCGATACTTGTCACCCAAACAGTCACGATATCGCCGACGGCAATGACATCGAGTGGATGTTTGACCCGTTTTTTACTGAGTTTCGAAATATGAACAAGACCACTTTCTTTCACACCGATATCTACGAAGGCACCGAAGTCGAGTACATTTCGGACCGTCCCCTGAAATTCCATCCCAACTTGAATCATATCAAGGGATAAAACATCCTGCCGCAGTAACGGCTTATCGAGTGCTTCCCGCGGATCACGTTCCGGGCGTTGCAATGCTTCGATAATATCCCGTAGTGTCGGTTCACCGACTTCAAGCAATCGAGCTGTGTCCGGTACGGATAACTCTCCGAGTCGAGTCCGTAAGCTGTCCGTTCCAACGCTTTGCAACGACAAATCCAGTTGCTTAAACAAGGATTCCACGGTTTTATACTGTTCCGGGTGAATCGGTGTCCGGTCAAGCGGATGACTGCCTTCCGGGATACGTAAGAAACCGGCTGCCTGTTCATATGCTTTCGCTCCTAAACGCGGAACTTTCAACAATTCTTTCCGGGATTCAAAGGCCCCGAGTTCCGAGCGGCGTTCGACAATCTTTTTAGCTGTCGCTTTCGTAATCCCGGCGACGTAACCGAGTAATGACTCCGAGGCCGTATTGACGTCAACACCGACCTGGTTTACAACCGTCTCGACGACGAAATCGAGCGTCTCTTTTAACTTCGCCTGTGTGACATCATGTTGGTACTGTCCGACACCAACGGATTGCGGGTCCACTTTGACAAGTTCCGCCAACGGATCCTGCAGACGCCGGGCGATCGAGATGGCGGACCGTTGCTCGACTTGTAAATCAGGAAACTCGGTGCGGGCAATTTCCGATGCTGAATAAATACTCGCTCCCGCCTCATCCACAATCGTAAAGGCAATTTGATCATGTCCTTTGATCCAATCGGCGACAAAAGATTCCGTCTCACGGGAAGCTGTCCCGTTTCCAATTGCAATTAATTCAATCCCGTACCGTTTTACCAGTTTTGTTAAGACTTGACGTGCCTCTTGTGCTTTTTGTTCCGACATCGTGAGATAAACGACGCCGACTTCCTTCATTTCCCCCGTTGGATCAATCACGGCCCACTTGCATCCCGTCCGGTAGGCAGGATCAAGACCTAACATGACTTTTCCTTTCATCGGCGGTTGCATGTAGAGTTGTCGTAAGTTTTTTCCGAACACTTCAATCGCCTGATTTTCCGCCTTGTCGGTCAACTCATTCCGAAGTTCCCGCTCGATCGCCGGGAAAACCGATTTTTTATATCCCGTTTGAACAGCTTCCTCGACCAAGCGGCGTTTTTGCTCTGGCAAGCGGCTGAACGGTCGTAATAAGTACGGTAAAACGTGTTGTTCTTCCAGAACGATTTTGACAGACACGATTTTTAATGACTCGGCACGATTAATTGCCAAAATCCGGTGTGGCACGATTTGCCGGATCCGTTCACTGTACTCGTAATACTGGGCAAAGACACGTTTTTCATCGACTGCGTCTTTTTTTAGTTTCGTGACGATATCCGCAAACCGGTAAGCCGTCTTTCGGATATGTTCGCGGACACTTGCCTGTTCGCCCCACTCTTCAGCAATGATGGCTTGTGCTCCCGCAACCGCTTCTCCTTCACCATGTGCCGCGACGTACTGATGAAATTGTTGTTCATCGTATGATTTCGGTGACCGCAAAAAGTCGGCGAATGGTGTCAATCCGGCTTCACGGGCAATCTCGGCTTTTGTTCTCCGTTTTGGACGAAACGGTAAGTACAGGTCTTCGATTTGCTGTAACGTCGTTGCTTCATTCAAACTTTGTTTCAAATCAGGCGTCAAGACACCTTGTTCTTCGATTTTCCGCAGAACATCTTCCCGCTTCGTTTCCAGTTGTGTGATGCTTTTATGGCGGTCGAGGATCGCTTTGATTTCGACCTCATCGAGTTCACCCGTTTGCTCTTTACGGTATCTCGCGATAAACGGAATCGTTCCCCCGTCTTCCGTCAATTGTAAGACAGCTTTGACTTGCGCCGGTCTGATGTTCAATTCTGTTGCGATTCTCTTCTCCATTTTCCTCACCTCTGTTTCATTATACCGAAGAATCAACAGGACACAAAAAAAAGACCGATGCTTTTGCATCAGTCTTTCGAAAATACTTCGTTCGGTTCTACTTTGATCGCTTCCCGCAATTTCTGCAACGCACGCCGCTGAAGACGCGACACATGCATTTGCGAAATACCAAGAAGTTCTCCTGTTTCCTTTTGACTCATGTTCCGGTAGTACGCACATTCTAAAATCGAACGTTCGCGGTCCGTCAAAACAGCAAATGCTTTTTCAAGAATCAGCTTTTGATCCACCGAATCATATCCGTTTTCCTGGTTACCGACGAGATCCAGTAACGTGACCGTACTACCTTCCTGATCTGCTTCAATTGAACTATCAACAGATAAGGCCTGATAACTTTTACCCATCTCAAGTGTTTCAAGAACTTCCTCTTCCGATACTTCCAACCGAGCGGCAATTTCATCGATACGCGGTGAACGTTGCAGTTCTGTTGTCAGTTCTTCGACGGCTTTCTTGATTTTCGGTCCGAGTTCCTTGATTCGACGCGGGACGTGAACGCTCCATGTCTTATCACGGATAAACCGCTTGATTTCACCGATGATGGTCGGAACGGCAAAGGATTCAAAACTCCGGCCAAATTCTTTATCAAAACGACGGAGGGCGGCAAGCAAACCAATCATCCCGACTTGAACGAGGTCATCATGAATCGGACGGCCGCGTGAGAACTTACGTGCAAGCGCCTCAACGAGGTCGGAATACCGAGCAAGTAAAGCAGCATGAACTTCTTCATCTTGATCATCTTGTTGATACAGGTCAATTAGACGAAGGACTTCATCATCACTGTGATGGCGTTGTTGAGACTTTGCTGGCACTTTGACCCACCTCATCTCTATTCATATATTTTGTCATATGGACAGTGACGCCGTTTGCTTTCTCGATCGTGACTTGATCCATGAGTGCTTCGATCATTAAGATCCCTAGTCCCCCCTCGTGCAGAGAGTCTAAATCATGAGATTCCGTAATTGGTTCACTTTGACGCTTCACGCTGTCTTTATCAAAAGTCACACCATTGTCTTTTACAATGATTTCAAGACGATCGTCCGGATAGACGTTACACGTTAAAGCCATTGATCCGTCCTGTTCTCCTTCGTATGCATGTTGAACTGCATTCGCACATGCTTCAGAGACCGCAATTTTGATGTCTTCGATATCGTCGTACGTGTAACCCATCCGATTCGCGACACCTGAAACTGTCAATCGAGCAATCGCAACGTATTCCGGTTTTGCCGGAAGTGTCATTTCAAGTTGTTCGTTCTTCATTGTGTCCCACCTCGTACACCACTATCGATTGTAATGATGCTTGAAAGACCTGTGATTTCGAACAAACGGCGGATCCGTTCAGAAACGCCGACCAGTGTAAACGATGTGCCGTTTTTCTTTGATGCTTTAAGTGCCCCGACAAATACACCAAGGCCTGTTGAATCCATATAATGAATTTCGTCCAGGTGTACGACAACATCATTTGTTTCGACTGCGGGTACAAGTTCCTGACGAAGTTTTGGTGCTGTATACGTATCAATCTCTCCTGCGATATAGAGATGCGTCTGACCATCTAATTGTTCTGTTTTGATTGTTAAATCCATCTTCAAGTTCCTCCTCAAGGAAAATCTGCTATGTGTTTTTTCTCTCTGTATCTCTATCATTTGTCATCTTAAATAAAAGGTCACCCTGAAGTAATTCCCGCATTTGAATATCTTTAAACCAAAATTTAAAAAAATGTTCAAAAAAAGTCGTATACAGATGTATCGACTCTTCTCGCTGTTATATGTAAGTGCCTAAAAATCAATCAAGCCTAGGCTGATCGCGACGGCACTATTTACTTTCATCATCGTGTCTGGATCTAGGTGCGTGACTTTATCCGTTAGACGGCGTTTGTCAATTGTACGGACCTGCTCAAGTAGGATGACCGAATCACGTTCTAATCCGTGTCGCTCTCGATATACTTCCACATGGGTCGGTAGTTTGGCTTTGTCGATCTGTGCCGTGATCGCAGCCACGATTACAGTTGGGCTGAATCGGTTACCAATATCATTTTGTAGGACAAGGACAGGACGAACGCCTCCTTGTTCCGATCCGACCACAGGTGACAAATTTGCATAAAACACGTCGCCACGTTTGACTATCAAAGCTTACACCCCGCTTACTTGACGTAGGAGCGAGAACTCCGCCTCCGTTTCAATCTGGAACATTTCGCCAACGATTGATAAATTGATCGCTGCCATTTCTTCGTAACCACGTTTCAATTCCTCACGTAGCTGACGCTTGCGTTCTTCGGTCGTATGGTTCGACTTCATCCCAATCGTCTCCTTCGCTACATTTCGTTCAACAAATTGCTTTTCCCGTTGTTGGACCAAGATAATGGCACCTCCAGATTCACTGAAACCTTAACGAACGACTCACTTCCACTTCAATATATCAGTCAAATTCAGAAAATACAATCAAAATTCAAACAAATAACATTTTTTTACCATCATATTGATGTCTTTTCAAAAACTAGACGCGCGGAACTCGCTTCGAAAACTGACACAGTACTTCGTAATTGATCGTCCCCAGCCAGTGAGCCGCTTCATCGATCGGTACCCCTTGTCCGATCAACGTGACTTCCGTTCCAACCGGATAATCGCGCGGCAGGCGGATCATCAACCGGTCCATACAGACCCGACCAACGATTTCACACGGATAACCGTCGACAAGTAATGAATACCCCTGGAACTTGCGGGACCAGCCGTCGGCGTATCCGATCGGAACCGTGCCGATCCACTCATCTGTCGGCGCCGTATACGTCGCGCCGTAACTGATCGTTTGACCGGGTTCAACCTGCTTGACCTGCATCAGACGACTTTTCAGCGTGAACGCCGGTCGTAAGAATTCGTAATATGGAATCATTTCGTCTGACGGCATCGCCCCGTATAAGGCAATCCCGATCCGGACGACATTAAACGGGTCTTGCCCGATTAAACGGATGGCGCCCGCTGAGTTGGCCGCATGGATGTACCGAATATCCGGCACACGTTCGACGAAACGCAGGAAAACGGTCTGTTGTTCTTCAAACAACCGGCTTGTCAGTTCATCCGCTGTCGCGAAATGCGTATAGATTCCTTCGAGTTCCATTACATCCGAATCCAGCTCTTGTAAGACGGCGTCCAACTCTTCCGGTGTCTGCAGTCCCAGGCGTCCCATTCCGCTGTCGACCTTGATGTGAAGTCGTAAATGATCGACATCCGTTAAATGTTGTTTTGCTTCCCGCAACCAGTCGGCTGAAAATACCGGCACAGCGACGTCGTAGTTCGAGGCGATTGGTGCATGTTCCGCCAAAAGCGTTTCAAGCATTAAAATCGGTGCCTGAATTCCGGCTTCCCGTAATTCGATGGCTTCTTCAAGCAAGGCAACGGCCAATAAATCTGCCCCGTTGGCTAAAGCAATTTCCGCGACCGTCACGGCACCATGCCCGTATCCGTCCGCCTTCACGACCGCCATCATCGTTTGATGACCGATCCGGGTCTTGATTTCCCGTACATTGTGCGCGATGGCTTCGCGGTCAATTTCTATCCAAGTTGGTCGATACATCTGAACTCCTCTTTTCTAATAAGACTTGCGCAGCCACATAATGGTCGGAATGGGTAATGGAAAGGTGAATCGTCCCTTCAAACGGACCGGTCATGACCGGTCGCCCCGATGCTTCGTTCAACACTTCGAGATCCAGCCAGGATACTTCGGCACCGATGCCGGTCCCGAATGCTTTGACAAACGCTTCCTTTGCCGCGAATCTTCCTGCGAGATACTCCAGTTGCCGCTTATCAGACAACGTGTAAAAACGATTCTGTTCTTCTGCCGTTAACACCCGTTTAACGATTCGCGGCTGACGCTCGAGCGTCTGTCGGATTTGTTCCAGTTCTACGAGATCGAGTCCTATTCCGAAAATCATTCTTGACGCCTCCACAGTTCTATTCTTCGCCATCTTCATATAGAATGAAGATGAAGCGAGGTGTTGTCATGTTTAGTCGAACGGAAAACTTACAAACGTTCACACGTTCTTATCCGGTCGTTTCGTTGTTCATTTTAATCCAAGTTGCCCTGTTTGTCATCGAACAGTTAAACGCCTTTTTCAACTTTGGCTTTTCGCCGCTCAATTACGGGGCAGCCATCAACCTGTTCATCGGGAACGGGGAATGGTGGCGTGTCGTAACCGCGACATTCCTGCATTATGATTTTTGGCATATCGCCTTCAACACGTTCGCCTTAATCATTTTCGCACCTGCCTTGGAACGGATGATCGGTCACGCGAAGTTTGCTTCCTTCTATCTTTTAGTCGGAACGCTCGCCAACGTCTTGACGTATTTTACGAAAATCAATGAACCGTTTTACGGTCAAGCGGGGGCTTCGGGCGCGATTTTAGGACTGCTTGGTTTTTACGTCTATCTCGGTCGGTTCAAACGGACTGTCATCTCAGCTGATGACGCGCGTCTCGTGTATATCTTCAGTGCCATCACCGCGATCTTCACGTTGCTCGGATCAAACGTGTCCGTCTTTGGACATCTGTACGGGTTTGTGCTCGGATTCCTCGCCGGATTCATCTTCGGAAAAGGAACAGTGCCGTTTACACGTCCGTTCAATACCGGAAGACGTCCTGCATCAGGCGGTCACATCATTCATACGAGCGGTTCCGGACAACTCGGACGGATCGTCTTTTATGTCATCGTCGCCTTCGCCGTGTTCGGTCTGCTGGCCCGGTTCATTTGAAACACAATCCAAAAAGGAGCCCGTCTGAATTTCAGAATTCAGACGGGCTCCTTTTTATATTTCCTTATTTACGTAATGATTCCGCAAGATCTTTAATATCATCGATCAAGTTGTGGATCGTTTCCTGGTTATCTGTATATAAGGCACGAAGTTCTTCAAAACGGCCTTTCGGATCCTGTTTGACGGCTGAAAGTTGTGTCCCCGCTCCGCCGAATGTGCGTTTAAACGCAGCCAGTTGCGATTGACGTGTATCTTTATGAAGCATTGATAAAGTCGCACCTACAAGTGCTCCACCAAGCGTTGCTGCTAAAAAGTAATTCTTCTTCATCTGTTTTTCCCCCTAGACTAATTTAACTGTGATTACAGCGGTTGTAAAAGCTGATACCGTTTCATGACCGGGGAAGGCGAAAACGACTTCCCTGCCTCTTCAGCATACTGGTCGACGGTCAGTCGTTCAACTGATTTCGCATAACGCGAAGCATCCCCGTCATTGTTGAACTGAATCAACAGGACCAAATCCGTTCCCCGTTCGACACGGGCAATCCGGACGGCTTGAAAACTGTCGTATTCGGCTCCCAGTACTTTCGGATCCGACATGACATGGTGAACAAATAGATCACCGCTGTTCTGATCTGCCGGAATCGACCAATAAAATAGACTGCCTTGTTCATCAAAATTACCCCGTGTTTCGAGCAACGTATACGTGTTGCCGCTTTGGAACGGTGACTTCCCTTCTGTTTCGATAAACAAAAGAGCTTCCCCGCTTCCGCTTGCCGCCCGGATTTGAGGATCACGCGATCGAATTTGATCAACAAAACTGCCGCTACCGAATGTTATGGAAAGTTTAGATGGCATCACAGGCCTCCGCGAGTTCGAAGTCTTTGCTAGTCAGACCGCCTGAATCGTGGGTCGTCGCAGCAAGCGTAACGTTCTTATAGTCAATGATGATTCTCGGATGATGGTTGAGATGTTCCGCTATCGAACCAACCTCCTGTACAAAATCAAGTGCTGCCGGGAATGAATCCAGTGTATAGACACGGACGATTTCGTCATCGACGACACGCCATTCTGCCAATCCTTCTAGACGTTCTTCCACTTCGTACTCATTCAACCTTTTCATGCCATTTTCCTCCTCCACCATTATTTTCGTCCTATACCTTATACCCTACTTTTCCGGTTTCTTATACCTCCAACGGATGGATTTCTTCCTTTTGTCTTCCGGCACAGATAGAGTACAATGTGAAGGAGAACACTATCTCCCAAAAAAGAAAGGGGCAGACGCTCATGCGTGCGCTAATCGTGATTGACTATACGGTTGATTTTGTAGCCGATGAAGGAAAGTTGACGTGCGGAAAACCAGGACAGGCCATTGAAGGACGCATCGCTTCACTGATGGATGAGTTCTCATCTGAGGATTACGTCGTCATCGCAAACGATATCCATGAAGAAGGAGACACGTTCCATCCGGAAACCGTCCTCTTCCCACCCCACAACATCCGGGGCACGCACGGCCGGGATCTTTTTGGACAAGTAGCCGAAATGGCACGTGTCGCAGATCATGTCATCGATAAAACACGTTACAGTGCTTTTGCCGGGACGGATCTTGATTTACGGTTACGCGAACGTTCGATTCAGGAAGTCCATCTCGTCGGAGTCTGCACGGACATCTGTGTCCTGCATACAGCAGTCGATGCCTACAATCTGGGATATAAAATCGTCGTCCATGCCGACGCCGTCGCAAGTTTCAATGCGGCTGGTCACGACTGGGCACTTACACATTTCAAACAATCGATCGGCGCAGATGTCGTCGGCGAATAAGAAGGGATCTGTCTTCATGTTACAACGTAATCTTGCACTTCATACTGACCTTTATCTGCCGCGGTGGATGTATATTTATTGGAAAGAAGGACGGCACAATGAACGGGCTGTCTTTGATGTCTATTACCGTTCAAACCCGTTCGAAGGCGGCTATGTCGTATTCGCCGGACTTGAAAATATCATCGAATACGTCCAGACCCTTCGTTTTACGGAAGAAGACATTACGTATCTCCAAAAAATGATTGATTTCCCGGACGAGTTCAAAGATGAATTACGAAACTTTAAATTTTCCGGTTCCATCTCAAGCGTCAAAGAAGGTGAAATCGTTTTCCCGAACGAACCGCTCGTGCGAATCGAAGCCCGGATTTTCGAAGCCAAACTACTGCAGACTGCGATTTTGAATATCGCCAATCATGAGTCCTTGATTGCTACGAAATATGCGCGGATCCGTCAATCGGCACCGGGAGCAAAATTCCTCGAAGCCGGCGCACGTCGTGCCCAGGGCATTGATGCTGCCTACTTCGGAACCCGTGCGTCGTACTTGGCCGGATTTGATGTCACAAGTCTTGCTTCTGCCGGACGTGACTTCGGTATTCCGTGCGGCGGAACGATGGAGCATGCCGACATTCAATTCCATGATGATGAATTGACGGCGTTCCGGACATTTGCCGCATATTATCCTGATCAAGCGACGTTGCTCGTCGATACGTATGACACGTTAAAAAGCGGACTTCCGAATGCCATTACCGTTGCGAAGGAACTCGAAGCAAAAGGACATAAATTGCGCGGTATCCGGATTGACTCCGGTGATTTATCGTACTTATCAAAACGGGCGCGGACAATGCTCGACGAAGCCGGTTTCCCGGATGTCGACATCGTCTTATCCGGTGATCTTGATGAGTACGTCATTCAAGATTTACGGATTCAAGGGGCACAGGCGAATACCTTCCTCGTCGGAACACGCGGGATCACAGCGTACGAACAGCCGGCACTCGGTATGGTCTACAAGCTGGTCGCACGTGAAGTCGACGGCGAACTCATTCCGGTCATTAAAGTCTCTTCCTCAAAAGCGAAGACGACGACACCGCACATCAAAGAAGTGTACCGGATTGTCGACCGCGTCACGAATAAGTTCAAAGGGGATTACGTGACGTTACTCGATGAGGATCCGACTGACCTTGAGGCAATCGATTTAATCGACGTCCGCGATCCGTCCTTCCGAAACCGCATCGAGAACTTTAACGTCGAACGGTTGCTGACACCGATTTTTGTTGAGGGTGAGCTGGTATATACCGTTCCGACCATTGAAGAAAGCCGTCATTTCCACGAGCAGCAAATCGGTCGTCTCTGGGAGGAATACAAACGTCTCCGTCTGCCGGAAGTCTACGCGATCACATTCAGCGATCGTCTCTGGAAACTGAAGCTTGATATGATTCGTGATACACGGACTGCCAGCGGTCTTAAATAAACAGACAAAAACAGCCTACTTCAGCTGAAGTGGGCTGTTTCATTTGGTGCAGCTGTCATTTGGATTGCCGCTTGTTCCATTTGTTGACGAAAGTACCAAGCGAAACCAAGCGCACCTCCGATAAAGACGATATACGTAATCCGCTGACCGAACTCTGCCAAGGAATCCGCATAAAAAATACTGATTAAGTGGTCGCTTCCACTGATGAGAAGCAAACAGGCAATCAGGAGCGCTATACGATAAGCAAGTGTCGGACGATCGGCTGGTTCAGCATGCCAATACGAGATGACGTTATGGGCAAGTAAGATGATGCCAATGATTCCTAATACTCCTATCAGTGCTTGCGGCATAATGAACGGTCCTCCTGTTTCTAATTTCTACTTCCATTTAAACATAGTTCACTAAAAAATCCTTGCTAAAACTTTCCCACCGTTTGCCCGGTCACGGTATACTGAAGAAAATCTGTTGTTCATTCAACAAGGAGGCGTTTTCTTGAAAACCTTTAAATTGTGCACCTTACGAATTCTCATGGATGAATCCGGTCGGGATACGACGATTCCCGTCACGATTAAAGACGGACTGACCGTCAGCACGGATCAGACGGCACAGTGGGTCGCTGAAATTGTCGTCCTTGAAAACGATCAACCGATCATCGACGAGTTATTTACTAAAAATCTGCGGGCCCTGATTGAAATCACGATTTCCCGCCCGGATAACGATCCTGCCGCAATGATTGTGACACCGCTGGAATCGACGCCCTTGAACGAAGGTGTCTCCTATCTGTTCAAAGGAAAGATGGTCATGATGAAAAATGACTTGTCGGAGTCCATCTTACGCGAAGTCGTTGAGGATCACTTTACCGGCGAAGCATTGATTCAAGAGTACAAAGACCGCCGTTCGAAACGCGGTGCCCATATTACGAGTATCGCGAAAGAAACGTTTAAACAGTATCTGCAGGAAAACCCGCCTGTTTCTTAAGGACGTTTCGTCTTGTCCACGATATGATCCGCGACATTGATCCGGTCGATTTCGTACCGGTCAGAGAAACGAATATAGTTGGCACACGCATTCTTAAGCGGTGTCCGGTAGCTGAAGCTTTCATCAATCGAGGATAACGCCGCTTTGATCGTATGCGAATGACAGACGATCAACAGGCGTTGTCCTCGATATTTTTCTGTCAGTTCTTCAATGGCCGAGAATACCCGCTGTTGAATTTCCTGCTCGGTTTCAAGCCCCGGTACCCGAACGGTATCGTTCGCTTGGACCGCCTCATAAATTCCGGCGACAGGCTGACCTGATGCCAGACCAAATTCCCGTTCGACCAGCCGGTCATCCGTCTCCGCCACGTTCAGTCCGACGGAACGTCCGATGATTTCTGCCGTCTCGACTGCCCGCGATAAAGGGCTTGAAATCAAGACGTCCCATCGTTCTTCCGCCAGATACGCAGCACTCATTTCAGCCTGCCACCGCCCGGTTTCATTCAGTGGAATATCCTCCCGTCCTTGAATCCGTTCGTTTAAATTCCAATCTGTCTGACCATGACGCACTAAACAAATTTCTGTCATTTCACTGTCTCCTTCAAAAGAAATATGACTGATTGTATCATGTTTTCTTTTTTAGTGAAGGGTCTCCCGGGGCGGTAACGCCAGGACTTGACAGCTGAACGCTTCAATCCGTTCCAGCAAACGCTCGATTTTGAGCGGGTTTTCCGTCTGAGCAAAACTCGCCAGTGAATGTGTGCCGTTCGGGAAGGAAAACAGTCGGACATCCGCTCCGACATCCGCTCCTTTTTCGACGAAATGCAATGCTTGCGTAAACGGGACAATCGGATCTTTTTTCCCGTGCAGCAACATGATCGGCGGCGAGTCCGCTCGTAAGTGCGTCACCGGCGAGACCCGTGTCATGAGTTCCCGCCATTCTTCCCTGCCGCCACCGTAAAATTTAATATGGGCAATCCAGGTTTGAATAAACTTGAACAGCAGGAAATTCGTCGGAGGATACAAGGCAATGACACCGCTGATCAACGGCAGGCGTTCCATTTTTTGTTCGCCGACGAATTCCGTCGGAGCGAGTGCCGTTGTCAGCATCAAGGCGGCTCCGGCTGAATCTCCCCACAATACCATCCGTCCGCGCATGATTTGTAAATCATCCGCCTCTTGATTCAAGAAACAGAGTGCGTCCCGTACGTCTTCCAGATTATCCGGAAAATAGCTGCCGTCTTCGAATAAGCGGTAATCGATGCTGCAAACTGCGATGCCAAGCTCGAGGAAACGTTCCATGATTGGTGTAAAACAAAAGACATCATCCCGGTTTCCCCTGACGAAGGCTCCCCCATGCGCATAAATCGCGACCGGGAAAGGACCGTCCCCTGGAGGATAGTATAAATCCAGCTTCAATTCTTGGGTATGGACGGTTTTATACACAACCGTCCGCGGCGCGAGTTGGACTTCCGACAGCGGAAGGGCCGGTTCTGTCCATCTTAATAAGGCACCGTAGTTGTTCCAAATGCTTGCTCCGGCCGCAGCCGTCGTCAAAATGGCCGCGCCTCCCATTAGCCAAGCGGTTTCCCGTTTCACCTCATCACCTCCGAAATTCCCTCTCGATTTCTAATCTTATTAGTCTTTTACCCGATTTATTTAGAAGTCGAACGTCTTCCCTGACTGGTACTTGACGCTTGGTTTCGGATTCGTTATAGTGAAAAGGTTCAAATCGGAATAATTACGTTTTAATATTTTTTTGGAGGGTTTATTCATATGAGAAAATTACTTTCAGCTTTCACGGTCGCCTTTGCAGGAGCTGCTTTTCTTGCTGGCTGCGGTTCTTCCGAATCCACTCAGGATGCGGCCGACCAAAAGCTCCGTGTCTATACATCAACGTTCGCCACTGCAGCAATCGCCAAGGAAATCGGCGGCACGGACATCGACGTCCAGATGATTGTACCTCCGGGGGCCGATCCGCATTCGTACGAACCGACGTCCAAACAACTAACTGAAATCGCACAAGGTGATCTGTTCCTCTTGACCGGAACGACACTTGAGCCGTACTCAAAAAAAATCAAAGCCAGTCTTAAAGGTAACGATGTTCGTTTCGTTGAGACGAGTAAAGGCATCGATCTGCTCGAAGCGAATGCCACACTTCATGAGCATGAAGGACATGCTGACGAACATGCAGCAGAAGAACATGATCATGGCAAATTCGACCCGCATGTCTGGCTCGATCCGAACAATGCCAAAGTGATGGCCCAGTCGATTACGACGGCCCTCGCAAAAGAAGTTCCGGACAAAAAGGCTGCTTTCGAAAAAAACCTGACGACATTCAATACACAAGCAGATAAGCTCGATCAAAACCTGCAACAGGCTGTTGAGCAGGGATCTAAAAAAGAATTGCTTGTCACACATGCGGCTTACGGATATTTAGCCGAACGGTATGGCTTCTCGCAGTTACCGATTGCCGGTATCTCTCCATCCGACGAGCCTTCGCAAAAGCAACTGGCAGCAATCGTCAAGGAAGCTAAGCTCCACGACTTGAAGTATATCGCTTTCGAAGAGACGGTCTCACCGAAAGTCGCACGCGTCATCCAACAGGAAATCGGGGCGGAGGCGATTACGATCCACAATCTCGAATCCGTCACGAAAGCGCAGCAAAAGGCATCGTATTTTGATTTGATGAATGAAAATGTCACGACACTCAAGCAAGCACTGCAGTGAAGCAGTGTTGACATGCAGTAAAAGATACGTTACGGTAGAAAACGTATTTCAGACAATTAAATGACTTCTTTTTATCGCGAGAGACGGAGGGACTGGCCCGATGATGTTTCGGCAGCGGACGATTAAATCGTACTGTGCCAAATCCAGCAAGCTTCGGCTTGAGAGATAAGAAGAGCGTCTTTTTCAGTAAAGACCTCCTTCTTTCTTGCGAAGGAGTCTTTTTTTGTACTTTTAGAAAAGGAGTGGTTTGATGAACGAGACGATTACACCGAACAAATGGGCACTTCTACCGTTACTTGTCTTTTTAGTTCTTTTTATCGGTGCCGGTATTTTTTACGATGACTTTTACAAATTCCCGATTCTGATTGCAGCTTTGATTGCCTTGATTTTTGCGGCGGTCACAACGAAGGGCGGCATCAACCAGACCGTGGAACGGGTTGCAGCAGGTGCCGGAAATCCGGACATCATGATTATGGTCTTTATCTTCTTACTTGCCGGTGCCTTTTCCGGAACGGCCGATGCAATCGGCGCGATCGAAGCAACCGTCAATGCGTCATTAACATTTTTACCTCCGTCCCTCCTGATGAGCGGACTGTTCATCATCGCGGCCTTCATCTCGATGGCGATGGGGACTTCCACCGGTACGATTGCGGCACTCGCTCCGATTGCCCTTGGAATCCATGAAGCAACCGGTGTCAATGTTGCGATTGCGGCCGCCGCTGTCGTTGGTGGCGCAATGTTCGGCGACAATTTGTCGTTCATTTCCGATACGACGATTGCAGCCGTCCGGACACAAAAAACCAACATGCGCGACAAATTCAGAACCAACTTCCTGATTGTTTTGCCGGCAGCTATTCTGACTATCATCATCCTGGCTTTTGTTTCAAGCACAGGAAATGTTGTAGAAGCAAAAGCGTTTGAATTTTATAAACTGATTCCGTATCTGTCCGTCATCGTACTCGCCTTGTTTGGCGTCAACGTGATCCTCGTTCTCGTCGGTGGTACATTGCTGACAGGGATCATCGGGATGCTTGACGGCAGTTTCGGCTTAAGCGGTTTTGTCCTATCGATGTCTGACGGCTTGATGGGAATGGCGGAAATCTCGATTTTGACATTACTGATGGGTGGTCTCGTCAGTCTGATCACCTTTAACGGCGGGATCGCTTATCTGAAAGAAACGCTGACGCAAAAAATCTCGCAACGCCGCGGCGCGGAATTCAGTATGGCGGCACTCGTCAGTGCGACGAATCTCGCAACAGCAAACAATACGATTTCAATTCTCGTCGCCGGACCGCTTGCTGCAGAAATCGCGGATACGTATGACATTGACCGGAAAAAGTCAGCCAGTATCCTTGATATCTTCTCTTGCGGTATCCAAGGCATCATTCCGTACGGCGCCCAGCTGCTGATTGCAGCGGAATTAACGAAAACGGCTTCCCCGGAACTGATTCCTTATCTGTTTTATCCGTTCCTGCTTTTCGTATGCGGATCTCTTGCGATTCTTTTTGGCTTCCCGCGTCGGAAAACATCGGACGCACGACAAAAAAATGTTTCATAACAAACAGACCCGTCGCAACAGCAACGGGTCTTGTGTTTGTCTTATTTTTTCCGGTCCTGGCGGTTGAGAATGAAGTACGCAATCGCCGGAAGCGGGAACTGAATCAGTCCTGCGCCTCCCCAGACCCATGGATTCCGCCCTGTCTTCCGGGCACCGAGGAACAAGCATGCCGCTTGTGTCCCTAACAAGGCTGCGAGGCCGGCCCACACACCTTTTGGTACGTTTTTAACAGATCGTTTCATAAAATACACCTCGTTTCCTTTATAGATTTACCCTCCTCGTTTCGCTTTCTAACCGCCTTTTTCCTCCCTTGAGCGTTGAAACAGACGTTCTTGCTTGTTCATGCTAAACTAAACGAGCAATTCCATATTCTCGTTTCATTGAAGGAGGAGTATACACATGCAATACGCAAAACTTTCAAATGGTGTCACGATTCCACAAATCGGATTTGGTGTCTGGCAAGTCGACGAAGAGACGGAAGCACCGGCTGCCGTCGCAGAAGCCCTTCGTGTCGGTTACCGTCATATTGATACGGCTGCCGTTTACAAAAACGAACGTGGTGTCGCCAAAGGAATTAAAGAAAGCGGCGTGAACCGTGAAGATCTCTTCTTAACGTCTAAAGTATGGAACGATGACATTCGTGCCGGACGCACTAAAGAAGCTTTCGCTGAGTCACTTGAACGCCTCGAAACCGACTACCTTGATCTTTATCTGATCCACTGGCCGGTTGAAGGGTATGTCGAAGCATGGAAAGCCATGGTCGAACTTTACGAAGCCGGTAAAATTAAGGCAATCGGTGTTTCGAACTTCAAAGAACATCATCTCGATACACTTGCTGAAGAAGGATTAATGACACCGATGATCAATCAGGTTGAACTTCATCCGCAACTTCCGCAACATGAGCTGCATGAATATTTACAGGACCACAGCATTCAAGTGGAAGCATGGAGTCCGCTCATGCAAGGGAAATTCCTCGAAATCAATGACTTCAAGGAAATTGCCGAAAAACACGGCAAATCCCCTTCACAAGTCGTCTTGCGTTGGCATTTAGACAACGGCATCGTTGCGCTTCCAAAATCGGTCACACCTGAACGCATTGCGGAAAACTTTGATGTCTTTGACTTCCAACTCGATGCAGATGATCTCGAGAAGATTGACCGTTTGGCAACAGACGTCCGTCTCGGACCGGATCCGGACGAAATCGATTTTTAAGTAAACATACACAATCGGTTTAAAGAAAAATGGTTTTTCTATAGACGAAGGGGAGGCGGATATTCACATCCACCTCCCCTTTTTCCTATATGAGTGATGGACCGTCAGACATAATAGACGAGAATCGTATCCTGCGCTTCTTCCGCCTGGTGAAAATAAGCGCATAAATTTCCGAACTGTTCCCAGACCTCATCAAAATCACCTTGCCGGCCGGCTTCCTGATAAATCACTTCAAGCGCTTGGCGATCAAAGTTTCGCATGACCTCCGATGAAATAATGAGTAACGGCAAGGGAAGGATACCGACGATTGCCGCATGCTCTTCATTGACGATCAGTTCCTCTCCGACAATTGCCCGTCCCAGATTATAATGGGTCTCTTGATCAATGAAGATATCGATTTGACTCATCAACTGATACAATGGAGTCGTTTCTTCGAGTGCAAACAATTGTTCATGATCGGGTTGTGTTTCATGGATAAATAAAATCCAGTCCATGATGATGTGGGGATCATCTCCAAACGAATCCCAAACGGCATCCGCGACACGTACATAATGTACGTTTTCCATCCTCCCCCCTCCTTTCCGGTCGTTTTTTTTAGTATTCCCATTTTCACACTGCTTTAATGACGATTATTAAAATCTCTCCAGACAAAAAAGGACCAGATGACTCTGATCCTTTTTGTATTAAATTGCTTTTTCTTTTTGGTCTTCGTCCTGCCATGCTTCAAGCAGTTCTTGACCTGGAAGATTTGGAATTGAATTTTTATGGAAACGGGGATCTTGTCCCTTTTTCCGTTGCACTAAATAATCATCCAGTGCGAGCTTGGCGATTTTGGATAAGCGGAAAATCGCATATAAGTTAACAATTGCCATCAAGCCCATGAAGATATCGGCAAGTGCCCAGACAAGTCCAGCCGTTTGAACGAGTGAACCAAACACGATCATCCCGAGGACAATCACACGATAGACCATCATGATTTTCTTATTATCGTTTATGAAGCTGATATTCGATTCACCGTAGTAGTAGTTTCCGACAATCGAACTGAAGGCAAACAAGAAAATCGCAAGCGCCATAAATGCTGTGGCAAACGGACCCACTTGCGACGCCAATGCTCCTTGCGCCAAATCGATTCCGGCGACCGGTGCTCCACTCGCATCCTGCGTCGCAACACCACTGACTAAAACAATCATCGCTGTCGAAGAACAGACGAGCAGTGTGTCAACAAAAACAGCAAACGACTGGATCAATCCTTGCTTGACGGGATGCGATACCTCTGCCGTCGCAGCGGCATTCGGAGCTGAACCCATACCGGCTTCATTCGAGAAAAGACCACGACGGATTCCGTTTAAGACTGCGGCTCCGATTGCTCCGCCGGCCAGTGTTTTGAACTCAAGTAAACCTTCTTGGAAAATCAGACCAAAGACGTTCGGCAATGCTTCTAAATTCGTCACCATGATATAGAGGGCAATCAAAATATAGCCTCCTGCCATGATCGGGACGAGGAACGCCGACACCGTTGCAATACTCCGGACACCACCGAAGATGACAAGTGCCGTCAACAGAACGAGTCCGACCGTAATCCACGTCTTATCCACCCCGTACTGGCTTTGAAGCGACAGTGAAATCGTATTGGACTGAACCGAGTTAAAGACGAATCCGAACGAGATGGTAATCAGAATACTGAAAACGACCCCTAACCACCGCTGTCCAAGCGCCTTTTCCATATAATACGCCGGACCACCGCGCCATGCTTTTTCATCACGTACTTTATAAATCTGAGCCAGCGTACTCTCGACGAATGCCGAGGCTGAACCGATTAAGGCGATCAACCACATCCAGAAGACTGCACCCGGTCCACCGAGCGCAATGGCTGTCGCGACGCCGGCGATATTGCCGGTCCCGACACGTGCCGCTGTACTGATGGCAAAAGCTTGGAAAGGCGAAACACCGTCTTTTCCTTTATCCGTTCCTTGGAACAACAGCCGTAACATTTCCGGAATCATCCGAAACTGGACGAATCCCATGCGAATCGTAAAATAAATTCCTAAACCGACCAATAAGATAATCAAGACACTCGACCATAACAAGTCGTTGATACTACCGATAACATCCATCAGTTGTTTTTCCACAGGTGTTCCCCCTTAGTTAAGCGTTCGATTATGTAACCTTTTTTCACATGTGTTCTATAATACGTAAATAATTTTAGAAAATCAAATTCATTTTCTTCTTTTAAGTCATCATAATCTGTAAAATCCTCACAAACCTCACATGAGATGTCAGGTTCGGCATAAAAAACAAGGGACTGACTTTTGGGTCAGTCCCTTGCTAAGAATTGATTTAACCATTGAACACGATCAGATGAACAGATTCAGGTTCGAACCGTCTGTCGCTCCGAGATAACTTGCGACACCACCATAATCGATATCGTCGAGCAACTCCTCTTTTTTGATGCCCATGATGTCCATCGACATCGTGCAGGCAATCATCCGGACGCCGGCTGCTTGCGCCTTCGCCATCATCGTCTCTAGAGCATCGACCTGTTTATCCTTCATGACTTTTTTCATCATTTTTTGACCGGCCCCACCCATATTCATATTCGAAAGTGGGAGATCACCAGCATGTTTCGGCATCATCATTCCCATCATCCGTTCCATCGGTGCCTTGTCGACGGCAGGGGCATCCGGTTTACGAATGACGTTGAGTCCCCAGAACGTAAAGAACATCGTCACTTGTTTCCCCATCGCCTGTGCCCCTTGCGCAATGACGAATGAAGCAAGTGCTTTATCAAGATCACCGCTGAAGACGACCATCGTCGCATCATCGGCAGTTGCGGCGACTGATGATACCGCTTGGTTCGTCGCATTTCCTTTTTCAAGGAGGACCTCAACGATGCCTTTATTCATTTCCGCTGTGTGAACGGTATGACCGAGTTTTTTGGCCCATGCCTGAACATCCGGCAGGAATCCAGGATCGGACGCTTTAATAAAGACTTGATCCCCGTCCTGTAATTGATCGATTTTCGTTTTCAGCTCCAGAATCGGTCCCGGGCACTGTAAACCACATGTATCAAGTAACGTAATCTGTTCTTTCGCCACTTGTTTCGGCTCGCTTTTTATCGTCGTCACAGCTGTTTCCTCCCGTACTTGACTTCTCGCTTCGCGGTCACGGTTGACCGTCGCCCACGTCTTATAACCACCGCTCAAGTTTTTGACGGTAAATCCGTTCTGTTTCAGCAATTGACTCGCGACATATCCACGGAGTCCGACCTGACACGTCACGTAAATCGTCTGATCTTTCGGCAATTCGTCAAGCGATTGACGTAACGTCGGTAATGAGATGTTGACTGATCCCGGAATCGAACCGAGTTCATTTTCCGAAGGTTCGCGAACATCGAGCAATAATCCGCCGTCCGCAACAATCTGGTCAATCTCATGCCAATGAACATTTTCGCTGTCTCCGAGTACGATATTCGAGGCAATATAACCTGCCATATTGACCGGATCTTTTGCGGAACTATAAGGAGGCGCATACGACAATTCAAGATCCGGAAGATCAAGCACTGTCAGTCCACCTTTAATCGCCGTTGCCAAGACATCGATTCGTTTTTCGACACCTGTCATCCCAATCGCCTGTGCCCCGAAAATCGTTCCGTCCACCGGATCAAATAACAGTTTCATCGAAATCGGACTCGCTCCCGGATAATAGCCGGCATGTGAACCAGGGTGCAGGTGAATCGCTTCATAACGGCGTCCTGACTGACGAAGACGTTTTTCATTGTTTCCGGTTGCAGCAACCGTCAAATCAAACACTTTTGCGACTGCTGTTCCGAGTGTCCCGGTGTAACGGACATCTCGTCCGGCAATGATGTCGGCGACGAGACGTCCTTGACGGTTTGCCGGCCAAGCCAGCGGGACATGAACCGGTTCCCCGGTAATATAGTCTTTGACTTCGATCGCATCACCAATCGCAAAGATGGAAGGATCGGATGTCCGCAATGTCTCATCGACTTGAATCGTTTGTTTAATGCCGAGCTTCAGTCCAGCTTCCGAAGCCAAGTTGCTTTCCGGCATGACCCCGATGGATAAGATGTTCATTTCTGTCTGAATCGTTTTTCCGCTCGTCAAGACCACACGGTTCCCCGCTTCTTCAAAGCGTGACACACCGTCCGCTAAAATCAACTCGACGCCTTTCGCCCGTAAATGTTCATGGACGATGGCTGCCATTTCCGGATCGACCGGTGCCATGACTTGATCCGACATTTCGATCAACGTCACGCGTGCGCCGCGTTCGACTAAGTTTTCCGCCATTTCAAGACCGATGAATCCGCCGCCGATGACCGTCGCATGTGCCGGACGCGCTTCGTCGACATACTGACGCATCTTATCGGTATCCGGAATGTTCCGTAACGTGAAGACATTTGTTGCTTCCTCTAGACCCGGAATGCCTGGACGGATCGGTTTTGCGCCGGGTGACAAAATCAACTGATCGTACGTTTCGTCATACTCTTCTCCCGTATCCACTTTACGAATCGTCACCGTTTTTTGTTCGCGGTTGATCCGGATCGCTTCCGATAAATTCCGGACGTCCAGATTGAAGCGTGCGTTCATCCCTTCCGGAGTTTGAACCAGCAACTTATTCCGATCTTTAATGACGTCTCCGATATAGTACGGAAGTCCACAGTTTGCAAAAGAAATTTCTTTTCCACGTTCCAAAAGAATGATTTCTGCGGTTTCGTCCAATCGACGTAATCGCGCCGCCGCAGTTGCTCCACCAGCTACTCCACCTACAATAATCGTTTTCATTCCGGCTTCCTCCTCCAATGATCTCTAGTGTTCTATGTGTACCAATATACCCATTCAGGTATGGCTTTTCAAGTTATCTGTTCGTTGATTCACAAACTTGTCGGAACTTTATAATAAAATTGTTCCTTCGATGATAACGGACATTAGTTGCAATTCCATCTAAAATGCTTGAAACTGAGATTACAGTATTTATAAGGGGGATTTTAAAATGGACCAGGATCGTAACTCGAAAGACACGAACGATAACAAAGTCACACCGATCAACCAAAACAGTCAGCCGGAAACAAATGAAAACGGGGTAACGGCTGTGCAACAACAATATCTGGAAGAGTTCCAAGCATTCTTAGTCGAAAAAGGCATCCCGATGGAAGCACGTGAAAACGAGACACACGTTTTCTTTATGACGCAAGAAAAAACACCATCAGGCGCAGAACCGATGATGATGATCGTCTTCAGTAAAACGGCGACAGATGTCGAGTTATTCGCCCGTACAATCACACACGTACCAGACGGTGTCGAAGATCTCCCAATCTTAAATGCAATCAACGACTTCAACCAAGAATTCAAATACTTCCGTGTTGTCCTCGACAGCGACCGTGATGTCACGATTGCTTCAACGATTGATCTCGATCACGGCTTTAATCCGGCAGCAATCTTCGGACACTCTGTCATGATGTTCCAAGCTTCCGACGAAGTATTCGCTTATCTCACGAAATTATATGACCAAGTTCAGTAAAATATCGCTTAAAAATGGCTCTCGAGACAACTCGGGAGCCATTTTTTTCATTTTCAGGTTCAATTGACAATGAGAATTATTCTCGCTATAGTTAGATTTGTGAAAACGACATCATTTTTAACACAATCATCTTATTCTGGGGGAATAGATTATGAAAAAACGCTTAAAAGTAGCATCACTCTTTATGACTGCAGGACTGCTTGCGGCCTGTGGAAACAGCGAAGAAACGACGACGGCTCCTAAAAAAGAAAAAACGGAGCAAACATCTGAGACGAAAACAAACGCCGGTATCGCCGCTACGACCTTAAAAGATGAACTGACGATCTTCAGCTCCATCAAAGCGGAACTCGACAAAGCAAAAGAAGGTCAAGCGATTGACTGGAAAATGGTTCAGACGAGCTATGACTCGAAATTAAAAGGCGGCGTCACGACAGCTGCTCCTGAGATCGATGAGGTCATCAGTTCCGCATTAGCAGGTGTCGAATCTAAAGATCTCGATGAGAATGTTGCCCGCCAACTCGTGGACAAAGGCATTCAGTCTTATTTCTATAAACTTCAAAAATCAACACAAGCGACAGCGGAAGAAGCCGTTGCTGCCGGAAAAACGGACGAAGCGACAGCTGCACTCAGCGACATTCAAGATATGTCAGAGACAGTCTTCATTCCGACGGCTGAAAAACGGGATGCCAGTTACGGCTTCAAAAACGAAGACTCGATCGCTCAAGCCATCAACTCCGGATTGACAGCGCAGGAAGAAGCGATTACGGCAAAAAACATCGCTGATTTTAATGTCGCGAAACAATTGACGGATAAATCGATTTACCGGTCGTTCTATCTCGCTGCTCTCGGTTACGCTCAAAAAATCGAAGACGGTGTCAAAGCCGGCACAGACGAAAAAGAATTGCAGATGGAACAAGCTGAAGGATACGGATTCCTGCTGGCCATCGAAGAATCACTTGCCGGCGGCGATGAAGAAGCCGTCGCTACATTAAAAGAACGCTATGATTTCTCAAAAACAAAACCGGCAGACGTTAAGTTCAAAGAAATCGAGAGCTTGTTCGCCAAAGCACTAACGGAAAAGATTGACGGCTACCACGAAGAAACACAAGAAGCACTCGAGAAAAAAGATATCGATACAGCACGCGTCGAAGCGATGGAAGCTAACATGTTCGTCATTGCCATGAAACCGACACTCGAAAATCGTTTAGGCAAAGAAACCGCACAAACAGTTTTGGCAGATGCGAGTGCCTGGTATGCTCTTGTCGAAAAAGGTGATCTGAAGGCAGAAAAAACAGGTGATCAGATCACTGACGCGTTAGAGCCGCTCAACTAATCGTTTAAAATCGGAGGAATGCGCTATGCAAATCGGAATTACAGGAGGAGCCGGCTTTATCGGGGCGGCGCTTGCACTACGGCTTCAAGCAAGCGGTCACACCGTCTATGTCATCGATGCGTTTACCGACTATTATGATGTCGAATTGAAGCTGACAAGGGCAAAACAGTTACAGGCTAACGGAATTGACGTCTTTGACGGCAACGTCCACGAAGATTTGGCAACGTGGTGTGCCAACCACTCGTTTGCCGCCCTGTTTCATTTAGCAGCATTGCCGGGTGTCCCGGGTTCTTTAACTGAACCCCATCGCTACATCGAAGATGACATCGCGATGACGGTGACTGTCCTCGAAACAGCTCGAACCCACGGTATTCCGCATGTCTTTTTTGCTTCCTCCTCTTCCGTTTACGGTGAACAGACCGGCGCCTTGCTTGAACATCAAGCGACGGGAAATGTGATGAGTCCTTACGCAGCAGCTAAGTACAGTGCGGAAACGTTTTGCCGGACCTATCAAAATCTGTATGACCTGAATATGACGATCTTCCGATTTTTCACGGTCTATGGTCCATCCGGCCGGCCGGATATGGCGTTGTTTCGCTTCATTGAACAAGCACTGGACGGTCAAGCGATTACCGTTTTCGGCGATCCGGTCCGTGACTTCACCTATATCGATGACATCACCCGGGGCATGGAACAGGCGCTTGACGCAAAAGCGACGGGCCTCTTCAATCTCGGTGCCAATCGTCCGGAATCGGTTCGCGATATCGCCATGTTACTCGGTGAACGGTTTAACGTCCCGGTCATTTCGGCACCGGCACGGACAGGCGATGTCTCGATGACTTGGAGTAATACCGAGGCGGCCCGGCAGACGTTTGGTTACGTTCCTTCCTTTACGCTCGCTGATGGAATCGAACGGATGATCACATGGCATCTCGAACGTCGGTGATCCGTGGAGTTGCGAGCGTCTTCTTGACGTTGGCAACTCTTTTTTTACTTCTGCGATTCGGCTTGGAACTGCCGACTGCCTGGCGCTATATCCAAACATTGACGACTTCTTACTGGACACCGGCCGCAACGGTCAGCTACGCACTTGCTTTTTATGTCCGGGCGATTGCCTGGCGGACAGCTGACGAAAAAACGGCTCCGACAGCCGTCTATCTGACGAGTCTCTACATCGGACTGGCTGTTAATCATCTGTCGCCGGTCAAGCTTGGGGAAGCGGTCCGCTTGTTGACAGCCCGTGCCATTGGCAGTCCTCTCAAACGGACGACCGCCATTTTGGTCGCCCAACGCGGGATCGACCTATCCGTACTCGGTCTTTTCGTGGCGGCCGGGGTATTATTAGGACAAACCGTTTGGGTCGCTGCCTTGGCACTCTCAGGAGGTCTCGTCCTTTTACTGCTCGTTCGCAGATTCATCCAAGCGATGCCGGCATTGATCGGATACGGTCTGCTCTCCTGGATTTTTGAAGCCGTTGCCGTCGCTTGTCTTTTCGAAGGCGCCGAAGTGACCGTTCCATTTCCCATCATTCTCGTCGCGATGGGCGCCGGGGTCCTGTCCGGCATCGCCCAATTCACGCCGGGCGGGCTCGGGACATACGAACTTGCCATGGGAACCGTCCTGCATCTGTCGGGTGTTCCGAATCCGTATGAGCTTGCCTTGATGACCCATCTCTTTAAATACGCGTTTGCGTTTTTAGCGCCGGTTTATGTACTCATCCGTCATTTTAAGACGGTTCACTTACTGTTTACCCAGTTCAAGAAGCACAACACGAAAGGATGACCTGCATGAAAAGTGCTTCCCGCTTTGAAAAAGTTGCCGCACGGATGTGGAACTTACTGAATGAAGGGAAACCCTTCACACCGATTTTTACACTGGGTGTTTTCCTGAGCTACACGCTTTTAGTTCAAGGTTCACTCAGCGGTGCCGGCTTCGGTTTCCTCGTGACACTGCCGTTGCTCGTTTTATATTGGAAGTTTGATTTCCCGTTATTTTTACGGAACTATCTTTGGCTGCCGTTGATTGTCTGGCTGTTTATAGAAGGAACGGATTCCCGTCTGCTCCCGTTATTCGCGTACGGCGCCGGTCTCTACTTCTTCTTTACCGTCTTTTTCTGGGGGACGATTTACTACCATCTCCGGATCGGAACGGACTGGCTCAACTTCACGCGTTTTTGGAAACTCGTGCTGAAAAACAGTGACTCGACCAGCGGAAACGCCCAGGAACAACTGCCGAAAGTCGGATTGTTGCTTGCCTATTGGCAAACGGCTTCAATCGAACAGACGCTTGACTGGTCTTATCTCTGGTTCCCGCTCGGACTTTTCGTTTTCGCTTGGATCCTGCATCATTATCTGTTTGATTGGAAACCGAAATTACCGACGGAGTCGACCGTCGATGCACCGGTTCCCGCTTCGTCGAAAGTCTATGTCCTGATTGTCGACGGCATGCGGAAAGATCGTTATATGGCAGCAGACACTCCTTTCCTTGAGCGATTGCGCCAGGAAGGAACGGAGTATACGAACATGGAGACGGTCTATCCGGCCCGGACCGTCGTCTGCTTCAGCTCGATGTTCACAGGCGCCCGTCCGGAAGAACACGGAATCCATTCGAACATGGTCTGGAACACGACCGGTGTCAAAACGGACACGGTCTTCAATCGACTGCGTGACGTCGGCAAGACCGGTAAGATTCTCGGTATCGCCCATCTCGTCGATGCGTTCGGTTCTAAAGACGTTCATACCGTGACAGCCGTCATGCATAATGATGTCGCGGACCGCAACATCATCGACCGAGCCAAACAGATCGTCCGGGACGAAGATCCGGATTTACTGGCGATTCAATTGATTGGAACCGATCAGACCGGTCACAGCCGTGGCACCCTGTATTCCGAATACGTTCAGAAAATCGAAGAAGCCGATGCCTTACTAGCTGAATTTTGTGAAGAACTGGACCGGCTTGGTAAGCTCGACGATGCAACACTGATTGTCATGGCGGATCACGGACAAGCCGATGGGATCGGCGGTCATGGTCATCTCGATGAAGGCGAACGGTTTGTTCCGTTTTGGATGTACGGTAAACATGTCCATGCCGGTCTGAAGGTTGATACACACCGGCATATCCTGTCACTTGGACCAACGATTACGAAGTTGCTTGGTGCTGATATCCCGCACGACAGCCGCGGTGTCTTACTGACGGAAGCCTTTAAGGAGGAATCCTCATGAAAAAAATCGTTGTCTTTCTTCCGGCCCATAACGAAAAAGTTTCCTTGCCGCTTGTCTTAAAACGGATTCCGGCTGAAATCGATGGACTGCCTGTCGAGACGATCGTCATCGACGATGGATCTACTGATGAGACGTCCGAGATTGCCCGGCAACACGGAGCCCATGTTTATCGTTTTCCTAAAAATCGCGGGCTCGGAGCTGCCGTTCGGGAAGGACTGCTCCGGTCCTACGCCCATGGTGCGACTGTCGCCGTCATGATTGACGCCGATAATGAATACCCGGCGGATCAGATTCCCGACGTCGTCCGACCGATTCTTCTCGATGAGGCCGACTACGTGTTTGGTTCCCGTTTTCTCGGAACCATCGACGGGATGCGCTTGTACCGCTATATCGGCAATCATGTCTTTACCTGGTTACAGTGTCTGTTGCTGAAACAGCGGATTTATGACGGACAAAGCGGGATGCGTGCCTTTTCCCGGGCGGCGTGTAAACACGCGGAAATCATCCACGACTACAACTACGCTCAAGTGCTGACACTGAACCTTGTCCGGAAAGGGTTCCGGCTACAGGAAGTCCCGATTCGTTACCGTGTGCGCGAAGCCGGAAAATCCTTTATTCGCTTTAACTATATCCAGCGCGTCCTCCCTGCGATTTACCGGGAATGGCGTCGCCCGATCGTCCCACTGTCGTCTGAAGAACGTTTTGAACGAAAGGAGCATCTTGGATGAGAAAACCGCTTTTCATCACCGTCATCGCCTTCTTGTTCCTGCTCACTACACCGTTGCCGGCATTCGCCTACAGCTACGGCGATCCAGGAAAAGAAGCTTTTGCGGAAGCTTATAAACAGTTTGAAGAACAGCTTGACCAAAAGGACTACACGTTAGCCAAAGAAACCATCGATGCCTACGATAAGGAATTTACGCTCTACTTCCCGGAAGCAAAAGAAAAAATCGATGCGTCGTTAGCCAAGGAAGATGCTGATGCCGCCAAGCAAGCCTACCGGGTCGCTTTGCGTCAAAACATCGAACGTCGTCTGCACTTCGCGCAGGAACAATTCGATGACTTCGGACAGGCCAAGTTGTTGCTCGCGAAGGCACGCGGCACATACGATGTGCTCGCTCCTTACGTCAAGGAAAGTGAGGGTGCAAAGACAAGTGATTCATTGTATACTGCTTTTGATGATTCACTTGCGGCGCTTGGAAACCCCGGTTTGTTTGGAGTCGGGAAAAAAGCAAGCGATCGAAAAACATTTGATCAAAACATTAAACAGATTGAAGATACCGTCACCCCGCTGTTCGTTTTGCCAGGTGAAGAGAAGACGGGTGTCTTCGATGAAGAGGACTCGATTTTCGGTCAGTCTTTCGGAACGGATGATATTTGGAAAACGGTCGCCATCAGTCTTGTCATCATCTTAATCGTCATCGTCATCATCGGTCAGCGTAAGAAACGACGCGCTCAATAAGGAGGAAGACACATGGATTTTCAGGCGTTTTTAATCACCCTTCGCGAATGTCTCGAAGCCGTCTTGATCGTCGGCTTGATTCTCGGTTATCTCGATCGGCTCAATGCACCACAATATAAAAAATGGGTCTACGCCGGTGTTGGACTTGCCTTACTCGCGAGTTTAGGTGTCGCCTTCCTGTTCCAGGTCGTCTTTACGAGTTTCGCAAGCTTCGGCAGCGATACGTATTTACGTCTTGGGATCATGATCATCTCGGTTTTCCTCTTGACGCACATGGTGCTTTGGATGGGCAAGGAGGCGAAAGAGAACCAGCAGGCCTCACAGGCGAAAGTCGCGGCTGCCGTCTCGACCGGCAGTGCGATTACGATGATCGTCCATTCGTTCCTCGTCATCGTCCGGGAAGGGATCGAAACGGTTTTCTTCTTCGCAGCGATTTCCGGCGGTGAAATCGAAAAAGTCCTGACGAGCTACGGTGCCGTCTCCGGTCTCCTGCTCGCCTTGATTTTCGGTTACCTGTTCGTTTCCGGGACGATGAAGATTCCCGTCAAGCGCTTTTTCCAAGTGACCGGCGTCTTGATTTTATTCATTGCAGCGGGCATGCTTGTGCAAACGATTGGGCGGTTCCAGGATCTCGGCTTGCTCGGCAGTCTGTTGACGAATGCAGATGGAACACCGGCTGCGCTTTATAATATCGTTGCTTTCATGCCGGAACACTATATCGATCAAGTCCAGTATTTACGGGACACCGGCAATACGACTTTGATCAGCGGTCAAATCGGAACATTCATGGGGGCGATGTTCGGCTACAGCCACAACCCATCCATCGAGCAGGTCATCGCGTGGTGGGGATATTTCGCTTTCGCCGGCTTCATGTTGATGCGTCAAAATCGCGCGCCAAAAACCGTCAAGAAACTGAAGGAGGTCTCGTGACGGTTCGCAGCGGTCATCCACAACAACGTGGACGATCGCTTTTTTTCATGTGTGTCGCTCTGATCTTCGTGTGCACCGCCGGACGCCTTTATCTGGTCAGCCCGTTTGTCGCAAGCTACGACATCGCCAACTTCACGTTAGCAGTCGGACAGTATGACTTGGCGAATTTACAGCCACATTTCCCCGGGTACCCGTTTTTCATCTTACTCGCGACCGGTCTCGCACGACTCGGGCTTGAACCTGTCCGTGCCCTTGGAATCGTCTCGATGCTTGGCTTCACGAGCGGACTGGTTCCGCTGTACCTGCTGTTCAAACGCAGACGATTCGATACGGTTCGTCTGCTGGCTGCTTTTACGGTCGTGTCGACGGCTTCCCTTGTCGTCTTGTCCGCAACCGGGATGTCGGACGGTCTCGCCCTTGGTGTTCTTTGTTGGTTCGTCTGGAGTGTCGAACGCGCACGGCAGGGGCAGTTCCGTCTTTTACCGTACCTCTTGTTTGGTCTGCTGATGGCGACCCGGCTGTCGTATGCTCTCTTTGGAATCATCCTCTTGTTTTTACTGTGGCAGTCACGTCGTGATGCATGGCAATTTGTATCGGAAACCGCCGTTCTCCTGCTTGCTCAGCTCGCCTGGTTGTTGCCGGTCGCCTTCTCTGTCGGCGGACCAGCCTCCTTTGCTCAGTTGTCGCTCAGTTTCGTGACAGGTCATTTTTCGGACTGGGGAGGGACGGCACAAACGGATCAAGCCTCGCTGCTCGAACGACTTGGATTAACAATCAAACAAATGATATGGCATGGTCTTGGATTTGCCACTTGGATTGGTCTCGGATCGGGATTGTTCTTGTTTTGCCAACGTTTCCGTTCGTTCCCTCTCTGGTGGAGTGTTACCGGAACCGGTTATTTTCTTTGGGTCTGGTTTGCGCAAAATATCGACAAGCCGCGGCATGTCTTACCACTCGTCTTACTGCTTGTGATTTTACTCGTCCGCCGTCTGTCGGTCCGTTGGCTCGTTCCGTTTTTATGTATTCAATTGCTGATCGGAAGTATCGCTTTGTATCAACAAGCGACTAGTACACCGGCTACGATTCAGCTGGCGGAAGCCATTACCGGTTTACCGGCGTCCGCGACCATCTTTACGGATGAAGAAGAACGTCAATTTTTGATGGCACGTCCTGACGCTATGATTGTCCCGATTGGATCCGTCAGCAAATGGCGGGCGGAACCAAAATCACAGGAGGTCTATCTGACAGGACGATTGCTCAAACGCTTACGGGCGGCAGATGTACCAATCGAAGTGACGGAAGTTTTCCGCTTTACGAGTGACCCCCGGTTCGAACCGGAAGATGCGGAAGCGCGGTTGTACCGGTTAAAATTGAATGAAGAAGCACTGAGATAAAAGATTCGTTTTCCCGTGCTTTCCTCGGGCGAGTCGCAAGCCGCGGCTTCTTGACCTACTGATCAAGGAGCCGGGTCTCGCTTGACTCTGACAGCGCGTTAACACACGCTTTTTCCCGTAGGAGTCACGGTCAACGAATCTTGATTTCCTCCACAGATGCTCGATGTGTACTTGTTGTTCTTTCGAAACGCAGCGTTGAGAAGCAAGACGAAGTCTCCTGCGGGAAAAGCGGAAAGTGAAGTCTTATCTGCGTATAAACGAATCTTGAACCGGATTCGAAGTACTTTCCTCGTCATTCAAGTTGAATACGGTCGTTCCATATAGTCAAATTGTCCGCCACTGATTTCAATCGTCTTGACCGGTACGAATCCAAGACGTCGATACAATCGTTGCGCCCCCGTATTCGTCTGATCCGCATTTAACGTAAAGGCCCGTAATCCACGCCGTTCGCCTTCGTCCGCCGCTGCCTGCAACAGTTCAGACCCGATTCCCTTTCCACCGTATGCTGCATCAACGGATAACGTATCGAGATAAAAGACATCCCCTTCCGTCTCCTGATCAATTTGCACGTCCTGTGCTGTCCACTCGCGGAGCTGACGCTTAATCGGTTCATCCAACCGTGCTGCATCAAATCCGGCATACGTGATGACGATGCCGACGACACGTCCGTCGAGTTCTTTGACAAGGATATTCTCATGACTCAATCGGTTTCCGGTTTGTGTAACAAACAGCGCGAGCCTCTCCAAAATTAATGCCTTCTCCTGCGTTCCGGTCAGCGTCTCGGCAATTTCATGAATCGCCTGTTCAATCAATGGCGCGATTTGATCCGCGTCATCTGCAGTCGCTTGTCTGATCATTTGATTTTGCTCCTTTCTTCTTCTCTTATTATCCTAAAACAAAAACCCTCCTGATGTCAGGAGGGTTTGATTCGGTTCATTTCAACTCTGCTACTGGAATTGCTACCTCAACCGGTTCACGCGTCATCACTGAAACAACGCGCCCCGCAATTGCGACGGCAAGCAACGTATATAACGTTAAGCTCAACGGCAGATAGACGAGTGAGATGACAAGGACGACGGCATCAAGACTAAATAAAATCGTCCCGATCGATAAGCCGGTCAGCTTACTGAGGCCCATCGACAATAAATCGTCGCCTCCTGTTGCCGCGCCGCTTTTCAAGACGAGTCCGAGACCGTATCCGGTCACGATACCGCTTGCGACGGCCGCAATCAGCGTTGCCGGCCAGGCCTGTTCCGGAAAATGAAACAGATCCAGTCGGTACCACATTTCGTAAAACAGAGACAAGGCGCTTGCTGAAATCAGCGCTTCTCCGACAAACCGTTTGCCCTTAAAATAGAGTGCTCCGATAAAAAATGGTATGTCGAGTACAATCATCGAAATCGATGGATTGATGTCAAAAAAGTAGCGTCCGAGCAATGATAACCCGATAAATCCGCCTTCTGCCAAACCAAATTGTTCATTTAAGGTGTAGTAGCCAAACGCCATAAGCAGCGTTCCGGCTAAGATGGTCATAATTCGTTTCATGTGTTGTCCTCTCCCGTATCTTCCATGGGAGAGGATGTAATTGTCCCGTTTGGGTATTCATCTATTTTCGCTCTCCCTGATTTTTTTCAAGCCATTACCTTCCTGTTCAATGAAGATTGGCGGTGCTAAAAATCAGGTAAGCTGAATAGATGATCGGTCCTCTCGGTGTCCATCGGTTTCCACCCTTTCGTTTTGTTGTCCCTTTCATTATAACCCGAACTTCAGAAACTGAAACAGTTTTACACGTTTTTAACAGAAACGATACAGACAACCTCTCATTGCTCAATCATTCACATTTCGGACAAATTTATGCTCATCATTGAACAAACTACTTGAAAACAACTTTGTGAAGTAATACACTAAGGATATCAAATGAATGTGATTTTTATCACAAACAAAACAAAAAGGGGACTTTACTCATGAAAGTAGCAGTCATCGGTTGTACACACGCAGGAACAGCAGCAGTTAAAGAATTAACTTCACAGCACGAGCAATTGGATATCACCGTTTACGAACGAAACGATAACGTCTCTTTCCTCTCTTGCGGCATCGCGCTTCACGTCGGTGGCGTCGTCGAGCATGCGGAGTCGCTGTTTTATTCTTCACCGGATGAACTGGCTGAGCTTGGTGCAAACATGCGCTTAAAACATGATGTTCTCGAAATCGACAGCACGAATCAAACGATTGTTGCCAAAAACCTCGTAACGGGTGAAACCGTTTATGATACGTACGATAAATTGATCATGACGACGGGTTCATGGCCGATCATCCCGATGTTACCGGGAATTGAACTCAATCAAATCGAGCTCTGTAAAAACTATCACCATGCACAAACAATCATTAAAAAAGCGACAGATGCAGAGCGGATTACAGTCGTCGGTGCCGGCTATATCGGTGCTGAACTGGTCGAAGCGTTTGAAGCCTACGGTAAAGAAGTCACGTTCATCGACAGCGCTGACCGGATTTTAAATAAATACCTGGATCGTTCATTCACCGACATCATCGAACAGGAACTCACGGATCGCGGCATTCGTTTGGAACTGAACCAGACTGTTCAAAGCTTTACCGGTGTTGACGGAAACGTCACACAAGTCGTCACGGATAAAGGAACGTTTGAAACGGATCTCGTCATTCTCTGTGTCGGTTTCCGACCAAGCACGGAACTGTTAAAAGGACAAATCGACATGTTACCGAACGGTGCCATCATCGTCGATGACTATATGCGGACAAGTAATCCGAACATCTTTGCCGCCGGCGACAGCTGTGCTGTCTACTACAATCCGGCCCGGACACACGCGTATATTCCACTCGCGACGAACGCCGTCCGTATGGGAACACTCGTCGGGAAAAACCTGCTTGCTCCGACAATCCGGTATCAAGGAACTCAAGGAACATCCGGTCTGCGGTTATACGACTTGAATATCGCGTCAACCGGTCTGACGGAAGATGCCGCTCCGTTCTTCGGTTTGGAAGTAGCGAGCACGACGGTTCAAGATGCCTATCGTCCTGAGTTTATGCCGACAGCTGAAAATGTCCAATTGAAACTCGTCTATGAAACAATGACTCACCGTCTTGTCGGAGCTCAAATTATCTCAAAAGTTGATTTGACACAAGCTATGAACACGTTATCGGTGGCCATTCAAAACGACATGACGCTCGAAGAATTGGCGTTTGTCGACTTCTTCTTCCAACCGCATTACAACAAACCATGGAACCTGCTGAACCAAGCAGCTTTACAAGGCATGAATGAGCTGACATCGGAACGCGTTTAATGCATCGCCTTCCCCTTCTCTCTTCAAATCGGAGTTCACATTTGTGGATTCCGATTTTTTTATTTGTCATCCGGTTGATCCCGCTAATCTGTTGCGGTTGCTTTGCCTGGTCTCCTTCCATAGCTGTTAAAAACTTCACTCGGTTAATCAATTGACGTTTAGACGTGAAGTGACAGGGAACATACTTCTTATGCAAACGAAACCACTATCACAGGAGGAATCAGTTCATGTCACAGTCTAACAATCCACTTACACAATATTTCAATGATGACTTCCCGAAACAATATCAGGAGGCGCCGGCTGTCCAGGCAAAAATGGAACCCGTTCCCGATTGTGGTGAAGAAAGCTACAAAGGATCCGGTAAATTAAAAGGGAAAAAAGCCTTGATCACAGGAGGCGATTCCGGAATCGGTCGCGCCGCTGCCATTGCTTATGCACGTGAAGGTGCCGATGTTTTCCTCAATTATCTTCCGGAAGAACAGCAAGACGCGGAAGAAGTCAAAGCACTCGTCGAAGCAGCCGGCCAAAAGGCATACTTACTTGCCGGTGACCTTAGTGACGAAACGTTCTGTCAACAACTCGTCAAAGAAGCACATGATTCACTAGGCGGAATTGATATTTTGGCACTCGTCGCCGGTAAACAACAAGCTGTCGAGGACATCATGGACCTGTCGACGGAACAACTCCGCAAAACATATGAAATCAACGTCTTTTCACTGTTCTGGGTCGTCAAAGCAGCTCTTCCGCTGTTAAAAGAAGGAGCTTCCATCATCACGACGACTTCGGTGCAGGGATACAACCCAAGTGCGAACCTGCTTGACTACGCGTCAACAAAATTTGCCATCAATGGTTTTACACGCGGACTTGCGAAACAAGTCGCGCCAAAAGGCATCCGCGTCAACTCGGTTGCACCGGGTCCAATCTGGACACCGCTTCAGATTTCTGGTGGACAACCAAGCGAAAACATTCCAGAATTCGGACAGGAAACACCGCTTAAACGAAGCGGTCAACCGGTCGAACTCTCGAGCGTCTATGTCTTCCTCGCTTCGGATGACGCCAGTTATGTAACAGCTCAAATTTATGGTGTCACAGGCGGAATCGAACTCGCTTAATTCAATTTTTTTCAACCAGGCAGCTTTGATGGCGACATCAAAGCTGCTTTTTTGGTTATGAGTTGCTTCTCCCTGCCCGGTTTAGTCTAATGAAGGTATACATATGACAGGAGATGATTCACATGACGGAAAAAGAAAAAATGATTCAAGGTCAATTGTATTTAGCCGGAGATGCGGAACTGGTCGCTGATCGAAAGCGGGCTCAGATGCTTTGTCATCAATTTAATCAACTCAGCATCAACGAGTTACCTGCCCGAAAGTCGCTCCTGCAGGAACTGTTCCAAATCGAGCAGACCGATTTTTACATCGAACCATCTTTTAAATGTGATTACGGCTACAACATTACATTCGGCGCACGGTTTTATGCCAATTACGATTGTGTACTGCTCGACATTTGTCCGATTACGATCGGCGACAACTGTATGCTCGCTCCGGGTGTCCATATTTATACGGCGACGCATCCGCTCGATCCGGTCGAACGCAACAGCGGTTATGAATTCGGGAAACCGGTTGTCATCGGGGACAACGTCTGGATCGGCGGACGTGCCGTCATCGCACCGGGCGTAACGATCGGTGACAATGCTGTCATCGCAGCCGGAAGTGTCGTCGTCAAAGATGTTGCTCCGAATACGGTGGTCGGAGGAAATCCGGCCCGCTTCATCAAATCGATTTAATTTCTCATCAAATTTTAATCTAATCCTCAGTCTCCTCTCACGTACGGGCGCTATTCTAAGAATAAGAAAAGCAGCTACCACTACGGAGGAGGAATTATCATGACAAACGAAAAACGTACGGACAAACCTAAAAAGAACATTGTAAAACGAGGACTCGCTTCGATTGCTATCACAGGGACCGTTTTGACAGGGGCCGGCGCCTTCTTGCTGTTCACCGGTCCAGGACATTCGCTCGTCAATTCAACGGTTACGACGTCAGAACAAGTGGAACAAAAAGTCGAAGCCGCTTCAACAAAAGTATCAAGTAACGTCAAACAGTCGCTTCCAAGCTCATTCCGGGATGAAGATCAGGAAATGGAAGGAACGTTAAAAGAAGTAACCGACAATTCTGTTACGATTACCCGCAACGGATCGGATCAATCTTATTCGTTCGCTTCATCCGCTGAAATCGAACAGGCACAAGCCGGCGACTGGATTAAAATCGAACTCAATCAGGACGGTCTTGTCCAGGAATTCGAACGGGAAGATGACCGTAACGACCGGGATGGTCGAGAGGATGATTCCGCCGATGACCGCAATGAAGTGAACGGTGTCGTCAAAGAATTATCGAATGAACAAATCGTTTTGACGCAAAACGGTTCCGATCAAACGTACCGCTTCATCGAGCAGGCAGAACTTGAACAGGCGCAAGCCGGGGACCGCGTGAAACTGGAATTGAACGCGGACGGTCTCGTCCGGGAACTCGACCGGGAAGATGCGGATGACCAGGACGCTCGAAGCGATGACCGTCAAGACGATGCGACGGATGACCGAGATATCCGCGGTTCATTGGTTCGTGTGACCGACTCACAAGTCGTCATTGAACAAAACGGTAAAAATGTGACGTTTGAACGGGCACAAAACATGGAACAGGATAATGATGTGCAGATTGATTCACCCGTCGAACTGGAATTGAACGGTTCACGACAAGTGACAGAAATCGACGAACAGTCGTAAGGAGGACAATGTATGACACCTACCATCTTAATCGTCGAGGACGATTCGAAAATCGCCCGATTGCTCGAACTGGAATTAAACCATGCCGGATACGCGACGCAGGTCGCCTTCAACGGTAAAGATGGCTTAGCAGCTGCTGAGACTGACATCGATCTCGTCTTACTCGACGTGATGATGCCGGAGCTCAGCGGCTTCGAGGTGCTTCGCCGGCTCCGAGCAAACGGTAATCCGGTTCCGGTCATCCTGTTGACGGCACGGGGAGAAGTGTACGATAAGGTTGCAGGACTTGATCTCGGGGCCAATGATTACGTGACGAAACCGTTTGAAATCGAAGAACTGTTGGCACGGATCCGCGGGTTACTCCGTTTGACGATCCGTACAGCGGTCGAAACCAATCAGCTGCATTACGCCGATCTTTTACTCGATTTGGACCGGCATGAAGCGTTTCGAAGTGATGTTCCGCTCGATTTGACGCCACGTGAATTTGATTTGTTGTCTTATCTGATGGAAAACAAGGAGCACGTTTTGACCCGTGAGCAAATTCTCAATCGGGTCTGGGGTTATGATTACTTCGGGGAAACGAATATCGTCGATGTTTACATCCGGTATTTACGCAAAAAAATGGACCGCCATCAGCCTTCCCTTATCCAGACGGTTCGGGGAATCGGTTATGTTTTGAGGGAGGAGAAAGGATGAAGTTACGGACGAAACTCGCCTTATCCGTCACATTGTTCACGACCCTTTTATTGCTGTTGTCTTTTTTAGTCGTCACGTATGTCGTCCGTGATCATTTGATCGAATCCCGCTTCACGCAACTCGAACAAGCTGAAGAACTGATGGAGGATGATTCGACGACCCGGGCGTTATTGACACTTCATGAAGATTCCGTCGTCCTGTCGCGGAGTGACGGACGCTGGGTCATCGCGAACGATGAAGAGGATGATGATTCCGCTACTGTCAACGGTGATGTCCGGGCACGCGATCTTCCCGGTATCTCGACGACCCGCGACGAACCGTTCAAATCCGGCAACTGGTTTGGTGTCGTCCATCAAGATCAGGCGTATCTGTTTGAAGACGATACGGTGGATGATACGGTCTCGACGCTGATTTTCGCCTTTTCGATCGTCCTGATCGCCGCCGTCATCATTGCCTTTCTCAGCAGTTTTTTCATCGCCTATCAAACGTTGCGTCCACTCCGTCAACTCGGTCAGACGATGGAACGGATTTCCGACTCCGGCACACTTGAAACTGTTCCGGAACAGCAAAATGATGAAATCGGACAACTCGGAAAAGTCTTTAACCGGATGATCGGCCGTGTCGATCAAACAATGGAACAGCAACGGCAGTTCGTCGCCGATGTTTCACATGAGATGAAGACACCACTGACCGTCATCGAAGGGTATGCAAAGCTCCTGAAACGCTGGGGTAAAACAAATCCTGACGTCCTTGAAGAATCGATCAGCAATATTCTGAACGAAACGCATACGATGCGGAGTGGACTGATTGAACCGATGCTCGAATTATCACGGCTCGGCTACGGCGAAACGACGACAGAAACCATCGATTTGAAACAGCTCGGCGCCGAGGTCGCGGACCGGATGCACCATGCCTATGCCATCACGATTCCCGTGGATGCGACCGGTACCGTTACGGCTAATCACGAGGCACTCGTCCGGATTTTGACGATTTTCATCGATAATGCGATCAAATACGCCAAAGATCCGGAAATCCGTCTCCGACCGGACCGGCTTGAGGTCCTGGACCGCGGCACCCACTTATCTGACGCGCAGCGCGCTCGTTTGTTTGATCGGTTTTACCGGCTCGATGAAGCACGTGACCGGTCCGGCAGCGGTCTGGGTCTGTCGATTGCGGCCGCTTTGGCGGAACATCATCAGCTGTCGGTCGGCAGTGAGGCCCGCCCGGACGGCGGCAGCTGTTTTTACATCACCTGTCGCTGAACACTCGGAATGAAACCTTCCCTCGTCTTTTGGCGTACACTAGAGACAAGAGTCAGATGAGGAAAGAAGGTTATGAACAATGGCTAAAAAACGTTGGGGAGGCTTAGCCGTCGCCGGAGCATTTCTGCTCTCAAAAGGTAAAGTGCTGCTCGCTCTCTTAAAATTCTCTAAATTTGGCGGAACGTTAATCTCGTTCGGAATTTCGTTATTGTTTTACGCACAAATTTTCGGCGTCTGGTTTGGCGTCGGCTTATTGTATCTGTTGTTCATTCACGAAATGGGGCATCTCGCAGCCGCCAAACGGCTAGGCTTCAAGACAGGGCCGGCCATCTTTGTGCCGTTCATGGGAGCTGTCATCGGAATCAAAGATACATTCCGGACACCGAAACAAGAAGCGATTTTGGCTTACGGGGGACCGTTTGCCGGATTACTTTCCCTCATTCCGCTTTTAATCGGATATGCAGTGACCGGGAACGAGTTTTGGCTTGTCATCTTCCACTTGGGTGCCTTGCTGAACCTGTTTAATCTGCTGCCGGTCAGCCCGCTTGACGGCGGACGGATTTTAGCCGGTCTGCCGATTGTCATCTGGATCGCCGGTCTCGCGGCCTTGATTGCCTACGGTATCACCCATTTCAGCATTATTCTGTTGTTGATTGCTTTCCTTGGCGGAAGTGCAGTCTGGAAACGATATCAGTTCGCTAAACAATACGAGAACAACAAATCGGTTCTGATGTTATACCGGGCAGCCCGCAGCCGTGTTCTGCAGGCGAAAGTCGAGCAGGAACACGCGACCGCAACAGAAACCGGTTCGGACGAAATGATTGATGAAACGGACGACACAACGGTTTCCACTTATGATCCGATTGCCTGGTCACTCCGGCACGACCTCCAGGATTTACGGAGCGCCAGTCCGGAAGACGCAAAAAGTGCCGCCGATGAGTTGCTCCGCTATCAATATGACTCGGCCAATGATTATGATGCTTTGATCCGTCGACTTGACCAACGGATTGAACCGTTACTCGAGGCTGAAAAATCAGTTGAATACCATCAGATGTCAAAGAAACAACAGACGATTACGCTGTTTGCTTACCTGGCTCTCGGTGCGATTCTCTTCATTGCATTTGAATACTCAAAAGGATATCTTCCGACGCCATCCTAAGCGGTCGCGACATTTAAACAGACACTCCGTCGTTCATATCCGGAGTGTCTTTTAATCGTTTTGCACATTGCTTGATTCGATTACTTGCATCCGTCCGGGGAAGCGACTAATCTGAATGAAAATCTATGTCCCTGTTTTGAAAAAAAGGAGGCTCTCCTGATGATGAATAAAAATACGGCACGTTTGGGAGAAGCACCCATCAATAAACTCCTGATCGGCCTGTCGCTCCCGGCGATGATCGGGATGCTCGTGACCGCCCTGTACAATATCGTCGATACGATTTTTGTCGCCCAGGGAATCGGAACGGTTGCCGTCGCTGCTGTCGGTATCGCTTTTCCCGTCCAGCTTGTCTTGATGGCGATTTCGAATTCGGTTGGTATCGGCGGTGCAGCCATTGCTTCTCAGCGGCTCGGTCAAAAAAATCTGGCCGGTGCTAGCAGAGCCTATGCGAATGTCCTGATGACCGTCTTCGTCGTCAGTATGCTTGCGATTATCACGGCCTTCATCTTCGTCGAACCGTTGTTACGAGTGTTCGGTGCGACGCCGGAAATCATGCCGTACAGCATTGATTTCCTCCGGGTCCTGTTACTCGGTTCCCCGTTCTTCATGTTGACGATGGCTTCCAGTGCCATGCTTCGGGCAGAAGGACGGGCCAGTTATCAAATGCGGGTCATGCTGACGACGGTCGCGATCAACATCGTCCTGACTCCGCTGTTTATTTTCGGACTCGACTGGGGCATTCAAGGTGCCGCTCTCGGGACAGTTGTTGCGCAAATCGTCGGATCCGTCCTGATTTTCCGATTCTTTTTTACGAAATCAAAAAAGACGAGTCTAGTCCTTGACCGGGAAGCGTTCCGGTTTGATCCTAAACTGGTCGGCCGGATGGGACAAATCGGCTCTTCTTCTTTTATCATGCAAGTATCACAGTCGATTTTGTTCATCACCGTGAATCATATGCTCGTCCGTTACGGTGGTACGACAGAACTCGCAACCTTTGCCGTCATCAATAAGTTCATGGCACTCGTCGGAATGCCGATCATGGGCATCGTCCAAGGCATGCAACCGATTGTCGGGTATAATTTCGGATCGAAACAGTTTGACCGGATGTCACAAGCCATCAAACTGGCCATTCGTTACGGCTTGACGTTATCCATCACCCTATGGCTGTTGATTCAGCTGTTTCCACGTTTTTGGGTCGGGATGTTTACCGAGGACGCGACGTTACTTAACGAAGGTTCGACTGCGATGCGGATTTTATTCGCCATTTCATTCGTGTACGGCATTCAGATGATCGTCAACGGTATGTATCAATCGCTCGCTAAGGCACGGATCGCCTTGTTCCTGTCACTTTCCCGTCAGACCTTATATACGATTCCGCTCGTTCTGATCTTACCGATGTTCTTCGGCGTACAAGGAGTTTGGTTCGCGTTCCCGATCGCCGATTTGATGGCGGTTTTAACGGCAGTCGTCTTTGCCTACCGTGACCGGATCATGCTCTTTAAGCCGGATGAGTATGAGGCACCGGAAGAACAGGAAAAATCGGCACAAGCCAAATAACCAAAAAGTCCGTTCTGTCTTAAAGGCAGTGGGCTAACCTAAAATTTTGAGACAATATAAAACACCTTCGGAGTGGTACACTTTTAAAAAGTACTAGCATCGGAGGTGTTTTTGCATGGGCAAAAACGTATATTCAAGCGAAGTGAAAT
>NZ_JAWPEN010000022.1:0-41857 GCF_033342815.1 Exiguobacterium artemiae
TAAAGTGTTTGACTTGCTCGTTTTTGTGACTAGATGTCACGTTGACGAAGCTTGCGCTTCATTCATTGTTTGTATCCGAAGATACGTTTTTTGCCTCATCGTTCAGTTTTCAAAGTTCGTCGTGTCGTTTTCAGCGACTTTAATATCTTACCAAGTTATCAACACAATTGTCAACAACTTTTTCGATATTTTTTTCGGTGTGTCACAACCATTTGCGGCACAAGAAGTAATATACCATGGAGTTTTTATTTGTACAAGTGTTTTATCAGAAAAACATTTAAAAAGTTATTATTCCCGTTTCAGCTTAGGAATACTCATACTTTTTCCCCCGTGAATTCTAGTGGCCACCAATGAAGAAAACTCTCCACTTCCTTCTATAAAGAAAGCGGAGAGTCTGATCTTAATTAATTTTGCTGGTGACGCATTGTCGGGAAGAGCAAGACATCACGAATCGAAGGAGCGTTTGTCAATAACATGACAAGACGGTCGATTCCGATACCGAGACCTCCTGTCGGCGGCATACCGTACTCAAGCGCTTCAATGAAATCGTTATCCATTTCATGCGCTTCATCATTCCCTGCTTCTTTTTCGACAAGCTGGGCTTCGAAACGTTCACGTTGGTCGATTGGATCGTTCAATTCCGTAAAGGCATTGGCATGTTCCCGGCGAACGATGAACAATTCAAATCGATCCGTAAAACGAGGATCTTCCGGATTCTTCTTCGCAAGCGGTGAAATTTCAACCGGATGACCATAGACGAATGTCGGTTGAACCAACGACTCTTCGATTTTCTGCTCGAAGAATTCATTGAGAATATGTCCTGTCGTCATATGGGCTTGTACTTCGACGCCATGTTCGTGTGCCAGTTCATGGGCACGTTCTTTTGAAATCTCTTCAAAGAAATCAACACCCGTTGCTTCTTTAACGAGATCCGCCATGTGTGCCCGTTTCCATCCGACAGACAGATCAATCACATCTTCACCGTAAGTGACTTGTGTTGTGCCAAGTACTTCTTGAGCGACGTGGGCAATCAAGTTTTCCGTCAGATTCATGATGTCGTTATAGTCTGCATAGGCTTCATATAACTCAATCATTGTAAATTCAGGGTTATGACGCGTCGAGATTCCTTCATTCCGGAAGACGCGGCCGATTTCGTAAACTTTTTCAAGTCCACCGACAATCAAACGTTTGAGATGTAACTCAATCGCGATCCGCATGTAAAGCGTCATATCAAGTGCGTTATGATGCGTGATAAACGGACGTGCCGAAGCGCCCCCTGCAATCGTATGCAACATCGGTGTTTCGACTTCCAAGTATCCGAGGCTGTCGAGATACTGACGAATGCCGCGAATGACTTTACTGCGTGCAATAAACGTTTCCCGTGATTCTGTATTCGTGATCAAATCCAGGTAACGCTGACGGTAGCGTTGTTCGACGTCTTTTAATCCGTGATATTTATCCGGAAGCGGACGCAATGCTTTCGTTAGTAATGTAAACGACGTGACGTGAACAGACAGTTCCCCGACATTCGTTTTGAACACGTAACCGCTGATTCCGACGATATCACCTAAGTCACATGTTTTATAGATTTCGTACGCTTCTTCGCCAACATCGTCTTTACGTACATACAGTTGGATTTGACCATTGACGTCCTGGACGTTTGTAAAACCGACTTTCCCTTTACGGCGTGTCGTCATGACGCGACCCGCGATGGAGACGTCCGGCTTCAGCTCTGCCAATTCTTCTTTTTCATGTTCGCCGTAAGCGGCACGAATACTCGTCGTATCTGTTGTACGTTCGAAACGGGCACCAAACGGATCGAGTCCTTGTTCACGCATGGCGTTCATCTTACCGAGACGCACCTGCATTTGATCGTTCATTTCCATGTCCTGACTCACTGTCTTCACTCCTTTTATAATGGTTCACGATGGTTTTTACTTCTTCGATGAAAAAGCTGCCGGTATGACCGACAGCTCCTAGCAAAACCGATTCGCTCATCTTCAATGGCATTAGCGTACCATAAAACCGGTAAGTCCGACTATACTTTACCTGTCACGCATGTACGGCATTCATTTCCAATGTTTCGACATACTCATGCAGCAACTTTTGCAGTCCCGTGTGGGTATTCGTATCGAATAAGGCTTTGCGCACATGCCCGTTGCCGCTTAATCCTTTTAAGTACCAGGCGACATGAGTCCGCATTTCCCGTACCGCGAGGTCTTCTCCTTTAAGTGCGACAAGACGTTCAGCATGCAACAGACAAATATCAATTTTCTCACGCGGCGTCGGCTCGACCGACAAGGTACCCGATTCCAGATATTGAATCGTCTGATACAACATCCACGGATTCCCGAGTGCTGCCCGTCCGATCATGACACCGTCCACTCCAATTTCATCAATCATTCGTTTAGCATCTTGCGGGGTTTGAACGTCACCGTTTCCGATGATTGGAATAGTGACGGCCCGTTTCGCTTCACCGATGATATTCCAATCAGCGACGCCTTCATACTTCTGCGACCGGGTCCGGCCATGAATGGCGACCGCCTTCGCCCCTCCCGCTTCCGCAGCATGGACATTATCGACACAATAAATATGGTGACTATCCCAGCCGGTTCGCATCTTCACCGTGACGGGTTTATCCACTGCTTGTGATACAGCATGAACCATCTCATAGACTTTATCCGGATCGAGCAACCACTTGGCACCCGCGTCACACTTCGTCACTTTCGGAACAGGACACCCCATATTGATGTCGATGATGTCCGCATTCGTATTGGCATCGACATATTGGGCCGCTTGAACCAACGTTTCCTTTGATCCGCCGTATATCTGCAAACTGAGCGGTTTTTCCCGATCGTCCACATACAGCATTTGCATCGTCCGTTCGTTTTCGTAGAGGATTCCTTTATCACTGACCATTTCTGCACAGACGAGACCTGCCCCGAATTCTTTTGCGATCAAACGAAACGCAGGATTACAGACACCCGCCATCGGTGCTAAAATGACACGGTTATTCAGTTCGACGTCACCAATTTTAAAACCTGTCATCATTCTCTTCCCTTCCTCTTCCTGAAACAACACTTACTCAATCCGTTGTACGTCGGTCCGTTCCGCTTCCGGCAACGCCCTATATAATTCCTCGACCGTATGCTTCAAACCGGGTACGACATAAGAAGGAGTCAATTCACATAACGGCGCCAGTACAAAGGCGCGGTCCTGCATCCGAGGATGCGGCACGGTCAAACCGTCTGCTTGAATGGTCTCATCATTATATAAAATGATATCCAAATCAAGTGTCCGCGGTCCGTTTTTAAACAACCGTTTCCGACCTTCCTGTTGTTCAATCCGTTGTAACGCTTGTAATAAACGGTCTGCCGGTTCCGTCGTATCAAGTTCTACGACCATGTTGTAAAAAAGATCCTGATCCACGTATCCGACAGGAGCTGTTTCGTAAACAGAAGAAGGACGTAAAGCACGCGTCGTCGCAAGCGAACGCATGGCCTCAATCGCCGCCCGGAGATGACCCGCCTTATCTCCAATATTTGACCCTAGCGCGATGTAAGCACGGTTCATAAGTAATCCGCCCGCTTCCGGTGGATTTCAACCGCGACATGTTCATAATGTCCCGCGATTGGTGGATCCGGTTTAATGACTTTGACTGTCGTTTCAAGAATCCGTTCATCCAGTGCCAAGACGCGTTTCGCAATCCGATCCGCCAGTGCTTCCACCAGTTGTAGCGGCGTCCCTTCCACGACCCGTTTCGTCACTTCATATAGTTCAGCATAATTCACGCTTTCTCGTAAATCATCCGTTTTACCGGCACGCGATAAATCAAGACCAATCGATAAATCCACGTTGAAGCGTTGGCCAAGCTTCGTCTCTTCAGCAAATACACCATGGTAACCGTAAAAACGCATCCCTGTCACATGAATTCGATCCATCTTCATTCCCCTTCCGTTAATTCCGTTTCTAACATTGCATCCATCATGACGGCAGCCCGCTTAACTGCTTTGACGTCATGTACCCGCATCCATTCACATCCCTGTTGAATACCGTAACAGACCGTCGCAATCGTTCCTTCAACACGTTGGTCAGCCGGTAATCCGAGCGTCAGACCAATCATCGATTTACGTGATGTACCGAGCAGGACCGGATAACCGAAATCCGTCGCAATCGACAAATGACGCATCAAAAATAAGTTTTCCTGATGTGTTTTCATAAAGCCAATCCCGGGGTCGAGCCAAATCTGATTTTCGGAAACACCCGCCTGCTTGGCTAACCGAATCGAGTCCTCTAGATCCGCCCGGACTTCCGCCAACATATCCGGTCCATGGGGTTCCAGTCGATTATGCATCAAAATGATAGGGACATCGTAGTGTGCTGCAACGTTAACCATCGAACCGTCGCCCCACTTTGATCCCCACACATCGTTTATGATATCTGCACCCGCTCTTACAGCCGCTTCCGCCACTTCCGGTTTATACGTATCAATCGATACCAAGACATCCAGTTCCCGCTTCAATCGACGGATGACAGGAACGACGCGTTCGATTTCTTCTGCCGCTGATACAAATGCCGCTCCCGGTCTTGTTGATTCTCCTCCGACATCGATTGCATCGGCTCCGTCCGCTACGAGTTGCTTGGCATGGCGGACCGCCTGTTCGACATCAATATAGTTTCCACCATCGGAAAATGAATCCGGTGTCACATTTAAAATACCCATGATTTTTGTCATCCCTGTTCCCTCCTTGACCATTTCGTTTGGACCGCCTGATCAAACAGCGTCCGTACGGACTGATAACCCTGGCCGGTCATTCCTGGAAAGGTTCGTCCATCAAGTGACGAGACAGCAACAACTTCTTGAATGGAGTTCGTACAAAGGATTTCATCGGCTTCTGTCAATTGAGGCAACAGCGCAAGCCGCTCTTCCACCGGAACCTGTTCCATGATGAATTGACGGGTAATCCCGTTCAACGCCCCTGTCTCAAGCGGTGGTGTATACCATTGATTGCCGTACCGCCAAAAAATATTCGACGTCAATCCTTCGCAGATAAAACCTTCTTTCGTCAGAAACAGTCCTTCTGCTTCTTGATTAAACAAATGACGTTTCGCCACAAGATTGTTCATATAGTGATGCGACTTGAGCCGATAGCTTGTTTCCGGCGTACTGCGGGCAAGACGAACCGTCTCGAGCGCCCGTTCTGCCGGCTGTCTCTGTCCGATCGGTTTTGCGTACAACAGGACAGTCGGTTCCGCATACGGTTTACTCGACAGTCCGATGTCCCGTGCTCCACCAGAAACGTTCAACCGGATATATAGATCCTGTTCTTCATACACACGATAAAGATCCTCTACTGCCCGGAGTAACTGTTCACGCCCGTACGGCAATTGAATACCGATTGCTGCACAACTCATCTGGAGCCGTTCGATATGGTCATCAAATAAAAAAGGATGTCCCTCATAAGTACGAAACGTTTCAAATACACCCATTCCATAGAGATAGCCATGATCAAACGGTGAAATCCGGATCTCTTCTTCCCGTTTCACGTTCCCATCATGCCAAAGATACATAGTGTGTCAACTCCAAAAAGTTTTTTAACATCTGTTTCCCGTCCCGCGTCAAAATCGCTTCCGGATGGAACTGGACACCGACGATCGGCCATTCCTTATGACGCAAAGCCATGACTTCGCCGTCTGCTTCTGCCGTCATCGTCAAGATATCCGGAAAACTCTCCCGTTCGACGACCAACGAATGATACCGTGTCACAGGTGTCTGTTGTTCGATTCCGCTGAACATACCCGACCCGTCATGCGTCAACAAGGAGACTTTTCCATGCATCAGCGTCTTGGCACGGACGACTTTTCCTCCGAAGACTTGGCCAATCGCCTGATGACCGAGACAGATCCCAAGAATCGGAATCCGGCCTGCGAAATAACGGATTGCCTCGAGACTGATGCCTGCTTCATTCGGTGTACACGGTCCCGGTGAAATAACTAAATGATCCGGTGCCAGTTGTTCGATTTCTTCAATCGTGATGGCATCATTCCGAAACACCCGGATGTCTTGTCCGAGTTCGCCGAAATATTGCACCACGTTATACGTAAATGAATCATAGTTATCGATTAATACAATCATGTCGTTCCCTCCGCCATTTCTTTTGCGACCCAGAGTGCTTTTGCCTTACTGAGCGACTCTTCATATTCACTTTCCGAATCGGAGTCGGTTACGATGCCGGCACCTGCCTGAATATACGCCATGCCATCTTTCGCGACAAGCGTCCGAATCAAGATATTGAAAATCACATCGTCCGCCCAGCTGATAAAACCGAGGGCTCCTGTATAGATGCCGCGGCGGACAGGCTCAAGCTCTTCAATGATCTCCATCGTTCGGATTTTAGGCGCTCCCGTAATCGTACCTCCCGGGAACATCGCTGCCAGGACACTGCTGCCGGTTTCATCTGCGGCAATCTCCCCCCGGACGTTTGAGACGATGTGCTGGACATGGGAGTATTTTTCGATGACCATCAATTCATCAACATGGACGGAACCGTAGCGACTGACACGCCCTAAATCGTTCCGCTCAAGATCGACGAGCATGACATGCTCCGCCCGTTCCTTCTCATTGTCGAGTAACGTTTTCGCTAAAGCCAAGTCTTCTTCCTCATTTTGTCCGCGCGGCCGGGTTCCGGCAATCGGACGGGTTGCGAGTGACAGACCGATTTTTTCGACGAGTAACTCCGGCGATGCTGAAACGAGTACCAATTCTTCATCTGCAAAGTAACCCATATACGGTGACGGGTTGATCATTCGTAATACATCATAAATATGGGCGGGCGTTGTCCGCAACGGCTCCTGTTGGCGGACGGCAAGGTTCACCTGAAAGACATCTCCCGCTTCAATATATTGTTTGATCCGGTCAGCTGCCTGCATGAAGGCGGACCGTTCGAATGAACGTCCCCGTTCAGCCGGTTTTTCTTCCGGTGCCGCGAACATCGGAGCCGGACTCGACTGACGCCACGATGAAACTTCTGCCGCCAAAGCAAGCGTCGCTTCCGCCTCCGTTTCCCGTGTGACAGCTATAAACAATCGTTCTGTCTGATGATCAAATACGGCGACCTCATCATACCAGTAAAGCGAAAGATCGGCTGTTGCCAAATCATCCTCTGCCTGTTCCGGCAACCGTTCAAGATAACGGACGGCATCGTAACTGACATATCCGGCTAAACCTCCGAAAAACGGCGGCATCCCTTCCGGCCGAGCCGATGCGTAGCGCGCACGAATCTCTTCGAGCAATGTAAAGGGAGCATCGGTATATTGTTTTTCTTGTCCGGCTTCTTGAATGATCGTTCTGCCGTTTTTTGTCCGGATGTGACCGACCGGCCGGATGCTTGCCATCGTATAGGATCCGATTCGTCCACTCTCAAGCCAGACATGACCTGTCTGTCCGGCTGTCCGTTCAACGTACCGGTTATAAAACTGTTCCTTTGTCCATGTAAATGATTCGTATACTGTCTGTCGCACTAGCGTTCCTCCACTTCCGAACTATTCTGCTCTCATTATACGCAAAAAATCAGACAGGCGGGCATAAGTCACTTGCCGATTACATATAAAAAGAGGTCCATTCCTTTAAATCGGAATGAACCTCTTGCTTCAAAATTTTACAGTTTCGAACTGTCCGTCTCTTCTTCCACCTGATACAGCGGCGTACTGAGATAACGTTCTCCGTTTGACGGGATGATTGCCAGAACCGTTTTTCCTTTGCCGAGACGCTTCGCTGTTTTTAGAGCAGCCGCAATCGCAGCACCGGAAGAAATACCTCCGAGAACTCCGTTCGATTTCGCCGCACGACGGGCATGATCAAACGCTTCTTCCGTCGTCACCTGCTCGACGCTGTCGTAAATCTGCGTATCGAGAATCGACGGAACGAATCCGGCTCCGATGCCCTGCAGTTTATGGGGTCCCGGTTTTCCGCCTGAAAGAACAGGAGAATCGGTTGGTTCAACCGCAATGATTTCAATGCCCGGGAAAGCCTCACGCAATACTTTTCCTGCCCCTGTGATCGTGCCGCCCGTACCGATACCGGCGATGAACGCATCAAGTGTCAATCCTTCAAATGCTTCAACGATTTCCGGTCCGGTTGTCTTTTCATGAACAACAGGGTTTGATTCATTATTGAACTGTTGCGGCATGAAATAACCGTGTTCTTCCGCTTCTGCCGTCGCTCGAGCAATCGCACCCTTCATTCCTTCCGGGCCGGGTGTTAAAATCAACTCCGCACCGTACGCACGAAGTAGAGTTCGACGTTCCATGCTCATCGTTTCCGGCATGACAAGAATCGAACGGTATCCTTTAGCAGCAGCCACCATCGCCAGTCCAATTCCCGTGTTTCCACTTGTCGGCTCAATGATGGTATCGCCTGCTTTTAAATGACCCGCTGATTCTGCCGATTCGATCATCGCTAAAGCGATCCGGTCTTTGACGCTTGACCCCGGATTCATATATTCCAATTTCAAATACACGTCCGCATCTTCCGGTCCTGTCAAATGATTTAATTTAACGATCGGCGTGCGGCCGACTAAATCCAATACTGAATTCGCAATGCGCATGACCATTCCTCCTCATAATGAAAAGCTTTAATCCCAAGTAATCCGATAGATCAATTATCCACGGACTGGATGAAAATTGTCAATCAAAGCGCTTTATTGTCGGCTTTGATCCGTTTTCCGACTGTTTTTCGACTGCTTCCCGAATCAGACGGTCAAGGGTTTCTTTTTCATGACCCTTACGCATCGCCTGATACAGATCGGCACGCGTAATTTCTTCATCTCCAACCGTCGCGACGACATCCTCAAGCGGTCCGCCGATACTGTCCTGGACAATTTTCGGTGAATCGACTTTCGGTAATTCGCCCATGAATGCATACGCACCCGTCATAAAATTCGTCAGCAACAAAATGAAAATCAACATCCACAAGTACTTAGAGTTTACAGTTCCCATTTTCAGACCCTCTTATGCTCTTTCGAGTGATTTTTCACGAAGCGATTGTAATTCTTCGACATCGTATTGGTAATGTTCCGAACAGAAGTGACAAACCGCTTCCGCGCCGCCATCTTCATCAATCATCGCTTGGATCTCATCCGGCCCGAGTGCCACGATAGCCGTTGCTAATTTTTCACGCTCGCACGTACAGTTGAAAGCAACCGGAATCGTATCGAGGATCTCGAATGATTCACCGAGAACCAGGCTCAACATTTCTTCCGGTGTTTTTTCTTCCCCGACCAAAATCGAGATCGGTTTTAAGGCCGCGACTCGTTGTTCCAGTGCCGCAATCGTTTCTTCCGACGCACCCGGCATCAGTTGAACGATCAATCCGCCTGCTGCAATGACTGATTCATCTTCCGGATACACGAGGACACCTGCTCCGACGACCGACGGACTTTGCTCGGACACAGCGAAGTAATACGTAAAGTCTTCGCTGATTTCACCGGTTTGAATCGGCGACTGTCCACCGACGAAATCACGGAGACCTAAATCCTTGATGACGGAAATGTTTCCGCGTCCGACAGCATCACCGACTTTGAGTTTCGTCAGACCGTCACTGTTAACGTACGTATCCATCTCGACACGCGGATGGCTAACGTATCCACGAACTTGTCCTTTTGCATCAGCATCGACGATGATTTTTCCGATTGGACCATCACCTTCGACTTTTAATGTGACGCGGGTATCGCCTTTTTGCATCGTTCCCATCATGGCGCCGATCGTCAATGTCCGACCGAGTGCCGCCGTGACGACAGGTGTCGTCTGATGACGGAGTTGTGCCTCATATACCGTTTTTGTCGAACGGATTGCAAAAGCACGGACTTCACCGTTAAACCCTAGTGCTCTGACCAAGTAATCATCTTTTAATTGTCCCAATAATTCTTCACGTTTCATTATTTTTCCCTCACTTATTTCGTTCGTAGATAATCCGCAACCCGTCAAGCGTCAAAAATGGATCGACGATTTTAATCGTTGCAGATTCCTCACTGATTAGTCGGGCGAGTCCACCTGTCGCGATGACAGTCGCTTCTCCCATTTCCTCTTTCATCCGATGGACGAGTCCATCGACTTGCGCGACGTATCCGAAATACGTTCCGGACTGCATCGCATGTACCGTATTGCGGCCGATCGTCGACTGCGGTTTGGCAATCTCAATCCGCGGTAGTTTCGCCGCCTTATTATAAAGTGCTTCTGTCGACACCATGACACCCGGTGAAATAATTCCACCGTAATAGCGTTTTTGGGCATCGATATAACAATAGGTCGTTGCCGTTCCAAAATCAACGATGATCAAAGGACCATCATATTTAACCGTCGCTGCGACGGCATTGACGATCCGGTCGGCTCCAACTTCCCTTGGATTATCGACTTTCAAGTCAAGTCCTGTCTTAATTCCGGGCCCGATTACGAATGGACGCCGGTTGAAATAACGGACGCACATGTTTTCGAGCGGAAACACGACAGGGGGTACGACAGATGATAACACGATTCCCTCAATGTCTTCCACGTTTAACTCTGCATCACGAAACAGCGCTTTAACCAACATCCCGTATTCATCGGTTGTCCGGGTCCGGTCCGTGGCAATCCGCCAATGTTGCACAAGGGTTTGTTCATCATATACCCCAAGGACGATATTCGTATTTCCTACATCGATTACTAAAATCATCTGATTCCCCACTTTTCTCTGACGATAACTGAACTATACGTTGTGATTATACCACGCAGTTTAGGCATCACCTATCGAAGTGCGCACTGCTGCTTGGCACTTCTAAAAAAAAAGGTCAGCAGCCCGGTTGGGAATGCTGACCTCTCGCTCGAACGAATCATCCGTCTTATTCCTATCGTCACCCCGGTCGATTAGACCGGGAAGATAGAAAATCAGATTTGATCATCCCGACGTGGTTGATCTGGTTTTTCCGTATCGACATTTTGTCCTTCGTCGATCACAGAGCCGCGTTGCGTTGGAGATTCTGTCGGTTGATCGATGACAGGTGTCGTCGATTCCGGCGTTTTCTCGTCTGCTTTCGGTTCTGTAATGGCCGCAGGCTCATGTTTTTTATATTCGCCTGTCTCTAAGAGATGGTGAATTTGTTTTTGATCCAGTGTTTCGACTTCAAGCAACGTCGTTGCAATCAAATCAAGCTGATCGCGTTTCTCCGTTAAGATCGTCTTCGCTTTTTGGTAACACTTGTTGATGATCGCCTGAATTTCCATATCGATTTCATGGGCAATCGCATCCGAATAGTTCTGTTCGTTTTGGAAGTCACGTCCTAAGAAGACATTTCCGCCTTGACCGGAACCAAACTGAAGCGGTCCGAGTTTTTCACTCATCCCGAACTCCATGACCATCTTACGGGCAAGACCTGTCGCACGCTGGAAGTCATTGCTTGCTCCGGTAGAAACTTCACCGAAGACGATATCTTCCGCGACACGACCACCAAGTAATCCGGTGATTTTGTCTTCAAGCTCTGGTTTCGTCATGAAGTAACGATCCTCTTTTGGAAGCATGATGACGTAACCGCCAGCATTTCCTCGTGGAACAATTGTTACTTTATGGACTTCATCTGCATCATCGAGTGTGACACCAATGATAGTATGACCGGCTTCATGCCACGCCACGATTTTTTTCTCTTTTGGTGAAATGATCCGACTCTTCTTCGCAGGTCCTGCGATAACACGGTCGATCGCTTCTTCCAAGTCAACGATTGAAATCTTGTCGCGGTCCGTACGGGCTGCGATAAGTGCTGCTTCGTTCAAGAGGTTTTCAAGATCCGCACCCGAGAATCCCGGTGTACGTTGCGCAATGGCTTTTAAATCAACCGTTGTATCGAGCGGCTTGTTGCGTGCGTGTACTTTAAGAACTGCTTCACGTCCGACGACATCCGGACGCTCAACCGTAATTTGACGGTCAAAACGACCTGGACGAAGTAACGCAGGGTCCAGGATGTCCGCACGGTTCGTTGCGGCAATCATGATGATCCCTTCGTTTTCACTGAATCCATCCATCTCAACGAGAAGTTGGTTCAATGTTTGTTCGCGCTCATCATGTCCACCACCGAGACCGGCGCCACGTTGGCGACCGACAGCATCGATTTCATCGATGAAGATGATACATGGTGCGTTTTTCTTCGCATTTTCAAACAAGTCACGGACACGGGATGCCCCGACCCCTACAAACATCTCAACGAAGTCAGAACCTGAAATCGAGAAGAACGGGACGCCGGCTTCACCAGCTGCGGCACGTGCCAACAACGTTTTACCTGTACCTGGAGGACCTACAAGTAGGACACCTTTTGGAATACGGGCACCGAGACGGGCAAACTTGCGTGGATCTTTCAAGAATTCAACGACTTCGACGAGTTCTTGTTTCTCCTCGTCTGCTCCTGCCACGTCGTCAAATGTAATCTTTTTCTTTTCTGTATCGTACAGGCGCGCCTTCGATTTACCGAAGTTCATGACACGACCACCGCCGCCGCCACCTTGTGCTTGATTAATCAAGAAGAAGAATAGGATGAAGATGATGATGAATGGCACGATTGTCGTCAATAGCGCAATCCAACCACCGTTTGTTTCTGCTGCTTTAAAGTCCATCTTGACGTTTTGACTGCGCAATTGCGTGTACAAATCCGTCAACTCTGTATCAACAGCCGGTACGACCGTTTCATATGTCGTATCTTTTTCACGTAATTCACCTGTGACGTTGTACGTCTGTCCCTCATATTGGAACGTCGCCGTCTTCACATCACCTTTTTCAACTGACTCGACAAACTGTGTGTAATTGATTTCTTTGCTTTTGTTCACTGGACTCTGCAAGTATTGCAGAAACAAGATCAAAGCTAGAAAAATGACCCCAAACACAAGGGTATTCTTCACTGCTCGGTTCATCGTAGGCCTCCTCTCCGCATCAATTGATTGATTTTCTTCAATCGATACGAATCCTAACGCGGCAAAGCGCGCTTTGTAATTGGTTTCATCTTATCATGTGACAGTCAAGATTAAAAATAATTAGCCGCCGTAGACTGCTGGTTTCAAGACACCAACATAAGGAAGGTTACGATATTTTTCTTCATAGTCCAGACCATAACCAACAACGAACTCATGAGGAATGACAAAACCGCTGTAATCGGCATGTAAATCGTTTTTACGACCGCTTGGCTTATCAAGCAATGTGACGATTTTCACCGACTTCGCTTTCCGGTATTTAAAGAGGTCCACGAGGTAGCCTAATGTTAATCCGCTGTCGATAATATCTTCGACAATCAGGATGTCACGTCCTTCTACGGATGTGTTTAAATCCTTTTCAATCTTGACTTCACCTGTTGATGTCGTCCCACCGTGATATGTCGAGACATCCATGAAGTCCATTTCAAGGTGCATGTCCATCTTTTTGACGAGATCTGACATGAACGGCATAGCGCCTTTCAGAACACATACAAGGAGTGGGAAACGATCTCCGTAATCTGCTGTCAGTTCACCGGCGAGTTCACCGACTTTATGTTGGATCTCTTCTTCTGAAATCAGTACTTTTTCCATATCATTCATTAACGTCATGCTGGGTATTCCTCCTCCATTTTAAACACTACATTACCATTCTATCATTAAACACGATTCTGCGAGGAGTTCAAATGACCCGAATATTGCAATTCGATGTCCAATGACCGCCAGAACTTGTCCTGCCGCATCCACGACAACCGGAATTTCTGCCCGCGATGCCCGCGGAACCTTCGCATCCACGAGAATACGACTCACTTTTTTCGTACCGACCGCCAGTCGAATCCGGTCACCCGGCAATACGCTCCGGATCGTCAGCGGAAACTGGACGGCCGAAAATGGAATGCCGGTTGTCGTGCGAGAGAACGTAATCGTTTGTTCACCATAATGATAAGTGCCCAAATCGATCCCCACTTCCAGTGCTTCCGGAAGTAGGTTCTTTTCCGGACAACGGACACATGTCACATAGCCATATGTACGCTGAATCCTCCAGTTTCCATAATACACTTCACCGGACGGCATATCTACTCGTAACAATGTCAAAAATCGATTGTAGTCTTCGGAAGTGAAGTCGCGGTCAGGCAACAAGGTACGCAGAACGAGCCGCCTGAAGTCAGTAGGCAGTTTTTGAATCGCCTCTAGAGGCAGTCCGCGATCCGTCATCTGTTCCTTGACGTATGACGTGACATACTTCAAATGTTCCTGTTTTTGCTCGTGACGAACCATCGCTGCCTGGACCGTTGCTTCTTCATAGCCCGGACGGAGTTCTGCGAGTAACGGCAGGAGCCGGTGCCGCATCTGATTCCGCAAATATTTGGTGCCGGCATTCGTCTCGTCTTCATGCCAGACGACTTGATGGGCTTTGGCATAGTCATACAATTGTTGTTTCGAATACGTCAACAACGGCCGATGGATCTGTCCTGTCGCAAAAGAACGGATTCGGGGAATGCCGTCGACGCCGGCTTCTCCCCGGATCAACTGAATCAACAGCGTCTCCAGCTGATCGTCCCGGTGATGCGCCAGGACGAGGTGCCGGCGTCCTGTCTCCGCCATGACCTCTTGAAAAAAGGCATATCGTCTCGTCCGGCAAGCTGCTTGGCTCGGTGCTTGACCATCCCACTCGAGACGGGTCATCCGAATGCCTACTCGTCTCGCCTCCGCCCAAGCGCGGACAGTTTCCGCTTCTTCATCCGATTCTTTACGCAGACCATGATGAACATGAACAATCATGAGATCATGATTCGCTTCATATAAAAGGTGCGCCAGTACCATTGAATCACAGCCGCCGGAAACAGCAACCAATAAAGGTTCTTTCGGAAGATGAATCTCGAATTCCATGCCCGGTCCCCCTTGATGAATAAAATCACTTAAACGAAAAAAGCTACCTCTATATAAAATAGAGATAGCTTTTTTACAGAATGACCCGTACGGGAATCGAACCCGTGTTACCGCCGTGAAAGGGCGGTGTCTTAACCGCTTGACCAACGGGCCAAAAAAATATGGTAGCGGCGGAGGGAGTCGAACCCACGACCTCACGGGTATGAACCGTACGCTCTAGCCAGCTGAGCTACACCGCCATATTTTGAACGCGTGCGTCTTAAGCACATTTTCTATAATACGGTGGAGTCAAATAATTGTCAACGCTTTTTATAAAAATAATTTTAAAAAAATAAAAGATGGAATGAACGGCGTCATTCCATCTCTATTCTTATAAAGAACAGGTCAGCAAGTTATTGACGTTTAGCACCGCGTCCGCCACGTTTTGAATCGGTTTGTCGTTTCAATGTCGCAAGACGATCTTCACTATCTTTGAGGAAACTAGTCATCAACGTATCGAACGTTTGCTCTTTGCGTGGAGCTGGTGCGCCACGGCCACCTTTGTTAAAGCCACCACGGTTTCCACCGCCGCCACTTCCGCCACGTGGTCCTTTGTTATCGAACGAACGTGGTCCACGGTCTTGACCTGCCGGACGTGGTCCGCGATCAAATTGACGAGCTGGAGGACGAGGACGTTCGCCTTCTGGACGATCGACTGCTTTCTTAATCGAAAGACCGATTTTACCGTCGTTCTCTACACTCAACACTTTAACCGTGATTTCTTGTCCGACTGTCAAGACATCATTGATATCTTTAACGTAAGAATCTGCTACTTCACTGATGTGAACAAGACCTGTCTTACCCGTCGGTAATTCTACGAACGCGCCGAAATTGGTGATGCCTGTAACTTTCCCTTGTACTTTGCTGCCTACTTCAATCGACATAAATTGTATTGCTCCTTTTTAGTTGATTCTTTCTTATTATACGAGTGATTCTACATTTTTTCAATCAATCGAGAACCTTCGTTTAATCTTCCGGTGAAAAATAGAAAATTGTTTCGCCTTTTTTCGAGTACAGCAGTTCACTTCTCGCTAAGTTCGCAACATACTTCTTATCATTCAATCGTTCAATCTCTTCTTTCAGACGAACCGTTTCTTTTTCTGCCTTCGCCTGTTCTTGGTTCGCTACCTGAAACGACTGCTTCTGTTCAGCGATCAGTTGTTTTTTCTCGATATATGACCACCCCATCAGGGACAGGACAATAAGAAAGATCGACATACAGACTAAGAAGCGCCTCTTCAGACGTAAACGGTTTTCGATTGCATTTTGACTCAACTGTTTTTTCCGGTCATTCAGCGGTTTGATCTTGGGCGGAGTATCACGCCCTGATTCCAATGGTGCTGGCATATCATCCCTCCTTATCCGAGTGGTCATCTCTGACACTCTCTAGTATACTTCCTTTTTCAACCAAATTACATCGATTCTTCGGAATTCACTTTTTCTTCACGAATGATTTGATACATATCCGACGCTTCTTCTTTTTTCGCATGCTCTTTGATGCTGTCGATTTGAACCGTGACAATCTTATTTCCGAAGCGGATTGTCATTTCATCCCCGACTGCAACCGTACTGCTTGCTTTTGCGACAAGTCCGTTGATTGTGATGCGGCCCTGATCGGCAACCTCTTTCGCCAGGGTACGGCGTTTGATTAAACGAGATACTTTTAAAAATTTATCGAGTCTCATGACTGTTCCTCCTGCTTTGATTGATTCCACAAGGCATCCTGTTCCGTAAGCGATAATTCTGTCAACGGACGGTCAGCCAATTGTTCCATCCGTGTAAAACGGCGGATGAATTTGTCATTCGTTTGTTGTAACGCATCTTCTGCCGATAACTCCATATACTTGCCGACGAGAGCGAGTGAGAACAGAATGTCGCCGAATTCACCCAACTGCTCCTCTGCCGGAGCCTCTTTTAATTCTTGAATCTCTTCTTGGACTTTATCCAGTGCACCGGCAACCGTCTCCCATTCGAATCCGACCCGGGCGACCTTTTTTTGAATCTGTTCTGCGCGCAACAAGGCGGGTGCTCCCTTGGTGACACCATCCAACAGATACGTCCGGTCCGATTTTTCCTGGGCCTTGATTTCCTGCCAGTTGTTAACGACGTCCGCAGCCGAGTCAACTTCTACATCTCCAAAGACATGCGGATGTCGGCGAATCATCTTATCGCTGACACTGCCGATGACGTCCCGAACATCAAAATATCCTTCATCGAGACCGATTTGAGCATGAAGCATGACTTGGAGCAAGACGTCCCCTAATTCTTCTATCATTAAGTTATCGTCCTGAAGGTCGATTGCTTCCAGTAATTCGTAAGATTCTTCGATTAAATGTTTTTTGAGTGATTCGTGCGTCTGCTCCTGATCCCAAGGACAGCCGCCTTCTCCCCGCAACCGGGCAATGATGTGCTTAAGTGTCGTGAAGTCACGATTCAAGACCGTTTGATCGGTGACAGGCGGTACATAAACCGTTGTCAGGTTACTGAGTGTCGTGATGTGATCCAATTCATGAAGCGGAACCGTCGTCACGTGTTGCTGACTTGTCCCCGCTGCTGTTACGAGTGTTACGTTATGTTCGTCGGGATAACGCTCCATCAGCATGACCTTCAAATCACCCGCGACTAATTGATCATAGACTTGTCCGATCAGCAGATGCTGACGGATCTGCGCTTCATCGATATCAAAGGCTGTCGCATCGAGTAATTGAAATCCTTCAATCGGATCAACGCCGACCGCGGCAAACATCGGGTCAAGGAAACTTTGACCGCCGATGATGTCCAGATATTCCGTTTGCGCGAGTAACTGTTGGACCGTACTCTCCGCGACGAGCGGATGACCCGGAACCGCATAGATGATCGGTTCCTTTTCGGCTTGTTCAAGTAACGTCGCCACAATTTCACGGTAGACGCCTTCAAACTGATCATGTTTTTCATACACGGAATCAAACGATGTAAATTTCATTCCCTCTGCCATCAATTCTGAAACGACAGGATGATCTGCCGTTCGCAGGTAAATCGGTTGTTTTGTTTCTTTCAGTCGTTTATAGATCCCGTACGGTAACTGTTCGAGTTCCCCGACGCCGAGGCCGACGACTGTAATCTGATATGTCATATGATCCTCCTATGCTGATGCATTCGATATAATTTTTCCCCAAACGGCAACAATGCCCATTCCCGTTCCGTTAATACACCCATCCGTAAGGCAAACAGACAGAAGACACCCGCTCCACCCAAGACAAGTAAACCCACCTCGAGTGTTGCTCCGATCCGGTTTTCCCATCCGGACAAGCGAAACAGTTGTTCGATAATGTATAAAAACAGAGCCATCGGCATGACAGCCTTCAAAAGACGGACGTAAAAAGGACGTCCTGCCGTCACCCGGCCAAACTTTCGATTGAGCAACAACAGTTGGGCTGCCGCCATGACCGCAAACCCGCCGAATGTCGCCATACCGGCACCGACCATGCCATACAGGGGAATCAAGTAAATATTGAGTCCGAGTTTGATTAACAGACCCGCGACCACGCCGACGAACGCATATTTTTCCGCATCGACCGATTGCAGGCACGATACGATGATCATGGACAGGGAGGCCGTAAAGGCCGTTGCCGCCAACCAGCTGAGTGCGGCTGTCCCGTTATCATCCTGATACAAGGCGATGTTTAACGGACGCATGACCCCAACGAGTCCGACGGTTGCCGCCGCTGCTATCAACAGTCCGGACCGCAACAGGGTCTCGAGATGCAACTTTGTCGCTGTATCATTACGTTTCCGGTATTCCATCAATAACGTCGGAACGCTCGCCAAACTGATTGAGGTCGCGAACAAAATCGCAAACTGTAACAGAGGGTATCCTCGGTCAAAAATCCCTTTTTCAATCTTCGTCTCCATTGAGTCTCCGAGTAAGTTGACGAAAGTCAGTCCGTCAATCAGTTGCATCAGCAACAAAGCGAGCGATGCGATACTGACTGCGAGACCACTCGTCAACAAAACACGTCCGACCCGCCGAAGATGACGACTTGAGATGACGGGACGACCGATTTTTCCTTTCGCAAAGCGTAACAACAAGGCGAGCGATGCAATGCTTCCGCCGAGTGCCGTCATATGCGCGTTTGCACCGACTTGATAGGGATTCGCACCTACCTGAACACCGTAGTACGTCACGATCAGCAATAAACAGACACGAACGGCGTTTTCCGTGATTTGCGAGAACGCTGTCGGACGCATTTCAAGATCCGCTTGAAACATTCCGCGCAACACAGCAATGATCGGTAACAGATAAAAAGTAAACGTGACGGCACGGAGCGGTTGGACAAGTTGTTCGTCACCGAACAAGGCGGCGACTTCGGGAGCGACCCACCAGCCGATCGTCCCTAATGTCAGCGACATCGCGAGCAGGACAAAGAAAATCGACCATAAGACTTCGCGTTTTTCTTCCGGATGATGCAACGTCAACTTTGCTACGACGACCGGTAAAGCGTAAATCCCGAGTGCCGCCGCAATCGCAAAGACCGGATAAACGGTTTGATAGACGTATAAACCGAAGTCCCCCGCCATATTTTGATACGGAATCCGGTAAAAGAAACTCAACAGTTTGGAGACATAGCTCGAAATGGCGAGCAGGGCTGCCCCCTGTGCAATCGTCCTTCGTTGACTCATTGTACGATCCGGCGGTCAATCTCAGCCAGTAACCGTTCGGCTTGCTCTGTCATCTGTTGGACGGTTTGTTTGCCGCGGTTTAGTGTCAATACCAGCTTTCCTTCTTCCTGCCCCATACCAAGACCACGTCCGATCGGGACAGTCCATTTCACGAAGTCCGCTACATCCAGCGTTTGTGTCGTCTGCTCAGACAAGACGATTTCGATTTTCGGATCCGTTTGTTTGACCCGTTCGACCCGTCCCCGTTCGGCAAAGATCCGCATTCGTGTCAATTGAATCAACCGTGCGACTTCAGTTGGGAATTCTCCGAAACGCTCCAACATTTCCGTTTCCAGTGATTCCAAACTTTCCGGTGTATCGACATACTTCAAACGTTTGTAGAACTCGATTTTGAGTTCCGAGTCCGCCATGTAGTGACTTGGAATATAGGCATCGAGGCTGAATGTGAAGTCCGGAACGAATTTCTGAACTTTTTTTCTGCCCTTCATCCGCTCTTTCCGTTCTTCGACCGCTTCCGACAGCATTTGTGAGTACAAATCAAATCCGACAGAATCGATGAAACCGGATTGTTGTGAGCCGAGTAAGTTTCCGGCACCACGAATTGATAAATCGCGCATCGCAATCTTAAATCCGCTTCCGAGTTCCGTGAATTCCTTGATCGCCTGCAGACGGCTCTCCGCGACTTCCGTCAATCGTTTTTGCGGACGGTAGGTGAAGTAGGAATAGGCGACACGACTCGACCGGCCAACCCGACCGCGTAATTGATACAACTGCGACAGCCCCATCTGATCGGCATCGTTGACAATCAACGTATTAACGTTCGGAATGTCGATTCCCGTCTCAATGATCGTCGTACTGACCAGGACGTCCGCATCCCCTTCGAAGAAGGCAATCAATTGACTCTCAAGTTCTGTTTCCGTCATACGACCATGGGCGGTGACGACACGTGCTTCCGGTACGAGTGCCCGGATTTCCTCGGCTTTCCGTTCGATTCCTTCGACCCGGTTATAGAGGAAGAAGGCTTGTCCGCCCCGTCCAAGTTCCCGTTCCAGTGCTTCGCGCATGACGATCCCGTCATACTCCATGACATACGTCTGGACCGGATAACGGTTTTCCGGTGGTGTCTCGAGAACGGATAAATCACGAATTCCGATCATCGACATATGCAACGTCCGGGGAATCGGTGTCGCCGTTAATGTCAGGACGTCGACATTTGTCTTCAACTGTTTCAGTCGTTCTTTATGTTTGACGCCAAAGCGTTGTTCTTCATCGATGATCAATAACCCGACGTCGGCAAACTGGACATCTTTGGACAGGACACGATGGGTACCGACGACGACATCGATCGTTCCTTCCTTCAAGCCCTTTTTCGTGGCTTTCAGTTCCGTTGCCGAGCGGAAACGACTCATGACCGAGACGTTAATCGGCCAGTCACTGAAGCGTTCGAGCATCGTTTCATAATGCTGTTGGGCGAGGACCGTCGTCGGAACGAGCAGTGCGACCTGTTTGCCTGCCATGACCGCTTTAAAGGCAGCCCGGATGGCAACTTCCGTTTTCCCGTAACCGACATCCCCGCACAACAGACGATCCATCGGACGCGGGCGTTCCATGTCTTTTTTGATCTCTTCGATCGACCGAAGTTGGTCGACGGTTTCCTCGTAAGGGAAGGATGCTTCAAAAGCCTGTGTACTGTCATCATCCTCTGGGAAGGCAAAGCCGACGGCCGCTTCACGTGCCGCGTACAGCTTAATCAGTTCATCCGCGATATCCTCGACGGATTTTTGAACCTTCGCCTTGACCTTCTTCCATTCCATCCCACCCAGTTTGTAAATCTTCGGTTCTTTTCCTTCCGCCCCGACATACTTCTGGATTAAGTCGATCTGATCGACCGGAACATACAGGGAATCCTCACCGGCATAAATCAAATGCAGATAGTCTTGGTGATTGCCGGCGACATCAATCGTCTTGATGCCGTGATAACGACCGATTCCGTGGTGGATATGGACGACGTAATCACCGGTTTTCAGTTCCTGATAACTTTTGATTCGTTCGGCATTCGTCAGTTTCGTCGTTTGTTTCCGCCGCCGTGCCGGCTGTTTAAAGACTTCTTCTTCCGTGATGACGACAAGACGGGCATTTGTCATTTCAAACCCGCCATGAATACCGCCGATTAAGATGGACGGATGTCCGCGACGGATCTCATCTTCCGTCGTATGCAGGGACGCTTCGACCCCGTAATCGGATAACGTCTGCCGCATGCGTTCCGCCCGTTCCCGGTTGCTTGCCAGAAAGACCATCCACATATCCGCCCGACCATACCGGTCGACTTCCTGTTTCAATCGTTCCATCTGTCCGTGGAACGGAGCGATCGGCTTAATGCTGAAATGAATCGCCGCACTTTCCGGCACACCGCTACGCCGTGTCGGAAGTAATGATAAATAAAGCAATTGCCGTTGCTTGAACACATTCAGCATCGGAACCGATAACGTATAGTCACTGACACTTTGTCCCCGTTCGATCAACGAAGCCATCCATTCCGCTTCTTCCGTATCCTGTACTTCGGCCGCTTCTTCAATCCGGGCCACTTCATCCACAATCAAAACAGCATCCTTAATATCGTCAAGCAACGTCGTTTCATATAAAAGCGGCGCATACTTCGCGAGTTGTTTCGGACGGTCCCCGCCTTCAAGCACTTCGACGTCATAGGCAATTCCTTCTTCAAGGGCAGCCAATACTTCCGTACTTTGGACCCGTTCCTTCGTCGCATCATACAGACGGCGTAACTTGTCACCCGCCGTCTTCAATCCGTCGCGTGCTGCAAAATGTTCCGTCGCCGGAGGCACTAACGCTTCTGCGATGACACCAAGCGAACGTTGGGTCTCGGCATCGAATGTATAAATCGAATCGACTTCTTCATCAAATAAGTCGAGCCGATAAGGATGTTCGACAGTCAACGGATATAGATCGATGATGCTTCCACGGACCGCGAACTCTCCGGGCGTCGTCACCGTCGCTGTCCGTTCGTATCCGGCATCGACCAATTCCTGAATGAAGTCCGGAATCGATAAGACACCCCCCGGTTTGATCCGTTTTGTATGATCTAAAAAGTCAGATGCCGTCGGAACGTATCGTCTCAGACCGACAAGCGGGATGATTAAAATACCGTCGTCCGTCGTCAACAGACGATGTCGGGTCTCGATCCGGGTTGCCCGGAGTTCGGGGCTTGCGCCGTATGATAATTCAGCGGCAAGTGTTTCGTCGACCGGGTACAACATCACGTCCTGCTCGGGAACAAGTTCAATTAAATCATCATATAATTTTTGAGCCTGGAACATGTTATGGGTCACGATGACGAATCGTTTTTTCGTCTCTTGGTAAATGCCGGCGATGAATAATGCTTTCCCGCTGTTCATCAGGCCCGTGATCAGTTGGGCATTGACCCCGTCGCGGAACCGTTCCCGAACGGTTTTGATCTCCGGAATACCGAGTAACAGATTTTGTAGTTGTTTCATACTTTCCCTCCTAGGACGACAGCAAAAACGCTTTGGTCACCCAAAGCGTTTTGTTCAGTTATAGCGATTCATCAAAGCTAAAAACGGTGTATCGATGAAATCAGTTGCGATATTAACGGAATCAGACAACACATGTTGCAACGTCGTCTGTTCTGATTTGGCGAATGGCATCAAGACCCAATCGATGACTTGAATCGGGGCCGGCGGACGGCCGACTCCGAGTTTCAATCGTTTGATGTCTTGTGTTCCTAAATGTTGAATCAACGATTTGACTCCGTTGTGACCACCGGCACTCCCTTTTGAACGCAGGCGCATCTTCTCAAGCGGCAAATCAAGATCATCATAGATAACAAGGACATCTTCGACTGCGATTTTATAGAAATCGAGCAACGGACGGACGGCTTCTCCCGATAAATTCATATACGTCAATGGTTTAACAAGAACGACCCGTTCCCCTTTAATCATTCCCGTTCCGAAGACGGCTTTAAACTTAGACTCTGTTAATTTTATGCCATGTTCCTTGGCGAGGGCATCAATAGCCAAAAAACCGATATTATGCCGTGTATTCGTATATTTTGCACCTGGATTTCCTAAACCGACGATACATTTCATATCGGCACCTCCTCTACTTTTCCAATCTAGATCCCGCTGACGAAAAAAGCAACGCACAAGGGTCCGATTTTTAAAAACCGGACCTTGGCGTTCATATCTGTTTGTAATCAGCTGAAGAGCGGGCTGATTGATTTTTGTTCATGGACACGGATGATGGCTTCTGCCAACAAGCGTGCAACCGAGATTTGTTTGATTTTGCTTGCACATTCACGTTGCGTCAAATCAATTGTGTTGAGAACGACGAGCTCTTCGATTGCCGAGTTTTCGATGCGTTCCATGGCCGGACCGGAGAGAACAGGGTGCGTACAGCAAGCGTACACTTGCTTCGCTCCGTTTTCGATCAAGGCATTGGCAGCAAGCGTGATTGTACCCGCTGTATCGATGATGTCATCGATGATGATCGCAATTTTACCATCGACTTGGCCGACGATATTCATGACTTCAGCGACGTTCGGTTTCGGACGACGCTTATCGATGATCGCGATTGGTGCTTTTAATTGTTCAGCTAATTTACGTGCCCGTGTTACGCCGCCATGGTCTGGAGAAACGATGACGAGTTCATTCGGGTCGATGTTCTTCTTCTCGAAGTAAGAAGCAAGCAAGGGAACACCCATTAATTGATCTACTGGAATATCGAAGAATCCTTGGATTTGAGCAGCATGAAGATCCATCGTCACGACGCGTGTCGCACCGGCTACTTCAAGCAGGTTCGCGACAAGCTTCGCTGTGATCGGCTCACGTGAACGGGCTTTACGATCTTGACGTGCATATCCGTAGTACGGGATTACGACGTTGATCGTCCGCGCCGAAGCACGTTTCAAAGCGTCGATCATGATGAGAAGTTCCATCAGGTTTTCGTTGACCGGTTGGCTTGTCGATTGAATGATGTAAATATCATCCCCACGGACGCTTTCTTCGATGTTCATTGAAATTTCGCCGTCACTGAAGTGTTTGACTGAACTTTCGCTGACAGGAATTCCGATGACTTTAGCGATTTCCTCTGCCAGTGGTTTGTTCGAGTTAAGTGCGAAAATACGAATTTCATGTTCTAAGACAGTAGACATGGTTAGGTGGCCTCCATTTGTTTGGGTTTAGACGAGTAGAGCGACGGATAATGAACGAATAAAAATTAACGGTAATCTGGTTTGGTTGTTTGGCGTTCCCGCGCGATAGCGAGACCGTTTTCCGGAACATCGTCCGTAACAGTTGATCCTGCTGCGACTAGCGCATTTTTACCAACCGTGACCGGCGCGATCAAATTGACGTTACATCCGATGAACGCATCGTCTTCAATGACCGTTTGGAATTTATTTGTTCCATCATAGTTCACGGTGATCGATCCGCAACCTAAGTTAACGTTTGTGCCGATCGTCGCGTCACCTACGTAACTCAAGTGAGCAGATTTGCTGCCTTCACCAAAAGTCGATTTCTTCACTTCGACGAAGTTACCGATTCGTGTGTTGGCACCGAGAACTGCTTGTTGACGTAAATGCGCAAATGGACCGACCTGTGCTGCTGGTCCGATTTTGCTGTCCGTCACGACCGATTGACGCACGACCGCTTGATCAGCGACTTCACTGTTACGGATATCCGAATTTGGTCCAATGATACATTCCGAACCAATTGTTGTGTTGCCGAGCAACTGTGTGCCCGGGTACAAGACTGTATCGGAACCGATGACGACATCCGGTCCGATGTACGTCGACGCCGGATCGATGAATGTGACGCCTTGACGCATCCAATGTTCATTTGTCCGTTTACGCATTGATGTTTCCGCTTGCGCAAGAGCCACCCGGTCGTTGACACCAATCGTTTCTTCAAACGTCGATGCCGCATAGGCTGCAATCGTTTCTCCATCTGCTTTAGCGATTTCAATGACATCCGGCAAATAATATTCGCCTTGGACATTATCGTTTTTGACTTGCTTAAGTGCTTCGAACAGCATTTCGTTATCAAATACGTACGTTCCGGTATTGATTTCTTTAATGAGAAGCTCTTCTGCATTCGCATCCTTATGCTCGACGATTTTCGAGACGTTTCCGTCTTCGCCGCGGACAATTCGTCCGTATCCTGTTGCATCGTCCGCATGTGCCGTCAAAACAGTCACTTTCGCACCTGTTTCTGCATGGTGTTGCAAGAGCGACTGTAACGTTTCACTTGTCAAAAGGGGTGTATCTCCACAAACGACCAGTGTCGAACCTTTTTCCTGTCCAAGAACAGGTTCTGCCATTTGAACAGCGTGACCCGTGCCAAGCTGCTCACTTTGAAGTGCATATTCCACCGATGTGCCGAGCACTTCTTTCACAGACTCTGCACCGTGACCAACGATGACGACTTGACGTGTGACACCGAGTGTCGTTAATTGATCAACGACATGTTGTACCATAGGTTTCCCAGCTACTGGGTGAAGTACTTTGTATAACTTCGATTTCATCCGAGTGCCTTTACCCGCTGCTAGAATTACCGCGAAATGATTCATCCTTGTCGCTCCTCCATGTAAATTAGTGTTGATTTCGTTCTGAAATAGTCCACTCGTTCCCACTATAACGAAAATGGCGCAACGAATCAATGACAGGACAGACCGGAAATCGACAAAACACACAAAAAAAGACAGGTTCTCCCATTGGCGGAGACCTGTCAATCGCGTTAGGAAGGATCGGTTGCTTCAAGCGCCGCCAGTTCAAGTTCTGACGCCTCACCGTTTTCTTCACGAATCGCATATGCTTCTAATACTGAATCTTCGACTTTTTTTCGCATTAATGCATTGATTGGATGGGCGACATCACGAAAGATGCCTTCCTGTGTCCGCTTGCTTGGCATCGCGACGAAAAGACCGCTGTTTCCTTCGATTACGCGTAAATCATGTACCACGAATTCGTGGTCGAGCGTAATCGAGGCCAGTGCTTTCATTCGACCCTCTGCTACGACGCGACGAATCTTAACGTCGGTGACATTCATTTTGTCCGCACCCCTTTTTATAACCGTTGTCACAACTCTTCGTTGTCTACTTCTACTTACGGCTTAAAACATTCAAAGGTTTAGCTTTTGCCAATCATTTCACGCATAATTTCCAAAAGTTTGATAATTACAGTATAGTTACAAAAAAAATCTGTGTCAAATTCAGGTATTTTCTCCATCTGTGAAATACTGGTCGACATTTCCCCGTTTCACTTGAATCTGTCCAAGATCGACATCCACATCTGAAAGCTTCATCAGACTGACGTACTCATTGACCATCTTCTTCTCGGCACCTTCTGCTTCGATCAACACACCGACACCTGCCACGTTCGCCTCGAACTCACTGAGCAGACTCATCATTCCACGGATTGTTCCGCCGGCTTTCATGAAATCATCAATCAGCAGGACGTTGGCACCTCGCGGCAGACTCCGTCTTGCAAGAGCCATCGTCCGGATCGCTTTGGATGAACCGGAAACATAGTTGATGCTGACGGTCGAACCTTCCGTTACCCGGCTGTCCGAGCGGACGATGACGAACGGTACACCCAATTGTTCGGCAACGGCATAAGCAAGCGGGATTCCTTTTGTCGCAATCGTCATGACGACGTCGACTTTTTTCTGGCTGAAGACAGAAGCAAACACTTGTCCCATCTGTTTCACCATCCGCGGATCTCCGAGCAGGTCCGTCAGATACAAGTAGCCTCCCGGCAATAGACGATCCGGACGTGCAACACGTTCACATAACTCATCAATGAACGGCAACGCCTTTGCACTGCTCCAGGTCGGGATGAACATGACGCCTCCCGCGGCTCCCGGAACAGTGACGAGTCGCCCGGTTCCTTCGTGTTCCAACATTTCACTGACAATATCTAAATCTTCACTGATCGAAGATTTCGCAGAGCTGTACCGTTCTGCGAATATCGTCAATGAGACCAGATGATGCGGATGATCCAGCAGGTAACGTGTCATGTCTACCAGCCGACCACTTCTCCGAATTTTCATCTAAATCGTTCCACCTCTCCGTAATTCCGAATATTCAATAGTGAATATATCATTTTCATACGGAAACTATCAATGGTTTTCCCCTAAAAGACGAACGACGTAGACTTCATTACAAAATCCTCGTAATCCGTTATAGAGACGCTGGGCCCGGTTTTCGTGTTCCGTCAAAGCAAACACGGTCGGACCGCTGCCGCTCATCAAGACACCTTCTGCTCCGCAACTCGTCATGAACGCTTTGATTTGTTCGACTTCCGGATGCATCGGTAAGGTCACGGATTCAAGAACATTGCCGAGCGACTCACAAATGGCCGTGAAATCTTGATTCTTGACCGCATCAATCATTGCTTCGACATCCGGACGTTCCGCTGTTTCCAAATCAAGCGCTCCGTACACATCTGCTGTCGACACACCGATGGTCGGTTTCGCTAGTACAACCCAACAAGGCGGAGGAGAGACTAATTTCTCGAGCTTTTCCCCGCGCCCCGTTGCAATCGCTGTGCCGCCCATGACACAAAACGGGACATCCGATCCGACTTCAGCTCCGATTTCCGCCAACTGTTCAAGTGTCAGGTCGAGCTTCCATAATTCATTCAGTCCACGCAGTGTTGCGGCTGCGTCACTCGAACCGCCCGCAAGACCTGCCGCGACCGGAATTTGTTTCTCCAAATAGATTTCAACCCCGCTCTTGACGTTGAATCGTTCTTTCAGGACTGCTGCTGCTTTATACGCTAAGTTGCGTTCATCATTTGGTACGTAAGCATGTTGGGCATTCATCCGAATCTCGCCGGACGCTAATTCCGTCAATTCGAGACGATCTGCCAAATCCACCGTCGTCATCACCATATGTACATCATGATAACCATCCGGACGTTTCGCCGTCGCATCCAATACTAAATTGATTTTCGCTGGAGCTTTTACAATAATCGTCATCGTGCCGTTCCTCCTCTAGTACGTTTCCTGTACGAATTGTATCAACCTTTGCACAAAAAAAGAAGCGAACATTTCTGTCCACTTCGGAAGGTAAGTTTACGAATTCGCGAATTCGATTTGTACGGAGTCGGTTAACACGTCGGCATAGCTGTAAGAAACTCGCTCGACATTGTGACGCTCTGCGTCTAGCTTGACTACAAACACCGATGGATACGTCTCAACGAGCGTTCCGATTCGGGTTACGACCTTTTTACGACCGCCGCTTGCTTTTAGCGTCAGTCTTTCACCTACATGTGTTTCAAATACATGTCTGATTTCGTTCAACGTCTTTGGCATACGCTTCACCTCACTAATATTTATTATAGCATATGAAGTAAATATTAGGAAGGGGAAATATTATATCTGTTCTTTTGTCTACCGTCAACGTTTTTTAATCGGCAAAAGTGCGTCGGCAAGTTGTGCGAATTCCTGCAGGCTGAGCGTCTCGCCCCGGCGGCGTGGATCAATGCCGGCTTCATGTAAAGCCGCTTCGACCGCTTCCTTTTCTGCTTTTCCAAAATGGCTGGATAAGTTATTCAGAATCGTTTTCCGGCGTTGTGCGAAACTGGCGCGTGTCACTTCGAAGAAGAGTTTCTCATCAAGTGTCTTGACGGCCGGCTCCTTACGAATGTTTAAACGGATCACAGCCGAATCGACGTTCGGTGCAGGAATGAAGACCTGTTTCGGAACCGTAAAACAAACTTCCGCTTCCGCGTAGTATTGAATGGCGATTGACAAGGAACCGTATGCTTTCGTTCCCGGCTGTGCCCCGATTCGTTCCGCCACTTCTTTTTGAATCATCATGATCAGGGTCCGGAACGGTGTCCGTGCTTCCAGAATCCGCATGATAATCGGCGTCGTCACGTAATAAGGCAGGTTTGCGACGACAGCAAGGTCGGTAATCCCTTGTTGTGTAAACTCTTCATCGACGATCGTTTCAAGATCCAGTTCGAGTGCATCCCCGTGAATGACTTTCACGTGCGGATACGGGGCAAGCGAATCTTCCAAGATCGGCAGGAGCCGCTGGTCGATTTCGAGCGCCACGACTTTCTTCGCCTGTTTTGCTGATTGTTCCGTCAACGACCCGATACCGGGACCAATCTCAAGCACACCGCTGTCCGGTGTCAGATTAGCGGCACCGACGATGTTTCCAAGTACATTTAAATCGATTAAAAAGTTTTGTCCCAAGGACTTTTTGAATGAAAATCCGTGCTTCGCCAAGATTTCCTTCGTCCGGTGTAGTGTTGCAATGTCTTTCAATCCTGTTCCTCCTCTATCTGTTTCAAAGCGTCTTCCCATTCCTGTTTCGTGATCCGGATCGACGCGACACGTTTGACGAGTTGTTTGGCATTTGGTTCACCGATGGCGAGCAGCTGTCCGAGCCGTTTCCGGCGTTTGGAGGCCGCTGGTCCCCCGATCAAGTCCGCTGCGAGAATCATCTCCCGCGTCACTTCCGCATCATGTTGCTCTTCTGTCTCATATACCGCACCAAGCGCCCGTTCGATCGCTTCCGGTGATGCATGTTCGACACCGATTTTTCCGCGTTTATCCTTTGCGTCTGCCCGTGGCAGGTAAGCCTGTTTACATCCCGGTACCCGCTCGTTAATCCGGGCCCGAATCCGGTCGCCCGGGAAGTCGGGATCGGTAAACACGATGACACCGCGCCGTTCAAGCGCTTTGGCAATACGTTGCAGGGTTTGCTCGTTGACGGCAGAACCGTTTGTTTCAATTGTATCGACATCAAATACTTCCTGTAAGCGTGTCGTATCATCGCGTCCTTCGACGACGATGACTTCTTTTAAGCGTTTCCGCATCATATCTTCTCCACCTTTTTCAAACACTTCCGTAATTGTACCTGTTTCCACAAAAAAAACAAGGAAGCGTCAAGTGCCCGCTTCCATCGTCTCGTTCGGGATGACCCAGATCTGGATCGTCTTCCGGCCAAATGTTTTGGCAGTCGACTCCCCTTCAACGAGCACATCGATTTTATTTCCTTTAATCGCACCGCCGGTATCAAGGGCAATCGCCAGTCCGACCCCTTCGACATATACCTTTGTTCCGAGGGGAATGACTTTCGGATCAACAGCGATGATCGGCAGTCCTTGATACGTGATCGTATCCGTCACGTCATAACCGGTCGCCGTCAGTGCCCGTCCATCATACAATTGACTTCCATTGGAAGCCGGATCATTTGTATAAGCCGTTGCTTCAACCATCAGGGTTTTTGCTTTGCTAAAATCTAAATCAGTTGCCGCCTTAGGTTCTTCTGCTAACGGTACCGTCGCTTTTTCCTGATCAAACGTCGGTGCCGGTGTCGTCGCGGCCTCAACCGATTCAACGGGTTTCGTTCCGATCTTGACGACTTGTTTAACCGGTTCACTCGTCACTTCATTAGCAATCAGTTTCTTTTCTTTACTCAATCCGTCCGCAAGGGTCAATTGATATTTTTGGGTCCGGATGCCCGGGCGACCGGATTTCGTCACCAATTGTTCGCCCGCCGGCAAGGTGTCGTCTTCGACAGTCTTGACTTCAAACGGTAACAGCTGTTGTTCCGTCAGCACGGCACGCCGTGTCGTATTGACCGTAACGAGCATGTCCTTTGCGACGACCGTATCCAGACCGGGCATGACCTTGTCTTCTGTCTGGAGCTTAACGCCCTGCATCGACAACAGTTCCCGCACCGTCGTTTGATACGTATAGACTTCGCGCGCTTTTCCTTCGACAATCAGCTCGACCGGAAACGCCTCCCGGTACCGGACCGTCATACCGCTCGTCAAAATAGCTTCTTTTGAAGGATACACATCATCCGTCTCAAGCATCTGGCTGATTCCCTGTTCTTTTAACAGATCCTCGACACGACGTGCTTGCGTCCGGATTGTCCGTGCTTCACCGTACCCCATGATTAATGTAATTTCTTTAGCCGGTTGAATGACGATTAAATCATTTTTCGAAAGATCGGCACTTAAAGCCGGCTCGATGACATCTTGTGAGCGTACCGAGATACCGGCTTCTTTCAAGACACCGAAAACGGATGTCTCCACCGTCTCGATTTTCGTTTGCCGGCCATCCACGAGAATCGTAACGTCACGCGGGTGGTCCATCATCACATACAGCAGACTGGCAACCAACAATAAGGTACAGCCGATGGTCATATACGTGATCGATCGAATCATGGAAGGCGGAAGACGCGTTTGGCGTTCTCAGTCGTCGCTTGTTCGATATCCGCGTACATCATTCCCCGCAATTGGGCGATTTCTTCCGCAACGAACCGGACATATGCCGGCTCATTCCGTTTTCCGCGATAAGGAGTCGGTGTCAGGTACGGACAGTCCGTCTCGACCAATAAACGGTCAAGCGGTACTTCCTGTGCGACGCGTTTAGGCATCTTCGCATTTTTGAATGTCACCGGTCCTCCGAGGGAAATGTAGAAGTTCATGGCTAAGCAACGCGGCAGCAGTTCTGCACTCATGCTGTAGCTGTGCAAAATCCCACCGACTTCTTTTGCATCTTCTTCTTCCAAGATCCGAAGCGTATCTTCCGTCGCTTCCCGATTATGAATGACGATCGGTTTATTTTTTTGCTTCGCCAAGCGAATCTGTTTTCGAAACGCTGCGTCCTGAACGTCTTTCGGCGACGTATCCCAGTGGTAATCCAGTCCGATTTCTCCGAGGGCAACGACTTTCGGATGATCCATTAAGCGCTCCACTTTTTCATAGGCGGCATCGTCGAAATCGATTGAATCGACCGGATGCCATCCGATGACGGCATACAGGTCGTCATACTGTTCGACGAGTTCCATTGCCCGGTCAATCGTCTTGTGATCAAAACCAACGACGATCATCGGAGAAACCCCGTTTGCCCGCGCCCGCTCAATCGTCTCCTCGACATCTCCGTCAAACTGATCCGAGTTTAAATGTGTGTGTGTATCAATCAACATACTATTCGACTCCTTCTTTCAAAAAAATGCCTGTGACATCAAGTCCACAGGCATCCGGATTATTTTACGCTTGCCCCGTTCGCCATCGTTGATGGTACGGTAGCTAATTCAAGTTTACCTGATTTCTCGGCAGCGAGCACCATTCCTTGCGACAATTCTCCCCGTAATGTGACCGGTTTTAAATTGGCGACGACGATGACTTTACGGCCGATTAAATCTTCCGGCTCATACCATTCCGCGATTCCCGAAACGATTTGTCGTGTCTCTTTCCCCATGTCGACGGTCAGCTTCAGCAGTTTTTTTGCTTTTTTGATTTTCTCAGCTGTGACGACTTCTCCGACACGTAACTCGATTTGGTCAAAGACATCAATCGTCGTTTCCGGACGAGCATCGGTATCTTCTTCTTCGACTTCTGTCTCTTCTTCGACACGGGCGGCAGAGGCTTGTTTCATCATCTCAACGATCGCTTCGACTTCTTCTTTCATGTCACGACGCGGGAAAATCGGTTCGGCAGCGCCGACCTTTGTTCCTTCTTCAACGGCAGCGAACTGTTCAAGAGCCGTCCAGTCCATCGGTTGTCCTTCCAGTCCGAGTTGACGGAACATCTCTTTTGGCGAACGTGTCATGAATGGTTGCAGCATGATGGCGACGTGACGTAACGCACCGACCAGGTGAACCATCGATGATGCCAGTTCATCCGTTTTCGACTCGTCTTTTGCGAGCACCCACGGTTGTGTTTCATCGATATATTTATTGGCACGGCTGATCAGTTGCCAGATGTGTGACAAGGCAACCGAAAACTCCATGTGTTCCATCGCAGCTTCGACCTTCTCGACTGTTTCTTTTGCCAGTGTCGACAATGTCTCGTCAAACGGTGTCACATTTCCGGCATATGTCGGAATGACGCCGTCGAAATACTTCGTGATCATCGCAATCGTCCGGTTGAGTAAGTTTCCAAGGTCGTTCGCGAGATCAAAGTTCATCCGTTCCACGAACGCTTCCGGTGTGAACATGCCATCTGATCCAAACGGGACTTCCCGAAGGAGGTAATAACGTAATGCATCGAGTCCGTACCGGTCAATCATCGGAACCGGATCGACGACGTTTCCTTTGGATTTCGACATTTTACCGTCTTTCATCAACAACCAGCCGTGTGCAAAGACTTGTTTCGGAAGCGGTAAGTCAAGCGCCATCAAAAGAGCCGGCCAGACGATGGTATGGAAACGAACGATTTCTTTTCCGACGAGATGAACATCAGCCGGCCAGTACTTATCAAAGTTTCCTTGGTCATCCGTTCCGTATCCAAGTGACGAGATGTAGTTCGTTAACGCATCGACCCAGACATAAACGACGTGTTTCGGATTCGACGGAACTTTAACACCCCAATCGAATGTCGTCCGTGAAACAGCAAGGTCCTGTAAACCCGGTTTGATGAAGTTGTTGATCATCTCGTGTTTGCGTGACTCCGGTAAGATGAACGATGGATTCGCTTCATAATATTCGACTAAGCGATCTGCGTATTGACTGATCCGGAAGAAATAACACTCTTCCCGAACGAGTTCGACCGGATGACCGCTGTCCGGACTCTTGCCGTCAACCAGCTGTGATTCGGTATAATACGTTTCATCCGGAACGGAATACCAACCTTCGTACTCTCCGAGGTAGATGTCGCCTTTTTCAAGCAACGTCTCAAATACATGTTCGACGACTTCTTTATGACGCGGTTCTGTCGTCCGGATATAATCATCGTAGGAAATATCAAGACGGTCCCACAATACTTTGATTTGTTCGACGACACCATCGACGAATTCCTGCTCGGAAACTCCGGCTTCCTTCGCTTTTTCCTGAATTTTTTGTCCGTGCTCATCTGTTCCTGTTAAGTAACGGACATCAAATCCCTGAAGTCGTTTGTAACGCGCCATCGCGTCCCCTGCGACCGTCGTATACGCGTGACCGATATGTAGCTTGGCGCTAGGATAATAAATCGGTGTAGTGATATAAAATGTTTTTGCCATGATATTCCTCCGTTCTGTATTTCATTTCATTATTATACGCTGTTCTGTCGTCTGTGTCGAAACTCGTTTTTTGTCGAATGCAAACATTTTTTGACATCAGACATCGAATACCAAAAAAACACACTAAATAGTTTGATTTCCTTTAAAAAGGGAAAATCTATTAGTAAATCGTTTCAGATGTGGCTTTTTTGAGAAATAAATGACATTTTGATTTCAAGCTATTCAGATTGGTTGACTACTTTTGGAAAGTTTAGTATTCTACATTCTATAGAAGTGATGTCGAATTTTGACGATTTTCCAAAAATAAAGAGAACCTAGACATCAGAGGAGGAACAACAAAATGAAATCAACAGGTATTGTACGTAAAGTAGATGAGCTCGGCCGGGTCGTTATTCCAATCGAACTTCGTCGTACGCTTCAAATCGCAGAGAAGGATGCTCTTGAGATTTATGTCGACAACGAGCAAATCATCCTTAAAAAATACAAACCAAACATGACTTGCCAAGTAACAGGTGAAGTATCAGAAGATAACTTCAAACTAGCTGATGGTAAATTGATTCTCTCTCCAGACGGCGCACAACGCGTCCTCGTTGAGTTAAAAGATTTCCTCGATCGTCATTACGCAGGAAACGAATAAGCAAAAGAAGCGATTCCAAACGGAGTCGCTTCTTTTTTTAGGATTCGTGATAACGCAAATACAATTCTTGACGATCGAGTCCCCGTTCCTTCGCCACCCGTTTTAAGGCAGCATTCGGTTTTTCGCCTTGTTCGATATACCGTTCAATTTGTTGCAACGGATCCGCTTCCTGTTCTTCTTCCGCCGGCCGTTCTTCGGTCGATCCTTCGACGATGACGACAAACTCGCCCCGGACTTCTTCACCCGCCCACTCGAGCGCTTCTGTCACAGACCCCCGGATATACTCTTCGTACCGTTTGGTCAGTTCACGGGCTAACGTCAATTGACGGTCACCGAGCACATCCCGTAACGCACCTAACATCTCTTTTAGACGATGCGGTGCCTCATAGAAGATCAGGCTGCCTTTTTCGTACCGGACGGTTTCAAGCGCCTCACGACGTTCTTTTTTCTTACGCGGCAAAAAACCGTAGTACAAAAAGCGTTCTGTCGCAAGACCCGAAGCGACGAGCGCTGTCAGCGCGGCATTTGCCCCCGGTAAGACGATGACCGGAATATCTTCGGCAATCGCTTCCCGAATTAAATCACTGCCTGGATCAGAGATTCCCGGCATACCGGCGTCCGAGACCAAGGCAATCTGTTTTCCCGCATGCAGATCAGCTAGCAGACGTGCTCCGCTGACCTGCTTATTATGTTCGTGATAGCTGACAAGTTTCGTCTCGATTTTAAAATGATTAAATAACTTCATTGTTTGTCGCGTATCTTCCGCCGCGACGAGATCGGACTCCTGTAAGATACGAACAGCCCGGTACGTCATGTCTTCAAGATTTCCGATCGGTGTCGGAACGATATATAATCCGTTCGTTTGTCCTTTAAAACTGCTTGTTGCTTTCATGAGATGACCTCCCTCCTTGAATAAGTCGTTCTTTTTTAAGACGTGTCAATTGTTTGATGGCATACTCACGCTTTAAGGCTTCCGACTTCGTCGCAAATGTTTCAGTATACTCAAGCGCGACCGGCAGTCTGGCCCGGGTATACTTGGCACCTTGACCGGCATTGTGTGTCGCCAACCGTTTTTCGACGTCAATCGCATATCCCGTATAGAGACTGCCGTCCCGGCAACGGACGATGTAGACGGCATGCTCAGACATTAAACTGATTCCGCATCTGTAACGTGTATGTGTCGTCTTGTTCGTAGACGATGAAGGGCGCTAATACCTTAAGACCCGGCTTGGCATCTTTAATCCCTTCAATCAACAACATGTTGGCCTCTTTGCCTTCTTTCGGGTAGACGAGTTGCATCCGCTTCGGTTCAAGCCGGTACTGCCGCATCAATGTCACGATGTCGAGCAGGCGCTCCGGACGATGGACGAATGCCGTTTTTCCGCCTTGCTTCAGCAGATCTGCAGCCGACCGGATACAATCCTCGAGTGTACATAATACTTCATGCCGGGCAATCGTATAATGTTCACTTGCATTTCGGTTCGACGATTCGTTTGCCAGGAAATACGGTGGATTACATGTGACAGCGTCATAAAGACCGTATCCCAATTGTTTCCCGGCTTCCTTGACGTCACCTTCGACCATCTGCAATTGGTCTTGTTTTTCATTCATCTGGATACTGCGCTCGGCCATATCAACAAGACGGGGCTGAATTTCAAGTCCTGTGATCGTCCCTTTCGTCCGGTAAGACAAAAACAGGGGAATCGCTCCATTACCGGCGCATAAATCCACCAACTTCCCCTGTTGGATCGGCACCCAGGCGAACTGTGCCAGCAAGGCAGCATCCAGAGAGTATGAAAACACGGTTGGACTTTGAATGATTTGTCCTTCTTTTCCAAGCAGATGATCCAGTCGCTCATCTGATAATAGTTCAGGCATAACGTTCTTCCTTTCTGAAAAAAAGACTGACTCCTAGGAAGTCAGCCTCTCAATGTTTCGTTAACATGGACAAGCAGAACAGACAATCTCCGTCTTTACGGACTTGACCATAATGCAGGTTACAAATATGGAATCCTTCTTGATACAACCGTCCCAGATTATCATAGCCAGCACCTGTACCGGCTTCCGCCTGTGCTTCTTCTGTAATCGGTTGTTGTTCATCGCGCTCTACCTTCTCACGGAGGTGATGATTCTCAAGATACAGATGTTGGTTCTCCTCCATCATGTAAGCAAGCTGATCTTTCAATACGCTCAGATGCTCAGTCAGCAAGTGAATCTGTTGCTCGATCGCATCAACACGCGTAATGATTTCTTTTTTATCGACTCTCTCCACGCGCATGCACCCCGTCATTCTTTTGGTCGTTTTTGTTTTACGGCACCGACAGAAAGTAGTTCCTCCATCGAGTAAGTCAGGACCCGCGAACGGTCTTTTAATTCAATTTGAACGATTTGGTCAAGAATATTCAGACCGACTACCCGTCCTTCGCCTTCCGGAACAGTCAAACGTTTTCCGTAATCCGGCAAATCCCGTCGCATTTCTTCATACGTGTCATTTTCATATTTTAAGCAACACATCAAACGACCGCAGACACCAGAAATCTTCGTCGGGTTCAAGGATAGGTTTTGATCTTTCGCCATCTTGATCGAGACCGGTTCAAATTCACCTAAAAACGAAGAGCAGCAGAGAACACGACCACATGGACCGATTCCTCCCAGTAACTTCGCTTCATCACGGACACCGATTTGTCGTAATTCAATGCGTGTCCGGAAAACAGCCGCCAAATCTTTGACGAGTTCCCGGAAATCGACACGACCTTCTGCCGTGAAGTAAAAAATGACTTTATTGCGATCAAATGTATATTCGACATCGACTAATTTCATATCGAGTTTGTGCTCACGAATTTTTTCCACACAAACAGCATGCGCATCAAACGCTGCCATTTTATTTTCACGAACGATCATCGCATCTTTATCATCTGCGACCCGAAGGATGGATTTCAATGGCAAGACCACATCTTCTTCGTCCATTTGTTTATCGGCAATCACCACTTCGCCGTATTCAATGCCCCGTACTGTCTCAACGATGACGGATTGTCCTCGTGATAATGACTCTTGTCCAGGTGCAAAATAATAAATTTTGCCCGCTTCTTTAAAGCGAACGCCTACTACTTCTAGCATATCGCTCTACCCTTTCTGTAAGTCAAACATGAGACGCTCAACTGTTAATTGAGGATTAACATTTGCTTCGATCCGCTTAACGGCTGCGAGAACTGCCTGCAGCCACCGTGTGATCGTCGTCTGACTTTTCCCACCCATCTGTTCCAGTAATGGCCGGCTGTTTGCATATGTGATCGTTTCCCAGGACGGATTCAATTTAAGATGCAGTACATCTTCAAAGAAACATGTCACCAGTTCCAGACCAATTCGTGCATCTTGCCGATTTTTAAATTGACTCATCCATTTCTCCTGGACAAACAATGGTAAATCCGCCGGACGATTCGCTAATTCCTCCATCAATTGTAACACTGACACTCGCGCATTTACAAACCAGTCTTCGACTAATGCCTGTTCTGCATCTTCTATTTTAGGATAGACTCGGGCCGCCAGCTGAGTCAATTCGTTATCCCGTCCCGTTTTTTCGGACAGGACTTGTCCGATCAACAGGCGATCCGCCGGACGAAAACTTAATAATTGACCCCGCGAACGAATCGTCGGCAACAGCAATTGCGGCTGATTCGTAATCAGAATGGCTACTTTTCCCGCTCCCGGTTCTTCAAAGAACTTCAGCAGGCTGTTTGCTGCCTGGGGTGTCATTTTATGCGACTGCGTCACCACATAGATTTGGCGGTCACCTTCAAGACCCCGTAAGGATAAATCATGCATCAATTCCTGAATCTGTTCTTTTTTTATCGTCGCACCGTCCGGTTCGATTTGATAATAGTCGACCAAGTTTCCGCTGTCCATCCGACGGCAGCTCCGGCACGTTTGACATGGTTCGATTTGATCACGACGTTCACAAAACAGGCTTTTGGCGAACAATTGAGCCGCCTCTAAAAGAAGCGGCTCATAGTCTCCCGTAAAGATATAAGCGTGGTTGATACGATTCGTCTGTAACGAGTTGCGCAAAATCGTCGCAATGACCGATTGAGTTTGTTCTAGTTCATGAAATGTCTGCATTAGAATTGATGAAACCCTTCGATTGGCAAGACGAACACCGTTGCTCCGCCAACCTGCACTTCAACCGGATACGGAATATATGAATCGGCATGACCGCCCATTGGTGAAATCGGTGAAACCATTTGTTCCCGACTTGAACAGTTCTTTTTGATCAAACGCATCAAATCATCCAAGCGTTCACTTTGGACACCAATCATGAACGTGGTATTTCCTTCTTTGAGAAAACCGCCTGTCGTCGCGAGTTTTGTTGCCCGAAAATCGTGTTCGACCAATGCTTCTGCTAAACGTAGGCTATCTTTATCTTGAACAATCGTAATGACCATTTTCATGATAATCTCTCCCTTTTTTTTAAATACGTCAAAACATCCTGACATAATTCCGTTTGTAAGCTTTCAATCGATTGATTGGCATCGACCAACTGAATACGCTCCGGTTCTTGTACCGCTAACGTCATAAAACCATCGTATACCCGTTGACGGAACGCATCATCACGTTGCTCGATTCGGTCCAGTGCCCCTCGGTCCATCATTCGTTGCTTCGATTCCGACACCGTCAAATCAAACAGATACGTTCGATCCGGTGTTAAATGGTTTGTTGCCTGCTGATTAATGGAACGGACCTGTTCAATTGCATAACCCAGTCCATACCCTTGATAGGCAATCGATGCATCGATGAACCGATCGCATAAAACAATTTTTCCAGCAGCAAGAGCCGGACGAATCAATTCATTGACATGTTGTGCCCGTGAAGCTGCATACAAGAGGATTTCAGTCATCTCATCCATCTCTTGAAAATCAGGATTTAAAATCAATGACCGAATTTCATTTCCGATTCGGGTTCCACCCGGCTCGCGTGTCATCACGATCTCATACCCTTCAGCCGTCAATCGATCTGCAAGTAATTGCAGCTGGGTCGTTTTTCCGGCACCATCCGGTCCTTCGACTGTAATAAATGTTCCTGTCATTCTCTAATTCCTTCCTGTATCACACGTAATTTCCCCTGGTGGAGAAACTCACCGCCCTGCAGATGGATTGATGTGTTTATATAATGTTCAATCATTGTAATGTGTTCTGCTGTTATCCGTTCTCCCCGTAGGATTAATGGTATCCCGGGCGGATAGGGAATGATTGTTTCAAGTGAAACCAATCCGACTGACTGTTCAAAAGTTTGTTCGACCGCCTCAGCGTCTTCCAATTGATCGAGTGGACGAGCCAGGGACGATACCTTTATTTTACCCATAAACGGTTGTTCCATATACCTTTTATCCGGAATTCCTTCCGCTTTTAGGGTTTCGATCGCTAATTGGATCTGATTAATCCAGGTATCCTGTTCAAATGGCTCGATGCTTCGTAGCGGTAATATACAAACCACATGTGGTCCGAGAGCAAACTCAGCATCCAGTCCTTGATCCGCCAACGCCTCGATTAACTGACTTCCGGAATATTCTTCACAGGACAAAATCATTCGTGACCAATCATCGAACGTAAACGCCGTTATATCTGTCAATTGATTGATTTGCTGATGAAGGCGTTCGTGACTGATCCGGACAGACTTCATATTGGAAACCGTCCATTTTTCACGGTACTCACGGGCAAAATCGAGTGAAGCCATCAACAGATACGACGGGCTGGACGTTTGAAAGGCCTGAAGAGCCCTTGTTAACCTTCTCCGTTCGTCATCCGTAAAGCGTTCATGGATCCAGGCTCCCATTGTCAGGGCAGGTAACGTCTTGTGCGCTGATTGAACAACAGCAGTGGCTCCCAGTTCAAACGCTGAACGAACGCCAAACGCTTCCCCGAAATGAGCACCATGGGCTTCGTCAATCAACAATGGTATACCCGATGCTGTTGTGAATGGAAGCAACTCCTCGATTCGAGCCGTTTCACCGTAATAGGTCGGCGAAGTTAAAAAGACCGCAACGCCTCCCGGAAAAGTCGTTAACGCTTCCTCCAATGTTTCACGTGAAACATTCCCGCTGATACCTGTGGAGGGATCTATTTCCGGTTCCAATAAAATCGGGGATAACCCAAGCCATTCCAACGCATTAAAAACTGATTTATGGGAATTACGCTGAACGTATATCCGGTCTCCCCGCTGTGAGACAGCAGCTAACATTGCCCAATTACCAACTGTCGATCCATTAATCAAAAAATGACTGTCACGTGCTTCATAGACTTGACGTAATAAAAGTTTTGCTTCATAAATGGCCTCTTCCGGATGATGAAAATCATCCAACCCCCGCAATTCTGTTTTATCCCATTCGAAAAAAGACGGTAATCCTTCGAACAATGTTCCATTTTTATGTCCTGGAACATGCCAGGAAGTAGCTTTTCTTTCTACATGAGCACAAAGTGCTTCAATAATCGGCATACGACCTTTCATCTCCTACAGTCCTTTCCAATCTAAACTACAAAAAGACCGACCTGCAAAATGCAGATCGGTCTCTTACTTGCCTGGCAACGTCCTATCCTCACAGGGGGAAGCCCCCAACTACTTTCGGCGTTCAAGTGCTTAACTTCCGTGTTCGGCA
>NZ_JAWPEN010000023.1:0-31666 GCF_033342815.1 Exiguobacterium artemiae
ATTTCACTTCGCTTGAATATACGTTTTTGCCCATGCAAAAACACCTCCGATGCTAGTACTTTTTAAAAGTGTACCACTCCGAAGGTGTTTTATATTGTCTCAAAATTTTAGGTTAGCCCATTCGTCCGTCAAGACGAAGGTGCTTTTTTATTACTTCGGAATAACGAGGACTTGTCCGATAGAAATCAAATTGATGTTGGTGATTTTATTGGCACTGGCAAGCGCGGTGACCGTCACGCCGTACTTCGTTGCAATGGAATAGAGTGTGTCACCGGCTTTGACGGTATAGGTGACCGTTGTTGGCGGAGGAGGTGTCGTTCCTGGAATGACAAGCACTTGTCCGACAGTGATCAGATTGTAGTTCGTAATGTTGTTGGCTTTGGCGAGAGCTGCAACGGTGACATTGTAAAGGTTGGCAATTTTATAAAGCGTATCGCCCGATTTCACCGTATACGTTTTACTGCCGCTTGGAGGCAGTTTTAGTAATTCGGAGATCGTGACGAACTTATACCCTTTTGCTTTGAGTTGGGAAATCATCGAAGGGAGTGCGACCGGTGTTCCCGGTGCCCCGGCTCCTGTATGCATCAGTACGATGGATCCCGGGACGATGTTCGGAACGACACGTGCCAAAATAGCCGTTGAACTGATCCCTTTCCAATCGGTTGTATCGATGTTCCATTGAATCGTTTTTGTATATCCGGCATTACCGACGGCGGCAAGGACAGCACTGTTACTGGCGCCGAACGGTGCGCGGAAAATCGGTTTAGTCGTCCGACCGGTCAATGACTTGATTAAGTTTTCGGTTTTTGATAGTTCACTGGTCATTTGAGTGGCGGTTAATTTCGTAAAGTCGGGGTGCGTGTAAGAGTGGTTCCCGATTTGATGCGTCGGGGTGGCGGTTGCGATATTTTTAATCAATTGCGGATGATTATTGGCACCAGTACCTGTTAAGAAAAAGGTTGCTTTGACATTGTTGCTTTTCAAGATACTTAAAATTTTCGTAATGTTTCCGCCATCTGCTCCATCATCAAACGTCAGCGCGACAACTTTACTGGTCGTCGACCCTTTTGTAACAAATGTCGAGCTGGCTGCATCTGCTGTCAAACCGTAACTAAAGAAAGGAAAAAGCGATATTAACATTATCATGATGATCCGAATCCATTTTCCGTGCATGTGTACGTCGCCTCCTTTTTCTAGGATGACTGCACCTCACTTATCTCTACTTATCTATTACCCTTTTTGAGCAAAAAAACTAAAAAAATAGGGAAATAATTCCCGAATTATTATCAATTTAAACGGAATTGGTGCAAATAATTGTTTAGCCTCGAAATGAATAGGGAACATATGGTATATGGAAATAGTAAAAGGAGTGGAAACGGATGATTGAATTTAAAAACGTCGGGAAGCAATTTAAAGACAACGTTGTCTTAAAGGGCTTGACTCTCGAAATCAAAGAGGGCGAGCTAGTTGTATTCATCGGACCGAGTGGATGTGGAAAAACGACATCCTTAAAAATGATCAATCGTTTGATTGAACCCTCGTCAGGAACGATTCTCGTCAATGGAAAAGATATCATGAAGACGGATACGATTGAATTACGCCGGCATATGGGATACGTCATCCAACAGACCGGTCTTTTTCCGCATATGACTGTCCGGGAGAACATTCAGTTGATTGCCGGGCTCGAAGGGAAAGACCACGATCAGATGGATGCTCGAACAGAAGAATTATTGCAGATGGTCGGTCTTGATCCAAAACAATTCATTGACCGTTACCCGAGTGAACTCAGTGGTGGACAACAGCAACGCGTCGGATTTGCCCGTGCCTTGATGAATGACCCGGATGTCATCCTAATGGATGAACCGTTCAGTGCGCTTGACCCCGTCACACGAAATGACCTCCAAGAAGAATTATTCAACCTCCAGGAAGAAGTCAAGAAGACGATTGTGTTCGTCACACATGATATGGATGAGGCGATCAAGCTAGCTGATCGGATTTGTATCATGCGCGATGGAGAAATCGTTCAATTTGATACACCGGAAGAAATCCTGCGTCATCCGAAAGACGAATATGTCGAATCCTTCATTGGGAAAAATAAAATTTGGAGCAGTCCGGCGTTCATTAAAGCAGAGGACATCATGATTGAAGATCCTGTCTCAATCAGTGGGAAACGGACCCTGTTGCAGGGAATTGAAATCATGCGGGGCCGTAAAGTCGACAGTCTGTTGATTACAGACCGTGACCGCACCCTCCAGGGAATCGTCAAACTGAAGAATATTCAAACGGCTCCTGATAAAGGGGTTCGGATTGAAGAAGTCATGGAAGGGGAATTGGTTGCTGTCGATGAACAGGACTCCTTGCTCGATGTGCTTGAAGTCATGAACCATGAAGAGACCGGCTATCTGCCGGTCACAAATAAGTCAGGACAATTACGTGGATTAATTACACGAAGTAGCTTACTTTCCGTCTTGAGTGAGCAGTTCATTCAGGAGGAGGAAGTTCAATGAATGGATTTTTAGATTATGTTCAAAACAATACAGGTCAAATTTTTGACTTATTACTCGAACACTTACAGTTAACCGTATTTGCCGTTGTCATTGCCGTTGTCCTCGGAATTCCAATCGGGATATTGATCACCCGGTACCAAAAGTTCGCCAAACCGGTCCTTGCGTTAACAAGTGTCGTCCAAGCCGTGCCGAGTCTTGCCTTGCTTGGATTCCTGATTCCGTTCATCGGAATCGGTTCAACTCCAGCCATTATCATGGTTGTCTTGTATTCATTACTCCCGATCGTCAAAAATACGTATACCGGGTTATCAAGTATTCCGGGAGATATGCTCGAAGCGGCAAAAGGAATTGGACTGACTGAACGACAAGTTTTAGGAAAGGTTCAAATTCCGCTTGCTTTACCAATCATGATGGCCGGAATTCGGATCTCGGCCGTGACAGCTGTTGGTCTGATGACGATTTCTGCCTTTATCGGTGCCGGTGGACTCGGTTATCTTGTCTTCTCGGGTATCCAGACAGTCGATAATAACCAAATCCTTGCCGGAGCGATTCCTGCAGGTATCTTAGCCCTTGCGATTGACTTTATCGTCAGTCGGATTGAGTATTCGGTCGCACCAAACGGAATCCAGCTGGCAGACGGTCGAATCAAGAATAAGGCCCGTAAACGCCGGAAAGCGATGTCGGCCGGAAAGAAAATTGCGATTGCAGCGATTGTTTTCCTATTAATTGGCGGAACCGTCGCTTATTCGTTCTTAAAAACGGATAAAATCGTCATCGGGTCAAAAAACTTTACGGAACAATTGATTTTAGGAAATATGTTAGCTGATTTAATTGAAGACAAAACCGATTTAGAAGTCGAACGCCAACTCAATCTCGGAGGCACAAAAGTTGCCTATGGAGCACTTGAAACGGGCGAAATTGATGCTTATGTCGAGTACACGGGAACATTATTGATTGATGTCCTGAAACAAAAACTGGAAACGGATCCGGAAGCCGTCTACAAAAAGGTCGGCGAAATGATTCCGGAAAAGAGCCAGGTTGATGTTCTCGATCCAATCGGTTTTAACAATACGTACGCTCTTGCGATGACAAAAGAAGATATTAAAAAATATGACTTAAAAACAGTCTCTGATATGGCAGGCGTCAGTAACCGGTTGATTCTCGGATCAACGATTGAATTCGCCAACCGGGAAGACGGATACTTGGGATTAAAGAAAAAATATCCCGACATGAAGTTTAAAGATGTCCAGCCGGTCGACGGCGGATTACGTTATACGGCTTTAACGAACGGAAAAACCAATGTCATCGACAGCTTCTCGACAGACGGTCTACTGAAAAAGTTTGATCTGACGGTTCTTGAAGATGATAAAGAATTTTTCCCGCCGTATTACGCCGTACCACTTGTTCGTCAAGAAACACTCGAAGAACATCCAGAATTAAAAGAAGTCCTGAATCTGTTGAAAGATAAGATCACGGATAAAAAGATGCAGGAATTGAACTTTAAAGCGGATGTTGAAAAAGAACGTCCGGAAGATGTGGCACGTGAATTCTTGATTGAAGAAGGATTAATTAAAAAGTAAAACAAAAGAGAGCCGAGGCGGGAATCCGCTTCGGCTCTTTATCATGCGCGCTGACGCGCTATATCGTTTTGGAAAATAGGTAATCCTGGTAGATCATTATTTTTTGATTCGACTAGCGAGCCAAGCGCGAACTGTATTTTGCTGAATCATACATGTTCTTCCTCTCTTGATTGAATTATTCCTAAACTCAAGGATTTTTGCTCGGCATCATTAACAATACGTGCTTGCAGCTCTTTCGTCAACCCATCTGTTTCATATACAGGTAAAGTCGGTAAACCGTAACTCGGATTATTTGTGGATGAAAACAAGTCAGCCATCAACCGTTCTTCGAACAATGGTGTCATTTTAAATCCTCCTCCGTCGTGATTCCTGCCTTACATCTACAGTGTACGGGAAAGATGTAAACAGGATAGAAGAGAATTGTTAAAAACAGGTGAACTTTGTAAACGTTTTCACATTGTCGTCAAATCTTCTTTGACCGGCTCACAGTCAGCAGCATACTGTTGACCGCGTTTGATGTATTTCCGAATCGTCCGTTCCATGATAAACCGGTCATGGTCGTTGATCTCACGAACGATTTTTGCCGGAACACCCATTACCATCGAGTTTGGAGGAACGACCATTTTAGGTGGAACGAGACTGCCGGCTGCAACGAATGCACCGCTTCCGATTTCAGCTTCGTCCAAAATCGTCGCCGACATCCCGATCAAAGCGCCTTGGCGAATGATTCCCCCGTGAATCATTGCCATGTGTCCAATCGTGACATCATCTTCAATGATCGTCGGATAACCCTCATACTGATGAATCATCGATCCGTCCTGAATATTAACACGTTCGCCGATTTTAATCGGTCCCTCATCACCACGGATGACTGTATTGAACCAGACAGTTGAATCCTTGCCGATCTCGACTTCTCCGATGACCTTGGCACCGTCCGCGATATAAACGCTGGAATCAACCTTTGGAGTCAATTGGCCTACACGATATTTCATATTTGTTCCTCCCTTTTGCTTTCAAGTGTACGTTTTCATCTTGACCGTTGGAAAAATAAATTGCAACTGCTTACATAGTAATTGTAAGATGGTAAAAATACCTTTCACAACAGGAGGAAACAGGATGGATCAGACAGTTCGGGCACGGCTTATTACCATCGCCGCCAAAAAAGAAAAAGCAGCGGTCGTTTACAAAGGAATTCAAGTTATCGATGTCATGACACGTGAGACGTATCAAGCGGATGTTGCAGTAGATTCCGGCTATATTGCCGCTGTCGGCGACGGATATGAAGGAATTGAAACGATTGACGGAACAGGAAAATTCATTGCGCCGAGCTTCATCGACGGCCATGTCCATATCGAGTCATCGATGGTGACACCGAGTGAATACGAACAGGCGATTTTACCACTCGGTGTGACGACGGTCATCGCCGATCCGCATGAGATTGCAAACGTCAAGGGAGCAGAAGGGCTTCAGTTCATGCTGGACGATGCAGATGGACTCGCACTGGACGTCCGGATGATGTTGCCGAGTTGTGTCCCGGCGACGTCGTTCGAACATGCTGGAGCGTCACTCGACGCCGCCGCACTCGCACCTTTCATCGATCATCCGGGCGTGCATGGCTTAGGGGAAGTCATGGACTATCCAGCTGTCGAACGGGCGGATCATGATATGTTGAAAAAAATTGAGCAAATCGAAGCTGCCGGAAAACTCGTTGATGGTCATGCAGCAGGACTTGGAGCACGTGAATTGAACATCTACGGTGTGGCAGGTATCCGGACGGATCACGAAGCCGTCAGCAAGCAAGAAGCGATTGAACGGGCGCGACGCGGATTATACGTTGAAGTCCGGGAAGGATCGGCTGCCCGGAATCTAAAAGAAGTACTCGATGCCGTCACGGAAAGTAACGCCAGCCGATTCCTGTTCTGTACGGACGACAAACATCTGGACGATACGTTACGTGAAGGAACAATCGATTACAATATCCGCTATGCCATCAAGCATGGTATTAAGCGGGAGACAGCTTATGCGATGGCTTCCCTTCACGCAGCAAATGCTTATCAATTGAACGACCGTGGGGCGATCGTACCGGGACGCCGGGCAGACTTTGTCCTTTTAGAGGATGCCGATCAGGTGACGATTAATGAAGTCTTCGTCAATGGACAGGCGGTCGCCCGTGACGGAAAAACCATTATTTCATCGAAGAAAGTACCGGTGCCTGCGACACTGCGCGGCGAACTGAAAACGAAGCCGATTACGGATCACGTATTTGAGTTGGCGTTGACAGAACCGAAAGCGCATGTAATTGGTATCATTCCGAAAAGCATCGTGACGGAACATTTGATTTTGGATGTCCCATTGCAGGACGGACAATTTATCCCCGTTCCGGAGCAGGACTTATTAAAAATTGCCGTCATCGAACGTCACAACGCGACTGATTTTTCAGCAGTCGGCATCGTCAAAGGTTTTAGTATGAAGCGGGGAGCCATTGCCGCGACAGTGGCCCACGACTCGCATAACCTTGTCATTGTCGGGACATCTGATGCCGAGATGAAACTTGCCGCAGAACGATTGGTTAAAGCCGGTGGTGGGGTTATTGCAGTCAACGGGACAGAGGTTTTGGCCGAATTGCCGCTTGAAATTGCGGGACTCATGACAAGCCGTCCTTTCCAGGAAGTCGGCGATACACTTGAAGCGCTTAACGATGCGCTCGATGTCCTGGAAGCCGACCGTTCGTTTAATCCGTACTTGACGATGTCGTTCCTCTGTTTGCCTGTCATCCCGAATCTCAAGTTGACAGACAGCGGACTGTTTGACGTCAAAACGTTCCAACACATTCCCGTTCAAGCATAATCAAAAAGGTAAAGTCTGCGATGATGTATCGCGTAGACTTTACCTTTTCTTAATAGTTCTCCGGTTGAATCATTATTTGATCCTTGTTATAGTAGGTCTTATATCTTTGTGAAAAGTGTAGCTTGATGAAACTTTTCGGAAGGATACTGCGTAGAAAAGAATAGAACAACAAGAGGAGAAAGGATAGATTCAATGGATAAGTCATATTTTGAAGGACATGAAAAATTGATTGCCGATGTGTACCGTTCGTTTATCGATCAGTTTCACGAACTGCCGAATAACCGACGCACAAAACGTCAGTTACGAAATCTTGCGTTTTCAGTAATTCGACAAGCTGGTCCGACCTATCAGGAACGAACCGTCTTGTATGAATTTTTTGCTGAATTTTTCCGGGCTGTCGAAGAAGGACAGCGGGAAGAAATCGAATTTTATAAACAAATCGCACAGTAAAGACCCCGATCGGCTCCGGCAGAAGGGGTCTTTGTTGTATCTAAAAACCGGCTACCAAAGGGAACTTGGTAACCGGTAAGAAAATACTTATTTAACTTCCATCCATTTGAAGCTCATATCTGCTCCGAATGGGTGACGGTATAGCTTATCGATGTTCGCACGTTGCAAGTACGCTTCACCTTTTTGGTAGATTGGGGCAATGGCATAGTCTTCCGCCAAGAGCATTTTTTCAGCTTCCTGGAGTGTTGACCAGCGTTTCGCCTCATCCGGCTCTGCTTTTGCTTCTTTGATCATCTTATCGAACTCTTTGTTCGAATATTCCATGCGGTTAAAGCTTCCGTCTGTTAACCACATATCGAGGAACGTCATTGGATCCTGGTAGTCAGGGCCCCAACCGGCAGCAGAGATGTCATAATCACCTTTAGACTCGAGGTCAAGGAAGTTTTTGAACGGCTGCTGTTTGATGTTGACTGTCAATCCAGGCAAGTTCTTCTCAAGATCTCCTTTTAAGAATTCAGAAACTTTCTTAAAGGCATCTTCGTCACGTGATAACATGTCGAGTTCGACTGTTTTAACACCAAGTTCTTTTAAGCCGGCATCCCATGCTTTTTTCGCTTCTGTTGCATCAAAGCTTTGGAGATCCGGGTACTTGGCGCGGAAATCTTCGCCGTCCGGTGTGAATGTAAAGTCTTTGGCAACAATGAAGTTAGCCGGTTTTGAACCATCGTTTAAGATGACATCTGTAATACCTTGTTTTTCGAAACCGAGAGCAAGGGCTTTACGGATGTTTTCGTTTTTAAGTGCTTTATTTTTTTGGTTGAAACGGAGGAAGTTAATCCGCGCATCAGGGCGTGTTTTGTAATCTTCCGATTTCTCATACTGGGAGACGAACTCCGATGTGATCGGTGCGAAGTCAACGTCTTTTGATTCGAACAAGTTGACGCCGGTCGAGATTTCTTTAACGACTTTGACATCGATTTTGTCCATTTTGACGTTTGCTTTATCCCAGTAGTCCGGGTTTTTCTTGTATGTCCAACCGGCGTTAGATTGCCACTTATCGAGGATGAATGGTCCGTTAAAGAGCATTGAATCGACGTCTGTCGCAAATTTTTCGCCTTTATCTTCAACAAATGACTGCTTGAGCGGTAAGTAAGTAGGGAAACTTGTCAGACCGAGGAAGTAAGGGGCCGGAGCTTCCAGTTGCACTTCAAGTGTCTGATCGTCGACTTTCTTGACACCAAGCGAATCAAGTTCTGCTTCACCGGCTAAGATTTTGTTGGCATTTTTTAAATCCTGAAGGATGTAGGCATACTCTGCTCCTGTTTTCGGGTCGAGTGCACGCTTCCAAGAGTAGATGAAATCGTCTGCCGTAACAGCCGAGCCATCCGACCATTTCGCATCTTTACGGAGTTTGAATGTGTATGTTTTCTTATCATCGGATACTTCGACACTTTCCGCGATTCCCGGTGTCGGCTTGTTTTCGCCATCGAGACGGTAAAGACCTTCGAAAACGTTGTTCGTAACGATGATTGACGTGGAGTCTGTTGTTTTTGTCGGATCAAGTTGTGGTACATCCGTTGTCGAAACGAGTGTCACTTCTTGCTTTTTTTCTTTGGATGAAGAAGAGTTTCCATCTGATTCATTGCTTTGGCCGCAAGCTGCTACAGCGAGCAGCGCCATGCTAGATAATCCAGCAAAGGCAATTTTAGTTTGTTTCTTCATGTGAAAGATGACCCCCCGATTAAATTGAAATGATTTCAGAAAAGTGTGAACATAATGTAAATTTAAGTGAAAGCGAGTAAAAATGCAACATAAATTTTCTGACAATTTCTATTGATCAAGGTCTATATGCTCAATTCCAAGTGTTTTCAAGTAGTCATAAAGTATGAATATCGTCAGTTTATGCGGGGAATACATACGTAACGTCAACTGTCGCGAATGACCGCGTAACCGGATGTTTGTAATCCGGACGCCTTGATCTTCCAATGCCTTTTTTATCATTTGGGCATCGGTGTCTGCTGCAAGAGTCAGGTGCGCGACAATGACATTCGCTTCAAATCGGCTGTTGTTGACCCGTTTCATGACCCAGGTCAGTCCTTCTAATGAAAAAAATAAAAAGAACACCATAAACGTGGCTTCCAAAAGAAACCCGGCTCCGAGTGCGATGCCGACTCCGCTGGCTGCCCAGATGATAGCGGCCGTCGTCAAACCGCTGACGATGTCATGCGGGCGTCTTAAAATCACACCGGCACCGATGAAGCCGATTCCGGCGACGACTTGGGCGACCAGCCGCATCGGATCCATCTGAACATTCGGAGCCAGCGTACTGTACATCACAACGGATTTAATGGAAACGATGGTTAACAGGCAACTAATCAGGGTAATTACGAGGCTAGTACGTATACCAACAGGCTTATTTTTGATCTCACGTTCGAATCCGATGATGATACCGAACAGTGCAGCTATCATTAACTTTATAAAGTCCTCCAGTTGGAACGAATGGATCCAATTCACATTTATCAAATCCTTTCTTTACAACGGCTTTGATTTTGTTATAATGAATTTTGTGTCTTTCGAATGAATATACGTTTGATATGAATAGATATACAAGAAATAAAGGACGTGTTAGAGAATGAATCAACAAAAAATCGGCTTTTTTGCTTTAGCCGCAATGGTCATTGGATCGATGGTCGGTGGAGGTGCATTTAATCTGCCGGGAGCGATGGCTCAAAAAGCGAGTGCCGGTCCGATTTTAATCGGTTGGGGAATCACAGGTCTTGGAATGATTATGTTGGCACTGGTCTTTCAACATCTGGCAAACAGTAAACCGGAACTCGAGGGCGGGATCTATGCGTACGCCCGGGAAGGATTCGGACGATTTATCGGTTTTAACAGCGCCTGGGGATATTGGGTTTCGGCTTGGATCGGAACAGTCGCCAACATCACGCTGGTGTTTAATGCGCTCAGTTACTTTTTCCCGATTTTCTCATCGGAAAATCGTATATTTTTGTTAGTGATGAGTATCGTGGTCGTATGGGGACTTTTCTTCATCGTATCGAGCGGGATCAAGGAAGCGACGCTCGTCAACCTGATTACGACAATCGCCAAACTCGTTCCGATTTTAATCTTTATTTTACTGGTAGCGATTGCGTTTAATGTGAAGACGTTTAACCTGAATTTTTGGGGAGAAGGCACGCAATTAGGAAGCATCTTTGATCAAGTCAAAGGGACGATGCTTGTAACGCTTTGGGCATTCGTCGGAATTGAAGGGGCTGTCGTCTTATCGACACGCGCAAACAAACGGAGTGATGTCGGGAAAGCGACAGTCGTAGGACTTGTCGGAGTGCTTGTCATCTATATCTTGATTTCTGTCTTATCTCTCGGAGTTTTGAACCAGGAACAATTGGCCGGACTGCAGGAACCGACAATGGCTTATGTGCTCGAAGCTGCGATTGGTCCGTTTGGAGCAACGTTGATTATGATTGGCTTGATCATTTCGTTATCCGGAGCGCTGCTCGGATGGACGATTCTGGCGTCTGAAATCTCTTATCTTGTGGCTAAAGACGGTGCTTTTCCGAAGTTCTTTGCCAAGACGAACCGTAAAGGGGCGCCGGTCGGTGCGTTATTGATCACTCAAATCGCCACCCAATTCGTTGCGGGGATTGCCCTGTTCTCTGCACAAACGTATTTGGTATTGTCCAGTATTGCCGGAATCTGTGCACTGTTACCCTATCTGTTATCTGCCGTGTACAGCGTTCGTTTCTCACGGGCAGAACGTAATACGAAGATGTTGATTTTCTCGACGATTGCCGCTGCCTATTCGCTTTGGCTCGTTTATGCTTCAGGAATTTGGTATATCGTCATCGCAGCGCTTGTCTATGCACCGGGTATCATCGCCTATCTCATGGCGGAACGGGAGCAGAAGCGGGGCGGCATGTCGCGTTACGAAATGATGGCAAGCGGAATTTTAATTCTCTTAGCTGCCGTTGCGATTTACGGAATGGTCGGAGGTCAAATTCAATTGTAAGACAAAAAAAGCAAGATGGACGTTAATATCTGTCTTGATACACAAAACAGGAACCGGACTGATCCGGTTCCTGTTTTTTTGTTGTCTGGCATCGATCTCAGTCTTCAGAATTTGCGGAGCCGAAGCGGTGTTCCACGGCTTCAACAGACAACGGTTCAGAGAAAATGAATCCTTGCATTTGTTGGCAAGAGGTCTCTTGTAAATAATGTAAGGCAGTTGTTGTTTCAACACCTTCTGCGACGAGGTTCAGCTTTAAGTTTTGACCGAGTTGGATGATGGAATCGAGTAGGCCGTTTTCGCCTAAATCAATACCATCAATGAAGACTTTATCAATCTTCAGTTCATCAATCGGGAAGGCACGTAAATACTGCAGGGAAGAATAGCCTGTTCCGAAATCATCAATGGATAACCGGAAACCAAGCGACTTGATCAGTTGCATCCGTTCGATCGTCCGTTGTGTCTGTAAAATCGCGATGTTCTCCGTCAGTTCAAGGGTGACGAATTGCGGATTAATTATTTTCTGAGTTACGACGTGTTGCAGTGTCCGGACGAACGAGTCACTTTGGAACTGGTGCGGTGAAATGTTGATGGCCATCGTCAAATCAGCCGCAATTTGCTTCTGCCAAATGGCGAGCCGCTCACAGGCCTCAATCACAACCCAGTTGTTAATAGGAGTGATCAAAGCAGCCTCTTCCGCAAGCGGAACGAATTCATCAGGAGGAATGCTACCGAGTGCCGTATGGTTCCAACGCAACAGTGCTTCGAATCCATCGACATGTTTTGTTTTCAGATTGATGATCGGCTGGTACACCAGATGAAGGGCTTGATCCTCTAGCGCTGTAAATAACGATCGTTCAAGCTGTAACTTCCGAGTGAACTGTTCATCCATCTCGTGGGTTAAATATTGAATCGTTCCTGTACCGATTGATTTTCCGGCATACAAGGCCATTTCCGAACGGCGGTACAAATCTTCGAGTGATTTGGCTTCCGAAGGATAGACGGTGATTCCGAACGTACAGGAGATGATCAAGGAATGTCCGTTAATATAGTACGGACGTTGCAATACCTGTTGAAGTTTCCGGGCATATTGGAACAAAGCGTTCCGATTCGTGACTTCGAGCACCACACCAAATAAATCACTTGTCGGATGGAACGTTAACAGCTCATTTGCATGTTCGGACAAACGTTTTGCTAACGCCTGCAGTAACTGATCACCGACATGTGTCCCGAAGGAATCGTTGATGACTTTAAATCGATCAATATCAAACAAGATGAGCGAGATGGGAACGTCATCTGATGCTTTTAAAAATAATGGCTGACCATCACGGAGAAATCCCCGCTTGTTGAGTAGATGTGTCATTTCATTATGATGGACTAAAAAATCAAGTTCCTGCTCCAGATGTTCAGTCTCCGTGATATCAGTACCGATAAAAATATGTTGGAAACGGACGCCGTTTACGTCATAAACCGGAATCAGGGTGGCACGAAGGACTTTTTTTGAATCCTCCTGTGTCGATATGGATAGCTTTCCGGACCAAGCTTTTTTCTTTTTGATTTGAGAACGAATCAGGGGCAGCGCTTCTTCAGATGAATCCAACAGTATTGTCCAAGGTTGACCGAGCAACAGGTGTGGACAAAAACCTGTAACATCCGTCAAATTGGTATTGGCGTATTGAATTGTTCCCCGTGCGTCGAATATTGCGACACAAGCGATTTGATCGAACGCATATCGTAAGTCCATCAATCCTTGGAATAACGGTTTGCTTGCATTTTGTTGAGTAGAAGAAGGTAATTTACAGAAAAAAGCACCAAAAGGTTCATTTTTTTCATCAAAGAGCGGTGAGACGAGCAGCGTCGCTATCGAACGTTCACCTGATTTATGAAGAAATGTTGTATTCGGTAATTGCATCGATTGTCGTTTTTCTAAAAATGAATGCCAGATTTGCCGACTGAACGCAGCATCTTCCGAATTGAGGAGCGGGACCAATTGTCCTGTAACTTCTTGTGCTGACCAGCCCCAGCAGGATTCAGCAGCCTCATTCCAGGAATGAACAGTTAAATCGACGTGCAGGATAAATGCAGGTAAAGGAAATCCTTGCATAACAGTTTCATAGGAATTAATGGTCGAACGATCCATTACGGGCGCACACTCCTTTTGGGTTAACAGAGATGACGGTTCACTTGTCTTGTCTATTCCCAGTATATTCAATTTTCATGCGAAGAAATCCTGTATTTCGATTGAAGATTATCCATAAGAATCTGTTATAATCATGATGAAAGCGTTTTCTAAGTGAAAAAGGGGGATTATTTATGAATCAATCAGAGAAAATCATCACACAGACAGAGAAATTCGGGGCACACAACTATCACCCACTCCCAATCGTCATCTCAGAGGCAGAAGGAGTTTTTGTTAAAGATCCGGAAGGTCGCGAATACATGGATATGCTCAGTGCCTATTCAGCCGTGAACCAAGGACACCGTCATCCGAAAATCATCGAAGCTTTAAAACGACAAGCCGATAAAATCACGTTGACATCCCGTGCCTTTCATAATGACCAACTCGGGTTCTTTTATGAAAAGGTAGCACAATTGACAGGAAAAGATATGGTCCTGCCCATGAATACGGGGGCAGAAGCGGTCGAGACAGCAGTCAAGGCAGCGCGTCGCTGGGCGTACGAAGTGAAACGAGTCCCGGGAGACGCCGAAATCATCGTTTGTGAAGGCAACTTCCATGGTCGGACGATGACAGCCGTCTCGATGTCAACGGAAGCCGAGTATCAACGTGGATTCGGTCCACTTTTACCGGGCATTAAAACGATTCCGTATGGAGATTTGGAAGCACTTAAAGGTGCCATCACGGAAAATACAGCAGCCTTCATCGTTGAGCCGATTCAAGGAGAAGCCGGTATCCTGATTCCGTACGAAGGATTCTTGAAGGATGCTCAAAATGTCTGTAAGGAACAAAATGTATTGCTCGTCTCGGATGAAATCCAATCAGGACTTGGCCGTTCGGGAAAATGGTTTGCTTCGGACTGGGACAACGTAACACCGGATATGTACATCTTAGGTAAAGCACTTGGCGGCGGCGTGTTCCCGATTTCCTGTGTAGCCGCCAACCACGATATCTTGAGTGTCTTTAATCCGGGATCGCATGGTTCGACATTTGGCGGGAATCCATTGGCCTGTGCTGTGTCCGTCGCTTCACTGGAAGTTTTGGAAGAAGAGAAGCTACCAGAACGCTCACTGGAACTCGGAACATACTTTATGAATCGTCTAAAAGAAATTGACAATCCGATGATTAAGGAAGTTCGTGGACGCGGATTATTCATTGGTGTCGAATTGACTGAAGCGGCTCGTCCGTATTGCGAAGCTTTAAAAGAAAAAGGGTTGCTCTGTAAAGAAACACACGAGACAGTCATTCGTTTTGCACCACCACTCGTCATTACAAAAGAAGAGTTGGACTGGGCATTCGAACGGATTGAACAAGTCCTCGGTGTTTCGGTCGCCCAGTAACAAACTGCTACTACTCCCTGTCGGAAAACGATAGGGAGTTTTTCAATTGACTGATTTCTGGATTTAGGACAAATGAGAGCAGAACGATGTTTGAATCTGTTTCAGGTGGGAACATACTACTATGCGTTAAAAAAATAGGGGGTAATGAACATGTCACATGATAGCGGATTAAACAAAAAAGCTGATGGTTTAGTTGATAAAGTTGCCGGAAAAGCGAAAGAAGCGCTCGGAAAAGCAACAGGCGATAAATCAACAGAACGTGAAGGCAAAAAAGATCAGCTTAAAGGCGATGCCAAAAAAACAGTTGGTAATGTTCAACAGAATCTCGAAGATACGAATCGTCGTTAATCTGTACCCGGAAGGTCCCTTATCTAGAGGGATCTTTTTTTATGAAAAAATATGTATAAAGGTCTAGTCATTTGTACGTGTATGTGGAATAATAATAGATGTTAAAGCGTTTTCATCGTCATGTCATTATTTGTTTTTATTTAGGAAAGGATGAAGTATATGTTGCAGTTTCTTCAACGAATCGGTAAAGCTTTAATGCTGCCGATCGCCGTTTTACCAGCCGCGGGAATTGTCCTTCGACTCGGTTCAGCCGATATGTTGGATATTCCATTAATGGTGGCAGCAGGTGGTGCGATTTTTGACAATCTTCCACTGATTTTTGCAATTGGTGTTGCAATCGGATTATCGATTGATGCAAGTGGAGCTGCCGGTTTGGCAGGAGCAGTCGGGTATTTGGTTTTGAAAACGGGTGTCGACTCCATGAACAAGGATTACTCGAACGCTCAAATTCAGGCCAAGTACGATGCGATTGCCGCCATTGTCAACGACTCCTCGACGAAAGTGGATGGAGCGACCTTAAGTTCCATTGCCAATCAGGCAACTTTAGGTTCGATGGTCAATATGGCGGTGTTCGGCGGGATCATTGCCGGTATTGTGGCCGGTTTGTTATACAATCGATTTTACAATATTAAATTACCGGATTGGTTAGCATTCTTCGGTGGACGCCGGTTTGTTCCCATCATCACGTCGGCTGCCATGTTAGTCCTGGCATTTATCTTCGGTTACTTATGGCCGTTCATTGAAGATGGGATCAATAATGCAGGCGAATGGATGGTCAGCCTCGGAGCAGGAGGAGCCGCACTGTTTGGATTCTTCAACCGTCTGTTAATTCCTGTTGGTCTTCACCATGTCTTGAACAACATTTTCTGGTTTGTCTTCGGTTCATATGAAAAAGCAGATGGAACGATTGCGAATGGCGACATCGCCCGTTTCTTTGCCGGAGATCCGACAGCCGGTATTTATCAAGCCGGATTCTTCCCGATCATGATGTTCGCTTTACCGGCAGCTGCTGCCGCGATGGTCATGGCAGCACGCAAAGAAAATCGGAAAGCCGTCGCAGGTGCGATGATTGGTCTTGGATTAACATCATTCCTGACAGGGATTACGGAACCGATTGAGTTTTCATTCATGTTCTTGTCACCGGTCTTATATGTCATGCACGCCGTGTTGACGGGTATTTCCATGGCAGTCGTCAATTTACTCGGTATCTTGCACGGTTTCTCCTTCTCTGCCGGTTTCATTGATTACGTCCTGAACTTCGGAATCGCCACAAAACCGTTGCTTTTACTGGTTGTCGGTCTCGTGTTTGCCGTCATCTATTACTTCCTGTTCTACTTCATGATCACGAAATTTGATCTGAAAACGCCGGGTCGTGAAGATGAATCACTTGTGACGGATGCAGGTCCTGTCATGGGCGTATCAGACGATAAGTATGAGCAACAAGCAGCACGGATTTTTGCAGGACTACAAGGAACGGACAACGTTACAGCGATTGATAACTGTGCAACACGTCTCCGTCTCCAAGTAAAAGATTCAACGATCATTGACGAAGCTGCAATTAAAGCAGCAGGCGCAAAAGGTGTCATGAAGATGGGTGCAAAAAATGTCCAAATCATCATCGGCACGGATGTCGAATTCGTCGCGGATGCGATGAAACGCCAAAAATAATATCAAAAAAACGACCTTTCCTGATTGCTCAGGAGAGGTCGTTTTGACGTGGAACAGAAGTAGTCGACTGCTTCAGACTGCTGACATAAATCGGATAGAAAATCCCAATCAGAATGATGATGATCCCAATCCACTGTGAACCGGAAAGATGCTCTCCGAGTATGAGGACGGAACAGATGACGGCAGTCGGCAGTTCGGCTGCACCAAGCAAGGAGACGCTGGCGGGGCTCAAGTGTGGAGCACCTGCTGCGAATAACAGCGGTGGTAGAATCAAGGCGAACAGACCAAGTGGAAGTGCGTACCAAATCAGTCCCTGTTCGAAATTCGCTGCGGTCAGGAAAGTCGTCGGCGGATACATGATCATGACGAACAGAAGTCCGCCTGTCATCATGTAAAAGCTTTTTTTAATAACCGGCACATGGTTTGCGACCCGTCCGCTCGCAAGCAAGAAGATCGAGAAACTGACGGCTGCTCCGAGTCCGAACAATGTACCGCGTACGTCAAGGGCGCTCGTATAAGCCGCACTCGCTAAAACGGCACCACCAATCAATAGGACGGCAGATAAGAAATGAGAACGCGACGGCAGACGTTTTGCTAAAATTGCATCAATCACGACACCAATCCATGTGAATTGGAAGAGGAGAATGATGGCGACTGAAGCAGAAACAGTTTGTAGACTTTGATAATACAGATAACCGGTCGTCCCGCTTGAAATTCCGATGGCCATTAAAGTAAAAGCTGTTTTCGGATGAAGACGAAGATTTTTTGACAGCAGGGCTAAGACAAAAATCATCAGCCATCCGAAGAAAAACTGACTTCCGGAAACAGCAGCGGAGTCAAAGCCGGCACCGTAAGCCAGTTTGACGATAGTCGACAGGACGCCGTAACTGATGGCACCGATTAAGACGAAAAGTGTTGCTTTTGAACGATTCATATAGATCCCTCCATGTTTTAGAACGCACAAAAAAGGTTGCAACGGGGCCTTGTCCAGGTTTTTTGGACAGGGTTTGGTTGCAACCTGTGTGAGTTATTTAATGTTGAGTCCAGCCTTTTTATAAAAGGTGGGCTTTAATTCGTTGTATCGGACGGTCAATCGATTAAAGGTTTTGAGTGCTTCTGTCGCTTGACGGGAAGTCCGGTTTAAATCAGCTGTCGCTTCATCAAGCTTAACGAAGTTCGGTTTTTCGGTCAAGTAGGAAAGCACTTTCTTTTCTGATGCAATTGCTGCCGTATAACGTTTTAAAAATGTATCAAAAGCTTTCTCCCGCTCTTTAAAGACAGTAATAAGAGCGGTTCCGTCTTTTTTAGCGGCAGGTAACGAAGATAAGCTGCCCGTTAGTTCCGAAAGATCCAACTCATCAAAAGCACGGGTACGAATGATTTTTTCCTGCTTTAACAAGTCGAGACGGTCTTGATTCAAAGCAGTTAATTCCTCCCGTTCATTTTGTGCCCGTTTGATGTCATCGGCTCCGGCTTCGAGAACGGCTTGATACGTATTAACGGAAATTTCGTCTTGACGTGTCCGTTGTTCGGCAATCGCTGCAGCTTTCCGTTCAGACTTGGCCTGTTCTTCCAACTGATTATATATCGAAGCAGCGGGATTGTTCGAGCAGGCGCTGAGAAGCAAGACGCCGAGACAGGTGAAACAGCTATTAAGGATCATCCGTTTTTTGATCATGAAAGTAACTCCTTACAAATTAGAGAATTTTGCGAAATTATACGGGATATGAAAGTCTTCATCATAGATGGAAAATTGATATCCTTTTTTCTTTAGTCCGGCGACAATAGTTGGCAATGCCCGCAATGTTTGCGGTTGTTCATGTAACAGGATGATTTCGACCGGATCTTCTGCCCGGTTGATAACGGTTTTCGCAACTTCTTTCGCACTGTCTTTGTAATACCAGTCCATCGAATCAATCGACCAGTCCCACATCCGGAGTTTAGCCTGCTCCATTTCTTTCGCAATGGACTTGCTAATGCCGGGCGTTGATCCATAAGGCGGACGTGTCAATAATGGAGCATGATTCGTCAGTTGTTTAATTTGTTTCTGCACCCGCAGCATCTCGGGAACATACTGCTTTTTCTTATAAAGCGTGTCATAGTCATGGGTTTCACTGTGTGGTCCGATGTAATGTCCATCCTGTGCCATTGAGCGGACGACATCTGGTTGCTTGGCGATATTACTTCCAATCAGAAAGAAGGTCGCCTTAACATTTTGTTCTTTTAATGATTTCAAGATATCCGGAGTCAAAGCGGTCGGACCGTCTTCAAATGTCAGATAAGCTACTTTTTTAGTAATCCCGTTCCATTTCTCGACACGTGCCTTGTCCAAGTTCGGAGTCGGGACTTTCTGTAAAGATTGAACGGATTTTACATCCGCTTGTTGTTGTGTTGAAGTCAGGTATTGATAAACGATATAACCACCAAGCGGAAGAAGGATAAGTGCCATTAGAATAAAAAGCTTGGCGAAATATTTTCGTTTTGGTTTTCGATGCCTTGGACCAAGTCCGAGGGGATTGCCTGAGTTGTATGGATCCATTGATGTCTGAGCTCCTTTACGGAAAATCTTATGACTTAAATGTAACATTTTGTCTGTTTCATTTGTAACAAAGATGTTACAAAAAGATGACTGAGGTAGCTGTAATTTAAAAAAAAGTCTATTAAAATAGAAAAATATTGATTTTCCAATTAAAAAAAGAAGTCCATCCGTCACCGGAGACTTCTTTTAAGAAATTCATGATCAGTGTTCTGTAACAGCACACTCATCACATTCTGTTTTGTACGATTCGCATTGTTCATCCATTTCTTTTCCGCAGTGGGAGCAAGTTTTAACGGGAAGTTGACGGTAAAACTCTGAAGAAGTCTCGTGGTAAAGGGGTTGTTCCATGATTGTATTCCTCCTCTTAGTATATGGATATACCAGCAACTTACACTGAATTTATTTTATTGTACTAGTACAGAATGGTGAAGTCAATCATTGTTTTATAACAGTTAAAACATTAACGAGTCTTGTCGTATGACAGTTGGCGCAGAGGGTGATACGATAACAAAGTAAACAGATGTATTTAGAGGGGGATCATTATGAATCAAACAGTATCTGAAACACTTTCACTTTTGACAGAACGCCGGTCCGTTCGTCATTATGATGAGACATTTACGCTTTCGCAGGAAGAAGTAAAAGAATTAATCGAATTGACGACAGCTGCGCCAAGTGCCTGGAACTTACAACATTGGCATTTCCTCGTTTTCCATTCGGAAGATGCGAAAAAGCAATTGGCTCCAATCGCTTATAATCAGCCGGCTATCAGTTCTTCTTCGGTTGTCATTGCCGTACTTGGAGATCTGCAGGCAAACCGAAACTACAATCCCGTTTACGGTCCAGCCGTAGAAGCGGGTGGTATGACGGAAGACTTGTTTGACTCAATCAAAGGACAAGTGGAAGGCGCTTATCAAAGCGAGGCTTACGCGAGAGACGCGGCTATGTCAAACGCGAGTCTGGCAGCGATGCAACTCATGTTAGTGGCTGAAGCGAAAGGACTTTCGACGCTTGCGATGGGCGGATTTAATCATCAACTTTTTGCAGAAACGTTTATTACAGATGAACGTTATGTGCCTGTTATGTTGATTGCTGTCGGAAAAGCAGTCGAGGACGCGAAGAAACGTCCGGCTCTCCGTCTACCTGTTGATCAGGTTACGACTATCCTATAAGTCAACCAGGAATGAGACTGACTCCAATCGGATGTTCAGTCTCATTCCTTTATTATTTTTCACATTTTTTAGAAAAGTACTTGTCAGATGGATAGTTTCTTGCTATATTAATACATGTCCTAGCAAGTACATTATGTACTGCATCATGATTCTGTAGCTCAGCTGGGAGAGCGCTACCTTGACAGGGTAGAGGTCGCTGGTTCGAGCCCAGTCAGAATCATACCAAAAACTCCGTTCATCCTTGGATGAACGGAGTTTTTTATTTAATTTTTGGCTTGAAGTTCGTCTTCCGTCACCCATTTATGATTTTTAATCGTTTTCCCACCGGTTGTCGGTTTAAAATCGACCATATACACGGTTGTTTCATCGGCTTGATCAATCGTCGCTTTAGCCCCATCCATCCCTTTCATGTGGTCCGCCGCTAACGTCACTTTGTCACCTGCTTTTAACGGTGACTTTGGAACCGGATTCAGTTCTTCCTGAATCACCCATTTATGATTGCTGACTTTTTTACCACCGTTCGTTGGTGTATAGCTGACTTCATATACTGTTGTATTAAATGAATCGACGATTGTTGCTTTTGCGCCATCCATCCCTTTCATATGATCAGAGGACAGAATGACGTCTGATCCGTCTTTAAACTTTGGATTTTCAGCTTGTTTGAGTCCGGCTGGAATTTTTCCGTCACTTGAATGCATCATTCCTGCATGGGAATCGTTTTTATTATCATGCATATCGTGTGAATTAGAGGAAGTGGAATCAGATCCGCAGGCACCTAAACCTAGAACAGTAGAAAGAGCAAGTGATGTAACGAGTAGTTGTTTTTTCATAAAAAAATACCTCCCGGAGTAATGTGGTTATGTAACTACTATACCCATGTTTCGTGCAGAAACCGTGCAGAAAGAGTGACAATTCAATTATCTGACTGAATGAGTCAGTGGAAAAGTGTATCGTAATAGTGAAGAAAAAGGAGGGGGCAGGGCATGCGGCATATTTCGTACTACATTGGTCTACTCTTTTTGACTGCAATTCTTGTGATGGGCGGGATTCTGTTCAGTACACTCTATTTCAATCTCGTGAATCAAAGGACGGATGAAGTGGTTCTCGGTTTATTGAACCGGGGAAATACACACCGCGATGTCCTCGAGGAATCTTTTAATGCGGAGACATTGGAGCATGTCACTTTGATGGAATCAGCATCTGAATTTACCGTCGTCATCACAAATGAAGAGGGTGAAATTTTAAAGTCTTCGCATCGACTTACTCCAGAAATGACAGAAGAGCTTGTACACGTAGAATTTCAAACGCAACGAAACGATCGTATCCTGCAATCTCAAGCAAAAGCGAACGGTTTTTTAATGACAGATAGTCCAATTACGATTTCAGGTGTTCATCGTGGACATGTCTTTATGTTTGCTCCTGAGACGTTGATTCAACAAGTCGTTAATCCGTTAAGGCAGCAATTCATTCAAGTCGGTATTATTGCCATACTTCTGTCACTTGCGACTGTCCTCTTATGCACACGAGTGATCTCAAGACCGCTCATTAAGATGGAACGCGCGACTGCTAAACTGAAAGAAGGGAATCTTGATGTGGATTTACCGGTGAAACGCTCAGACGAACTTGGAGCACTTGCACGATCGATCACGCAGTTGGCTAAAGATCTCGATTTCTTGAATCGTGAACGAACGGAGTTTTTAGCGAACATTTCTCACGAGCTCCGAACCCCACTGACATACGTCAAAGGATATGCGGATATTTTACAACGCCCGGACTTGCCGGAATCTGAAAAAGCAGCTTATTTGTCGATTATCAAAGAAGAAAGTGACCATGTGAGCAGATTGATTGAACAGTTGATGTTACTGGCGCGTTCTGATGTTAACGAGTTTTCAGTCGAACGGTTATCACTGTCGCTTGATGAATTGGTTGTATCGACGACAGAAAAAATGCGACCGGCAATCGAAGAAAAAGGACTACACTTGTATGTATCGGGAGAACCGGTAGAGGTAACAGGCGATGAAATCCGGCTTAAACAAGTGTTAGTGAATATACTGGATAACGCAAGAAAATATACAGCAACAGGTGACATCATCGTCCGATACGGTGTAAATGAAACGGGACCATATTTTCAAGTGCGGGATACAGGAATCGGTATCAGCGAAGAAAGTTTGCCCTATGTGACAAAACGCTTGTACCGCAGTGAACCGTCCAGGTCGAGAAGTCGAGGCGGATCGGGACTTGGACTGACGATTGCGTCAGCCATCGTCCAGGCACATGGAGCAACACTAGAAATTCAGAGTCAAAAAAATAGCGGGACGCGTGTAATCGTTCAGTGGAAGGGGTGAAAAAATGGCTCGAATTTTAATCGTTGATGATGAACAACGGATGCTTCAATTAATGAAATTATATTTGGCACCGTATGGTCATACGTGCCATTTGGTTGATTCTGCTGAAAAAGCGCTCGAAATCGTCAAAACGGTTCCGATTGATATCGCTTTACTGGATGTCATGATGCCCGAAATGGATGGTTGGACACTATGTGAAAATATAAGACGCATCGCTGATTTCCCGATCATCATGGTAACGGCACGGAATCAAATGGAAGATGTCGTTCGGGGACGTACAGTCGGCGCCGATGATTATGTGGCAAAACCGATTCATGAAGGTGAATTATTAGGACGGATTGAATTATTGATTGGGCGAGAAAAACGGGAACAGTATATATTTCATGGCCTGCATTATGATGCTGCGGGATATGACTGTAGCTTTAATGAACAAAAAATCTTACTGACCAAAACAGAGTTTCAACTGTTAGGTAAACTCCTGGGTTCTGTAAATGGAATCTTATCAAGAGAACAATTAGTGCGGTCGCTTTGGGGTGACGACCAATCGATTGAACCACGAACCATCGATTCTCATATGCGCCATCTTCGTGAAAAACTGCGACGTTCCGGCTTTCCGATTGATCAGTACTTGGAGACTGTCCGGGGTGTCGGTTACCGGTGGCTGGAGCAATCGAAAGACAGCTGAAAGGAGATTAACGATGACAACGATCTACTTAGTCCGCCATGCACACTCAACCTATTCTACAGACGAACAAGCGCGTCCTTTATCAGAACAGGGGAGAGACGATGCGGAGCAACTGACGACACTTTTTGACGGCATTACATTGGACTACATCTATGCGAGTCCCTACCGACGGGCGATTGAGACAGTCCAGCCTTTAGCGGAAAAATCCGGATTAGTCATTCAAGAAACTGAGGCTGTTCAAGAGCGGCTACTGGCACCGGGAGAACTGCCGGACTTCCGACAGGCTGTCCGGTACGTCTGGAACCATCCAGATGAAAACCCGTATGGCGGTGAATCAAACGTTACGGCACAACGACGGATCGTTCTTGAAATTAAACGACTGTTGGAACATCATCAAAATCAAACGATCGTCATCGGTACACACGGAAACATTATGGTGTTATTGATGCAGTACTTTGATCCGGCATACGGGTATGATTTTTGGAACACCCTAAAGATGCCGGCCGTCTATAAAATGACATTCAAAGCTAAAACGTTTCTTCAAATCGAAGAAATGTGTCATCATGACTGAAAAAACAGGAGGTTATCCCGTCTATAATGGGATAATCTCCTGTTTTAATTATGCTTTTACATTTTCATGTTTTTGGATTAAATCCGCTGTCAGTTGACCTGACAAAGTGACCATCGGGACCCCGCCACCCGGATGTGTGGAACCGCCGACAAAGTAAAGACCTTCGTAAAGATCGCTTTTCGATGGAATCTTGAATCCGCCGTTCTTTTTACGGTCAGCCGCCACGCCGTAAATCGAGCCGCCGTTCGGACCGTATAGTGATTTCAAGTCTTCTGGTGTAAAGCGGTATTCGAATTCAATCGATTCACGTAGATCGGTCAGTCCCATCCGTTCTAATTTATCGAGAACTACTTCACGGTACGCATCCCAATCGGTTTTGCCGTCTTGTTTCGTCAGTGGCGGAACGTGCGTCAGGACAAACAGATTGTCCTTTCCTTCCGGTGCCTGGGAAGCATCGGATTTAGAGGAGACACCGACATAAATCGTCGGATCCTCTGGTGGGACACCTTCCTTGAACATTTGGGCAAATTCCCGTTCCGGATCATCCGAGAAGAAGAAGTTATGGTGCTTAAGATCTTTATATTCGCGGTTCACTCCAAGTAACAGAACAAGACCGGAAACGGACGGAACGAAGGACTGATTTAATTTTTTAGCCTGTTTTGGTCCTTTTTTCTCTGAGATGAGATGTTGATAGGTCGGGATGACCTCGAGGTTCGAGACGACGACATCAGCCGGGTAAAATGTACCGTCTGTCGTTTCCACGCCGACCGCACGCTTGCCTTCTGTGACGACACGTTCGACAGGCGTGTTGACATGAATCGTCACCCGGAGTTCATCGAGTACGGTTTTCATGGCACGTGCAATATTGTACATGCCGCCTTTGACATAATAGATACCAAGTCCCATTTGAACATAAATCATCTGATTGAAGACAGCGGGAGCTTCGTAAGGGTTGGAGCCGACATACATAACCATATAATTAAACAGCTGCTCGAGGTACTTGTTGTTCAAGTGTTTTTTCGTACCGCTGGCTACTGTATTGAGCGGATCCATCTTAAGTAATTCAGACATCGTATGATATTTTTTTAAGTCCTTTAGATCTTCGAGACTGTACTTGTAGAAACTATCCAAACACAAATCGTACATTTTTTTAGAATAGCTGAACAGTTCAACAAAATCAGCCTGATCGGAAACTTTTTTGAACTCCTCGAGCATGCCCGGAAGATCACCTTTGACGTCGAGTTGTGTCCCGTCCTCAAAGAAGGTCCGCCATTGCGGTTCGATCCGTTCGATTTCCAGATAGTCGTCCAGTCGACGATGAACGCTCGTAAACAATTGTTCGAGCACCCAAGGCATCGTCAAAATCGAAGGACCAGTATCAAACGTAAATCCTTGACCGCTGCGTTGGTTCAATTTACCGCCGACATTTCCGTTTTGTTCGAGCATCGTGACTTCATAACCGTCTCCCGCAAGGCGGATTGCGGCTGACATACCTGCTAAACCTGCTCCGATAACGACTGCCTGTTTCTTCAAAAAAATCACATCTCCTTATGTCTTAGTAGATAAACGGAATCAAACGTTTTCTTCTGCGGGCCCAATCCGTATAGGCAGGACCAAATCCTTCAGTCAACATCTGTTCCTCGATTCGAATACGGTGAAGCAAAGCGATGAACATCAGGACTCCGGCACACAACGCGACAAGCAAGTTCCCGAAGTACAGCGGGAAACCTAACGTGATGAAAAACAGACCGGTATAGAGGGGGTGGCGTAATGCCCGGTAAGGACCCGTACTGACAAGTCGATCGCCCGGATTGACAGCGACGTGACGGGTAAACTGATGCTTGAGATGATAAATTCCCCAGTAGCGTAGAGCGACACCGGAAGTCAAAAAGAGCAATCCGATTTCACGTGACAGGGGGAAACGAAGTGAATCGCTGAACAGAACGGAAAAAAGGATTGTCGTGAGTAAAGTAGCTAAAATCCAGTAAAAACTTTGCCGTTCTTCCAGTGGAGAAGGTTCCTTCTTACGGTTTCGGAAAAGAAACAATTCAAGTAACCAAAGAAGAGAGACGGCGATGAACACTTTGTCTAAAATGGTCATAAGATTCGCCCCTGACTGATGCCAATCATTATTTAAAGAAAACGCATACAAGAATTGTTTACCCGAAAGACTGAATGTTCAATCCTTGTACTGGACAATCCGACTTCATTTGAGTGAAGCCGAAAGAATTAATTCATTTTGATTACACCCTGTAGAAAAAATGGTGACGTTCTGAAATGAATGTTATTCTAAAATCAAAGATTAATTACCCTGTTTTGGAAAAAAGGAGTTTTATGAGATATGAAAAAACTAAAGCAAACGGTGACCGGGTTACTGGCAGTCCTTCTGTCACTCGTCAGTTTTTCACTGGCCGCAGAAGCATCCAGTTATCGCCAAGCGAAAACACCGCTCAACCTTCGCAGCGGGGCTTCGACAAGTAAAGCTGTCGTCGCCGTCATCCCGACCACTGTTTATGTCAATGAGATCAGTCGACTCGGGACATGGTCAAAAGTCCGTTATGGAACACAGACAGGGTATGCGAGCACAAAATATTTACTGACAGATCAACAAATCGGCGGATTACGTATTGGAAAAACATTAATCGTTAATCCTAATCTTCCATTACGCTCGACGTATGCACCTGGTGAAAGTAAGGTCGCACGGGCAGCCTTTGAGAAAATGAGACGTGCTGCCAAAGCGGACAATATTACACTGGTCGCATTCAGTACATACCGTTCGTATGCGTATCAAAAAGCATTATTTGAAAAATATGTCGCGCGGGATGGCTTTGAAAAAGCCAGTACGTACAGTGCACAACCGGGAAAAAGTGAACATCAGACAGGACTCGGTTTTGATATCGGTGGAGCTGATTCCTCGAAATATGCCAAGTTCAGTTTTTCTAGTACAAAAGAAGCCAAATGGTTGGCTGCCAATGCGCATCGTTACGGATTCCATCTTCGTTATCCGCTCGGAAAAGAATCATGGACAGGATACACGTACGAAAGCTGGCATTTCCGTTATGTCGGAGCAACACTTGCCGCACAGTTGAAAATGACCGGGTTAACGATGGAAGAATATTATCAACTGGCTCCTGGTAAACCAAGCGCACCGTAACAGGTTTCGTTTCAAGCTTTGAATGGTAAATAAATGGTGTATTCCTCATCGTCAACAGCGGCAATCCGTTTTTTTCGAAAGAGGTGGAAAGTTGTGGCGAAAAAAGAAGAGAAACACCATATCATGACCTTTACATTTGAAGAAGAAGCGACGTCGTATCAGGTATTCAGTGAATTGAAGAAGTACCATGCAAACGGTCAGGTTGATTTTGAACAGATTGCTGTCATCAAACGAAGTGAAAGTGGGGCTTTTTCTTTTGAAGATGCCGTTGACTTGAGCGGTTCCAACAAAGCCTTTAAAGGTTCCTTGATTGGGATGGCTGTCGGAATTCTGGGTGGACCGTTTGGTATTTTACTCGGTTCGATGACCGGGATGCTGATTGGCGGTTCGAAAGACTTAAAAGAGAATCAAGCCGTTCAAGAAACATTTAAACGGACACTCGGCGTGATTCCGCCTGGTAAGACGGGCATCATTGCAATCGGAGAAGAATTCGAACCATCTGTACTGGACGGACTCGTCGCGAAACATAATGGAACGATTGATCGGACAGATGAATTACTTGAAAAATAATCAAAAAAATCCTTCCCTCATGAATGAGAGAAGGATTTTTTGTTAGGACTGACGTTCTTTTTTCACTTTTTTGAAGAAGAAGAGCTCGTAGACTACAGGGACGATGATGAGCGTCAAGAGTGTTGACGTCGTGAGTCCGCCGATAACCGTCAAGGCAAGACCTTTTGAAATTAGTGTACCGGATGACGTCGTCAGAGCAAGCGGAACAAGCGCCATGATTGTAGCGAATGCCGTCATCAGGATTGGGCGAAGTCGTGTTTTACCGGCTTCAATCAAGGATTCCCGAATCGGTAACCCGCGTGTGATGTTCTGACCAATCCGGTCGACGAGGACAATCGCGTTGGTCGTGACGATTCCGATGAGCATCAGGAATCCGATCATGACACTGACCGATAATGGTTCGTTCGCTAAGAACAGCGTGACGAGTGAACCAATCGGAACGAAGATGAGCGATGAAAGAATAATGAACGGAATCCGTGCTTTTCCGAACGTGATTAACATCGTCAAGTAGACGAGACCGATGGCGACGACGATGGCAATTCCAAGAGACTGGAAGATTTCGACCGTATCATCATTTCCGCCGCCGCTTGTTAAGGAAACGCCTTCCGGCAAGTCGATTTTTTCGACAGCCGCTTTGACGTCACTTGAGACTGTCTGGACATTGTCTCCTTTGACTTGACCCGAGACACGGGCGTAAACTTTACCGTCCAGCTTTTGAATCGATGTGAACGTATCGACTTCTTTGACAGTCGCTACATCTTTCAAGGCGACAGGACCTGCAGCTGAGAAGAGTTGGACGTTCTCGAGATCTGCTTTCGACGTCAAATCTTCCTTATAAGATAATTGAACGTCTTGATCTTTGTTGTCTAGATTAAGGGTGCCGACCGTAACAGGTTTCGTTTGATCGTTGACCGTACCAAGAATCTGGAAGCCGGACAAACCACGATCGCTGGCTTTTTCAGAGTTAATTTCAACGAGGAATTGTTTTTGTTTCTCGCTGAAGTTATTCGTCACGTATTTTAGGTCGTTGTTTTTGTTCATGTTGTCTTCAACTAATTTAGCGGCTTTTTGTAATGCCTCTAGATCAGTCGAGAACAAATCAACATCGACATTGTTGTTCGATGGCGGACCGCCAGTTGACAGCTCAGCGACGCTTATTTTAACGTCGACATCGTCTTCTTTTGCGATATCCTCCATTTTAGTTTCAAGGGACTTGATTGTCTTTTCGACATCGACCCCGTCTTTTAAGTTCAGGAAGTAGCTGGCTTTGTTATCAAGTCGCAATCCGGTCGTGAAGTCACGGGCTCCGACGGATGTCGTGACATCAGCAATCGCTTTTTCCTGATCAAACATTTTTTCCATGTTGAGCGATACATCACTCGTTTTTTCAAGTGAAGTTGCAGCAGGAAGTTCGAGTGAAGCCGTCAGTGTTTTTGAAGCTTCGTTCGGAATAAAGGTAAAGCCGAGTTGCGGTACAATCGCAAGCGAACCACCGAGTAACAAGAAGGAAACGACTAAGATGATTGCTTTATGCGACAACGATTTTTCAATCAGTTTGCCGTACCAGCGTTGTAAGGCGCCTTCTTTTTCTTCCGCCGGGACCTTTTTAAAGGCGAATTTCGCCAAGATCGGTACAATCGTAATTGCGACAAGCAGGGAAGCAAGTAACGAGAAGATGATCGTCAAAGCAAACGGTAAGAAGAATTTACCGGTAATACCGCCGACGAAGCCGATCGGTAAGAAAACAACGACGGTCGTAAGTGTTGAAGACGTGATGGCCTTCAAGATTTCTTTTGTTGATTGTTCGATAATTTCATTTGTCATCCCACCATCTGACTTGCGGACTCGTCGGAAGATATTTTCAATGACGACGATACTGTCATCGACAACCCGACCAACAGCGACCGCCATCCCACCTAGTGTCATGATGTTCAGTGAAATATCCTGCCAGTTCAAGAAAATGGCTGCAATCAAGAGCGATAGCGGAATCGAAACAATCGCGATGATGGTCGCCCGGATATTGCGTAAGAACAGCAGAACTGCCAGTGAAGCAAACAACGCACCGAGCAATCCTTCTTTGACTAGCGTCGCGACAGATTCTTCAATATCTTTTGCGGAATCAATCCCGATCGTATAATCAATTTGATCATCATATTTATTTAAGATTTTTGTGACGCCATCGGCGATTTCAACCGTATTGGCATCCTGTTTTTTCGTAATGGCCATCGAGAGAGAATCTTTTAAGTCATATCGTGTTTTTTCACTTTGTTTGGAGACGGCTTCGATGGTTGCGACATCTGAAAGGCGAATCGGTTCAGCTGGTGCCGTTTGTTCTGTCGGAGCACCTGGAGCGCCGTCGGTAGAACCAGTCGGAGGTCCTGATTGAGCCGATTGGCCTTGACCACCTGATGCTGCACCGGAAGCGGCGCTTGACGTGAGTTGGAGATTTTTTAATTTATCCAAGTTTTCCAGTTTTTCTTCGACCCGGATCGGAATCTTCGAATCACCTTCTGCGAGCTGTCCGGACGGGAAAGAAACATACTTGGCATTGATTTGTTCTTTAATACCTGATAACGATAAACCGGCCGCTGTTGCCTTTTTGTTGTCGACCGTAATTTGAACTAAATCATCCTTATACCCACCAACAGAAACACTGTTGATTCCCGGAATTTTATTGAGTTCCGGTTCGATTTCATTTTTTAAGAGGGACTCAATCTCTTTTCCGTCTTTACTAAAGAAGGAAATATTGTAGATTGGGAACGATCCGAATGAGAACCGGTTTAACTTCGTTGTTGCTTCTTCCGGAAGATTAGCATCCTGAATCGCAGCGTCGATTTGTTGTTCGACCTTGTCCATATCGGTATCAAATGGGAATTCAATATTGATGATCCCGATGCTTTCATAAGCAGAGCTCGTGATTTTAGTAGAGCCTTCTATTCCTTTCAGTGCCGTCTCAAGTTTTGAGACAACCTGTTTGTCAACGTCATCCGGAGATGCGCCTGGATAAACGGCTTCTACTGAAATTTGAGGAAATTCAATTTCAGGAAACTGATCCACTTTAAGTTGGGAAAACGAATATACGCCGCCTAAAACTAATAAAATGGCAATGATAAATACAGCGACAGAGTTCTTTAAACTAAACCTCGTTAAAAAATTCAATGGTTACCCCTCCTTTATTTTATATGTGCTTATTTACATAGTAGAGGACGAATCAAAACCCTGCAACTTTGAACTGCAGTGCAGAAAGAAAAAAATAACTGAAAAAATCGTAGAAAAGTCTTTACAGTTTTCAATATGTTGCTATAATAAACATATACCCAGAACACACCGACATGATTCTGTAGCTCAGCTGGGAGAGCGCTACCTTGACAGGGTAGAGGTCGCTGGTTCGAGCCCAGTCAGAATCATACCGAACCCGTTCATCACTTGATGAACGGGTTTTTTTTGTCTGACGGTTTGTCAAATTAAGTGCAACACTTCTTCCGAGAAGACCTCGTATGCAGTTTTCCAGTTCAGACATTTCCGTGGTCTCCCATTGATCCAGGCGAGCGCTTGAGCGAGTTCAGAACGACTAACCTTTCCGAAATCCGTCCCCTTCGGGAAAAATTCACGGAGAAGACCATTGGCGTTCTCGTTACTTCCACGTTGCCAAGAAGAATACGGATCCGCAAAATACATCGGTACGCCTAACGT
>NZ_JAWPEN010000024.1:0-31183 GCF_033342815.1 Exiguobacterium artemiae
AATGGATGAAGAAAGCTACCGGATGCGCTATCGGTCTACTATTTTTACAGAACATACAGAATGATCGAAAAGTGTTGTGCTTAAATCATCGTAAAATGACTTTTCTTCTTGACGGTCACAATCGTATCGCACGTTTCAAAAAACGTATAGATAAACGTTTTAAAAGACACATAAAAATGTGTATAGAGATTTAATTTCTATCGACAACCACATTTCCTTCTTTGTCTAATAAGGGTGTCATGCCACTGAGACCAAGACCGCTTGTCATTATATAATTCACACCGGTCTCTGTATCGACGATGATTTTAATGATTCCTCCGCTCAGATGTTGTTTGGACTTCACGGTAAACCGCTTTTTCATTTCGTGCACACTCCTTGCTTCATTTTTTAATCAAGACGTATATTTTCTCGGGAACTTCGAGCTCATCAATGTTCAAAAGCTGTAACTCTAACATCATCTTCAACTCCCTGTCTTCTCCGCCCCAGCAGAATAGAGCTTAAAGTAAAAATAAGCATAACAATAACAGCATCCGAAAAGGATGCTGTTAATCGTAAACCAACTCTGTTGTTATTTTTTCGTCATGTAGACTCCAATGATTTTTGTGTATAACGCATCTAATTTCGTGTTTTCTTCAACCAGGATCGTTTCTTTTGTATTTACAAACAGTTGATTCGCTTCTTCAAATTTACCGGCGTAAACCAGCAGTCTGATTGCACCACGTTTGTCTCCGACGATTTCCGATGCGTCTTCACGAGCGTACAGAAGCCGATCGTATACTTGATCCATGATTTCGTTTTTCTCGTCTGCACTGAAGTTATTAGCATCCAGGTAAGCCTTCAAACGATTGGCGTAGTCCTTATAGTCGAGAACCGTTAAGTCTTTTGTAATCGATCCATACTGGCCTTCAAATAACTTGATTTGCTTATTTTCGTAGTCAACAATCACTTTATAGAGAGCCTGTCCTTCTTTGGTCAACACCTTTTCCGCCTTCGTCAAACGAATGGTTTCTTTTTTCAACGCCGCAATTCGTTTGTCCACAGCCTTTCTTTCCTTCTGCGTGTTCACTTCTTTAATCAGCTTTTTCAAGGCTTCCGCTTCTTTTCGTGCCTTCTTACGGTCCGTCATATACTGTTTTGATTTTTTGTTATACGCTTCCACTTTGGCGCGGTACACAGAATCCGTGATGTAATCCGGTACTTTGATTCCGCCCAGATTCCCCAAATGGAAGAGTGTGCTGCCGTACGATGCTACGACTTTCGTTTGTTTGGCGCGATACTTTTTGTAGTCGAATTTTTTCTTCGCGACTTGCGTCGTCTTGGTCGCCGCATCCGCTATATTGCTGTTTACTCCGACTCCCGTCAATACAAGAGCCGTTACAAGCGTACTCGCCATTGCTTTACGAACTGTTACCTTTTTCATACGTTCACGTCCTTTTTTTTATGTCGATTGTACTTCAGTCATTTTCAATTCCAAGGAAATAAGTAAATATATTCCATACCCTCAGTTTATCATGTCCGGATGCCATTGTTGAACAGAATTCAATCGTGTTACCACTTTATTTTATCTTCCGGAATGATGAGATAAATCCCTAAAACAAGTAAGATTCAGAACAGGACATAATCCGTTGTCGGTAGTCCTCCTCCCCAGGCAAGATCCCCTTCTTTCGTAACAATCATTGACCCCACAGCCGCAATAGTCTCCGTCATTTTGTTGAGCTGGATGATCAGCATACTAAACAAAACCGTCTGGACGATAATCAAGACCCCAATCCATTTCTTCACGTCGATTTCCTCCTGCTCAAGTTTGTAATAAAGCTACGATTTCCGGATAACGATGTTTGACGGCAAAGTCGATTGCTGTTCTCCCTTCCGTGTCTGGATGCTGTCGATTTGCACCATGCTCCAACAATAATTTGGTGATTTCGGTTAAGCCGTACTGACTCGCCAGCATCAACGGGGTATTGTTCTCATTTAACGGATTTTCGATTTCAATGTCGGCTCCTGCTGCCAGTAATGCCTGTACCGCTTTGGCATGCCCTTCCCCGGTGGCCAGATGGAGTGGTGCAAAGCCGTTCAGTTCCATCCGGTTGACATCGGCTCCCGCTTCCACCAGCATACGAATTTTCTTTGTCTTTCCTTCTTGAGCCGCATAATGCAGCGGCGTATGCCCTTCTCCACTATCTGTCTGCCAATCCACATGTGTCCGGTCTTCCAGTAATCGCTGGAGAACCCGTTTGTTTCCGGAACGGGCAGCGATAAAATGCAGTGCCGTAAAGCCGTCTCCGTCAAAATCAAGGGCAGCACCGCGGTCAATCAGCTGAATCGCGATTTCACCCTGCTTTTCATACAATGCGAGATGCAACGGCGTCAGACCATCTTTATCGTATTGGTTGATGTCCGCCCCATGATCAAGCAACAGCGTGACGATTTCGTCATACCCTTCCTCGACCGCCCAGTGCAGTGCGGCAGATCCTTCTTCATCGAGCGCATTCAAATCATCTCCGCGCTCGATACACGCCTTCACCTTTTTGATGTTTCCGAAAAAAGCATGATCTTGGATTGATTTTTTAGCCATGTCGTCTCTCCTTTTTTCGTTATGTATAGAAAAAGAAGAAAACGAGTAAATTCGTTTTCTTCTTTTCGATTAGTTGGATTAATAAACGTTTCCATCTGAACTCGAGCATCTTGACTGTCCCGACAAGATACAACATATCGATATGGAGCAACACACTCGACTTTGCTCTCGGTTCCTCAAGACGCACGACGTGTTTCACTAACAACGCAATCGCTCGCCGTCTCATATCGAGAATCGATAGTTGTGTAGCGGCATGGGTGACTTAGGTGTAACGATTCATGCTTCACTCCTTTGCCTTTTAAAAGGTAGTTTGTTTTTTACGTTTGACAATCAAAAGAACAATCAACAAAAGAACCTCAAGAATCAGGAAAATGCTTACGAAGAAATAAACGACTAAGACCTGACTGACCCCATCAATTGCGACAGCAAAAAACCAAATCAATGAAACCGTCACTGTATAAATCAGATTGATTGCTGTACCCGTCAATAGACTGGATTTAAGACTTCGCTTATTTCGAGCTTGGGTGAAGAGAATCCCGATTGCTCCAATCGCCCAGATGACTAAAAAAAGCTCAAAGATAAAATCAGAATTCCGTTGTACGTCCATGATATCGCTCCCTTTTCCGATCGACTGATTTAGTTCATGAATCATGCCGATTAATGTGATACCTTTATTTTACAGGATTGTTGAACCCACAAGTCTTCCGAAAGTTGAGTGAATCGGATTTTAAGTTTCATTCCTCGAAATCCGTATATTCTTTGATTTTTCGTATACGAACGCTTTCACCCTGTGCGATTTGGTCTGTTTCTTTCCAGTGGTATTGCACGACAAGTAATACCAACATGACCGCTGAAAAAACAGATAAGGTGGCGTAGTATGGCTGTACTTCCCGCTCCAGTTCAAAAGCGGACAGGACCTGCAATACCATCAATGCACCAAACATTCCGTGAAAATACCGTCGGAAAATTTTTGGTAGACCGGCTTGACGAAAAGTTTCATACCAGACGTACAGTCCTAAACCGAATGCAAAATTATTTAGCCTCTCGTAAGGAAGGACGAACAGGAGCACCCCGAGTCCAAGGAGCAGCCATGCCAAACGAATGGCCGGATCAAAAAAGGCCGGATCAAGCGATGATTCTTCCGATGCTTCGATGACGTTCGCTGCCTGTTCTGCCTCTGTCAGCGGTCGAAAGCCCAGTGCTGCTTTTTCTTCGGCCAACTGACGCATCCGCTGTTTCATGCCAAAATAGAACGGGAACCGCTCCGTCGTGACCTCTCCTTCGTTCGTTTGACCATTGGCCTGCTCTTGGATGGAGACCTGATAAAGCGTCCGCCCCACCCGGTAACAGACCCAGTAATCGACGGTTTGACTAATCTCTCGTTTTAACTGAATCAGTGATTCTTGTTTATCCTTCATGCGGCGTGATCTCCTTCGTCGTCAGTTCCTTCAATTGTTGAGTCGTGTACAGTAAGAGGATGAATCCTGCGATGAGGCAGACGGTTCCGTTGGCAGAAAGATTAAATGGTTTTAAATAATCTTTTGACGTGCCGGCTAGTATGAACAGGAATATGCCTCCCGACCAACGATAGAAGCGGGCACGGGCTGTTTTCCCTTCAATGTAGATTGGATAAAAGAAAGGTAAGAACACAAGCGGAATATATCCCGAGATCGGTAACAGACCGGTCAATGTCGATAATCCGCACAGCATGAGTAATAGAGCACTCATAAGGCGCAGTTTGATGTTGCGCCGATCTGCGCGGTAGTCCATTGCCTCAGATTGAGAAAAAGCTGCTTTCAAATACCCATCCTCCATCTTTTGACGCATCCATTCTTTTTTCTGACGATAGGCGGCAAATGTATTTTTAAAAAGCACACGCACAGTCGCCGTCTCTTCGTTAATTTCAATCATGTCGTCACTATCCGGGGCCGGTTCTTTCCGCGCAACGCCTTCCCTGACGAATAACGTACGTCCTTCTTGGTGATAGACGACATGATAGACTTCATCGTCAATTTGCTTTAATAATTGCACCATGCTGGTAGCTCCCTTTACACTGTTGTATATGAATTAACACCATTGATTGAATTCAGACGTTCAGCCGTATCTGATGAATGATGCCAGCCTCCTGTTTCTTCTCTTTTCCTTACCAAACTGCATTGACACCATACAGTAAAAGCACTCCTCCTGCTAAGCAGAAATAACCGTATTGTCTGACGGATAATGAACTAAAGAGGATGACACCAATTGATAAGAGGAGACTGAGCACAAACGAATCGACATGATCGACCCCGTCTCCATGCCCGGATAGCGGTGTTTTGTTTGCGTGCTTACATCGGATGAAGTAAGTTCCTAACATCAATAAAAAGAGTCCGGCAGCAAGACCGATGTAGGTTAAACGTCCAATAGGGTATCAATTGATTCTTATAAACATCCAGTCTCTTGATCGGCAAGAAAAATATTATCAAAATGCTGCGATGAAAGATCTTCTTAATATTGATTGATTCATATTGTCTCCTCAGTTGTATTGATCGTTGATTAATCACCCCAAAAATAAATCAACGCGTTCTGGTATACAGACGCGATGCACATTCGCTTAAGCAATTCTAAAAATTGATGTAGCTCCATTATTAACTCATTTGATTGATGGATCAGCCAAGGTTCGTTTGGATAATAATGTGCCTGATTCACTAACCATGCTTCATTCGGCGTACAATACCGTTGAATGAGCAGTTCACAAATTCCAATCAGCTCGTTTACTTCTCTTGCTAAAAACAATTTATCGGCATAGGAATCAAGATGAATCAGCAAATCACAACGATCAGAAACGCGGGAAAAGTCTTGAATCAAAAAAATTTGGACACGACTCGGATAACGGAGAATATCTTTTTCTTCTTCTGGAACTTCTTTTAAGCTCGTACTAATAACAAACATATTTTTTCCTCCCATTTATGTTTGACAGTGAGACATATCTATTTCGTTTAAGAGGTAGCTGCGATGAGACAATCCATGCCATCCCAGATATCGTCTTTACGGGAAAGCGAATCACCTGAATCATCATCACTGTTGATCAGCAGTTTTAGTTCCCACGAGTTTTTGTGATTAAGATATGAGTTCTTTCAGGAATCTGAATATCCTCCAGCTGTTCAAGTTCTAAAGAGAGTGTCATACTTTTTTCTTTTGGATAGGACTCTTCTCCAAGCCAACAGGTATATAGTTCAAAGGATTCCCCCTCGTCTAAGAACTCATTCATGAGCGTAAATAAATGATGCAATTTTTCTTTTGACTTCACTGAAATAACGGAATCGAAAGGTTCTACGATTTCGATGCCCCAGTGACTTGAAATCTCATACACATACCATTTATGAAACTGTGAAGTTTTTACATTGTATAGACAATTTTCATCTGCAAAACACCGCCCTATATAAAATGGAAGTGTTTCATCTTCGTCATCCAAATCTAGATACTTATCAGGTATCTGCCTATCCATACAAATATACGAAGCTAAGCTCATCTCTTTTTCCTCCTTCTTTTCTATCTGTGTTGATCTGGATTTGTCTCTTCATCCTCTATATTTCCAAAGTGTGCAATCTTTCCATCGGTACAAAAATGATCGAGCATACCAAACCGTCCATTTGCATCTCGTGTCACAATGAAGTTATACGGCATGCACAACATGAACTCTGTCATGAAGTTCTCAAGCGTTCGTCGAGAGGGCTTTGAGTAATTCGTTGGCAGGAATCCAGAAGTGATTTCTTTTCGGTTCAGCAAATGCAACAAACGATCTTCGAAGACGCCTTGCCAATTCGTATCGGTTAATGTCATCGCATGGATCGAGTCCTCATCATTTAAGACGCCACGGCCGCAAAAGACGACCTCAACCGGGAACGTCGTATACGGTAAGACAGCATCAAAAAAGTTTTCGTACTCCGTACCCGACTCGCTTAGTTCCTCATAGAAGACACCATACATCAAGACACTATCGTTAGTAACACGAACGATTTCCTGCCCGTGTTTCCGAATGCTGAGAATCGTCTTCGACTCGTCCATCTTCATCTGTTCGATTTCGAGTTGATCTAGAAATGCCTTTAGTTGCGACGTTTCTGTCATAATGACATGCGATAAGACCGTCCAGTCCGATAAGTCATAAGTATTGCGGTTCTGTTTCACCGGACGTTCCAACAACTTGACTTCAAAAGGATAGTTATGCTGAGTCACCTGAATTCGGACGAGCTCTTGCCAATCGTCATGCGGTAACAGTTCCCGGTAGACATCAATCCATTCACCACTCTGAAATTCCACTTTTGCTCCCCCTAAAACTTGGCTTACCTCACTCCTTAGTACGTTGCAAACCCAAAACCCCATTCACCAATCGCATCGTTCGACTACTCGGGTAATACTGTTAAGTTCTTCCTTGGATGATCGTTGTGATTTTTCCATCTATTTAATCCCACATACAGGTCACACTTTGGTCTACTTCAAGCCGTAAATGAATCAGGGTATTTGCGTTTAGACCCGAGAGTGTTAAAGAGCGAGTTTTTCCACCCGTATAGGACAATTCGAAAACGACATCTTTCATCTCTTTTAGTAAAAAGAATGCCCAGTGAAGGTCGTATTCACGTTCATACAAAAGATCCCACAATGGTTCATTAAAAGCCGTTTCGTTTACCGCATACAATTTCGTAAAATCATTTTCATCCAACGGTTGAAACGCGGAAAACACCTTTTCGTTTGGAATCCGCGGTTTTTGAATGATTAAGGAATACCCCTCCGACAGTTTCTCGAGCAATGTCGTTTTACTGTCCGGAATATCTTCTTCCATCACGGATGAGGGCAGGTCCTTGATCTTCAACGGGAGACCCACTTCATATTCAAACGGGTCGTCAAATTTCAAAAGTTCTTCATAAGAATAGGTTGTCTTCATCGATATAGTCCTCTCTAACATCCGTTGTGCTTAAGATTTCTGGTAGGCATATTAAAAAATCTCAACTTATACTTGAATGGTTACTTCAACAAGCTTAGGCGAGACGTTTTTAATCGCTGATTTTCAATTATTCGAAGTCCGCTTCAAAATCCCATTTCCTCAGTTTCCCTTCTCCGTTAGGCGAGATAATACTTGTTGACAGAGGTATCCGACGATATGATCATGGGTCGTTCTTTCCTCCAAGTCATCGTTTTCAATCAATTCGTCAATCGCTTCCGAAATGACGTTCCACAGTTCTGTATTCTTGTATCGATCGTAAGGAGTTTTCATTGCTTATTCTCTCCCCGCTTTTCTTGTCGCTCCCGCCACTCCATGAACCCTTCCGTCTCTTCTTTTAAAAAGCGCAACCAAAGTTCATACGTCCGGGCGTGTTCCTGCCATTCCTCCATGAACTCGGTCTTTTGAACCGAATCATCAAGTTGATCTATCAACAAACGGGTTTCCTGCAGCGTCTCCGCATCGTCCTCTGTCTCACTTAAATACAAATCTTCATTGAGATGATGGAATGCGTACCACAGCCAATTCAACAGATGACGAATCATTGTCTCGATTGCCAGTTGTTCCTGCCGACCGCCGCGGTCAATCGCCGTCTGCAGATATTCAAGTCTGTTGTCTTCTTCAAAAAAGAAAATCCCAAACCACCGATACGGTCGTACGTCTTCCGGCAGATCATTCATCCACTGCTTGAGGACAGGTTTCAATAACCGCTCATTCAAGGGATGAATCAGCAGTTCATGCACATCTTCTTCTCGTTCACATGCGGTCAGCAACCAGTCCGTGAACTGCCGTTGTCGCTGAATGTCCCATGCAAGTGCTTCCGCTATAAAGGTGTTCATCTGCTGTAAAAATACGTTTCGCAAGCCCTGTTGTTTCGCAAGATAAGCGGAACGTAATGATGAGAAGTCTGAACTCTCTTCCTCTTGCAACAACTGCTTTAAAAATGTTGTCGGCATGCCTGACCCTCCCGTTCCTTGTCAGCTTACGTGTTAAAACGTTTTTTGCTTTTATTCATGTAGCCCCACAGGAACACGCCCGTTGCGAGTAACAGACCGGCGTCCAGATATTTTATGTCCGGTCCCTGTCTGTAACTGATGTTAATCAGGAAATAACTGATAAAGCACATCGCTTTGACCCAAAACGGCAGCATTTTTCCGCTCGTCGACATGATGAGGAAAGGTACTGCAAGAATGACTAATACGTACGGAGATAAAGACCAGGGTGTGACAAGCGGAATCAACCCCACTCCGAAAAGTACATATGCAAACCATGTCGCTCTCTTGTGAAACGTCAACTGTTCTTCTTGACTCGGCACCGGATCCGGTATGATTTCCTGTTGATATCCGTCCGCCTGCTTCTCGGCAATCAGTTCCTTCACGCGACGTCGGGCTTGATAGCGAAACGTAAACCGTTCTTCCGTTTTTTCATCGAGATCTTCATCAAGCATCCATGGTTCATTGACTCCAAAAAATGCCTGGACTGTCCGACCGTCGCGATAAATGGACCAGTAATACATCAAGCCGTCGATGTGTTTTCTAAGTATGATCATCAGGATGTTTCACCTTCCCTTCATGAACTCTATTTTGCTGAATAAATCGGTTGATCCAATCTGAAATCATACACCTCTGTCCAGATGTTTAAGCAGGTGTCATTAATAATGACAACGTCTCGTCGCCATTTCACACTTACCTCTCTACACGGATATTCCCAATAGACACGCCGCTGTTCTTTTGTTTTTTGATCTTCCATGATGCCGAGCATCGCAAATCCCGTCGTCGCCCCGCCGCTTGAACGATAAAACCGTAACGTATACCGCTCGTCCGGAGAGGTGATCGTCATGTACAAATCGCCTTGCGGTACATATTCGATATCTACGGCGAATAATAAAATGTAGATTTGCCAGGCCAAATATCCCGCCAGCAGTATACCAAGTAGACTGGCGATGATTCTAATTTTTTTCCACACGTTCATTTCCTCTTTTCTTGCTTTTTACCATGACGCACCGATCCAGTACAGTAGAAGAAAGCCGCCGGCAAAGCACAGATAACCGTACTGTTTGACGGATAAGGAACAAAGGAGAAACATCACGACCAATCCAATGATTGAATCGGTTCCGTTACGCTCTCATTTCAACTACGTCTCGTTTGAACAGTCTACTTCATAAAAAAACCACTTTTCCGCCCGTCCGGCCGAAAAAGTGGTTAGACTATTACAACAGAATCAAAAGTTACTATAATATTTATATATTTAATATTAATTGAGTAGTATTGTATTTAAAAAAATCTTTCTTATCAAACCAATTGTAAAAAAACATTTATTACTTTTTACAAGCAACTTTTCAAAGGTAAAATAAAACATTTTGTTTTTTGAAATTTAAAATGATTTATCATTCATCTACTTTTTAATAGTAATCTTTCTTAGTTAATTAGTTTATTAAAACTTTCTTACCTGTTCATTATTTTCCCACTTAATTCCCTTATTGATCCAATTCTAAATTCAAACATTTTATCCCATAATTCTAAACTTTTAGAAGCAGTATTACTTAATTTTGAATTTTGATTACTCTCGTCAAATAAACCAATAATCAGTTTAGAAAGTTCTTCTTCAACCCCCCACTTATTTTTACTATTGTGTTTGAAATCCTCGATTACTCTATTACATAAATTCAAGATTACTTCACTATATGCAGTTAAAGACTTATTTTCTTCTTCTAAATATTTAACAAATGAATACATAATTTGTTGACTTAAATTTGATTTCATAATTAAATTTAAGAAATCAAAATCACGACTTAACTTTAAAGATTTTTTATAAAACAATTTAGAAAAGACGTTTTCTAACTCATAATCAACATCCAACGAAACTGACAAAATTTCTTTACACTTTTGATTATATTCATCATATTCAAAATAAATTATGATCATTTCTAAAAATGACTGAATCTGCTTTTCAGTAAAATTTTGTAAGTTTTTCACTTCATGATTGAACTCGTTATTATTTAAATACATTTCTGCGACTGAATATGAACCAATCTTTATTAAATCATTATCCGAAGAATGAAAACATTTTAATATTGTCTCTAACACTAATTTTGGATTCGAAGTATATGCGTGGAATAATACATCACGAGTATTAATATTTCCAGCTACTCTGAAGTCATCTTCGTATAATTTTATAATTTTTTCTGTCGCAAACTCGTTATCAATATTTATTACTGATCTTAAAGTAGATACACTGGCTAACTTAACTGCAGTACTAGGATGATTTACAAGGCTATTAATCGAGGATTTAAATAATGGATAATAATCAGGCTTATACCATATTAAACTTTCAATAGCTCTAGCAGCACAACATTCAGCACAATTCAAAGAATTTGTATACAATGTATCAAAACTCAGTAGATTTTCATCTTCTTTATTACTGGTCATATGGTAATCTATTAAAAAAACATTGGAACTAGTAGCTATACTTATCAACGTATTCAGAATGCTATCAGACCACTTTATATCTTTATTGTTTTGAATAATACGGCAAATGTTTTGTGCCCTAAATGAATTTATATTATCCGAGAATCTTTCTATCAATTTTATTAATAACTCATTAGGTAAATCTGTAAGATCGATGAATGCTAAACTGCTATACATAGCATCAATAAACTCTTTTTCGATTTTATTCTTATTGTTGAGTACAATTTTTATCATTTCTAGAGGATTTTTGCTTACTTCTTGAGAAAAACTACTTGCAAACTGCTGAATTGACCCTTCAATAATACCTCCACTAACAGATATCCACTTATTTTTTGTATCAAAATCTTCTTTTTTCTTGCTTATAATATTACTCCAACTAATAAGTGACAATTCTTTTCCATCTATTGGTGACTTAACAAAACCACTAGTACTCAATGCATAATTGTAGCGATTGCTTTTACCTTTAAATTTCCTTTGTAAAACATTCAATAATTCAATAGATTCATTTGTTAGTCTTTCAATCGGTAAAATAGAAAGGAGTTCTATTTGTAAGTCACCCCAAAAACTCCAGTAAACTTTTTCATCGGTATTTTTATTTTTATTAAATTTGTATCTGTATTTGATGTATTCTTTAGCTCCATTAGGCATATATTTCAAAATTTTATTTTCTAACTTAGTGAATATTTGATTACTGCAAGTATGTGAATGATTTATCAAACATTTTTTTACTAAAGATAATACATTTTTACTGCCATCAGATTTAATAAATATTCTGTTCTCAAAATTTTCACATATAAACTCTATAACATAATCACTGTATTCATTATTTAAACTATCTAATCCTTCTATAATTAATTCATTGATTACATCATTCGAATTTTTAGATAAATCTAATAATATATTTTTAAAACTCTCTGGATCTTTAAAAATTATCGAGTTAATTGATTTTTTTAAAATTATAACAATCGTTCTTTCCAAGCTGTTTTTATAGTGTACTGCTGACCATTCACTAAAATCGTTTACCTCATTAGTATCGGATGGTATAAATTTGGATAATGATTTATATACATACTCACCATCATTAATAATAAAATTTTTATCTTCCAAAAAGATTTTTTTTTCTAAAAATTCATTTTGATCATCTTTGTCATTTAACTTTTTTTCTATCAAAAATTCAATATACTTAATTGTTCTGTATTCATTATTCTTTAAGCTTTCGTTAACATCTAAATAATGATGACTTAAGTGTGGATTTTCTTTATAAAATAATATTCTTAGATCAAACAGTTCATTTGAATCTTGATGAAAATCACGAGAAAAGATTTTTTTGAAATCATTAGAATGTTTTTTGTCTTCTAAAAAATATTGTTTGATTAAATTAATATCTTCTAAGTCATATTTTGGTTTTATACTGCTTATTAAATTTATAGCATTCTTTTCCTCTTTTTCAGAACCTAACCATTTTTCAATAATTCCATTATTTAAAAGTAGTTTATAATACACTTGCTTTGAATAAATAACATTTTGTAAAAGATGATCTTTCCATTTAACGTCTTCGCAATACGACAAAATAAATTTATTTATATTGGGATCTAAAACATCAATATCTCTTAAAATTTCTAAAAATACATATTTATTAAAATATCTAATATCCGAGCCATTAAGAAGTTGTATACCTGCTTTAATGAAATCTTTGCTTTCCAACTCTAAAAGATACTGCATCGCCATTTGAAGTTGATATCGTTTTCCCGGAGTTTGCATTTCTTTACTGCCTAAGATTTCGTTTATTGGTATGCCATCAAAATATTTATCTAGCATTTTCTCAGATAATAAATAATCTAATATAGATTGATGAGAAAATGATATTTTTTCTTCAGAAATATTAATAAAACCATTCGAATGTAGAAAATCAATCTCTTCTTTATTGCCTCTAAAAGATCTTTTGGGAACGTATATTCTTTCTAAATCTATAAACTTATTTATTAGCTCCACTTTAAAATTATCAAGTTCTTTTTGAGCATGTCCTTGTATAGAATAATTAGCCAAAAGTTGATCCCACCATTTTTCTATCAAATGGTTTGTGGAAAGACATTCATTATGAGTTTTACTTATATCTAATTGACACCAAATAAGCAAATTACTCGAAATTTTCAACATTTTTTTTAATTTTGGAGTCAGAATTTTGTATCTATCACCAATGATTCTTTCTACTTCACTATCTTCTAATTCATTAATTTTAATTTTTTTCCATTTAGTAAAACTTTGTGAATCGGTCTCTTCTTTAAATAAATTACGAATATTATTGTCGCTTTCTAAATCTATTGTTCTACAAACCATCACTATAGATATTTTGTTCTCTCTTTCACTGTTCAAATAATTGATTTGTTGAATTATTTCTGAACAAACTAACAGTGCATTCCTCGAATGTGCCAATGTCCACCTTAATGCATCTAATTGATCTAATATTAGTACTGCTTTCTCATTTTTAGATATACTGTGTAAACAATTAACTATAGAGTCAGGCAGACCGAGTTCTTCTCCCCATTTTTTTGCATTGTAGTTTGGTATACGTTTATCTAGTTTTATAGCTAAATAAGGAATTGCTTTTAAATCGCAATATTTTATTATAGCTTCAGTAGTGCCACTTTTCCCGATGCCAGCTTTTCCGTGTATAATAAACGATTCATTTTTTTCAATGAAGTTATAAGCTTCTTCGTATTGTTTCCGCTCTAAAAATACTTTGTTAAGTAATTGGAAATCATTTTTAAATTCCCAGTTGAGACGCTCAATTTTGGGTAAAATTCTTGTATCAAAAGATAGATTTTTTAACCGTAAGTTATTTTTTTTTATGTGATTACGAATTAATCCTAAATTTATTTGTTTACCTAAAATATCTCCATCAACAACTAAAGAAATTAAATTATCATATATTTCTTTTTCATTTCCATAAAATAAATATGAAATTTTTTGAAAAATCATCTCTTTTAAATATGAATCTGGGACCTGGTGAAATGATACTCTTTTCAAATAATAAATTGATTTTTGAATATCTTTGTCTTCTTTAATATTTAGTCCCATTTTCGCGCAAAAATTACTGTAAAAATTCTGAAATTTTTTGTTTGACTTCTTTACTTGATACTCATAAAAATCTCTTGGATTTTCATTAGAATTTTTTACTCTTTTAATAATGTCTTCTAAATCCTGAAATGCCAATGGAGTTACTAATGATACATGGTTTTTTGAATCTCTATCTAGATGTTTTTTCCAGTTTTCAAAGATACTTTTAGCATTTGCTGTTCCAAAGTTCCAACTATCTTCGCCACCGTTTCTACCTTTGCACTGTTGTCCTTCTTTGCTGCCATCTTTATTTCCAATCCAAACATCTATTCCTTGTTCATCTTCTCCTATTGCTTCTATTACTAAATAGTCTATTTTTTCTTCTATTACTTCTATTATTTTATAAATAGAGTATTTTATTTCATAACGATTACCCTCTTTATCTGATCTTCCTCCTATTTCATAAGGCATTTTCTTCTCACTCCTTAATGACAATGCAATGTATACTAATTTTCATTCTATATAAATCTAGAAGATGGTGATTTCAGTCAGTTTTCAATATTAATATTTAATCAACCTTCACTTGTTAATTGAAACAGGAAAATAGTTTTTTACTAAGTGATACCACATAAATTTTCAATTTCTCGTATAATACCTAATAACTTTTAAAAAATCTACTTCGGATTATAATTCAAGTTCAGCGAGCACATTTTCCGAATCTAGCTCGAGCCCCTGTAAACTGGCATCCCAGTTTAGTCCGCAGTACAAACCGTCTTGAATCATGTTCGGCAACCAGCCGTCTGTAAAGACATCAAGATCGAGACGAATCAAATGATAATTCTCCCATCCGTCTGTCTGACAGGCACGTGCGCCTTCTTCCGTCGAGAAAAACAGCAACACATCCGTTTCCTCTTGATTTGACGGACAATAAGCCCAGCCCGACTGCTTCAATTTCGATAACCCGTAGACAGCTTCTGTCTCGAGCACGGTTTCAAAGAATTCATCTGCTTGCATGGCACTGTTTAATAGTTGTTGCTCTTGTTCCATAAAGGCTGCAAGCGTCGGGGCAACCGGGAACAACTCCTGTTCCTCGTGATCCCACTGGACGATGGTTTCTGCGTCCGGCAAGAGATAACCGAGCTCGTCCCCGGAACCGTCGGCAGCAATCCGGAAAAAGCCGTCCGGATAGTCTTCTGTATCCGTTGAGTTCACACGGACGATGTCTTCCCATGTCCGCTTGATGTACTGTTCGTCCTTGATCGGATGTAATTGCCACTCACCCGCTTCGAACTTGTTTTCCTTTTTAAAGTACGCCCGCAACTCAGCCGGCAACGAAAATCCGAGTTCTGCCTCGACTTCCTGCAACCGTTCTTCTGTAATGCCTGGTAACCCGATCTGATGTTCCATTTCCACTACTCCTTTATGTATAATTTCGTTTCTTCCATTTTCATATATTCAAGCGGACTTTCAAATTTTTATCTGTATCCGATTCATCAGCTAACAATTCACTTCAGTTCTATTCTCTCCAAAGCTTTTGTGAATCATTTTGCTTTTTTGCATCTATCTCTTTCGTACTTGCCGATACAGCGGAATAATCCGTTCCCTTGGTCCGATGACATCCACACCTTCTCCATCCGGTCCGACCGCGACGATGGCGTATGAGACATCGATTCCCGGAAAGTCTTCTGTGGCTGATAATACATCTGTTCCGTCCGTGATCACGGAATAGAGATAATTTTTCTGACCGTGACATCCGCATGCGTGCAGGAATGGAATCATTTCTCGTAACGTGTTTTCCTGATTAACGATGAGCCGTATGCTGATGTCATGTGAAGCTTCTTCTCCATCAATAAGCTCTGTTTCGTTATTTCTTGACGTCTGGTACGGTATGTCAAAGGATTCGAGAACCTCAATTGTTTCATTTATCGAAAAATCAAATACATCAAAGACCATGCAGATCGGGAATGCATTCGTTTGCCCGAGCAACCACACCGCATCCTCGCTGGCAACTTCTTCGGTTGATTGGATGATTGCGAATCCCCACTCAAAATAAATATTGAGATGTTCATACTTTTGAAAACGCTCATCCTTCGGTATATTGACTTCTAGATGGTGAAAATGCTCATCCTTCGGTATATCGACTTCTAGATAATGAACCTGTTTGTAGTAATCGACTAACATGTTGCTTTCTCCCTCTCTTCAGCAACGTATGATTGCTTTCCGTTCTATGGATATGACCCTCAAATCAATGGCTTACGTGTTATATCAAGCAGTTCCCCCTCTGTTGCATCAATGATTTCGTCGAAAGCATCCACACTGTGTTGCTCAAGATAATCCGCCTCCGATTCAAAAATCGGAACAAACCAAACAGGCAAAACGTGTTCCGGCTCATCATACTCGGCGTCCCCATGATGGATGAAAAAGCTCTTATCAAAATAAACCGGTGCCGTCACGTAGACTCCTGCAAATCCGTATTGTCCGAACACCGTCTCAGGCATACTGTAGAATTCGCCCAATTCAAAAGCCTGCCCGGTTTCCAAAGCATGCGTCGTCAGCCGCCACAATAATTCAATGACATCTTCCTCTGCTTCCAATTGTTTGACTGACATCATCACTTCCTGATGCGCAAACCGTCCATCCTCGAACTGAAGTGAATGCCAGAGCAATCCGAGTGAAGTCGCTGTATATGTCTCGTTGATGGGTGCGTTCTCAAACTTCAGGAATTGAATGTTTTCTTGCATCATGTCTTCCAGTTCCAGACTTCCTGTGATCTCACCACAATGTTTTTCCAGATGCTCAATGTAGTTCATATGTACCTCCCTTTTTTTCCGCGGCGGTCATGTTCATCCGAAGAAATTCCATTTATACCTTTCATTATATAATCGACTGACAGTTTTGGGGATTTTTATTTCTGGAAAGCATGGACAAAAAAAGTACAAACTTCATACGTTTCTAACGTAAGTTTGTACTTCGATTAATCTCTTTTCATGTTTTGACACTCATTCAACTTCCTCAATTGCTATTGTTTTTTGTTGAAAAGGATGATTTGAAAAATTCGCAGCAAAGTCAAAACCGTTCCCATCATGATTCACCCACAGAAAGAAACAATTCCGTGCATCAGCGGGAAAGGTCAACCTGAACTTTTTAAAATAAAAGTCATTGTTTGTCTCATCGATTTCAATCGTCTTCTCGCTTGAAAACAATACACTCTCGTTATTGTATGCATCTTGATAAGCTTTAGGAAAGTGATGAAGAAATGCTTCTTCTGAAGTGATGGTCAATCGATGATAGATATTTCCCCGGTCAAATCTTTTACTTCTGTCAGCGTCGTGCGCAATGTTGATCTTGCCCGAACCACTCATACTGTGAACGTACAGCGGATAATGATTCAACTCCAGTAAAAATTCTCGAATGTTCTTACTGTAAAGAGCCATCCCGTCCTGCCACGACTCTTTTAGCAACTGATCCATGTCGACCTCTGCGTACTCTTCACCATCCTCATGACAGTGAAAACGAACTTTCCCTTTATCCTCGGACATAAAGATAAAAGCAGTTCCTTCACCGACCAACATACTATCCAATTCCATTATCCTAACTCCTTCATTCGTCATCTGCAAAGTTCACCCGTACACCAACGATTTACCTTGAGACATTATACTGTATGTCAACATCATACAGTCCATCTCCAAAACCTGACGTCGAGACAGCTCCAAACGAGACGATGCCGGCCTGGTCGTCGGACGAAACAATTGTCTCAAATTCCATCGCTTGATGCTGACGATAAGCTGTCCCATCAAAAATACCGGCCAGTGCCGAGTCCACGCCGATTGGTTGATCCTGCCGGTGCCATTTGCCGCTCCGCTTTTTATCCCCTTCAAAAACAAGTAATTGCTTGACCCACTCGTCTTCCGTGTAAATGGTGGATGCGGTCCAACTGCCTGATTTCACATTCGACAAAATCAGCTGTGAATCTGTTTCTTCCTCTAGTCCGTAATAAGGATCCGTCACGATCAGCTCGTCGCCCCCGACCGTGAAACGGCCAAGTCGGTGTACCTGATTCGTTTTTCGTTTCGGGACATGCGAGTCGACAAACTGTTCCAAAGAAGACGACGGATATTTTGCGATTCCCGTCTTTTCATTCCATTTAAAGACGAGTTCCTGCAGAAAACGTTTCCGAATCCGGTAACACAACTTGTCGCCGGTCAGATTTTCACCGATACAGATCAAATCGTCCGGTAAGTCAGCCGGACGCTTCTCATTGTGACGAACGAGATCCATCGAAACTGTTCGTTTGGTTGGTAGAGGATACAGGATCCACTCGCCAAACTGTGCACCGTTCGTCTGTAAGAACAGATCTTTGTATTCATCCGGAAACAAAACACCTAAGGCACGTTCCGCCTTTTTCAGGTCAACGGCTGATGCACCGAGCACCCTTGAATCGGGGTGGAGACGTTTAATGAGTTTACTCACGACATCTTCGCTCCTGTCCATGTTGTTTAGACGGCTTCAGGCAACCAAATAATTAGTATAAGTGCCAGCACCGTTTTCGAAAATTGTTTTTTCTCAAGAAACCATGGGAACAACACCAGTCCGATTAGTGTCATGGTAAAGCAACACCAGTCCCAGATTAAAGTAATGCGCTCCCGCTGCTAACGGAATATTCATAATCCGAAAATCTGCATTCGGAAAATAACCGATCCGGGTAAAAAGTATGTTTCCAAATACACCGCCTGCCATCAAAAGAATGGAGATGACCAATATTTTTTTCTTCAATATGAACAGCTCCTTTTTAACGTCTATGTACGATTTCTATCATATGTCATTCTAAAATTGTTCCGAACACCACCACGACCAAGGCCAGCGTCACCGACCAGACAATGGTTTTTCGATTGTTCCCTTCAATGCTCACAGACCAAAGCGCAAAGAGGTTCATGACTAAAACCCCAAATGACCGGTACAGCTTTTCCTCTGCAGCATTCCATCCAAGCAAGGCGGTTACACTGACCAAAACCAGCAACAAGACGGTCAAACTGATGCTGATTGTCCGAACACGACTGCCCGGTTGCAACCGATTAAACAGCAGTGCCGCGACTGTTCCGATACAGGCAATCAGACATAGATTATATAAAACAAGTTCCACTTGCATTCCTCCATCTTCCGTTCGATATCTTTTTTTACGTATATCGAGGTTAATCGGTTTCGCCTTCAGACAACCAGTCGTCATTAATTTGTGAAATATAGAAAAAGCCAGCCTCCACAAATCCGGAGAACCAGCTCCTTGCATGTCATGCATTCCTTTTTTGATGACTCTTTTCCTTTTTACTTTGTAAAGCTCTCAAGAAACTTACTCGCTTCACTGTTAAATTTCCATGTCACACCAAATTGATCAATCAGCATTCCGAAACTGGCCGACCAAGGGGTGTGTGATAAAGGCATGATGACCGTGCCTCCTTCAGAGAGACCGTTAAAAAGAGAGTAATTCACTTCCGGTGTCGCATCGACAATACTGATCAAAAGAGAATTCCCTTTGTGAATCCCTCCTGTCACCGTTTGTATTGCAGAAGGAACATCTGACAGCATTAAGGTATTCCCGGCAAATTCAATACGTGACTCCATGATTAACTCTTGATCCTCTGTTTCAAGCGGCATATTGGGATTCTCTCCTAAAGCATTGAATCGTACTTTCTTAACATCTGTTGCCTGTAATGCTTTTTCATAGAACGTCAATGCCTCTTCTGCTTGACCATCGAATTGTAAATAAGCTACCGTTTTCATCTTTTATCTCCTCCTTTGTTTAATCAAAGTATAATAGGATATAGGTGACAACTACGTGTCGTATATAGGAGGACTTCATGAAAAAAATTGAACGACTCATCTCCATCGTAATGATTCTACTGCAAAAAGAAATAATCTCTGCTTCAGAATTCAGCCGGTTATTCCATGTCTCAAAACGGACGATTCAACGAGACATAGAGGCATTGAGTTATGCAAACATCCCCATCTATGCGCAACATGGCGCTGAAGGTGGATATGCATTGATGGACGAATACAAGTTCGATAAACGTTTGGTAAATCACCATGATTTAGAAAATATCCTGATTTCGTTGGCCGGATACAATCAATTAATAACGAATCCCAACATTCAGATGACGATTCAAAAAATCAAAGCCATGTCTAAAACGCATACCCCATCAAAGCTTGACCTGACCTTCTATGAGTGGTCGGGAAGAGACGAAATCAAAGAAGACATTGCATTCATGCATCAGGCAATCGAACAGCATTGGTTGTTGAAGTTTGACTATATTGATCAGGTTGGACAAAGGACGTATCGGATCGTAGAACCCTATAAACTGAAATTCATCGAAAGGCATTGGTATCTGGTGGCTTATAGCCGGGAACGAAACGACTACCGTACGTTTAAGTTGACAAGAATTTTAGACATTCAAAAAGCAGGGTTTTTTAATCCGAGATCTGAAGAAGACCTAATAAAAAGCCACGACAAGGCGGAAAAATTAGATATGGTCACGGTGCAACTATTAATTGATGCTCGCGTACGAGATCAATTCATCGAGAGGTATGGAAAAAAGTCTGTTATGGAAGTGACGATCCATCAGTATTTAGCGAACATTGAATTGCCTGAGAGCCCATTTTCCTATCAGTTCTTAGCCGGTTTGGGAAACATGATTAAAATTCTAAGTCCACAACATTTCATAGACAACTACTTGGAATTTTTACGAGAAGCTATTGCCTCGTACGATTAAGTATTTTTTAATCACTCGTCGCATCGTTCTTAACGCAGCAAACATCAAAAGTACTATAGAAGAAAAAAATCATCGCCTTCCTCTTTGACTTCATCATTAATTTGCGTAACGACCATCTGATCCGGCAGACTGGCAATCAATCCAGCAAGCGAAGTGTACTGCGTATCCTGGCTGAGTAAACAAAATCCTAACCCGTCATAATCAGTGGTGATGTAGGTCTGTGACGCATTAAAATCAAATACAGCGACGGATCGTCTTCTTTTGACTCCTCGCTCTAAGAAGTCTCCCCATTCGAACGTTAAAGAATTTGAATGACTGATGCAGTAGAATACATTTTCAGATGCGAGCCAGTACGTTTTGTTTAGTACAAGCCGTAAATCTTCAGGATTTTTAATTTTTACCGTAAGACAAGAGTAGTAGTTGTACCGTCTGTACCCGTAAGATTTCAAGTTACCGTCACAGTCGTCGACCGTATAGTCAATCTGATTTTGTTGAAAAAAGGCTGTAAAGTCTTCAGACAGTTCATACTCGTCGACAAAATGCACATACAACGGAAAGAGCGCTTGATGTGTTAAAAATGCCATTAAAAATTCTCGTCCTTCTCCGCTTAAACGATGCACAACAGGTAAACCTCCGTCAAACCGATGGGGATGCACTAAATCTTCTATAAAATGTTGGGTGACAGGCTCTTCTATAATCAGGATTTCAGTCATTTTATCAAAATTAAGCGAGAATACTCCCAATTCTAAACGAAGTGAAAGTGGGAGATGAATCGCTAGCCTGCCTTTCGGGTATATTCCCTTCAAAGGAGGTGAAAAATGGTGTTGAAGCACAAGGCCTACAAATTCAGAATCTACCCCACAAAAGAGCAGGAAATCCTGATCGCGAAGACGATTGGATGTTCGCGCTTCATCTTCAATCACTTCTTAGCGAAGTGGGATGAAACGTACAAGACCACTGGAAAAGGACTGTCCTACGGCTCTTGTTCCAAAGAACTTCCTTTGTTGAAGCAGGAGTTCGAATGGTTGAAGGAAGTCGATAGCACTTCTGTTCAAACGAGCGTCAAACATCTTGCCAATGCGTTTGACCGCTTTTTCAAGAAGCAGAATGAACGCCCTCGATTCAAGTCGAAGCGGAACCCCGTCCAATCATACAAGACCAATATCCAAGGGAAATCTCAACTTCCCGAATCCTCTATCATCGGAAACCAGTTAAAGCTTCCGAAGCTGAAATGGGTTCGTTTCGCCTACTCGAAACAGGTCACAGGCCGTATCTTGAACGCAACCATCCGACGAAATGCTTCAGGAAAATACTTCGTCTCCCTGCTCGTCGAGCAGGAGATCCACGAGCTGCCAAAGACCGGTTCATCCGTCGGTGTCGATGTCGGACTCAAGAACTTTGCCGTCCTGTCGGACGGAACGATGTACAAGAACGACCGTTACTTCCGTTCGCTTGAGAAGAAACTGGCGCGTGAACAGCGTAAGCTCTCCCGCCGTCAACGCATCGCCTTGAACAAGAAAGTGAAACTTTCCGAGTCGAGGAACTACCAGAAGCAGAAGCGGAAGGTTGCGCGTATCTACGAGAAGATTGCCAACAAGCGCACTGACTTCCTGCACAAGGTATCGACCGAGATCGTCCAAAACCACGACGTCATCGGTATCGAGACCTTGCAAGTGAAGAACATGCAGAAGAACCGCAAATTGAGCAAGGCCATCTCTGACGTCAGTTGGTCAGAATTCTTCCGCATGCTCGAATACAAGGCTGACTGGTACGGGAAAACCGTCGTGAAGGTCGGAAAGACCTTCGCATCGAGTCAACTGTGCTCGAGTTGCGGCCATCAACATAAGGACGTGAAACATCTAGGCTTACGAGAATGGACATGTCCGAATTGCGGGATCCACCACGACCGGGATGTGAACGCAGGACTGAATCTAAAACGAGAAGCCGAACGTATCTTAGCTTCTTCAACCGTCGGGACGACGGGGTTAGCCTGATCAATTTTCGACCATCAGGTCGGATAACTCAGGAATCCTCCACCACCAAGCGAAGCGTAGGTGGTGGTAGTTCAAGCTCCTTACCGGAAAATAATGTTGTACTACCTATAAAGAATAACGGAACCTGTATAAGGTTTCCATTTTTTCTAATATAAAGTCTATTTTTTGATATACTACATGATAGATTCACCTTGAAAGGATGAGCTTGATGTGGAAAGCGTTATTATTTTTTTCTGTCTGGAACGGTATCACCATTCCAATTCTTCTATCTGTCGTGTTCACTCTATTCAAATCCCTTGTTTTAGCAGATGAGACCGGTATCAGTATGATTGTCATCGCAGCTATCGTTGCAGTATGTAATATTTATATAGCAACACGTATTTGGAATCGAATCGAAGATAAAATATACAAACGAAAGACGTTCATGTAAAAAACACAGATCCTCCTGTTCACGAAAGAACAGAGCATCTGCGTTTTTTCATTCACACCTAAAAACGGGCTATCTATATCAAATCTGGTAAGACAAAGAAATTCTTTTCACAATTATTTTACCGAATGAATACACTGTAACGGCAGCTTGATTAGGATATTTTTCAGTTTCTCATATGTATTTAACACTTAAACTTTCTCCAAAGATATTAATGATGAAGTGGTCAGCTCCTCGCTTTCTATAACGATTGCAGTTAAACCAGTATCTGTTTTGGTTTCGTGCCATTCATCTTTATCCCAGAACACGGCTTCGCCACTGTGAACTTTGATGTATTCATCGGTTTCACCTCTAACCCAGCCTTCTCCTTTTACAACTAAAAGAAGTTGAGGAACAACAGCTGGATGATAACCAATTAATCCATTCTCATCTAAATGCACACATCCTATATGTACTGCTTTCTCTGTCTGTGTAATGCGTGACATCACAAAATCAGAGTCGAACTTTGTAATTTTCTTACCCGCTTCTTTTTTAAATTGATAGATTTCCATATAATCCTCCCCTGACCAACCGTTTTTGAGTACGACCGCTTTGCGAAGATAAGCCGCTACGTTTACAAGCTTTACAACCTTCAAGTGTCATGTCGTTTCACGCACAATCAGTTCAAGTGGCATCGGCTGACTGATGGGCAGTTCTTTTCCCCGGGCCAACTGATCGAGCACTTGGACCGCTTCTTTTCCGAGTCGTTCAATTGGTTGGGCAACAGTCGTCATCCACATTGCCTCCGCAATCGCCTGATTATCAAAACCGGTCACAGCAAGCATCTCCGGAATTTTAATACCTTCTTGTTTCGCCTGATGAATGATTCCGGCAGCAACGTAATCATTCCCGACGATGATGGCAGTTGGTCTGTCCGTCAGTTTCAGCAAGCGTTTCATCACGTCCTGTCCATCCGCAAAGGAATAGTTCTCCTCAAAATACCAGTCCGGCAACACCGATATATCGTGTTCTTGAACGAACGCATCGAAGGTGTTGCGACGAATCATTCCGACGCCGCTTACCGGATTCCCGAGACACAGTCCAAGAGACGTATGTCCCCGTTCCACTAAATGAGACAACACTGCCAATATCCCGCTTTGATGATCAACAGAGACCTGCGCGAGACTTTCTTCCCGCTGTTCACAGACGACGATCGGACCGTCGCGTCGGACACGCTCGAGTACTGCCGGCGGACTGACCGATGAACCGATGATCAGCCCGTCGATTTGCTTATGCCGCAGTTGTGTAAACGACTGCTGTTCCTGTTCCCTGTCATTAAACGTTTGATGAATGAGCATCGAGATGTTCCGTTCGGCACAGGCGATGCCGATCCCTTCAATCAATTGACTGAAAAACGGATGGTTGATTTGCGGGACCATCACACCGATGACATTTGTCTTTCCCCGGGATAAATGAACCGCATTTTGATTCGGCCGGTAATCCAGTTGCTTCATTGCCCGTAAGACGGCCTCCCGTTTCTCAGCAATGACATACGGCTGATTGTTCAACACACGGGAGACCGTCGAGCGGGAAACGCCGGCTGTCTTTGCGATTTCATTAATATTTGCCATCCTGTACTCCTTTCTGTACGACTTGAATCGAACAAAACGTTTCTAACGCCGTGGCAACTCCATCGTTATCATGATGTCCCGTCTCTTCCGTCGCCTGTCGTTTAACGGCGTCTTCCGCATTCCCCATCGCAATACTGTTCCCGGCAACCCGAAACATCGGCAGGTCATTATGGTTATCGCCAATCGCTATCGTTGCTGTCAGTGAAATCTCCAACCGTTCAGCAAATTGTTGCAATGCCATACCTTTGTCGCTTCCGTTCGCCGTTATCTCGAGATTAAATGAACCGGAGCTTGTAACGGTGCAGTTTCGTGACGATAAGTCGTTTTCGATCCGTTTCAGCACGGCTGCTTTTGGACTGACAATCATGAACTTCATGACTTTCGCTAAATCGACGTCCGAAAAATCCGTTACTTTCCGGACGCCGTATTGCGTCAATTGCGGCTGCACGGATTTTATGAATTCGTCAGCTTGAAACGACGGTTTGGTTCTCTGTTCCTCTTTGATTTGTTTCATCAACTGATCCGTCGCGTCATACGTCATCAGAATTTCGTCTTCCACGTAAATATGAAGATATACGTCCTGTTTCAGCAAACAGTTTAAGATGGCTTCACTCCCATCAGATGAAACATAAGTATTTTTCCGTATCGTTTTTCCTTCGTGTTCTGCCCGGAGTTCTGCTCCGTTTGAACCGATAATCGGGCAATCCAACTGGTGGAGCCGTAACAAATGCGCTGCGTCAAACGCGGCTCTTCCTGTCGCAATCACAACGATGTCTCCGTTCTCCTGACATCGCTTGACGGCTGAGACATTTCGTTCTGAAATTATATGAGTTGAGTGTAACAAGGTACCGTCTAAATCAATGGCAAATAAGCGCATGGTGTTCCTCCTCACGGGATGATGTACTATTCGTTTCCAGTCTAGCTTCTGAAACGCCTCCCAGAGCAACCTCTTTATTCCCATTCCACATAGTTTAAAATGAATGTCTCTTTTTTGTGAAATGACTCATAATTAATCAAGTAGGGCTTTAATCTGCTTTGTCAGCTGCATCCTTTAATTTTTACCTCACCAATCACTTTACTCCATCACAGAAAGGAGGATTTATCTCCTATGACAACTATTTACTTTATCAGGCACGCTGAATCTCCGAAAACCGATTTGGATGAACGAACACGCGGTTTAACTGATGGCGGACAAATGGCTGCACAACACGTCACAACCTACTTAAAAGATAAAAAGATTGATCTGTTTTTCTCCAGTCCCTATCAACGTTCATTGTTGACGATCGAAGCGGCAGCGCGTCATTTTGGGAAAGACATCTTGATTGATGAAGACTTACGGGAATGTGCGTTTTCCGGACCACATCAGACGATGCCGCAAGCTGACGTCTATCCGCTCGTCCAACAGATGTTTATCGATCATACTTTTTCGCGTGACGGTTCGGAAACATTTCGTTCGTGTCAGCACCGTGGAATTCAGGCATTGATGTTGATTTTTCAAAAGAACTCTGGAAAACGGATCGTCATCGGCACGCACGGTTTCATCATGACTGCGATTTTTCACCATTTTGATGCTATGTACGATTTTAATTTTCTTCGCCAAACGACAAAGCCGGATATCTATCAACTTACCTTTAGAGGGACCGAGCTCGTAAACGTGTCACGCATCACGTTGCCGATTTAAATTTAAAAATGATGAGTCACGATGAACTCGAACAAAATCGGTTGTTCCGGCGGATTGATTCTGTCTGGTAAATTGTCGAGACGGAAGAACTTTAAGAGCAAGACTTGATAGTCGGTTTTCGTTTAAGATCGTTGCCATAATCGAATACCCGACAATCCGGCAAAAAGGATTGTCAGAACACCAACCCGTTGAACTTTGGATTGGTAAAGAGGATCGGTCAGATTATCATCGAACTGAAAAACGTGTGGCCATGGCATGAACTGTCCTTTTGTGACGATTTCTAATAAGGTGTACATCAAGATTAAGGCGAGGGCGTATTCAAACTTCTGAGTCCACAACATCAGACTCATCCCGACAAATAAAAATAACAACAGCAACAAGATATGATGAACATATACAAGAAATGGAAAGGCGCTAAAGTCTGATTTGAGAATTGTCGCCATCAACACGATGTATCCACCAAAATAAACGAGGAAAAACCTGCCTGCATCTACCCAAATCCACTTTCGATACTGCAAAACCAACGTGTGATACGCTCCTTCTTCAAATAGAGGGTGGAGGTGTAACATAATGGTCCACGCCACAAACGGAATAAACACGGTATGAACGATTTGAATTCCGGACGTCAGGGCATCCGATAACGCAGACACCTCCAGCACAAGGAAGACCAGAACCGGAAGCAATCCAGCGATGCCATGCAGTTTCCAATCGAACATAAATAAGTGATGGAGAATCCGCCCTTTCTTCATGTCGCACGTCGCATGACCATCAAGTAGCCATCCATTAACTTCGGTTCGATTGTAGAAATGCCAGTCGCCTCATCTTCTAAAAAACGAACTTCCACAACATCACCTTTTTCATTTAAATGTACGACACGCTCATCCTGCATCCACCTTCCAAGATCATCTGCCATGATGTCAACTTGTCCGAGGTAGCCAACCGCTTGTGCTTTTAACTCGGACGGAGTACCTTCAAACCGGACGGAGCCACCTTTGATAATCCCAATCTTTGTACAGAGGAACTCGATGTCCTCGACGAGATGCGAGGAAACGACAATCGTGTGGTCTCCCCCCAACTCACGCAACAGATTACGAAAACGAATCCGTTCTTCGATATCTAAACCAGCTGTCGGCTCATCAAAAATTAAAATCTCCGGTTTCCGTAACAACAGTTGCGCAATACCGACCCGACGGCGCATTCCTCCGGACAACTCACTCATCCGTGTTTGTGCTTTGTCTTTCAGATTGACGCGTCTCAAAGCTTCCTCCACCCGTTCCTGCCGCTGGTTCATCTCCATGATTCCTTGCAATAAAGCAAAATGAAGAAGTACTTCTTCCACTTTTAAAGTCGGATAGACATTAAAATCTTGTGGTAGGAAACCGACTCGATCGGAAACATCTGCATATTTTCTCCGGACAACGGATTGACCGTCAATCACAACCTGTCCGCCGGTAATCGACGTCAATCCACAGAGCATTTTCATCAAGGTCGTTTTTCCGGCACCGTTTGGACCAAGCAATCCGTAGATGCCTTCGATTTCAAGCGAGACTTGATGCAGGATGTGTTTTTTGCGGTAAGACTTGGACAGATGTTGCACTTCAATCATCCCTGTTCCCTCCCTTCTGCTTGGCATTCAACTCACGGTACCATTGCTGTAACAGCACCAACTGCTGGTCATGACTGCGATCAGAAAACGTTTTGATCCAACGGTTAAGTTGTTTCATATCCCGTCCGGTCTGTTGTAGATAGAATGAATCAATCTCAATCGGTTCGAGTTTCAGTTCGATTTGCAACCAGTAGGCAAGTGCGGCATTAAACAGCTTCCATTTTGGATCTGTTTTGACGTGGCTTGGTGCTTCCGACCACATCAAGCCCGGTACATAGGCCGCAATCACTTCATTTAAGCTTTGATCCAGTCTGAGGTTAGTGCCTACTTGCAATAGTAAATGATGACTATCATAGAAACTGTTTCGCTCAAGATTCGGCGAAATAAGCACCACCTTATCCGGAAAAATTACTTTTTTCCCAAACGTGCGCCGAATAACTGTGTTTGTATGTTTCAGTACCTGTTCGACCGGCGACCAATAAGTCGAAGGATTGGACCAGGAAGAATCTGTTACGATCTGGATCCCTCTAGCTTCATAGGTCGACAGGTTCCCACGAAGCAACGTCACACCTGATACTCGTCCTATGTACGTATTTTCATCCTGTCTTGTTAAATTCGATACGAGATCATTCGGCAACTCACCTGTGATTCGCACGTTCATCAGATTAGATCGGTCAACAATCAGATCAAGCGTCTCCATGCCTAAACGATTAATGGGCTCGACTTGGCGGGACGGGTACCAATTTGTCGTCGCCGGCAGATACCATTCCTCCTCCGTCACCGGAAAATGAGGACTGTTGTGGAGTTGATAACGGATCGTCACGGTGTGCGTTCGTGTCTGCGGAGGAAGAGACATGCTAATAAAGTCCCCGTGCCGTTTATACTGCAACTTTTTTTGTCCAGCTGATACGGATGTAATGTGGTATTCGTGCCATAACGACAAGACAATATGCGCCTGATCTGACTGGATTTTCAGTTTCGCCTCCGTCTTTATCTGATTTTCGACAGAATTTAAAGTTAAATTCATCTTTTGAATCGTGAAGTCCAGATTTTGATGATTCGGTTGAAACCGATACGGTGTTTTATAATGTTGGGCTAGCTCAGTATCGTGACTCCGATCAAAGATCTGTTGGTTGTTCGCCAGCGCATAAGGTGAGATTATGATCAGCAGGCAAAGCACGAGTAAGGAAATGACTGCTGTCATCCATTGCCGTGACAATCTGAGGTGCCACTGACCAATTAACAGAAACAGAATGATACTTTGAAGCACGATATGAATGAAGATTTTCAACAGTAATGCTTGGTTTCCAAGATATCCAACGAGCGGCACATATACAGTACCAGGTTGCAAAGGACCAATAAACAGAAAACTGCGGTCTCCTTCCAATCCACCTTCATAAAAATAAGCAGAAAAGAACTCGGTATTCAGAGGTCCGAGGAACACCCAGATGAGAACCAATACAAGCATTCCGACTTTTTGTTTCCCGAAAATCATCGCACAATTTATTCCCCATAAGGCTGCGAGGACAAGTGGAAGAAAATAAAAAATCAAGATGTGCCGTAATATGTCCAGTTGGAAGCTAGACCACGGAACTTGTTCCTGATAAAAATAGACAAACAGTCCTGTGGCACCAAACAAAAGAGTCATACCGGTAAACAGAGCATGATTCATGAGTATTGCTATCACGCGTTGATACTGAATCCGGACGATGTCCGGAAAAAGAATGCTTTGTCGGTACTGGATCTCATCCGCGACAAGTCGGTACATGTAGACGGCAACCAATAACATGATTCCCTGCATCGGGATGACGAGCCCATCCAGTAAACTAGCAAAGTCCATATAGGTATAGGTTTCACGAATATCGGCAACAACTTTCATGAGAACACTAAAAGGAAACACCAGTAATGCCCCTATGTAAAACAGGCTCGTCCCCATCTGTTTTCCATAAAATTTCAGCAGTTCGCCTAAGATGATTTTTTTCATGATTGCCTCCTCTTATTACATAAACACCATGGTAAAGAGCAGGATTTTTCTTTTTATCTCGTATCTATTTTACCACTATATGGTTTTAAACTTAATCAAATGTTAAAATGTTGGGAATGTATTTTGCTCGCAAAATCAATACATGTTTTCAGAACAGGACTCGAGAAAGTGATTGATCATAAAAAACAAATTGAAGTCCTGCTGTACGGAAATCCATTACAGTTCGCCTGTGAAACACTGGGTGTCCCGAATATGCGAAATCATTCCTGCGCAGACGTTTTTACTGTCAGTCGAGCGGAAGTCTTGACTATACGGCGGTACACGGCATACCTGAACCATCTTCGACCGAATCCTATCGTTTGCTGGACGAATTTCATTATTATGAAGAACGCGGTACGTGGTACACGTTTTTTCGGGAACGTGGCATGACGTTTGACCAAAAAAAGTTCAGCGACGAAACGATCGCCAAAGAATACATTGTATCGATGCTTCTGAAGCTGACCATGACCGGATTATATTAAATCCATGGAAAGAAGGGATTACTTTGACTACTTCTCCATTCCCCATCCTGCAAACCACAAGACTGATACTCCGCGAGGTGACATCGCTCGACGCTTCGAGTCTACTGACGTATCTCGCTGATGAACGTGTCGTTAAACCGATGGGGCTCGCGAAAGAAGCAGTTCTTGCTGTGCTCAAATACGGTTTTACGGAGTTGAGAACCTGAACCTGAACCGGATCGAAGCGCTTGTTCTGCCGGACAATACGGCCTCTCAACGGTTGCTCGAACGGCTTAGTTTCCAGAGGGAAGGACTGCTGCGTCAGTACGAGAAGACACGTGGTCAATTCGATGATTTGTATATGTATTCCTTGTTGCAGAAAGAATGGCATGACGGCTCAATGCACAATAAAAACACGTCCATTTAGACTGACCTAGCGATATGAGACACATATAAAACACCTTGATTAGGCTGCCAGTACACCATATTTTTTCGGTGTCAGGTAGCCTAATTTTTCTTGGATTCGTTCTTCATTATAGTAAT
>NZ_JAWPEN010000025.1:0-31044 GCF_033342815.1 Exiguobacterium artemiae
CAGAGACGATGAGGTAGATAGGTCACGGGTGGAAGCATGGTGACATGCGGAGCTGAGTGATACTAATCGGTCGAGGCCTTGTTCTAGCAGATGATTGTTGATGACTTCAGTTTTGAGGGCGTGAGCCTTTCAAAAAAATGCTTGACGTTATGGAAACATAATGTTAAGATAATAGATGTCTGGTGGCGATAGCCAAGTGGTCACACCCGTTCCCATGCCGAACACGGAAGTTAAGCACTTGAACGCCGAAAGTAGTTGGGGGCTTCCCCCTGTGAGGATAGGACGCTGCCAGGCGATCGTTCCGCAATAGCTCAGTGGTAGAGCAACCGGCTGTTAACCGGTAGGTCGTAGGTTCAAATCCTACTTGCGGAGCCATTATTACTTCTTCACCACATGCAATGGAGAGCTGTCCGAGTGGCCGAAGGAGCACGATTGGAAATCGTGTAGGCGTCATAAGCGTCTCAAGGGTTCGAATCCCTTGCTCTCCGCCATATCATTTTCAATTATTAAGATGGCCCGTTGGTCAAGCGGTTAAGACACCGCCCTTTCACGGCGGTATCACGGGTTCGATTCCCGTACGGGTCACCATTTTTTATCATCGCGGGGTGGAGCAGTCTGGTAGCTCGTTGGGCTCATAACCCAAAGGTCGTCGGTTCAAATCCGGCCCCCGCAATTATTACATACGGTCCTGTGGTGTAGCGGTTAACATGCCTGCCTGTCACGCAGGAGATCGCGGGTTCGAATCCCGTCAGGACCGCCATTGTTAAGGCTTTGTAGCTCAGTCGGTAGAGCAGAGGACTGAAAATCCTCGTGTCGGCGGTTCGATTCCGTCCAAAGCCACCATATGATTTTTAAATGTTTTCCCATTTGTGGGGGGGTAGCGAAGTGGCTAAACGCGGCGGACTGTAAATCCGCTCCCTCGGGTTCGGCGGTTCGAATCCGCCCCCCCCCACCACTTTAGGGGCATAGTTTAGCGGTAGAACTACGGTCTCCAAAACCGTCAGCGCGGGTTCGATTCCTGCTGCCCCTGTTTTATTATTATGGCGATTGTGGCGAAGTGGTTAACGCACCGGATTGTGATTCCGGCATTCGTGGGTTCAATTCCCATCAGTCGCCCTTTTATTATTGGGCTGTGGCCAAGTGGTAAGGCACTGGATTTTGATTCCAGCATGCGAAGGTTCGATCCCTTCCAGCCCAGCTTTTTGTGCGGAAGTAGTTCAGTGGTAGAATACGACCTTGCCAAGGTCGGGGTCGCGGGTTCGAATCCCGTCTTCCGCTCCAATAAATGGCGCCATAGCCAAGTGGTAAGGCAGAGGACTGCAACTCCTCTATCGTCAGTTCGATTCTGACTGGCGCCTCCAATAATTCTTAATTGAATAGTTTTGCAAGAGATTGTGCCGGTGTGGCGGAACTGGTAGACGCGCACGACTCAAAATCGTGTTCCTTTGGAGTGTCGGTTCGATTCCGACCACCGGTATCTTGCGGGTGTAGTTTAGTGGTAAAACCTCAGCCTTCCAAGCTGATGATGAGGGTTCGATTCCCTTCACCCGCTTTTACCTTTGTACGATCTCAATCAAGAAAGATTTACCTGATTATGCGGGTGTAGTTTAGTGGTAAAACCTCAGCCTTCCAAGCTGATGATGAGGGTTCGATTCCCTTCACCCGCTTACCTGAAAAGAGCAAAGTGTCGTTTTAATTGACACTTTGCTCTTTTTGTTTAGCCATTATATTATTCATAGAAACAAGGGAAAGGAGAGATCAAATGCGTGGAGACATGTTAAAGAGAGAGTTACAAGCATATGCCAAAGAAATCGGGATTGATGAGTTTCGTGTGACGACAGCCGATCCGTTTTTAGTCATGAAGCAACGCCTCATCGAACAGCAGGAAAAAGGATATGCTTCCGGGTTTGAAGAACCGGATCTCGAACGTCGGACGACGCCTGCATTACTGCTTGAAGATGCCGTCTCCATCATTGCGATTGCTGTTGCTTATCCCAGTAAACTAAAAGACGCACCACGCGGAAAAGAAGGAGAACGACGCGGGATTTTCGGACGTTCTTCCTGGGGGCTTGACTACCATCAAGCCTTAAAACAGCGTTTGACGCTGCTCGAAGAAAAAATTCAGGAGCTATCACCCGGAGCCCGATCCCGTTCGATGGTCGATACGGGGGAACTGGTTGACCGGGCAGTCGCAGAACGGGCCGGTATCGGCTTCAGCGGGAAAAACTGTTCCATCATCAGTGAAGAGCATGGTTCTTATCTGTATCTCGGGGAACTGATTACAGATCAATATCTGCCTCCGGATGAACCTGTGGAAGAACTGTGCGGTTCGTGTAATAAATGTCTTGATGCCTGTCCGACGGATGCACTGATTGAGCCGGGTGTCATCGACGCAAAACGGTGTATCTCCTTTATTACACAAACGAAGACACTCATTCCCGAGCATTTTCGATATGCTTTAGGGAATCGTCTATATGGATGCGATACGTGTCAGCAAGTTTGTCCCTATAACCGCAAGAAAAATGCGACACAGCACAGCGAACTGCAACCCGATCCGGAACAGGTCAAACCGTTGCTGATTCCGTTGCTTTCACTCAGTAACCGCGAATTTAAATCACGGTTCGGTTCATTGTCGGGCGCATGGCGCGGAAAAAAACCGATTCAACGGAATGCCGTCTGTGCGCTCGTTCATTATCAGGACCGGACGGCACTTGATGCTTTACGGTTGATGGCCGAAACCGATCAGCGCGAAGATATGCGGGCGCTTGCGATTTGGGCTGTCGGTCGGATTGCCGGTCAAGAAGCGGAAGACTACATTCAAAAACGGCTGTTGACGGATTCCGCTGAAGATGTTCAAGTGGAAGGGAACCGTTTGCTTGAGGAATGGGGGAGTGGACATGCCGTATAAAAAGATGTCATATACGTTTGGCGAGTTGGTCATCGGTTGGGAAGAAGAGGAAGTCGTCTATCTTGATTTTGGACACGATATGGCTCGTCTGAAGAAGTATCTTGATTCGGCTGCTTACCTATGAGGCACCGTTGCCTGGTTTTCTGGCCGACGCACTGGATGCCTATGAACAGGGACAGCCGGAAGCATTGAATACCATCCCTTGTCGCCTGGAAGTGACTGCTTTTCAGCAACGTGTTTTGGAAGCTTTACGATTAATTCCGTTCGGACAGACCGCAAGTTACGGACAACTTGCGCGAATGATTGGTTCCGACAAGGCAGCACGAGCCGTCGGCGGGGCCTTGAACCGAAATCCGATCGCTTTGATTTATCCGTGTCACCGGGTTATTGGGGCATCCGGTAAAATGACGGGGTTTGCCAGCGGTATTGCCCATAAAGAAGCGCTGCTTGCGCATGAGTTAGGAGAGAAGAATTAATATGGCTATTCACGTCGTCATGTATCAACCAGAAATTCCGCAAAATACAGGTAACATTTCACGGACATGCGCAGCGACGCATTCCGTCTTACATTTAATCCGACCGCTTGGATTTTCAACGGATGACAAACAGTTGAAACGGGCAGGTCTTGATTATTGGGAGTTCGTTGATGTGAGGTATCATGATTCGTTGGAAGAGTTATGGGAGAAACATCCGGACGGGACGTTCTACTATATTACGAAGTATGGAGAGAAATATCCAAGCCAGGTCGATTTGTCGAACGTTGAAGAAGATTACTTTTTTGTTTTCGGACGGGAAACAAAAGGGTTGCCGTTAAACGTCATCGATGAGAATTTGGACCGGTGTATCCGTCTTCCGCAGTCGAATCTCGTGCGTTCGCTTAATGTCTCGAACACAGCGGCCATCATCGTGTATGAAGCACTCCGGCAACAAGGCTATGCCAATCTGCTGTAAAACAACAAATCCCCCTGACCCGAATGACCGGGCAGGGGGATTTGTTTTATTCGTTACCTTCAGGTTTTTTGTTGTAGCCTGCAGTGAAAATCGCTGTCAAGAAAGCGAGACTAACGCCTACCATTAAAATAAATGCCATTTTTGCTTCCCCCTTTAGTCTCAATAACCGATATAATCTATTATAGTATACTTGTTAGTGTAATTGTGTGCTACATATGAAATTTCTATGAATGGAGATTCGAAATGCGGACGAACGTCTACTTATTGAGTTATGCCCCGCTGATCAGCATCCTGCTGTTCAGTACGTCTCTTGCGATTGCTACGTCAGAGCTTGCACTGACATGGCTGAACAACGTCGGGGTCTACGACGAGTTACTGCAAATACTCAGTGCACGTAACACGAAGTTGCTCGTATGGCTCGGCTTTTTAATCATTTATTTTATGATTTTCAGTTCCTTGAAACTGATTTCAGATACGATTAATCAGCTTGGATTTGCGTTTTTCATCAAAGAACAGGTCGGAACGACGTTGAGTATGTTACGTCCCGGCAGTATTCTCCTGTTGGTTGGAGGATGCATCAGTTTTGCGTTCATGACATCGTTTCCGTTAGTCTGTCTCGTACTGGCCGGTTCTTTTTTAATCTATTTTTTCTTTTACGTGTTTCAAATCAGTAAAATGACTTCCTCTGCAGGGGCGATCGGATTAGTCGTCTTTCTTTTCCTGGCATGGGGCATGTTACTTGCCGGACTGGCATGGGTCGGACTAAGCCTGTTTAATTCGCTTGGACAGGCTGTTCTTTTCCCGAAATAAGTCACCGGACGATCGAAGCCCATGTCCTGACTTGTAACGTACTGTTGGCTTCGATCGGGAAGGCACGGGGGATGTCCGCCCCAAGCCAGATTCCGCCGACATGTTGATTTTTCATACCGACAAACCACATGTCCTTATTGTCGTTTGTCGTACCCGTCTTTCCTCCGATATAAGCCGGCGCGGGATCGTAACCCAATCGCCCTGTACCGTATGTCATGACATTGTGGAGCCCTTTGCGCAGTAACTGGTTTGTTCGACTCGACCAAATCCGGTCTGTTGCCATTACATGACGGTAAAGGATTCCCTGATCCGTCGTGATGGTGCGGATCATCGAGGATGGGCTGTACAGTCCATCATTGACAAGGGTGGTGTAGGCATTAGTGAGTTCAAGTGGACTGACACCGTATTTTAGCCCGCCGAGCGCACTGTTGTATGAATTATCTTCTTCGGTCCACTGACTGAATCGAAACGGTCGGATGGTCTTTAATCCTTCGTTGAACGAAACAGAAAAGGCGCGTAAGGCCGGTGTATTGTAGGAGTATGCAATCGCATCGGCAATCGTCACGCTGCCGAGAATCCGGTTGCTGCTGTTTTGCGGACAGTACCCGTCAAAACAAACAGGGCTTCCGTCCAATCGACTCGTTAACGTTTTTTTGGTCTTTTCGAGATAAGGACCATAAACAAGCAACGGTTTTAATGTGGAGCCGGGCTGACGATAAGATTGAACCGCCCGATTGAGCTGTCCTGAAAGACTTGATTTATTGCCGACGAGTGCCGTCACACCGCGTGTGTCGCCGTCGATTCCGACGTAAGCGCCTTCAATCGGTTGGGGGAGTCGTTGAATCGCTTGTTTGGCCCGAGTCTGCTCTGCCGGATCAAGATATGTCTGGATGACGGCACCGTGTTGATGTAAATACTGTTCAGCTTGTGACCTGTTCAAATTTTTTAAAGCAGCTGTCTGGCGGATTGCTTCCGACACGCTGGCATCGATGTAATCAGGATACCGGATGGTCGGTTTATGGAACGAAACGTTGATGGACTGTTTTCGGACTTTATTTGGAATGTCCTGTGTCTGTTGCAACGCTTTTAAGATACGCTGTTGACGTTTGCCCGTGTTTTTCGGAAACCGTAACGGATTGTAAAGGGACGGATTATTTGGAATCGCAGCCAAATAGCTGACTTCCGCCCAACTCAAATCTTCCGCATGTTTTCCGAGATACGATGTGGCTGCGAGCTCAATACCATAAATATTATTCGCGAAATATGCTTGATTGACGTATGCGGTTAAAAGCTCTTTTTTAGAATATTTTTGCTCAAGTTCCATTGCAATTAAGATTTCTTTTATTTTTCTAGTATAGGTTTTCTCGGTGGAAAGATAAGTCATCCGTGCCAATTGCTGGGTGATTGTGCTTCCCCCTTGACCTTTGTTATCACCGGACTGGTTTTCTGTAAACGCTCGCAAAATACCGGTGATATCATAACCGTCATGCTGATAAAATCGCTGGTCTTCAATCGCGATAAAAGCCTGTGCTACCTTTGGCGGTAGAGCACTTGCCTTTAAATCGTTCCGGCGAAGTCCGTCATAGAGTTCGAGACGCTCTTTTTGATACGTGACAGTAATCGGTTGATAGGAAGCAAGAGGGCGTTCAGTCGTTTTTTGATCAGCCCAACTGAACAAATCCTGTGCAAGATCCAACTGATTACGCACTGAAAAAAGTGTTAGTACTAAACTAAAAGCTAAAGCCAACACTAGGGCATATCCTGTCGTGATTCTCATGAAAACTCCTTTCAAACGGCATTTCATTCCTATTATCGGTCTTTTTTGGAGAAAACAGTAGAAAAATTTAAGAAATTTGTATTTTAATAAACCTATTTTGCAGGAATGTTATATTAAAAAGAGAAAAGGTGGGTATATAAGAGTATCTGTATAAATTAGAGCACATGATTGATGTAAAAAAAGAGCACAAACTGGAGGGGACGAAATGGCTAAAAAGAATGTCGTCGCGATGTTGCTTGCTGGCGGAGAAGGAAAACGTCTAGGAGCACTTACGAAACACACAGCAAAACCAGCGGTCGCGTTTGGAGGGAAATATCGTATCATCGATTTCCCGTTATCCAACTGTACGAACTCAGGAATCGATACAGTAGGAGTCTTAACGCAATATGAACCACTTGAACTGAACCGCTATCTCGGAATCGGAAGTGCCTGGGATCTTGACCGCCGGAACGGTGGCTTAACGATCCTGCCGCCATACCAAGCCCAAAACGGGAAAAACTGGTATGAGGGAACGGCGAATGCCATCTACCGTAACATGAGTTACATCAACCAATACGATCCAGATTATGTGCTTGTCTTGTCAGGGGATCACATTTACAAGATGGATTACGAAAAAATGATTGAGGAACATCGTCAAGGGGGAGCAGACGTTACGATTTCTGTTCGTGAAGTTCCTTGGGAAGAAGCACCACGCTTCGGAATCCTGAATACGGACGAAGATCTTCGAATCAATGAATTTGAAGAAAAACCGGAAAATCCGAAATCAAATCTGGCTTCAATGGGGATTTACGTCTTTAACTGGGATGTCTTAAAACGTCACCTGATTCAAGATGCCGGGGATGCCGAGTCAAGCTTTGACTTCGGGAAAAACATCATTCCGAACATGTTATACGAAAACTTAAATATTCGCGCCTATAAATTCAAGGGGTACTGGAAAGACGTCGGAACAATCCAATCACTTTGGGAAGCCAACATGGACTTACTTGCAGCGGATCCGGAGTTTGATCTCTACGAACCGTCTTGGAAAGTACATTCCGTCAACCCGAACCAACAACCGCAATACATCGGAAACAATGCTTCCATTGAGACTTCGATCATCAATGAAGGATGCCATATCGAAGGCGAAATCAATCATTCGGTTCTCTTTTACGGCGTTGATGTTGCAGAAGGTTCGCTTGTAAAGGATTCGGTCATCTTCCCGAACGTTAAAATCGGTAAAGATGTCACGATTCACCGGGCAATCCTTGCAGACGGTGTCGTTGTAGAAGACGGAGCAACAATCGGAACACCGAATGGCGAAGTCTTCGTCATCGAAGCAAACAGTGTCATTCCAAAAAATGAAGTCGTCAAAGAAGCGATCCAATAAGGGGGAAGTACCGATGAAAACAGATTTACTAGGAGTCATTAATCTGAGCGGTGAAGAAGGGTTCTTTAAAGAATTGACGGAACACCGCAACTTAGCTGCCGTACCATTCGCGGGTCGATATCGACTCATCGATTTCACATTAACGAACATGGTTCAAAATGAGATTGCGAATATCGGTGTCTTTACACTTGAAAAATACCGCGCCATGATGGACCACTTGGGATCCGGCAAAGAGTGGGACTTGGACCGGTCAAACGGCGGACTGTATATTTTCCCGCCGGCTTTATCACAAGATGCCCACGAATTCCGTGGTGATTTATCAAACTTCCATTTGCACCGCGACTTCTTCTTGCGCAGTAAAGAGAACTATGTCGTGATTTCAGGATCAAACATTTTATCTGCTGTCGATTACCGCGATGTCTTACGTGAACATAAAGCATCTAACGCTGATATTACGGTTGTTTATACGAAACGCGACTTGCCGTGTAAATACTGCCGTCCGATTCGGTTCAGTGAGCAAAATCGTGTGACGGCAATCGGCTCACGCGGATACGAGCCTACGGATGAGACGTTCTACATGGAAACGGTTGTCCTGTCAAAAAACTTGTTTGTCCGTCTCGTTGACGAAGCAATCGGCCGCGGGGAATATGATTTGCTACAAAGCATCATCCGTTCCCAGTTAAACCGACTTCATGTTCACGGTTATGAGTACACAGGGACATCACAAGTGATTCATTCCCTTCGCTCGTATTACCGTGAGAGCATGCTGTTGCTTGAGCAGTGGGGAGCCATCAATGACTTCCAACACGTCTATACGAAAATCAAACACGAACCGCCGACACGTTATTTACCGGGATCGACCATCAAGAATTCACTTGTCGCAAACGGATGTAAGCTAGAAGGGACAGCAACGGACAGTATCCTTTTCCGTGGCGTCAAAGTCGGGAAACATGCGCGGATCAAAAACTCGATCATCATGCAAAAATCAGTCATCGAAGAAGGCGCAGTCGTTGAATACGCGATCCTTGACAAAGAGGTAACAGTGAAGCGCGGACAAGTCATCCGCGGAACTGCGGAAGAACCGATTGTCATCAAAAAACAAACAATCGTTTAAAGGGGATGTCATCATGAAGGTATGGTTTGCTGCCACAGAAGCGACACCATTCATCAAGACAGGGGGGCTAGCTGACGTCGTCGGCTCGCTCCCTTTAGCGCTTGCTGAAGAGGGTGCGGAAGTTTCGGTCATTTTACCGAACTACGGTCAAATTAAAGAACAATACAAACTGGAAATGGAATTTTTATTTGATTTCATCGTTCCGGTCGGATGGCGTCAGCAGTTTGGAGCAGTCTTGCGTCTAAAACAAGATGGCGTCACGTTTTATTTCATCGACAATGAATATTATTTCAAGCGTGATGGGGTCATTTACGGTCATTATGACGACGCGGAGCGTTTTGCCTATTTCTCAAGAGCCGTCCTTGAAATGATTCAGCGTGTCGATGCAGACGAAGTTCCGGATGTCATCCATTGTCATGACTGGCAAACCGGCGTTTTACCGGCTTTCTTACGAATTCATTATCAGCATCTCAACCGTTATCAGGAAATCAAAACAGTCTTTACGATCCATAATCTGCAATATCAAGGTGTATTCCCGGAAGAAGTACTCGGCGATTTGCTTGGTCTCAGCCACGAACACTTCACAGCAGACGGAATCGCCCATAACGGACTCGTCAACTACATGAAGGCCGGTCTGGTTCATGCCAACCAAATTACGACTGTCAGCCCGTCTTACCGGGATGAAATCATGGATCCATACTACGGGGAAACACTGGAGCCGGTCTTGCAACACCGTGCCGTCGACGTCCGCGGAATTTTAAACGGAATCGATTATCGACAGTTCAGTCCGGATACAGACGAACACTTGGTGGAAAACTATGATGTGAAGACGGTTGAAGAAGGTAAGGCAGCGAACAAAGCAGCCTTACAACAGGAACTTGGCTTACCGGTCAATCCGGATGTCCCGTTATTTGGTTTTGTCTCACGTCTTGTCGATCAAAAAGGAATCGATTTGCTCGCCCATATCCTGCCGGATCTGTTTGAACTCGATGCCCAGTTCATCATTCTTGGTTCAGGAGAAGCGGAGTATGAAGGGTTGTTCCGACATGCTTCAACGATTCGTCCGGATAAAGTAGCTTCCTACATCGGTTTTGATGTCGGACTCGCTCAACGCATTTATGCCGGAAGTGACGCTTTCTTGATGCCGTCACGTTTCGAACCGTGTGGTCTCAGTCAATTGATTTCGATGAAGTACGGTTCGTTGCCAATCGTTCGGGAAACGGGTGGCTTACGTGATACGGTTCAACCATTTAATCAGTTCACTTTAGAGGGAAACGGCTTCTCGTTCTCGAATTATAATGCGCAAGAGTTCCTTGATGCCATTAAACGGACGATTGAGACGTATCATGATAAACCTGTATTCAAGCATCTGATTGAGACAGCGATGCAAGAAGACTTCAGCTGGATTCGATCGGCTGATGAATATTTGGCGCTCTATCGTTTAATCGCACCGTCTGCTGACTGAAGGGGATTACGGGAAATGGGGTTTTGTGATGTTTAAAGACAAAGAGAAGTTCAAGAAGAGGTTTAATGAGCGATTTATTTCCATGCATGGTAAGGCGCTAGATGATGCAACAGAAAATGATGTATACCAGACGTTAGCCTACATGGTACGGGAATATGTCACGACGGACTGGATGCGGACGAAAGAAACCTATATCCATAAAAAAAGTAAGCAAGTCTATTATTTTTCACTTGAATTTTTACTCGGTCGATTCCTCTACAATAACCTGTTGAGTCTCGATGTGTTGGAAGAGGTGCGAAGCGGTCTTTCAGAACTCGGCTATGATTTGGCTGATTTGACGGAAGAAGAGCCGGAACCGGGTCTTGGGAATGGGGGACTGGGCCGTTTAGCAGCCTGTTTCCTCGATTCACTCGCAGCACTCGGCTTGCCGGGGCACGGAAACGGTATCCGTTACCAATATGGTCTGTTCAAACAAAAAATCATCGACGGTTACCAAGTCGAGCTTCCGGATAACTGGTTGAAGAACGGCAACATGTGGGAAATCCGCCGTTCGGATAAAGCAGTCGACATTCCGTTTGGCGGAAACGTCTGGCTCGAGGAGGTCGAAGGCGGCAAGTATCGTGTCCATCATGAACCGGCAGAAATTGTTCGTGCTGTCCCTTATGACATGCCGATCGTCGGGTATCAGAACGGGATCGTCAATAACTTACGTCTGTGGAGTGCTGAGTCACCGTATGACGACGATGAACTGTTAAGCCAACACCGAGGCAACTATAAAGACCTGCTGAGCCATAAACAGGCAATCCAGACGATTTCCGAATTCTTATATCCGGATGATACGACATATGAGGGGAAAGTCTTACGTCTAAAACAACAGTATTTCTTCGTCTCGGCAGGACTGCGGAGTATCCTGTTGTCACATAAAAAACGAAATACGTCGCTGAAGCATCTGGGAAATCAAATTGCGATCCATATCAACGATACCCATCCGGTCGTTGCGATTCCTGAATTGATGCGGATATTGATTGATGAAGAAGAATATTCGTGGGAAGAATCATGGCGGATCACGAAAAGTGTCATGTCCTTTACGAACCATACGTTGCTTTCGGAAGCATTGGAACGCTGGCCGGTTGATTTGTTCCGCAACCTATTACCGCGTATTTATCTGATCGTCGAAGAAATCAACCGTCGATTCTGTAAAGATGTCCTAGATAACTATCCGCACCTGGAAGCGAACATGCGCGAAATTGCCATCATCGCAGACGGGATGATCAACATGGCGAATTTGGCTGTCGTCGGTACCCATTCAACGAACGGTGTGGCTCAAATCCATACAGAAATTCTCAAGCAACGCGAAATGCGATTGTTTTACGAGATGTTCCCGCTTCGCTTTAACAATAAAACGAACGGGATTACACACCGCCGCTGGTTCCTGTTATCGAATCCGGCACTCGCCGACCGTGTGACGGAAGCAATCGGAGACAGCTGGATCAATCATCCGTCCGATTTACAAAAGCTGACGAAGTTCGCAGAGGATCGTACACTTCAGCAGGACATCCAGGCTATTAAGCTGGAGAGTAAAAAGGAACTGGCAGAGTTGATTGAGAACGAAACGGGGATCGTTGTTGATCCGCATTCGATTTTCGATGTCCAAGTCAAACGGCTTCACGCGTATAAACGACAATTACTTAACGCGCTTCATATTCACTCTTTGTACTACCGTCTAAAAGAAGATCAATCATTCCAGATGACACCGCGAACGTTTATTTTTGGTGCAAAAGCGGCTCCTGGGTATCATTATGCAAAAGAGGTTATCCGTTATATCAATTCTCTCGCGAATCTGATCAATTCGGATCCGGATGTCAGTCCTTACATGAAGGTTGTATTCCTTGAGAACTACCGTGTATCGCTTGCAGAAAAAATCTTCCCTGCCAGTGATGTCAGTGAACAGATTTCGACAGCAAGTTATGAAGCGTCAGGAACCGGCAACATGAAATTCATGATGAACGGAGCATTGACGGTCGGAACGCTGGATGGTGCCAACATCGAGATTCGGGATGAAGTCGAAGATCCGAACATCTTCATTTTTGGTCTGACGCCGCAAGAAGTCATGAACTATAAAAAATACGGCGGATACAGTGCATACGATCAATACAGTGCACAACCCGAACTGCGCCGCGTCATTGACGGACTGGTTGACGGCTCGCTTTTCCCGACAGGCGAGTTCCAGGCCATCTATGATTCTCTGTTGACGTACAACGATGAATATCTGATTTTAAAAGACTTTTTATCGTATCAACAAGCACAGGAAAGAATCGGACGGGCTTACCAGGATCCTGAGAAATGGTACAAGATGGTCATCATGAATATCGGGAAATCCGGTGTCTTCTCGAGTGACCGGACCATTAAAGAGTATGCGAATGCGATTTGGAACATCAAACCGGTTCAAATCTAAAAAAAAAGTCCGATGAGAATCGGACTTTCGTGTACGTTATCGTGCGACCTCATCGGTTTGACTGATCCAGTCGCTGTAAGATCCCGCATAGAGCCGGACATCGGTTTTACCTAAAGCGTGCAGGGCTAAGACGTTAACGCAAGCCGTCACACCGCTCCCGCAATAAAGAATCGGCGATTCCGCTTCGAGCAGATCAGCGTACAGTTCTTTTAAGTCTTCCGCATCTTTTAAGCGGCGGTCTGGTGAAATCGCTTCTTCGAAGAAACAGTTCACGGCACCCGGAATATGGCCGGCGATTGGATCAATCGTTTCATTTTGACCTTGGAACCGATCAGGTGAGCGGGAATCGACGAGATACGTTTCTGCCGGACGATTTTTAACTTCTTCATACTGAATCAGCATGTCATCTTTAAAGTCGGCTTGATAGATCGATTTTTCAAAAACAGTTGATTCCGTACTCATGGGGAAGTCAAACGCGAGATAAGACGACAGTCCACCTTCAAGTACAACGACACGTTCGTGGCCGGCCCATTTAAAGAGCCACCAGGCACGGGCGGCGTAGGGGAAGCCGTCATCATATAGGACGATGAAGTCATCACGCTCGACTCCGAGCGACTCCAACGTGCCGACCCACTGCTCCTTGGACGGGAGTGGATGACGTCCGCCCGTCTTGGAACGTGGTCCTGATAAATCAGTTGATAAATCTAAATACTGTGCGCCCGCGACATGGCTTTCCTTAAACGCTTCACGACCATAATCGGGATGTTGCAAATCATAGCGACAATCAAACCAGCGAATCTGATCCGTATGGACAAGTTGCTGCAAGTCAGTCATTTGAATGGTTGGAAACATGAACATCACCTTGACCCTTTCTAAAGTAATCATATGAAAGGTACCGTGTTATCGCAAGTCGTAACAAATATCTCATGCAGACAAACTTAAAGGAGTGGACACTATATGTCATGGAAAGAGACTTATCAAAAATGGAATCAGTTTGCAGGCTTAGAAACTGAACTGAAAGAAGAATTGACGGCACTCGCAAACGACGAGAAAGCAGCCGAGGAAGCGTTCTACAAAGAGTTGGAATTCGGAACAGGCGGTATGCGCGGGGAAATCGGTGTCGGAACGAACCGGATGAACGTGTATACAGTTCGCAAAGCTTCACAAGGATTTGCCGACTTCATCAAGGCGGAAGGCGCGGAAGCGGTCGCGCAAGGGATTGTCATTGCCCATGATTCCCGTCACTACTCTCCTGAGTTTGCGTTAGAAGCAGCGAAGACGCTTGCAAGCAACGGAATCAAAGCCTATTTATTTGACGGACTTCGTCCAACGCCGGAATTGTCTTTTGCAGTGCGTGAACTCCGTGCAGCAGGCGGAATCGTCATTACAGCCAGTCATAACCCGCCGGAATATAACGGCTATAAAGTCTATGGAAATGACGGCGGCCAATTACCGCCGAAAGAAGCGGACGATCTCGTCTCTTATGTCGATCAAGTGGCAGATGAACTTTCAATTGAACTGGAAGCAGAAGAAGTCTTGCGTGCGAATGGATTGATCGTACGTGTCGGCGAACAACTGGATGACGCATACCAGGAACAATTGAAAACGATTCGTGTCTTACCGACGATTCAAGACGAGTTAACGGCACCGCTGAAAATTGTCTTTACTCCGCTTCACGGGACAGGACTTGTACCGGTCACAGTCGGATTGAAGAATTATGGGTTTGAACACGTGACGGTCGTTGAAGAGCAGGCGGAACCGGATGGTGCATTCCCAACCGTTTCTTCTCCGAATCCAGAAGAACATGCGGCATTTAAGTTAGCCATCGAATACGGCGACCGTGTTGATGCAGATGTGTTACTCGCAACGGATCCGGATGCCGACCGTGTCGGTGTTGCGACACGTGATGCGGACGGAGAGTGGGTCGTGCTCACAGGAAACCAGACCGGCGCGTTACTGCTCGACTACATCTTATCGCAAAAAGCGGCTCAAGGCACATTGCCGAAAAACGGCTTTGTAGCAAAAACGATTGTCACATCAGAACTCGGAGCCCTGATTGCAAGACATTATGACTTACACGTTGAAAACACATTAACAGGATTTAAATTCATCGGTGAAAAAATCAAACAATACAATGAATCCGGTGAATATGAATATCTGTTTGGTTATGAAGAAAGCTACGGTTATCTGATCGGCGACTTCTGTCGTGACAAAGATGCCGTCCAAGCATGCCTGCTTGCTGCCGAGATGACAGCGTATCACAAGAAAGAAGGACGGACGCTGTACGAGGCATTACAAGCCATCTATGAGCAATTCGGTTACTTTGAAGAATCACTCCGTTCGTTGACGCTCAAAGGGAAAGACGGTGTCGCGCAAATCGGCCGGATCATGGATACGTTCCGCGAGCATCCGCCAAAACAAGTAGCGGGTGAAAAAGTCGTCTTATTTGAAGACTACGATGCAAGCATTTCGCATGATTTGGTCCAACACCAGCCGTCACCGATCAATCTGCCGAAATCTAATGTCTTGAAATTCACGTTAGAAGACGGTTCGTGGTTCTGCCTCCGCCCATCAGGGACTGAACCGAAAATCAAATTCTATTTCAGCGTGACATCACCTGACGCTGCAGAAACAACACGTAAACGTCAGATGATTGAAGATGAAGTCATGCAAGAAGTGGAACAGATCCAGTAACGCATCTGCATTCCAATCAAGAACCGGTGAAGAGGAAACTCTTCATCGGTTTTCTTATTATTTTCATGAAAGGACATAACTCGTGCAACCGTTACCAAATTCATGTAAAGTGAACGTTGAAGCATCATATAGAAATAGGGAGATGAGTAATGATGGAACGGATACACTTAACAGAAGATCTTTCATTTTCAAGAGTCATACACGGTCTGTGGCGGCTAAACGAATGGAACATGACGGTTGAAGAGCGACTGGAGTTAATTGAGCAATGTTTAGCATTAGGCATCACAACGTTTGATCATGCTGATATTTACGGCGACTATACGAATGAAGGATTGTTCGGCGAAGCACTGGCTTTGAAACCGGAACTGCGCGAACGGATGGAAATCGTTACGAAGACAGGCATCAAGATGAAGGGAAACCATTTCTCTGATCAAAAACTGTCATTTTACGATACGACAAAAGAACATATCATCGAACATGCGACACGTTCATTAAAGGAACTGGGTGTCGACTACATTGATACGTTATTGATTCATCGTCCAGATCCATTGATGGACCCTAACGAAATTGCAGAAGCATTCGTTGAACTGAAGGAGTCTGGTAAAGTCCGGACGTTCGGTTTGTCAAACCATACACCGGCTCAGCAAAGTCTGATTCAATCACGACTGCCGTTCATGCTCGTTACAAACCAGCTGGAACTGTCAGTCGCCGAACTGAAGCACTTCGAAGATGGTTCTGTTGATCTGTGCCACGAAAATGAAATGCCGCTCATGGCATGGAGTCCGCTTGCTGGAGGACGGTTATTCAAAGAAGAACAGTTTGCACCGCTTCGTGAAAAGCTCGAGGAAATCGGACGAAATATCGGTGCAGAAGCTATCGATGAAGTCGCTTATGCCTGGTTATTGAAACATCCGGCACGTATCATGCCAATCGTCGGTTCCGGAAAAATCGATCGCATCGAATCAGCTGTCCGGTCGACGCGTCTTGAACTGTCACGTGAGCAATGGTTTGAAATCTTAAAAGCTTCCCGTGGACGGGACGTCGATTGAAAAATAGCCTTCGGGCTATTTTTTTTTACAAAAAAAGTCCCATCTCAAGGGGGAGTTGAGATGGGAGTATCTATAGGGTCATGCTTCGAGACGAAGCATTTCCTGACGATATTTATCTAAGCGTTCTTTACTGGCAGTGACAGCTGCTTGATCATGGACTTGGATAGCATCGAAGAGCGTACTGAGCTCATAATCGATTTCGAGGCGTAGCACTGGAATCCGCTGCTCTGCATCTTGTCTACGGAAAGCTTCAATTACTTGTTTCATCTCGGCCACGCTCCTTTTAAAGTTATCAGATAATTCTGATTTTTATTAGTATACTTGATTATTCCCGTGCTGGCTAGTATTAAACCTGAAAAAGATTAAAAAAAACACTTGGAATGTGTCATCATTCCAAGTGTCCTTAATTTTATTCCGGAATACTGAATCGTGCTTCGAGGCGATGTTGAACCCCTTGAATCAAGGTCGACATAATCCAATAAATCGCAGCTGAGAACAGCAGTAATGGCATGACGAGATACGTCGTCGCCGAAATTTGATCGGACACATACGTCAGTTCTTCAACCGCAACGATTGTCCCGAGCGAAGTCGATTTGATGATATCGATGACCGAATTCGACAGGGGAGGAATGGCACGTGACAGAGCTTGTGGAAGGATGACATCCTTAAACGTCTTCCGGCGCGGGATTCCGAGTGAATCCGCTGCTTCCCATTGTCCGCGATCGACAGACGAAATCGCTGCCCGGAAGGACTCTGAGATGTAGGCAGAGAAGTGAAGCGACAGGCCGAATGCCAACGCTTGGAAACCGGTCAATTGCAGGACGACCAGCCCATTATATAAAATCAGAATTTGCAGCAACAGTGGAGTTCCCCGGAAAAAAGAAACATACAATCGTGCGAAACCGCTTAAGACGGCAAAACGGCTATCCCGCATGACGGCAAGAATCAGACCGAGAAAAAGCGCAAAGACGATGGCAAATCCACTTGCAAGAAGTGTTGTGCCAATCGCCTTTCCGTAAACGTCCGCATTATCGCGGACGATTGTAAACAATTCCATCACTTACTGATGTCCTCGTTAAAGTATTTTTTCCCGATATCTGCGAGTGTGCCGTCTTTTTGCATCTCTGCGAGTGCTTTGTTGAAGTCTTCAGCATACTTGCTGTTTTTTGCCATCATCAGACCTGATTCGTTTTTATCAAACGTCTCACCGACAGCTTTTACTTTGTATCCTGCTTTTTTAAGTTCTGTCAGGACAAACAGACGATCGTTCATGGCAGCGTCGACACGACCTGCTTCAAGATCTTTCAGGACCTGGTTTGCGCCTTTGTAGTACTTAACTTTCGCACCGGCTTCTTCTGCTGTTTTCGCGTAGAGTGAGCCTTGTGTCGAACCGACTGTTTTTCCTTTTAAGTCGTCAAGCGTCTTAATGTCATTTGTTTTGTTGTTGACGATGATGGTTGAACCGGAAACTGTGTAGGCATCAGAGAACGCATATTTTTCTTTCCGCTCATCTGTGATACCCATTTGGTTTGCGATGACGTCAATTCGTTTTGAATCGAGTGCCGGAATCAAACCTTTGAAGTCCATCGCTTTGTACTCGACTTTATAGCCGGCACGTTTTGCGACTTCGTTCATGACATCGATATCATAACCTGTTAATTTACCTTTTTCTTTATACGTAAATGGTGGGTAAGTTGCTTCTGTTCCGACCGTTACGACTTTTTCATCTTTGTTTGCTTCTTCGTTAGAAGCGCCGCACGCCGCTAACACCCCCGCTGTTGATAGTGCTGCTACTGCTAGCTTTAGTCCGTGTTTCATAGCGCTCTCTCCTTTAAATAAATAAATGATTTCAATTCCTAGTTTTCGAATAGGATTAATTTAAGACTACAAGCAGTATCATACAAAGTTACAGGAACGTCTGTCAATAAAAAAGACTGCCCATAAATGGACAGCCTGACTGCAGTTACTGAACGCTTAAAAATTAGCGGATTGTTGCTTCTGTTGCCGCATCGAAGAAATGTGCTTTCGTCATGTCGAAGAAGAGGTCTAAATCTGAACCCATCTCGACGTGTGAACGCGAATCGACACGTGCTGTGAACGCTTGATTGCCGACTTTCGAGTAGAGGTAAGACTCGGCTCCCATGAGCTCGGATACTTCGATATGGGCCGGGAAACGGTGTGCTGTTTTTGTATCCTGATAGATCAATTCAGCATGAATATCTTCCGGACGGATTCCGAGAACAAGATCTTTACTTGTGTAACCGCGTTCGCGGAGAACTTTCATCTTACCTTCAGGAACTTCGAATTTTTCTTCCGTGCCGGTGACGTGGAAGAGACCGTCGTCTGCGAGTTTACCTGTCAGGAAGTTCATCGATGGAGAACCGATGAAACCGGCAACGAACATGTTATCCGGGTGATCGTATACTTCTTTTGGAGTTCCGACTTGCTGAATCAGACCGGCTTTCATAATGACGATTCGAGTCGCAAGTGTCATCGCTTCTGTTTGGTCGTGGGTAACGTAGATCGTCGTCGTCTCAAGACGTTTGTGCAACTGGATGATTTCCTTACGCATTTGAACACGGAGTTTTGCATCCAAGTTTGAGAGCGGCTCATCCATCAAGAAGACTTTTGCATCACGAACGATGGCACGGCCGATTGCGACACGCTGGCGTTGTCCACCAGAGAGGGCTTTCGGTTTACGCTCCAAATATTCTTCGAGTCCGAGAATACGTGCTGCATTGTCGACACGCTGTTTGATTTCGTCTTTCGGGAACTTCCGAAGTTTCAGACCAAATGCCATGTTATCAAAGACGTTCATATGTGGATAGAGGGCATAGTTTTGGAAGACCATCGCGATATCACGATCTTTAGGAGCCACGTCGTTCATACGTTTTCCATCGATGACGAAATCTCCGCCTGAAATTTCTTCAAGACCGGCGATCATTCGTAATGTCGTCGATTTACCGCAACCTGATGGTCCGACGAAGACGATGAATTCTTTATCTTTAATATGAAGGTTAAAATCATCCACTGCTTTTGCTGTTCCTGAATAAACTTTATCAATATGCTCAAGACGAATATCTGCCATGTGTACATCCTCCTGTAAATTAAGTAATCGGTTAATATAACGCTTACAAGATTCAGTATAGGAGATACAGGATGAAAATCATATGGACAACATGACTGAATGTAACCGTTATCATTTGGTCACTATGCTACGAGAAGCAGCATATAAAGGAACATGGCTCCTTCAAACGACCGAATATCAATTTCCGTCTGTTCCGTCAGTCGATCGAGTCGGTACTGCAGACTGTTTCGATGTAAAAAGAGATGTTTAGCCGTCAGGGAAACATTTAAGTTGGCACGGCAAAAGGCATCAATCGTTTCGCGTGATTCGCGTTCGAGCGGTATGATGAACCGTTCAATCAAATCACCACGGACTTCGTTTGACAGTAACGTCAACCGCATCAAGGCAGGTAGAAACCGTTCGATGTGTAATAACGGAAGTTCACGCAAGGCAGCTTGTTCCAATCGAAACTGTCCTGCCAAATCTCCGGATTGACGCTGTTGTCCGATCAGTACTTTGCCGTCCATCAGAAAATCAGACTGGAGAGCCGTGAAAAAATCGTGTAAATCATTTTCTGAGACAGAGTCTTCCCGTTCAATGACGACAAGACGATTGGACGTCAACGGAATGATCCAACTCGACGGATGAAAAAAAGATGTCAGCAGTTGTTGTAAATCTTCGCCGGTCCGTACATCGAGTTGTTCAAATAAAAAATGAATCATCCGAAACGGATGGTCTTCCTCGCTGTGCGCTTGTTCCAACCGGCGGCGCCACGTGACGATCTGATCCGACTCCGAGGTGACGACCCGTTCGGCAAGCAAGTCGAGCAAGTCCAGTTCGCGGGGGGTGAGAATCGTATTTTCAATCCCGAAACGAAGTCCATCGGCTAACTGATATACGGTATACTTATCGGTACAGTACACGGTAGGATCGGTGGAGAGATGATCCTTAAATAAGACGGTTAATTGATGCAACATACAAGGCGCCTCCCTAAAAAGTTCTACTAAGACTTTACCACAATACCAAAATCGGAAGGAACGAGGATCTATGCAAGTGGAAGTTGATTTAGTCATAAAGATGATCGGGATGATCATCATTGGAGCCTTGATTGGGGCAGTCACCAATCATCTCGCAATCCGGATGCTGTTTCGTCCGCTCGAAGCGAAGTATATCGGAAAGTACCGGATTCCGTTCACACCGGGATTAATTCCCAAACGGCGTGACGAATTAGCGGCAAATCTCGGACGGACGGTCGTTAAGCATTTATTGACTCCGGAAGGGATCAGCAAACGGCTTCAGCAACCGATTGTTTATGAAGCGATTACGCGGATGATTCAGCAAGAGGTACAAAAATGGACGCGGTCGACGAAAACGATTCGTGAAATTGCCGAACGGTTTGTTGCGAATCCAGAAGGGAAATTACAACAACAAATCGAACAACGAATCGATCAGGAACTGGAATCGATGGCAGTTGCGATTAAAACCGCACGGTTAACAGAAGTCCTCGGTGAGGGCGGAACAACGAAAATCAAGATGGCGATTCCCGGAATGGTCGAGGCATTACTTCATCAAACCGAACAGTATTTTGACAGTCCTGCCGGGAAAATGAAACTCGAAGAAACGGTCGCCCAGTTCATTCAAAGTAAATTAGGCGGAGGCATGTTCGGAATGCTGCTTGCCAATGTCAATATCGTCGAAATGATTCAACCGGAACTCAAACGGGTAATACAAGGAAAGTCGACACATCAGTTCATCAGTGAAATGGTCGAACAAGAAGTCCATACCTTACTGGAACGGACGGTGGGGTCGCTGCTTGAGCCGGAGACGGAACGGCAAATCGTCGAACGGATGAAATCGGAAATCGTAACGCGTATTCCGCTGGCGGCATTACTGGATACGCCATTACATGAATTTCTGGAACCGCTTGAAGTCCGGATCAGTCAAGAAATGGTCCCGATGCTTTCTAAACAAATGGTGAATCGTCTGATTGAGCAGGTCGAGCAAATCATGGCGACACTCGATCTCGAAACGATTGTCCGGGAGGAAGTCGATTTACTTGATACCGCCTATCTGGAAGAAATCGTTTTATCGATTTCAAGACGGGAATTCCGGGCTATCACTTGGCTTGGAGGGTTATTAGGTGGTTTAATTGGGATGATACAAGCGATACTTCTTATCGTTTAACTAAATTGGAGGGTTTATACATGTCTGAAACTAACTTATACGATCATGCCTACACACTCGAGCGTGCACTTCGCGAAACGTCAGAGTACACGACACTGAAGGATTTATACGCGCAAGTTAATGCGGATCCAATGTCAAACGAATTATTCGCTTCATTCCGCAACGTACAACTCGAATTACAACAAAAACAAATGCAAGGTGAGGAAATCACACCTGAGGATATGGCATCGGCACAAGCGAAGATGCTGGAAGTCCAAAACAATCCGTTGATTGGTCAACTGATGCAGGAAGAACAACGCATGCACACGATGTTGACGGAAGTGACACAAATCATCATGAAACCCCTTGAAGAGCTGTACGCACCGATGATGGAACAAAATCAAGACGACGTTCAGTAAAATCATTTAAAAAGCCTCGGCGCCATTTTCATTGGACCGAGGCTTTTTTTCATGATGTTTTTTCTGTTGGAACAAGACGAGGAAGGTAAGCCCGTTCGAAATGAATCAACTGTCCGGAACGGGTCACGCGTGCCCCGCGGTGTTCCAAATGGGCTTCTTTCAAACGACGGATGCCTTCCTGGCGTGCCTCCGAATCGGATGAAGCGTCAAATGTATCATCAAGTAATGTTTCTCCCCGATCTGAAAATGCGGTAATCGTATAAAGCATGGCTGATTCCTCCTTGTCCGAAATGACTAACTTAAGTGTAATGAATACTCATTCATTTTACAAGTAAGAATCGATGTCCTGCCACGTCAATTGTTTGGAGAGGGGAGGGGCCTCAAGATGGCTGACGCTCATACCGATTAACCGGATCGGACCCGAGAATTCAATTTCATTAAACAGCTTGGTCGTGACCCGGAGCAGCGTTTCCTCGTCAGCAGTTTCTTCTAAAAAAGTGTACCGTTTGGAGCGGGACTGGAAATCTTCCGTCTTCCATTTAATCGTAACGGTTCGGCAGACCAGTTCTTTTTGGTTCAGTGTCTTGACGACGGACAGCGCTTCCCGTTTCAGTGTTTCGAAAATAGTATCAATATCTTCCGTGTCTTCTTCAAACGTACTTTCGGAGCCGATGGATTTTCGTTCCCGGTGCGGGCGGACCATTCGTTCATCTTCACCGTGTGCCATCGTATACAGCTCGGTCCCCCGGTCGCGGCCGAGCAGTCCCCGCAGTTCGGCGATCGGTGATTGTTGAATGTCTGCGACCGTATTAAAACCGTGTTTCCGCAGCGTCTGCTCCGTGACTTTTCCGACCCCGTGCAAATCCCCGATTTTTAATCCGGATAAGAACGGTAACACGGCATCCGGAGGCAAAACGGTTAACCCGTTCGGCTTTTGATGACCGGAAGCGATTTTAGCGACCAGTTTTGAGTTCGATACGCCGGCGGAAGCAGTCAAACCTGTCCGCCGTTTAATTTCAGCCAGGATGTACTGGGCGATATGCGTCGCGCTCGTCATCTGCAGGTTATTTTCCGTGACGTCAAGATATGCTTCATCAAGAGATAACGGTTCGACAAGAGGCGTGACCTCAAGAAACAACTCCATGATTTGGGCGCTGACAGCCCGGTACACTTCAAAACGCGGGCGCAGGAAAACGGCCCGCGGACACAGTTGGAATGCCCGTCGTGATGGCATGGCACTGTGAATGCCGTATTTGCGTGCTTCATACGAACAGGTGGCGACGACACCCCGGGCATGAGGAGGACCTCCGACGATGACGGGGACACCTTTTAGATGCGGCCGGTCACGTTGTTCGACGGAAGCATAAAAAGCGTCCATGTCGACATGAATGATTTTTCTTCCCATCATCGTCTCCTCCTTTCTTTCAATCCGTGAATTCGTTACACTAAGTATAACGAACTTATGTTCTTACATCTATTTTTTTACTTGTGACTTTTTATTGGGCATGCGGACAAGTGCTCCTAACCAGCCACGGCGTTTCATCCAATAAAAGATTCCGCCGGTCGTAAGGAAAATCAAAAACAGGGAACTGGCATATCCGTATTTCCAGTCGAGCTCAGGCATGTTTTTAAAGTTCATTCCCCAAATGGCACCAAGCGCCATCATCGGTGTAGCGACAGCTGTGAAAATCGTCAAAGCTTTCATGATTTCATTTCCCCGGAAGTTCGAGACGGTTGTCGACAGATCAAGCAATACTTCAATATCTTTTTGATAGTGTTCAATCAGCATCAACAGACGTTCGACCCGCTTTTCGGCCAATCGGTAAGGTAAGGCATCCGTATAGGTGCTTTGGCGAACAAAAGCTTCAGGTCCCGCCAGTATAAGTTCACGGAACGGGACAATCAGATCCGACCAGTTTTCAATCGTATCCCGTAAGCCGAAAATGCTGTCGAGAGAATTCTCATCGATACTACCCCGAAGCTCATCCTGTCTTAAAAACAGTTCAGTTTCAAAAGCATCGATTCCTGAAAAGTAAGTATTCATTTGAAGAGATAACAGTGCATAAAAAGCTTCAAAAGGGGTCGTCGTTTCAAAAGGTTCAATTAAGGAAATCACATGTTCCGATAAGCCGATTGTAATCAGTTCCGTCGGTGAAAGATAATAGCAGATGGAACGGCGGTCACTTTTATCAGCCGGATTTTGCCAAGTCACAATGGAGCCGTACAGTAAATCAAGTTCGACCCGTGTGAAGTTCATATCTTTTGTAGACAGTTGATTCAGCCAATCCAGTTTAAAAGCGTCAGTCGGTGTTTGAGAATGAAAATATTCTTCAAATTCGGCAAGCGTTAAAAAACGATGCCAGGTAAAGTGTGGGTCGGATTCCATGTTTTAAGCTCCTATATAGTAGAATGGTAGAGTGACGTCTGACAGTCAGAAGAATATGTAAAAAAAATGAGTCCAGATAAATAAAAAGGATGTGTTGTGAAATGAAAGGTATCGGTCAGTTAGCAATTGGTGAAATGCTCGATCAACGAGTCATGATCAAGCAGGCATTAAAAGGAATTGCTGCAAACGGAAAACCTTATCTGACATTGATTTTAGCAGATAAGACGGGAGAAATTGAAACAAAGATGTGGGACACGAGTGATCTTGAAAAATATGCTCCTAAATTCATCGTCCATGCAGCTGGTGAAGTGATGGATTACCGGGGACGGACCCAATTAAAATTGAAGCAAATCACCGTATTGGATGAAACGAATGTAGAAGACTACATTCAATCGGCGCCACTTCCGCGGGAACAGATTGAAACGGAAGTACTCGGTTTCATCGAATCGATTCAACATACCGAGATGAAGAAGCTGGTCAAACATCTTGTCATCAAAGATTTTGACGCGTATTTCACACATCCGGCAGCGGTCAAAAACCATCATGCGTTTTATTCTGGTTTATCCTATCATGTCCTGTCGATGTTAAAACTGGCAGATCAAATTGCACGTCTGTATCCTACATTAAATCGGGATTTGTTGATTGCAGGTGTCGTATTGCATGATTACGCCAAAATCAAGGAATTATCCGATCCCGTAACACCGGAATATACGCTTCCCGGAAAGCTTGTCGGGCATATTTCATTGATGGTCGCAGAATTAGAAAAAGTCGGGGCAGAGTTACAAATCGACGCAGAAGTTTTGACGGTCTTACAACACCTCGTCTTAAGCCACCATGGGCGTCCGGAGTGGGGATCGGCAGTGGCACCACAGATGCGTGAAGCCGAGGTATTATTCCTGATTGATAATCTGGATGCGCGGATGACGATGATGGATCGTTTGCTCGAGTACGTAGAACCCGGCCAATTTTCTGAACGGTCGTTCGCATTGGATAATCGTTCATTTTATCGTCCCAAGCTGTAAAAGGATGACTTAAAAAGATTCAACAGGATTTGAAATTGATCAGAGGAGTGGAATTCATGAAAACCAAACTATTCGAAGCAATCCAAATCGGGGGACTTCAGTTCCGGAATCGTGTCATCATGGCACCGATGTGTATGTACAGTGCAAAAGAAGATGGACTCGTAACCGATTGGCATGTCACGCATTATGCCTCACGTGCAGTAGGTGGCGTCGGTGGTGTCATCTTAGAGGCAACAGCTGTCACACCGGACGGTCGAATCTCAGCAGGTGATTTAGGCGTCTGGTCGGATGATCACATTGACGGACTTCGCCGCATTGCCGATCAAGTAAAAGCGGCCGGTGCAAAAGCAGGAATCCAATTGGCGCATGCCGGACGGAAAAGTACGACGGCTAAACCGCCCGTCGCACCATCAGCGATCGGATTCGATGATTCATATGATCATCCGCATGAACTGACAGTGGAAGAAGTCGATGTCATCAAACAACAATTCGTCGAGGCGGCACTTCGCGTCGAACAGGCGGGTTATGATTTCATCGAATTGCATGGAGCACACGGCTATCTGATCAATACCTTTTTGTCCCCGTTATCCAACAAACGTCAGGATGAGTACGGTGGATCGATGGAAAACCGGATGCGCTTCTTGCTTGAAATCATTGACGCCATTCAAGCGAAGTCGGATCTGTCCTTATGGGTCCGGATTTCAGCAGCAGACCATGCACCGGGTGGAATGACGGCGGCGGATTATATCCCGCTGGCTGAGGAATTGTTAAAGCGGAACATCGACTTGCTGGATTGCAGTTCAGGAGCCGTTGTTGCCAATGCCGTTCCGGAAGTTTATCCCGGCTACCAAGTACCGTATGCAGCGGAAATCAAACAGGCAACCGGCATCAAGACAGGTGCCGTAGGATTGATTACGACGGCAACGCTCGCGGAAGAAATCATCCGCAGCGAACGGGCGGACGTCATCCTGCTTGCGCGTGAACTTTTGCGTCAACCGTATTGGGTTTATCATGCGGCAGCTGAACTTAAAGATGAGGTCAGCTTACCAAAACAATATGAACGGGCTCCGATTCGTTAAAGAAGTGAACAGGGGCTGACTCAAAAAAAGAATCACTCGTCTTTTCACGTCCGTTCCTCAGGCGAGACTACAAGCCGGATTCTCTGTCTCATTTAGACAGGGGACCGGCTTGTGTTTGTCTCTGCCAGCGTAAAAATGCGCTGTTTCCTAGAGGAGTCGCGTGAAGCGAGTGATTCCTTTAAATAAGACAAGGGTGGCAGAATTGGAATCTGACACCCTTGTCTTTGTTGTGTTTACTGTTGTGGTTGTTGTTGCATCTGTTGTTGCATTTGCTGTTGTTCTTGTTTATCGAGATCAAAAGCATCTTTGAAGTCTTTATTCTCAATTTTAACGTCATACTTCTTCATCAATGAACGGTAGATGTCGTTTGGATTGACTTGAGCTGCTTTTTCTTCAGCTAATGCCTTTTTGATTCGATCAGATTCTTTTTCGAGCGTAAAGTCTTTTTTCTCTTTACGGTCCGTTACTTTGATGATGTGATATCCGAATTGTGTTTTGATCGGATCAGAAATTTTACCTTCAACGCCATCCTTGAACGCATAATTTTCGAATTCCTCGACCATTTTACCTTTTGTGAAGTATCCGAGATCTCCACCTTTTGTTGCGCTACCCGTATCTGTTGATTTCGCTTTAGCGATTTTAGCAAAATCGCCGCCTTCATCAAGTTGTTTCTTGATTGCTTTTGCTTCTGATTCTTTTTCAACAAGAATGTGGCTCGCTTTTACTTCCACTTTTTCCTGGTTGAAGCGGTCTTCGATTTCTTTATCCGTTACTTTTGATTTTGCTGATTTCGCTTCTGTTAAGAGCATTTGTGTCCGAAGAACTTTTTCAAATTCTTTTTCGTTCTTGATTCCGGCTGTTTGAAGAGTCGTATTGAACTGTTCTTTATCCGGGAACTGATCTTTTGTTTTCTTGACTTCAGCTTCTACTTCTTTATCGGTTACTTTTTTACCGTATTCTTTTTCAAGCAATTTGTTCATTGTTTGTTGGAAAGCAATTTGTGCGCCTGCTTTTTGGTACGCCTCATCTTGGACGTCTGCTTTATTGACTTCTCCGCCTTTGTAGTTGATGACAGCTTCGTCATTTGAACCACATGCTGCTAATGTGAATACGCTGGCCACTGCTGCTACACTTAAAAGTTTCTTTTTCATACATACACCCCTAATTTACCATTTATTTCAACCGTTCTATCATATCATATCTTCGTTGTCTTGACAGCTTTCCGCAAAATCGAAAGTGATTTGCTCTTACACTATGCTATCACATCAAGTACAGGAGGAGAGGACTATTTTTGTGGGAAATTGTGAGGTGCCGCAACGTTTTGAGACAGAATGGTAAAGGGAACGTCATGTGCATCAAGACAGAAAAAAACGTCCTAGGCCTCAAGGCTTAGAACGTTAACTTCCGGAATTCATGCAAAGGTCATGCTTTTTTGATGGAATCGATGACAGGGTCTTGCGGACGGCGGTCCGCCTCTTCCGTAATCATTTTCGATGTCTCGGCAAAGATGTCCATGAAGCTGTCACCGTAAAGGCGACGAACGATGGCTGAGATGTCCGTCAGTTCAGGGAATTTCCCGTACAGCTCCTGCAGCGGTAGGGAAGCACGGAAAACTCCGTTTTCTTCCGGACGGAATGCTTGAATCGTCTCAAGTAGCAGACTTTCACCTTCCGGTGTTAGTTGAACATAGGTATTTCGTTTATCCGTCTCTTTTTTTGAAAACGTCAAAAGTCCACGGTCTTCTAATTTTTTAGAGAAGTTGAATGCAGTCGAGACGTGCATGACACCGTATTTGGCAATTTCAGAAATCGAGGCACCACCCAGTGCATGAGAAATCCATAAAATATGATGTTCATTAATATTTAAATCAAATGGTTTAATCCAATTTTGCCAATCTTTTTCTACCGTTTTCCATAGTGCTTTGCTTAATTGGACAATTTTATGACTGTATAACAGTGCTTCTTGTCCAGGATATAATTTCTCGTGTTCCATATCTGACTCATCCTTTCGAAAGGTGACAATGGCTCAAACGCGCAAAATGCAAACTATACAAAAACAAATCGAAGCAGCGGACCGTTATTGTTGGGGAGTGAGATGATCGACGTCTTGTTTTGCCTCATCAGCAAACTTTTGAAGACGAGCGAGTGATTCTTGAACCTCTGATTGGTACTGAGAGACGTCTTTTGTAACTTCCTCTTTAAAAGCCGTACCAGAAAGTTTGGCTGTCTCTATTAGATTCTTTCCCTCCTGCGTTAAATCCTGCATACTCGTTACGATTGTAGAATAAGAATTTCGACGTTGTTTACCATTCGAAGAGTCACTTTTAGTACCTTGGCGAAGCGCCTTCAAACCGTAAAAAGTCACAAGCGACAGCGTAGCACCAAAAGCGACCCAATTACGATGGGGACGCTTCGACATAGTTTACCTCCTTTCGATATTAAAATATTTGTTTCATATTATTTTACCGAAAATTCGATATTAGAAACCTATTTCGGCAATATTTCTAAAATGAGTCAGTAATCGGACTATTTTTGAGGTGTCAAAGACGATTTTTGATGGATTCGGCGATCGTCGCTAATTCCTCCGCCGTATACTCTTCATTGTGTACTTCCCATTTGGCACCAAACCCGTCATGTTTATCGTGACGCGGGATGAGATGGAGGTGAAAATGGGAAACGGATTGTCCGGCAACCTTTCCGGTGTTCGATAAAAGGTTCATTCCGGCAGCACCGGTCTCCTGTTGGATAGCCCGACTGATTTCCGGAACGGTTGCAAAAACAGCCTGTGCATTTTCTGATGATAAATCGTAAATGTTATCGGCATGTTGTTTTGGAATGACAAGCGTATGACCTTTTGTTACTTGTGAAAGATCAAGAAAAGCCAACACCTCTTCGTTTTCAAAAACCTTATGACTAGGGATTTCATGATTGGCAATCTTACAGAAAATACAGTTTTCTTTTTGCAATAGACTCACTCCTTTAGATAGATATAGCTTCAGTATACTCGACCGACTCAGTCTTGCGGGCGATTGACAAGGATATGAAGGGTTTCTAAACTAAAGGAAATCCTAAAACAAGAAAGTAGGGGAAACAAAGATGCCGTCTCGCATCACTGTATATGAGAAAAAGAAAAAACGAAATCAGCGGATCGGACTCATCATAGGAATCATCGTACTCGTTTGTCTGATGGCTTGGATTAGCTGGAGTCAAATCAAACCGGCCGCCGAACGGCAACAGACCGACAAAGTATTTCAAAAGGCCTTGCAGGAACAAGACAAGGAAACGTTTCAGCAGCTAGTGTACCTTAACAACAAACCGTTAAAGCTGGCAGAAACGAATCAGCTTATGACATGGTTTAAGGCGGATCCGGAGCGGCTGGAACGAACGTTGGCTGAAATTAAGTCGGATCAAAAAAACTATCCGGAAAAAACCACGAAAACAGCACAACAAGATCTGTTCCTGCTCAAAAAACAGCCCGGCCGATTTTGGTTTGATACGTACACACTTCATTTAAACAAGCAGACATTGGAAGTGAAAGTGGATACGGAAGCGGCATCAATCTCAGTTGATGATGCACCGGCGGGGAAAGCGGATCAACAAAATCCGTTAATTATCGAACGTTTTCCGGGCGAGTATGATGTGTCGGCGCGCGTGGAAGCGAACGGAAAGACGGGACAAGCAAGCGAAACGGTTCAGTTGGGGGACCAGAGAAAAACGACGGTAGCATTTCAACTGGCGCAACAAGTTGCTCCGGATCAAAAGGAACAATACGGTGTCGATATCGAAAAGTTACTCGAAGCGGAAGTGAAGGCAAGAACCGGTAAAACCGTGGAACAGATGACGGCTTATGTCGGTAAAAGTCAATCTGAAGTGGAAAAATCGTTCGGCCCTCCGACGAACCGGATTGCCAATAAGGCAATATATGACGGATTTGAAGTGGCGTACGAGAATCAGGAAGTGAGCAGTATCTTGATTGATTTGAATAAAACAACATCTGAACTGGAAGCAGTGGCTGGCAAGCCGGAATCTAAATCCACTGAAACCATCGGGACGGTCTGGAAATATCCATCAAGCTTTTTTGACGATTTGTTGGGCTGGCTGAATATCAAGTCGGAAAAACGGGTGATTGAACGATCCGGTAAAATGTGGCTCGAGTTGCGTGATTAAAAAAGTGCAGTCCATATAAAAAAACCACGGGATAGACTGACCTAGCGATATGAGACACATATAAAACACCTTGATTAGGCTGCCAGTACACCATATTTTATCGGTGTCAGGTAGCCTAATTTTTCTTGGATTCGTTCTTCGTTATAGTAATTT
>NZ_JAWPEN010000026.1:0-20402 GCF_033342815.1 Exiguobacterium artemiae
CATTTCACTTCACTTGAATATACGTTTTTGCCCATGCAAAAACACCTCCGATATTAGTACTTTTTAAAAGTGTACCACTCCGAAGGTGTTTTATATTGTCTCAAAATTTTAGGTTAGCCCAATTTAATGCGACGTGTATTAACTTTCTTAACCTCTTGGAGGAAACGGATCATTGCCGTATGAATCTTTATCGCGGATCTGACCTTCCTTATTATGAATGATCCGCTCGACCTGTTGCTTCTATACGATTTCTAAGCTACGCTGCGATGGCTTCTTTTGGTGCAGGACATCCTTTACTACTTGGGATAGTCTACATCCAGGTACACGACAGTCATTAAGAAAAGAATAACCCTCTGAAATTAAACGATTACCTCTGCACTCACTTTGACAATCCAGATGTGTTGGAAAAATCTTTTGCAGAGCGTCCGCTGACACTAAGACTTGACTTACAAAAAGGACTTTACCAAATACAAAGGGATTCCAATGAACTGAATAGGATGTATTTCGAGAAGGTCTACCAAAAATCCCTCACCTTGTTTGAAGATCTTTTTTAGGAAGATGAGCGTTTGTACCTTATATAGGATATCAATCCGTTAGCCTTCGTATTGTTTTAAAACGATCGCCGCATTATGACCGCCAAACCCAAAGGAATTGGATAATCCGAAGGTCATATCTGCAGTTCGAGCTTTTCCCGGAACATAATCCAAATCACATACAGGATCAGCCGCTTCGAGATTGATCGTCGGCGGAATGATCCCCTCCTGTAAACTCTTCGCCAAGGCGATTGCTTCCGCACCTCCTGCCGCACCGAGCATGTGGCCAAGCATGGATTTGTTTGCTGTAACGGGAATCGTGTAGGCCTGTTCCTGAAACAGTTTTTTGATGGCCAGCGTTTCTGACTGGTCGCCCACCAAGGTACTGGTTGCATGCGCACTGATGACGTCAATTTGACCGGCTTCGATTCCGGCATTCTGCAACGCCTTTTTCATGGCCAGGTATGCACCATGACCTTCCGGATGAGTGGCTACGATATGATACGCATCAGAACTCGCACCGTACCCTGCAATCTCGGCATAAATTTTTGCCCCTCTTGCCAAAGCATGTGTCAGTGATTCGACGATTAAGATGCTCGCCCCCTCGGCCATCACAAACCCGTCCCGTCCTGCATCAAACGGACGGCTGGCTTGAGTAGGTGCATCGTTTCGTGTAGATAAAGCCGTCGCGTTTCCGAAACTTGCCAAAGATAAATCCGTAATGGCGGCTTCCGTCCCTCCTGCAAACATGACGTCCGCTTCTCCCATCCGAATCAGCCGGAATGCTTCTCCAATCGCCGTATTTCCAATGGCACATGCCGATACAGGCGACATCGTCGGACCCATGGTTTTCCATTTGATGCTGATGTGGGCCGCAGCCGCATTGGACATGATGGACGGTACTAAACTCGGACTCACTCTTCTTGGTCCCCGCTTATCCAGGACATCCACGTTCTGAATCAGGGTCTCGATTCCACCTATTCCTGAGCCGACATACACACCCATCTTCTCTGGATCGATGGGAACACCTTCTAGTTTTGCATCTTCCCAGGCTTGGGTTGCGGCTGCTAGTGCAAACTGTGTGAACCGATCCAGTCGCTGCGCCTCTTTTTTCCCGATAATCTGTTCCGCATCAAAATCCCGGACGATCCCGGCAATCTTCGCTTTATGATGCGATGTATCAAACGTATCAATCATTGAAATACCGGACTTTCCTTCAACCAAATGCTTCCAAAATGTATCGACATCATTTCCAATAGGTGAAATCACACCAACACCTGTAATAACCACTCGTTCCAAATTCCTCACTCCTCGTTATCGCATAGGGTAATCATATCTGTTTACTATCCTATTACAAGTGGCTGTTTATCCTAGTATAAATTATACTTGGATGGTGATTTCGATTGGAGGACAAGACATGAATGATAAAAACAGACTCGATGCCCTTTCGACGTTTTTAAAAACCAAAAGAGCCGAGCTTAAACCGGAATCCCTCGGCTTCCCGTCCGGCACAAGAAGACGCACCCCGGGGTTACGCCGGGAAGAAGTTGCACAATTAGCAGGCGTCAGCACGACATGGTATACCTGGCTCGAGCAAGGAAGAGACATCAAAGTCTCGAGAAGTGTACTGGATTGTGTGGCGCAGGCCTTGTGTTTGAACAAGGATGAGCGGGAGTATCTGTACGATTTAACGATTGATGCGCACTCCGTCACTCCGCCGTTAAAAAAAGATCCGTCCCCGATCAGTTCATCGCTCGAAAAAATTTTATCGGACCTGACTTATTGTCCAACGATTGTCACGGACCGCTACTGCCAGATCGTCGGTTGGAACACGGCGGCGGCCCACGTATTCGTAGACTTTGCAAACATCCCGGAATCTCAACGAAATTTAATCCGGCTTGTTTTTTCCCAAAAGGAATTTAAGGTGCTGGCTGTTAACTGGGAACATTTCGCAAAAGGTTTTCTGTCCATTTTCCGCACCTATTACGGTCAATATTCCGGAGACGAGTGGTATACGGCCTTTATCGAGGAGATGAGCAGCACATATCCGGATTTTCTGGAACTATGGACTCAAAGCCAGGTCAGTAAAGCACCCGAAATCATGATTGAATTTCGGCATGCAAAAGCCGGAAAGATGCTGTTTGATCTGACCTCGCTACAAGTTCAGGGAGAGACTGATTTAAGATGCAGTATCTATACACCGATGGAGGGCACGACGACGGAACAAAAGTTAAAACGTTTAATCGCCAACACATAACATACGTCTAGCTTTTGTTTTTTCTTACATCACAAAACGTGAACTCTGCCCGACGCTGTATTTAGCGTCGGGCAGAGTTCACGTCAGTTGGTTTCAAAGCATTTATCCTGTTTACATCCGTTTGCGATTTCTCTCATAACCCATGACCCAGCCGTGTAACATCATTCCGATGATGCCCGATACAATCATGACGAGTCCGACGAGCGTTAAAATAATCTTCAAAAATGGCACCATTTCCGTATCCGATAAGAAACGCATGAAGACGATGCCGGCCACGGTCAGCATCAGTAAACTCGAAAAGTTTTTAACCATTAACTTCATTCCTCCAAAATCACATTTACTCTGCTGATTTTTCAGCTTCTAGTGCTGCTCGTTTTTGTGCTTCCTGTTTGAAGTCCTCATTCCACCAACCGCCAATCAGGAACGTACATCCCACAATCAATGCGATAACCGGGAAGTAGATCAAATGATATTCTTCGAGTGCCTCTCCATCAAACTTGGGTGACAGTTCGATATAAGCACTATACATTTGAACGATTAAGAATAAGAAAAAGCTGACAATCAATGACCATATTCCATAGCGGTAACTTGGATTCTTCCACATTTTTATTCCTCCTGGATTGAATTAGTTTAATCTGATTTCTTTATCGCCACCTGCGCTTTCACCTTTATCGTCACGAACGATATAGTCAATGTCATACACACCCGCTGGAATGACACCGGCTTTGACTTTTCTCTTCAGCGTCACCGTTTTATGCGGTTGCACTTCTTTCGACAACCGTTTCGGCTCCACCTCTTCGTACGAGTCATAGACGACTTTTTGCGAATCGTGCTTTCGGACCTTGACGTTGAGCAGATGACCGGCACGGGAGTCGACTTTCACCGGATAATCGCCGGTATTGGTCAGTTTGTATTCAAATACAAACCCGTCTTTGACACTTCCTGTGTACCCCGTTTCGATCGTCTGACTACTCGGTTTCATATCGAGGGACATGCATCCGGCTAAACTGAATAACAACGGAATAATCAGTAGTTTTTTCATTTCCACTCCTCCTTTTCGCATGCGTTTCAAAAGAGTTGAAGAAATGAAGGTGCTCTTTGAACGTAACGCTTTGCTTATTTCCAGCCCGGTAACGGACGCGGTAACTGATCCGCAAAGGCCCGGTATCCATCGTATCTGAATCCTTGTTGTTGCGGGTTTTGGTTTCGGGTTAAAAGGTGCTCTGACTGATCTTCGTTCGCCCGAAGTAAAGGGTCTCTTTGGAAGACTCGGATTGATGAAAAATGATATTGTTCGTAAGACAAATGATCACGGACGGATTGAATCACCTTCTCAAAACCCCGGCCTTCGTTATAACGCATTCCTAGTTTCTCCTGTTCAAATTTGCCCTCATAAATCGAAATCGTGAAATATGAATCGTTTTTCGAAATCGGGTATTCAATTTCGACGCGAACCGAATCGACAAACCGGATCGAGATTGGCGACTTAACCTTCTCTTCCGGAGTCTCTTCGTCAACGAAATAATTGTCCTTTTCAATGCTGAAGTCTTTAAATTCCCAAAACACGTCCCCTTGAGCAATGATCGAATACTCAAGGAACGTGCCGAAGTTTTGACCGATCGGATTGGCCGCCTCGGTTGATAACTCATGGAACACCCAATACATATAGGGTGTATCCTCCGTTTTCGCAAACTCCCGGTTAATCAACAGGTACCCTTCATTGATTTCCCCAATCACCCAGTAATGGTCGAAGTCTTCATGAATCAATTCATATTCAATCGCTTCATTCGTCGCTTCAATCACCTGGTCCAGTGAATGCAAGACCAGCCCAAGACCATCATCGAGAATAAACAGATTCGCTCCATCATGCAGTTCAAGGAAAGTTTGGTATTCGCTCGGCAGTTTTTGATTAAATTCGGCTTCGAATGCCGCAAGCGATGCTGCCGTCACCGGTTCCGGGAGATTAAATTTCGCCTGACCGATTTCATTGTACTTCCGTTGAATGAACGTTGAACCATGACTGATTTTCTGCTGAAGCCCGCCGAGTACTGCTGCGATTTGATTCATATCATTCTCTCCCTATCATGCTTTTTCCCAGCCCGGTAACGGACGCGGCAAGTCATTCACAAATGCTTGATAACCGTCATACTGCATAATTTGGGTTTGCGGATGTTCGACGCGTCTCGCAATCTGTTCACCGGATGCATCTTCACTTTCCCAAAGCGGTGCTTCTTTTTGAAAAACGACAATTTCAGAATAGTAGTATCCTGGTTCATCCAAAGTACCCACTAGATAACGATGGATTTGTTTAAAATTATCGAAACCGTTTGATTCCGACCGTAACCGGGCTTTTCCATTTTCATATGTATAGAAAGAAACAATAAACCCTCCCCGGCGGTAAATCGGATACTCAATTTCAATCCGGACCCGTTCCTCGGATGCAATCGGTACGCCCGCCTGCACGTCCTCCGTTTCTTCTTCGACATAGTAATCATCTTCCCGGACATCAAAGCTGTTGAACTCCCAGTACATATCGCCTTGGGCGATCATCGACCGTTCCAGAAACGTCCCGAAATTTTGACCGATGGCATCGGTGTCTTCAGTGGATCCTTCATGATACTTCCAGTACATATAAGGGGTATCTTCTGTTTTTGCATGATCCGTGTGAATCAAAAGGTACCCTTCGTTGATTTCGCCGATGATCCAGTAATGATCATAGTCTTCATCAATCAGTCCGTCTTCCTTGGCTTCGATTGTCTTTTCGATTACTTCTTCAAGTGGATGTAGGACCAGTCCCTCGTCGCCCAGCATAAATAGTTTTGCGCCGTCATGCAGTTCGAGAAATGTCTGATATTCGCTCGGTAACGGTTGCTTGAACTCGGCTTGAAAAGCTTGAAGCGTCTCCGGTTTGACCGGTTTTGGCAAGTGGAACGTGGCTTGACCGATTGAATTGTAACTGCGCTGGATGAACGTCGATCCATGGCTGATTTTTTGTTTCAGTCCGTCAAGGACAACTGCGATTTGATTCATTGAATCCACCCTCTTAATTCTCTATGTATGAGCCACCTGGCCTCATCTTCCTTTAGTCTACCATTTTACCAATAATTTGGGTGATCCTTACTTCCTGTTTCTGTGGTATTCTTTTTCTAATCAAAAATGATCCTCAAACAGCATCTATGTCTATTAATCCGGAGGTGAACCATGCACAAACAGTCTTCGATGCTGCTGATTTTACTGGCGGCAATGCTTTGGGGTACGACCGGAACGTCGCAAGCCTTTGCGCCAGAAGCAGCCCATCCAATTGCCATCGGTGCTGTCCGATTAGCCGTCGGCGGCTTCTTTTTACTCAGTCTCGTCTTATTGACCGGAAAGCTGACCTTAAAAGATTGGCCATTGCCCACGATTTTCCTCGCTGCCCTCAGCATGGCCGCCTATCAGCCGTTGTTCTTTTCCGCCGTTCTTATGACCGGAGTCGCCGCCGGAACGGTCGTCGCAATCGGCAGTGCGCCGATGTTTTCCGGACTGATTGAATGGCTTGTCTTAAGAAATCGACCGGGTACCATTTGGTGGCTGTCGACATTGCTTTCGATTGCCGGTTGTTTACTGTTGGTCATGAATCAGGCATCCGTTTCAGTCGATCCGTTCGGGATCGTGCTCGCACTCGGTGCCGGAATGTCCTTTTCCGTCTACACGTTTGTCAGCCGGGACTTAGTGAAAACACACCCTCCGCTATCCGTCGTCGCGGTCGTGTTTACGCTCAGCGCCCTCTTGTTATCGCCACTGTTATTCCTGTTTGATCTGTCGTGGGTCTTCAGTCTGCGCGGTGCCGGTATCAGTCTGCATCTTGGTGTCCTCGCAACAGGACTTGCCTATCTATTGTTTGCCCGGGGTCTTGCGCACGTCTCGTCTTCGACAGCCGTTACGCTGTCGCTCGGTGAACCGTTGACCGCTGCCTTGCTCGGCGTGTTTGTCCTCGGGGAAACGCTCAGTCTGTTATCATGGGTCGGCATTTTATTTTTATTCTGCGGCATCGGGTTACTCGTCTGGTCGTCGCGTTCGACACGTCAGCCGGACATCCTCGAACTCGCCAAGGAGAAACACTCTTAAGGAGGGCATCAGTCATGCATATCACATTCGAGAAACTGACGTACCGGGAAGACTATCAAATTAAACTCGATCACATTGTCATGAACGAGGAAAACGGCAACCGGCTGGCACTCTACTTTCGCGGTCATACGGACGAAGTCATGGTGCTCATCGGCGACTATTCCTGCAATTATTTTGAACTGTTGTTTGAAGCAGATTGCGTCCTGCTCCGCTCGTCGGATTTGCATGAACTGGATGACGGGGTGGAGTTTAATACGGTTCCGCTCGTCATGTATCAGGACTCGGCACTTCTGACCTTTGCGACGGCCTGGATGGGCTTGAAGCGGGACCCGTCACGGGACTGGACTCACTATGCCATCCGGGCCTTCGAACAGGACTTTCATGTCCTGTCCCCGCGTCCGCCGGTCTTTACGGATCTTGGTCATAAGATGAGTGATTATATCGTTAAACAGACGTTCGATCCGCCAACGAATATTTGATAAAAAAAAGCCCTACCTCGCCAAAGGTAGGGTGATGCGACTCGTCCCGCCCGACGGCTTGCGCCGGACGGGACGTGGTTTCATTATACATAGCGCACCAGTGTTTTTTCAATCGTCTGGATCGAATCAACCGGCGCAAACCGTTTAACGACCCGTCCTTGACGATCAACGAGAAACTTCGTGAAGTTCCACTTGATGTTCGATGACAATAGACCACCCTGCTGCTGCTTTAAATACGTATACAACCGGTGTTCTTCCGGGCCGTTGACGTCAATCTTCTGAAACATCGGAAACGTCACACCGTAATTCCGCTGGCAAAACTGCATCGTTTCTTGCTGGTCCGCGAACTCCTGATTGTTGAACTGATCACACGGAAATCCGAGGACCTTGACGCCTTGATCGGCATACTTGTCGTACAACCGTTGCAAATCCCCAAACTGACCGACAAGTCCGCATTTACTGGCTGTATTGACGATGAGAAGTACCTCTCCGGCGTAATCCTGCAAGGAAACGTTCTGTCCGATTGCGTCTTTCACCTCAATCTCATAGAACGATGGCATCCCGTTGCACCCCCTTTTCCGTCAGTATACGCCGCTGAAAAAGCGCCGTCTTTTTTGAACACGCAACCAGTTGCTTACCAGATGGATTCTTCCCGGCCACTCAGCTTAATGACAAACGGCATGATCAATAGAAAAAACAGGCTGACGTATCCGAGTGACAGGTAATGTTGCGTATCTTTTGAAAGATACTGCTTCTTGCCGCAGTTCGGGCAGTCCTTGCCGTGGTTTGCAAAACCGACAGTCAGTACGTCCTTTGTTTTCCACTTGTAGTCGCAATTTGTACATCGTACCATCTCATCATCCCCTTTCCTCTTTTTACCTGTTTCTTTAAACAAAGGTTTCATAATTATGATGACTGGTTGAGAAATGTTAATCGGCGAAACATGCTCATTCCTTAGATTTAAAGCTTCTCCCCACTTCCTGAAATGCTTTGATCCAATCTCGAAAATCGTCGTCTACATGAAAATACTCGTCCGGGCTATTTTGCAAATCCATTCCATAGACTGTCGTTAGACAACGAAAGACGGCCAACTCCTCCTTCGTCAATGGCCTGCCTTCTTTCTCTTCCATCCACTCCAAATCCGCCATCCGTTCATATGCCCACTCGGCTACTTCCTCTCGTGTCAGTTGTTTTTCCAGGACCTGTTCCAGTTTTTTTATCACTTCATCGATTTGAATAGTTCTCATGTCAGCATCTCCCAATTAAATAATCATCTAAATAATTTATGCCTTAAACCCTTTAATTTTCATGGTATAATTTTACATACGAAGTTCTGAGTTCTATCCTCGTCAAGCAACGAGAACATTCATAATCCTACGATTTAGAAATGGAGGTCATCCCGTTGAAAAAAGTAATTGCTCCTTTGGTTTGCATCCCGTTCCTGCTGTTAGCAGCCTGTACAGACGAAGCAGAAAAAGCCGTGACGCACTCTGAAAGTAAAGAATTTAAACCGGAAACTGTAAAGATCAACAAAAATAGTGAATTAAACATCGTGCCGCTTTATACGCCCTATCAAAACTATCTGAAGGCATCCCTTAAAGAAAATGATCCGGAAATGGATAAAAAAAATTACGCGAAATCTGTTCTTGGTTACATAGGTGAAATTGGGGAGAAGGAAAACTTTGATACGACCAGTTTAAAAGGCTACTTCATGTTGCAATCAACTGTTTACGAGCAAGAATTAATGGATCGGACAAACGAGTTGATGAAGCATCATGACGAAATCAAAGACATCATCATAAAAAACTATACCGCTGCAAATAAGGTACTTCCTAAAAAGAAAAGTACGATTTTCATCGCACCTGCCAACTCGGAACATTCTTCTATGAGTGAATCCATGAAGGGAGTATTCGGCGCAGCATATAAAGACACGTTCATTCTGTATCTCGATACAAACTTTGATAAAAATATACTCGCCTATTCAATCGCGCATGAATACCATCACTTGATCCTTCATGATACACCTGAATATAAAATGAATGCGATTCTTGATTCAATCATCATCGAAGGCAAGGCGGATGCCTTTGCCGATCGTGTCGTCAAGGGTGTTTCAACGCCATGGAACGTACCGATGGATGACAAGACCAAGAAACATGTAGCCAGTCTGATCGAGAGCGGTGAAGCTACTTATGAAGAAGTTGTAGGCGGTAACCAACAAAAGGATATTCCCCAATGGAGTAACTATATCTTAGGACGGGATATCATGAATCACTACTTTAAAACGAATCCTGACCGTTCCATATCGGACTGGACATTTGCAGATCAACAAAATATTTTAAAAGGCTACAAGTACCAAGATATTCTGGAATGACACGTAAATACATTCCGAAAAAACTATCATTGTAGGATGGTTACTTAGTAAACGGATTTCAATCTTCTCTTAAACTTACGTTGGATAATGCCCGAATTACATTTTCGATGATGTCGAGAGAAGCCGGAATCTGAATCCATTTTTCCATCTCCTGGTCAAAATAAAGTCCTTGTTCTCGCATGTTTTCTTTATTGTTTACTTCATCATATTCTAAAATTTGATTCAGATTTCGATCGGCTTCCTCAAAGTCATCGAATGGTCCTGAGCCATAATAGCGGTACTTATATACAACAACTACAAAATGAAGGAGTAGAAAAACATGTTTTATGATGAATACGAACTGCTTGAGTTATTCGAATCCGAACCGGAAGAACTTTATCAGGAAGGTGCCGGTTTTTATATGTATAAGAAGGTAGACAAACTCGGATTTCAGCTATTATTGTATATCTCACAATATGAACATAAATGTGACGTCAGTCTAAGTAATGATAAGTACAGGTGGACGATCTTCGATTTTGAACTATATCATATAGAATCAATAAGAAATGAAAATGAGTGTTTAAAAATCAGAGGCAATTCAGGAAAAACGAAAATTGATATACAATGTAAGCCAAATTTCAGTTTAACGCATATTAGATTATCTGATTAAGAATACGATTGATCTTTTAAGATATCATTTGCAAAGGAGGACAGTTTCAGATGCGTAAATTTTTATTAATCGGCTCTGTGATTATCATCATTGCTTTGTTTGTTCAATTCGAACCCTTCCGTGATGAACCACCCGATCCCCGTGTCGAGGTACAGGGAAAAAGTATTCCGACGGTCCAAGGGACATTTTGCTGGAGTGGCATGTTTAGCGGCCAATGCGTAGACAAAATCTATGTAGACGGTTTACACATGACTGAAAAAAGTAAACCGGTCACCGTCATGGCGAACGAGAAAATCCAGGTTTCCTTCGACCCAGAACCTGATACAATCAAAATCCTTCGATTTAACAAGGAGACCGGTAAGCCGGTTACGCTAAAAAATAATCAACTTGTAACACCGAAAGAAGCCGGCACATATGCCTATGAACTTCAAGCAAGATGGTCCGAAAATGGTGATGGTCAATTTGCTTTCTTAATCAAAGTAGATTGAATGGAAAACGAATAGAGCTCTTGTCTGTACTGACATCTAAATATGTATTACAAAGGAGATGATAAGGATGAGTACGATTTCTGTTCGACTCGATGATCAGGATACACGACTGATCAAAGAATATGCGAAAGTAAAAAATAGCACGATTTCTACACTCGGTCGCGATGCCATCCTCGATCGTATTGAAGATGAAATTGATTTACAATTCTATCATGACTCCATGGCAGCACACCGCAAAAAATCAGAGGCAATCTCATTTGACGATATGATAAAAGAACTTGATTTAGAATGACAGCATATACAGTGGAGTTTGAGCGCGGAGTTCAAAAGTCTCTTAACAAGATAGATCCGCGGATCAAGAAGAATATGGTCAGGACGGATGATTCGCGTTGTCATGGAAAGGGACTTGTTTCGAATCGTTCGGGTGAATGGTGGTATCGCATCGGCGACTATCGTCTGATTTCTGACATACAAGATGACAAAGTCGTAATCTTAATTCTTGAGATCGGGCATCGTCGAGATATCTATAAATCAGGGAGTTAGGACTCACGAATGAGGAAACATATTCGTTTTCTCTTTTTAACGACCGTTTTTGCAAACATCACTTAAACATTATTCATACGTATGATGAAAAGGAGCAAAGTGCCTTCACCTCTAACAGAGAAGGGATTTTGCTCCTTTTGATAACTTTAGGTGTTACTTAGTCTACGCTGTTCAGATCCCCATACCATTTTTTCTATCCTAAACCGTCTTCTATCAGTCAGCTGTAACCGGTACACCGTCCTCTTCTCGATTCGTAATACAAAAATTCGTGGTTTTAGAGGGTTACATGCAAAAACATTTAAGGCTCCCCTTCTCTATTTGTAAATTTAATGTAAAAATGTATAATTATATAAACAGGATGTGACTCGATGCAAAAAGTTTTATTCTATCTTTCCGTACTGAACAGCTTTTACCTTTTGATAAACTCACTGACGTATTTCGACAGCTTCCTCAATACCCCACTTGGCTTAACAACACTGTTTGCCTTCCTTTTGATGATTCTTAATGACAAAACGAAGAAAACAGGACGATCGTTCTTTACCAAAACAACGGATGTCCTCAGTTTCATTAACATTTTGATCGGGCTTTCGCTGATTGTCTTGTTCTAGGAGTGGAGCAAATTTATGACGACTTTCATGTATATCTTTTGTTTAATTGTCTGAATTCATTTAACTTTTATTATACCTTTGACATAGTGTTGAAAAGTCTTATAAACGTATTTTTTCACTGGTAATGTGAAAAAATACGTTTAATTTATTTAAATCATACTTTTAATTGATAATTAAAAAACGGATGCGTGATTGACTACGATTAATTCACTTTGAGGCTGTTTTTTTCTGTCTACTATTGTAGTAAATCTTTTTGAAGCCACTAAATGATCAGATTCGTTAATCTGCGAGAGTCTAATCAATGAATTTCTCAGTTGTTTTCTCCCATCGCTTAGTAATAACTGATCTAAATGATTTGATTCATCTAGACGATTGATGAATAATTCAATTTTACAATCCTCTTTAATCAATTTGGTTATAAGATAAGCAGCATGCTCGATTAAACGTTCGAATTGAGCATGTAATCCGTTACCTTGAGGTGTATTTAAATCTAGCATTAAAGTAAAAGTATCCTGATTTTGTCTTTGGAATACTTTGGACTGCATTTTCCCGGTCTTTGCCGTAGCATACCAATCAATTTGTTTGGCAGGTTCTTTTTCATAGTCTTTTGTGCCTTGTATCATTAAAGGATCTTTTAGAGGTGAATATTTTACTAAGCGATCTCCCAACTTGAAGTTTTTAGAAGTTGGTAAATGCGCTTTTTGAATGGACGGAAGAACTGTCCACTTCGGTAAAGCTTCTTTGGAATAGGTTAATAAGATTGTTCCTAAAAAGAACGGTACTTCCATACTAATCGTACATGTATCAATACCGGTTGGTCCGCGCTTACCAGCACGAACAGGTATTTTATACAGTGTTTTTTCGTTATCTACATTGAATGTATATACATTCGAATCATCGGTAAACGTCAGACCCTGCCTTGATAATAATCGAATGGATGCTGATAGTCCCCATTCCTTCAAACGACCGACATTTTGAAATGTAAGATAGAACAATTCTTCATCTTCTACAAATAATAAATCTTCTTTTTGTCTAAATGAAAGTTCAATTGTTTTGACAACTTTCCGAAGAATAAAAGTACGTGAAATCATTAGTCCCAAAATAATGCCACAAATATAAGCAATCGGCCAAATCATCGGAAACCACATGACAAGTAACATAATTCCTGTATAGGCCGGCCAAAGTTTGGACTCTAAAAGAGGCGGTGAACTTAACTCGACTTGCTTCATGTTCAAACCTGCTCAGCTGGAACTTCAGTTGTCTCCAGGACATCTTCAATGATCACGCGCTTAGTCGTTTTAACGTCTCCTTCTAAAGTGAGCGTCAATCGATGTGCCAATACATGAGGTGCGACTGCTTTCACATCTTCTGGTGCAACGAATTTTCGATCGCACAAATAAGCATATGCTTGCGATGCTTTTACAAGGGCTAAGGTGGCTCGAGGACTTGCGCCCACTTCTACCAGTTTGTGCACCCGTGTTTGTTGAATAACAGAAAGGATATAATCCACGACATCTTCATGTACCACGACATCTTCTACTTCTTGTTGTGCTGCAATAAATTGCTCTTTCGTCATCACAGCAGTTACTGATTTCCGGATTTTTTTTAAAGTTTGCAAGACTAGTTCTCGTTCGTCAATCTTTGACGGATATCCAACTTGCAAGGACATTAAAAACCGATCCAATTGAGCGTCTGGTAATGAGAACGTTCCTGCCGATTCAATTGGATTTTGAGTTGCAATAACAAAGAATGGCTTTGGTAAATAATATGTAGTACCTCCAATAGAAACTTGTCTTTCTTCCATGGCTTCGAGGAGTGCCGATTGGGTTCGAGGAACAGCCCGATTGATTTCATCAATCAGTAAGATATTTGTAAAAACAGGACCCGTTTTATTCTCAAACGATTGTGTTTGAATATTGAAGAAGTCTGCTCCTATGACATCGGTTGGGAGTAAGTCAGCGGTAAACTGAATTCTTGTAAAATCGGCTTCAAAACTCTTAGCTAAAGTTTTAGCAAGTAATGTTTTTCCTGTGCCTGGAACATCTTCCAGCAGAATATGACCGTTGGCCAAAAGAGCTGTACAACAAAGTTTTGTGATTTCAGATTTACCAAGATAGACAGAATCGAGCTGTTCGAGTACGGATTTAATATTCATGAGTTATTCTCCTTTAATGTTCGAGATAGATAAGAATCTAATATATTTTGAAAAGATGAATAAATTTGTTCATTATCGACATAGTTAGGGTCATACCGGGATTCTAAATAGGGAAGAATCGATGCATTTAATCCGATTCTATTGGTCCATTCCGTAACACTTTCTTCTGATTTTCTTCTGTTCTCTATCGAAAGCTCTCTTTCAAACAAAACCAATTGTCTTCTAATATATTCTTCCGGAAGAGCTGATGATTCCTCTCTAAATTTAAATAAAGGAGAGTTCTTCTGTTTCTTTTTTACGGTACGTTTAGTAAAACTTGCTTCTTTTTTAAATCTTTGATCAAATAGTTTTTTTAATATCACTATTGCCAACAAAACGGCTGCTCCACACACAACATAAAAAACAATATTTTTAACGGGCGAGGCGCTATTTGATCCTAAATCGAATTCGTAGGCCGTTTCAACCTTTCCTGATGCCGCTGTATCCTTCGGTAGCTTTCGTGCTGGCCCAGATCCCGTTGTAACATCTGAAGCATTCTCCCCATCGCCTCCCTCAGTTGTTGGCTCGCAAATATTACTAAGATTAATTACATCTAAAATAGTTTTTTCCTCTACACATTTTCGACCAATATGGTCTTCTTGTTGTGAGATATCAATACTTTTAATGAATGTGTACGCACTATGGCTTACGATTTTAAAGGTAATCAAACAAATAATTGACAATGCGGTGATCAACAAAATAGTTAGACGAATATTTTTCATAAATTTGTTACCTCATCCGAATGATGACAGAATATTCGGATAATTATTATTGGAGCTAGTATCTTAAAAGAAGTTGATTCAGTTTCTTTTTTCATCATTTTCCTTTTCCTTTCTCTATTTGTTCAAAAGTAGTCACTTGTTTTATTAATTCTTTAGACAATTTAAAGATTCCTTTTATTTTTAATTATACCAATAATTTTACAATTTTACAATGCAATCAACTATGCTTAACTTCAATTTCATTGATTCTTTTTAACATTTGTTGATCGTTTGTTTCTTAGTTTACAAAACTTATGTCTTCACCTTTTATCTATTTCCGAGGACAATTCCCATCTCAAAAATTGTCAATTTTACAGATAAATGTATAATGAGATATGAATCTTCATGGGGGTTGATGATATGCAAAAAACATTATTCTATCTTTCCGTACTAAACAGCCTTTACTTCGCAACCAACTCATTCACGTATTCCGACAGTTTCCTTAACGCTCCGCTCGGCTTAACAACACTGTTCGCTGTCGTTTTGATGGTTCTTAATGACAGAGCAAAGAAAACGGGACGCTCGTTCTTTACAAAAACAACGGATACCCTCAGTTTCATTAACATTTTAATCGGGCTTTCGCTGATTGTCTTGATCTAGGAGTAGAGTCTATTTATGACGATTTTCATGTACATCTTTTGTTTACTCATTTGGGGTCTTAATTTCATTGCTGTCAAGATTCAAGGGACGCCGGTCAGCCTGGAGCTATCATTGACCTACCGTTTAATCCTGACTGCTGTGTTGTTCAGTCTTCTGGCATGGTTCATGAAACCGGTCGGAAAACCTCTGAAACAGGATCTTCCATATATCCTGGTGTTCGGGATCTGTAATTTTGCACTCAGCTATCTCTGTCTCTATTACGCGACGATGCTCAGTTCAGCCGCAATCGTCACGTTGATTTTTTCACTTAAAGTGATCCTGACACCCGTTACCTTACGGATCTTTTTAAAAGAGCAGCTCCATCTCCGCATCCTGTTTGGCGGCCTGCTCGGTGTGCTGGGTGTTTTGATTTTACTGTATCCGACTCTATCCGACATACATCCGAATGATATGAAAGGAATTTTACTTGCCCTGCTTGGTACTGGCATTACAGCAATCGGCGACGCCAGTTCCGCACGAAATGCGAAGCAGAAAGTAAATCCGGTGTATGTCAATGCCATCGGCTTCACGGCAGGAGGTATTTTGCTCGGATCCGTCTTATGGTTTCAGGGGCAGACCGTTAGTGTCCCGCCATCCGTTTCTTACTTGTCCGCGCTTCTATACCTCACGCTGCTCGCATCGTTTGGCGCCTGGTTCTTTTACCTGAAGTTGGTCGAGAGCATCGGTGGTGCCAAAAGCGGCTACATGGTAGCTCTGTTTCCGGCAATTGGAGGAGTCGCTTCCGTCCTGATCGGTGAATCAAATTTATCGATTTACTTAGTGTTCGGTTGCTTGTTCAGCTGTACCGGTGCTGCTGTGGCATTAGGAGTCGGAACTTTTCTTCGAAAGCGGTTGTCGAGTAAACGGCCGTCGATGAATGCCGATTTGAAATAATCAGACGTCACCTGTTTCCGGCTGTCCGTCGGAAACAGGTTTTTTCATTCGTCGATGATTTCCCGGTCTTGAAAGGGATGCTCCGTAAAGTTCGCAACAAAATCAAAACCAGCTGCATCGTGAAAAATCATCAGATAGTAGATATCCTTCGATGGAATTGAAAAATCGAATTCAAACAACAACCAGTCCTCCGGATCATTGATGATCGAAACATCTTTTTCCGTCGTGATCAAAACATTTTGCCCGTTATACGCATCAAAATAAGCTAGTGGAAGAAGCTGTTCGATTTCTTCGAGTGAACGTATTTCAAGGAGATGATGATACCGTCCTCTTGATAACTTGGTCGTTTCCCCTACTTTTGGAAGGCAAATCTCTGAACCACCACTAAAAGAATGCACATAGAGCGGATACCGTTTCAGTCCCAAAACGAAGTGTTTCAGAAGAGAAAACTTCCCATCTTGATATTGATCTGCTCCAGGAAATACAGGCTCATAATCTGTATCATCAAAAAAAGCATAGAATTGCGTGTCTCCTTGAAGTGTGGTTTTCCATTTAAACGTGTCGTCTAATCCTCCTAATAGTCGGTACAAAATCATCGACTCCCCCCTTTCACTTTCGACTCGATTTCCTCGTTGTACGTCCCCATTAACTTTTGTTCCATATTCACTTCATGATTTCTGTATGCAGACGCATTTTGACGAATTCATAACTTCCGCCGTTCGTTTCCTGTTGAAACCGTTCGACCGGCTCAAAACCGCTTTTCGTATACAGCCGGATGGCCCGTTCGTTAAAAGCCGCGACGGCTAATTCGATTTGCTGTGGTTGATACTTTTGAATCGCAAAGGCGAGACCACTTTCCAAGAACGCTGTCCCGTTTCCCTGCCCCGTCAAATCCGGCCGCATCCCTAACGCCAATTCAAGGCTGCCCTGTCCGGGTTCGAACACAAAAAATCCGATTAGTTGTGTACTATCCATAACAGCATAGTAATGTTCCGTCCGTTGATCCGGATCCAAAAATTCCGCCAGGTCCTTTGGATCATTCGGCATATCGTAGAACGAAAAGTCACCCTCGTATTGCCAGTCATACGCAATCTGTTCCGCCTGACGTTGTGTCAGTGGTAAGTAGGTATAGGTCATTGTAAGCGATCTCCTTTCAAAAGGAATTTATGTATCAATCAAGATCGATTTTTTCTGTATTCGAGTAACAGTGGTGTCAGATTCAGTCCAATCGACACCATCGTTAAGAACCACCAAGCGCGTTCCATTCCGGGAACAACGTCTGCAAGCGCCGCCCAGTCTTCTGCTTCGACCCAGCTCGCCAGTTGGCTGTATTCTGCGCACAGTGTGAGTGCCGTAAGCGATAAACCGGCAGCCATTGCGAATTTATAGTTTTTCCCGATGAAGTACAAAATCAGATTCACCGCCGTTGCTAGAATCGCAAGTATCCCGAACAGTAGCCACATGATACGATTCCTCCTCTCCTTGTTGTGTTTCCTATTGTTATTCCTTTCAGCAATCAATCAAATATTTTATTTCTTATCTTCGAGATAAAATGTTTCGTCGATTTCTTCATACGTCGAAACATCATCATACGTTACAGTTAGTTCAGTGTCTTCTGACCACTCCCAAAAGTAATCGCCCTGCGCGATGATAGCACGTTCTAAAAAACATTCGAAATTTAAATTTAACGTAACAGCAGTGTCCAGACCATCTGATGGATGCACGACCGTGATATATGGTTTTTTAAAGGAGTCTTCTGCATCTGTACATTGATTTTTATCAATTAAAATCCATTTCTCATCTATTTGACCTATGATCCAGTAGTTTCCTTCTGAGAGGAGACCGTCTTCTGAATGGTGCTCTTCCGACATTTCGAGCATTTCCTCAAGAGGAAACAATTCTAGGATTAAATCGGATTCTGTTTCAAATAAACCGCATCCATTATGTAACGTTAAAAAATGTTTATAGTCTTTCGGCAAAGTAAAATTATCTTCAGGCAAGCAGGATTCAATTTCATGAGAAGTTAATGGTTTATTAAAACTACAAGTTGCCCATCCGTTTCGCCCGTATCTTCCCATAATAAATCTTGGCTCATCTTTAAACATTTGTTTGAGCAAATTCAATGTTCTTTCAATTGGTTTCATCTTATATCCCCCTCAATTTTCGAACTGCTCCTATTTACAAGTATTCTCTTCATTCTATACCTTTAATTGGAAATAAAGATACCAACTTCTCATGTTTATGGTATGATCAACTCAATATAAAAATTACATATATTACCTTTTAAAGCAGAGTGGAGGTTTTTGAATGAGTGGTGATGGACTAACTTGGAGTGTTCTACTATCAAGCTTAATCGTATTAAATGTATCGGCTATTCTTTTATACAGAAAAGGAAAAATGCCTTTATGGGGATCCGGGTTAATAATCGGAATTCTTGGACCAATCATCGCTTTGATAACCGGCTCTATTTTTTTAAAGATCGACTATAGTATGGGCGGAGACGGTTTTGGAGCAGCTTATTCAGCAGCTTTTATTGGATTCGTTATCGTTGGTAATGGAATCCTTTATCTTATTGTCGGTGTTGTAAAAGTGATTAGGAACTTCATTAGAAAACGTCAATTAGATCAACGATGATGAAAGCATAAAGTATCCATAAGTAAAATGAAAATTAAGGTGGTCTGTATATTTTGAGAGAACGAAGACGTTCGGATCGTTATTCATCAGGGCTTAATGGGAAAGGAACGCTACTGGCTATTTTTATCGTAATTGTCATAGGAGCAGTTGGGGGTATGGCGAGCAATGATGAAACGGAGGAAGTGAAAGAACCCAAGCAAGAAGCGAAAGCGGAGGATAAAAAAGAAACAGTTAATCAAAGAATGTCTGAAAAGAAAATTAAAACTACCGTTAAAGTGAAATCACCTAGCGATGTGAGCAATCTAAATGAAATACAACAAGCTGTGAATACGGGAGAAGATGACTTGCGAGACGCCATCGATTCAACAAATCAATTTGTAGACGATCTCGTGACAAAGCAAGAAGCCTTACGTAAATCTAAAAATTTCGCTATTCAAGATTTCCAGAAAACCATCACCGATGATGTCGTGGAAAAGCTCGATAATCAAATTTCATTGTTGAATGATGTAGCTCAAACTGCTCATTCCATGGCAACTGGCGTTTTCTTGAACAACGAAAAAAACATTTCAGTCGAAGGTACTGAAAACCTTGATTTTGTGAAGCTTGAACAGTTAGCAGACAATTTTAATTCAATGGCGTTTAGCTTAGAAACATACGGGATGGCTCGTAGTTTTGAATCGTGGGAAGAAGCCTCTGCTTACCTTCCAAGCCGTCGGGAAGAATCGCTTCTTGCTATTCCATTAAACGAAGCAATCATCCATTCTTCATCCGTTATCGATGAACCGATTATTGCAGAGCCGGTTACGGAAGAAAGAAATCTCGACGGGGAATCGGTTGCGAGTACAGAACAAACCGACGCCGAACGATATCCAGAAGCCATCACAAGCGTTTTTAAAATCTCAGAAGCTATGAATGCTATCTATGTAACGGCTGATGAATTACAACAGCGCTTTACCCCTTATGAGAAGGAGGACGGGTTTGGTCAGTTTGAATACATCTCAGTGGACGACTTAGATGATTTATACAAATTTGACGCAACCGTAGCGAATGAAATCACAGTGAGCATTCATTTCGAAGCACCTGATTATACGACAGATGGATTTACGCAAGCTATGGATTCACACCTGTGACTGCTAAGATGAAGACAACAATCCGCGACGATTTGAATCCAACACTTCTCGAATCAAATACTTCTTCGCTACACTGTATTTAGAACAGATGTAGGGAGATGAACTAGGAGTGGAA
>NZ_JAWPEN010000027.1:0-14208 GCF_033342815.1 Exiguobacterium artemiae
TTTTTGCCTCATCGTTCAGTTTTCAAAGTTCGTCTGCGCCTGTTTTGGCGACTCAATTAGAATACCAAGTCTGAAACAATAAGTCAACAACTTTTTAAAAGAAGTTTTTTTCTTGTTTCGTTCAGTGCGCTCGTCCTCTTAAGGACAAGAATTAATATACCACGATAATTACAACATGACAACTCTTTTGTTAAATTAATTTTAAAAAGAATAGAAAAGAAGGCTACCACCTCATTACCAGGCGGCAGCCTTCCTCTTTTTCATTATAAGCGAACAGTCGGTAACGAGACTCGCCGTTTCTTCGCTTCTCTAATATAGAAGTAATAAACGGATTCCGCTAACTTCATTTGAGCTTCGAGATCACCACAGTCATCGTAACTGATTTCAAGTAAACGGCGTTTCATCAAGTAGTTTTCTTGCGCCAGCGTCAGTTCACGGAGAAAGCGTTCATCATATTCGCTCCGGATTTTTTTCCGAAACCAATTCATAACTCCCGTCTTCCCTCCATGGCACGGGATAATGTGACTTCATCCGCGTACTCCAAATCACCGCCAACCGGAAGACCATGAGCAATCCGTGTAACACGAATACCGGTCGGTTTCAGTAATCGGGAAAGATACATCGCTGTTGCTTCCCCTTCGATGTTCGGATTCGTTGCCAAGATGATTTCAGTAATGGCTTCATCTGCCTGCAGACGCGTCAATAGACTGGATACATTGATATCTTCAGGACCGATTCCTTCCATTGGACTGATTGCCCCGTGTAATACGTGGTACAAGCCCTGGTAATCCCGCATCTTTTCCATCGCGATGACATCACGTGAATCTTGAACGACACAGACGATTGTCCGGTTACGGTGTTTATCGGAACAAACGTAACACGGATCTTTATCTGTGATATTCCCACAGATACTACAATATGAAATATCACGCTTTGCGCTCACGAGTGCCTTTCCGAACATCAGCACATCATCTTCTTCCATATCAAGGACATGAAATGCAAGACGGACAGCCGTTTTCGGACCAATACCCGGTAACTTCGTAAAACTTTCGATTAAGCGGCTGATTGCTTCAGGATATTGCAATTCGTTTCCCCCTACAGTTTAAAACATTCCCGGCATGTTCATTCCTTGTGTAAATTTACCCATTTTACTCGAAACGAGTTCATCTACTTTTTTCAAAGCATCGTTTGTAGCAGCAAGAACGAGATCTTGAATCATCTCGACATCGTCCGGATCAACCACTTCTTCTTTAATGATGACATCGATGATATTTTTATGACCATCCGCTACGACAGAGACCATCTCTCCGCCAGCTGTTCCCGTAACCGTCAAGTCCTTTAATTCTTCTTGAGCTTTCGCCATATCTTTTTGCATCTTCTGCATTTGTTTCATCATGTTATTCATGTTTCCCATACCACGCATAATTCTTCCTCCTCTAACTGAAATTAGTCTTCGAATTCTACGATATCACCAAATCGTCCGAGCGTCTCGGACAACAGTCGATCTTCTTCCGATTCGACTGCCACTTCTTTCTCTTCTATATTACTACTATTTCGTTTCGCAACAAACTCTGCTTTTAGTTCTTTCCAATCATTATCGAGAATCGCAAGAATCTGACGTTTCACACCGCAGACCTCAAACAGTGCTTCTTCAATGACGAAACGGGTCCGTTCGTTGGTCATGACCTGCTCAAAATGCCAGCCCTTTCCGTTATCGAACTCAATCAGCAATGTATCTTCCGAACACAGGACCGGTTTACTTTCATGCACCAAAGAGTAAATCGGACCATCTTGTTTCAAGATTAATTTCAAAATGGCATCCCAACGTTCTTGAATTTCAAGAAGCTGCGCCTTCTCTGCACGACTCAACATTTGCCGAATCCGCTCTTTCGCAATCCGGACAGTTGGTCGGGCTTGTTTGCGTTTAGCCGGTTGTTGCGCAGGCGTTCCTTCAGCAGCCGGGACTCCCGTGACTTTCAACTGATGCATCTGTTCCTTCAGTTCCCGTACCTCTTGCTGGAGACTCTGCATGATCTGTCCGGTCGTTCGTCCTTGTTCCGCAATCTGAATGAACGCAATTTCGACCAGGACACGGGGATGATTCGTCAAACGCATCTGCTGTTGGCAGTCATGTAATTGTTCGATGATATGAAAACATGCTTCCGTCTCAATCGTCTCGACGAATGTTTTGAACGCCTCGGTCGGCCGAGCCCGTTCCAAAAGATCAACTGCTGTCGGAGACGTTTTGAGAAGTAACGTATCGCGATAGAAAAAGACCAGATCTTCGACGAATCGTTTTAAGTCTTTTCCTGCCCGTTGCATTTTTTCAAGTGTCTGCAACAACTGGTCGACTTGATGGGCTTGTAATGCGTTTGCGACAGCGAGCAGTGCTTCATCTTCCACTGCCCCCGTCACTTCCAGTACAGCATCGTCCGTTAAGTCTCCATTCGAAAAAGCGACGGCCTGATCGAGCAGGCTTAAGGCATCCCGCATCCCACCATCCGCTGCCCGGGCAATCAACCGCAATGCGGTTTCCGTATAGCCGATCGTTTGATCCGATAAGATGTACTGCATCCGTTCCATCAGTTGATCGACTTCATGCCGTTTGACATCAAAACGTTGGCAACGTGAGATGATCGTCGCCGGTATTTTATGCGGCTCTGTTGTCGCCAGGATGAAAATGGCGTGTGCAGGTGGTTCTTCCAATGTTTTAAGTAACGCATTGAAAGCACCGGTCGATAACATGTGGACTTCATCAATGATATATACTTTGTACGCTGCTTCTGACGGCGGATATTTGACCTTATCTCGGATTTCCCGGATTTCATCAACGCCGTTGTTGGACGCGGCATCGATTTCAAACACATCAGGACTCGATCCTTCTGTAATCGCCCGACATGTCGGACATTCGTTGCATGGTTCATTTACTGGCGCTTGTTCACAGTTGATTGCCTTGGCAATGATTTTTGCCAGACTTGTTTTCCCCGTTCCTCGTGGTCCAGAGAACAGATAGGCATGCGACATCCGTTCTTCCATCAAGGCGTTTTGAATCGTCCGGGTAATGTGTGCCTGTCCGACGACTTCGTCAAAACGTTGCGGCCGGTACACACGATATAATGCTTGATAGGCCAAGTTTGCGCCTCCTCTATTTATAATCCTGTTTCTATTCTACCTAAAAAAGTCTACAACCGAAACCGGCTGTAGACTTGTTATCTAAAATTAAACTGCCGCGCACCATATTCTGAAATAGGTTCAACATGCGTTACTCACGCAGCCTGCTCAGTCCAAGCGCTCCTGCGGCACACAGAGAGCACCACTTAAGGCTGCTTCCTTCCGGACCTGACCTGGTTCATGGGTATCTGTTGCGCAGGACTCAGACGTCAACGCTACTTACGTAAGGCAGACCACACCAATCCTATCCCTCGATATGGAATTCAGTCTCGCTATAGCGGATTGCGAGTGACAGGGAACCGCTACATCCCCACCTAGCACGGCAAATGGTTTATCGTATTTTAGTGGCACTTGTTTCGAGTGCTTTTTCATTATACTGTTTCATCGGTCCCGTTGCAACCCATTGCCCGTTTCCGTTGTTTCTTTTTCGCCCGGAGCTCCCGGAAAAAGGACGTCAACATCTCACCGCACTCCTGTTCAAGAACGCCGCCCGTTAATTGCGAAACATGATTGAACCGTTCATCCTGGACTAAATTCATCAAAGTGCCGCAACATCCACCCTTCGGATCAACGGCTCCAAAGATGACGTGTTCGATCCGCGACAGCATGATGGCTCCTGCACACATCGGACATGGTTCAAGCGTCACATAGAGTTCGCATCCTTCGAGACGCCAGTTGGCGAGCTTGCTGCAGGCTTCTTCAATTGCGAGTAATTCGGCATGTGCCGTCGCCTGATGATTCGTTTCCCGGTGGTTATAACCGGTCGCAATCACCTCATCTCCTTTGACGATGACACAACCAATCGGGACTTCACCGATTGCTTTTGCTTTTTTTGCTTCCTCAATGGCAAGGCGCATATAGTGTTCATGCCGTTCCATCATCACACTTCCTATCTTTACAAAAATTCTCCCGCTGAAACTTCGGCAGGTGCCGCTGCTTTGTGCTAAAATATAAATTGCACTTTGCTGAACGGAGGGTAATTGAATATGTTCATAACGGTTGAAGGACCCATTGGTGTTGGAAAAACTTCACTTGCTAACGCCATCAGTCACCATTTCTCATTTTCTATGTTACGCGAAATCGTCGAAGAAAATCCCTTTCTTGGAAAGTTCTATGAAGACATCGAAGAATGGAGTTTCCAAACGGAAATGTTCTTCCTGTGTAATCGCTTTAAGCAGCTCGATGATATCGAACGTCACTATCTCAGTAAACAACGCTCTGTCGTCGCTGATTATCATATCTTTAAAAACCTTATCTTTGCCCATCGTTCTCTGAAAGTCGAGCACCTCGATAAGTACGAACAGATTTATTCGATCCTGACAACAGATATGCCAAAGCCCGATGCAGTCATTTATTTAGATGCAAGCATCGACACGTTGATGAGACGTGTTGCTCTACGGGGACGCGAGATTGAAGAAAACATGTCACGTGCTTACCTCGAACAACTGGCGGCTGACTACGAGACATTCGTCACAGATTACCAAATCAAACATCCGGAAGTGAAAGTCATCCGATTCAACGGAGATGAACTCGACTTCGTCAAACGGCCGGAAGATTTAGAATACGTCCTGACAAAGATCCGCAACGAATTATATGAAGGAGCGAACCACGCATGAACTCGAAATTACGTGAAAAGTATAATATCCCGGCAGATGCCGTCATTACGATTGGTGGAATGGTCGGTATCGGTAAATCGACGATTACAAACGGTCTAGCAGACTCTCTTGGTTTCCGGACATCTCTTGAAAAAGTCGATACAAACCCTTACCTGGACAAATTTTATCATGATTTCGAGCGCTGGAGCTTCCACTTACAAATTTACTTCCTTGCTGAACGTTTTAAGGAACAAAAGAAAATCTTCCAATATGGCGGCGGTTTCATTCAAGACCGTTCGATTTACGAAGATACAGGCATCTTCGCGAAGATGCATTTCGAAAAAGGAACGATGTCACCAACAGATTACGAAACCTACTCGAGTTTGTTTGACGCCATGGTCATGACACCATTCTTCCCGCATCCGGATCTCCTGATTTATCTCGAAGGTTCGTTTGAACAAGTTCTTGAGCGGATTCGCTTACGCGGACGCGAAATGGAACAGCAAACGCCAATCGAATACTGGGAAGAGATGTACGAACGGTACACGAACTGGATCAATAACTTCACGATTTGCCCGGTCCTCCGTTTATCGATCGATGAATACGATTTATTGAACGAACCGGAATCGATCGAACGGATTTTATCAAAAATCGATAAACAACTCGAAGTTGCCCGCACCGCTAAAATCCGCTAATCCAAAAGCCCGTCGACAGAAATGTCGACGGGCTTTTTTTATGCTTTAGTGACTTGTTCAATTTGAGCCCGGTGATGTAAATCGTGTTGCATCATCGCCCCTAAAAAATCGAGAAGTGAAATGGTCTTTCCTTTTGACGTAAACGTATCCGCCAAACGTTCTTCCGGAATCAGTTCAACGGCACGATGCAAGCGGTCACGACTGACCAAGAATTCATCAATCGTCAAGATTCGTTGTTGTTCCCGACTCATTTTCGCCGCCTCTTCGTTAACAGCCTGGCTGTCCGGTTTTACACGAAACGGCTCATCTGCCAAGATAAACGGCAAGCGTTCCGCGACAAGGAATCGGTCCCACGGTGATAAATGACCGATGATCTCAGCGACCGTCCATTTCCCTTCAGCATAAGGCGTCCGCCATGCTTCTTCTGATATGTGTTCAAGACTACGGACAAATTCCATCGTGTCTTGGTAATGGGTGAGTAACGTTTGTTTCGTGAGTGTCATAGTTGCTGCTCCTTTTTCTGTCTAAGATGTAGGAAAACATAGCATGCCACTCTCGATGGACGCAATAAAAAAGCACCTCACCATAAAGGAGAGATGCTTATATAAGCGGAGTCGGTGGGATTCGAACCCACGCGGGCCTTGCGACCCCTAACGGATTTCGAGTCCGTCCCCTTCAGCCGGGCTTGGGTACGACTCCATGTTAAATGTAATTTTAGGTAAAAAAAAAGAAGTGGAGGAGGCGGTGGGATTCGAACCCACGCACGGCTTTCGCCGCCTGACGGTTTTCAAGACCGTTCTCTTAAACCACTTGAGTACGCCTCCAAGTTATATGTAGTTTTCAGGTAAAAAAAAAGAAATGGAGGAGGCGGTGGGATTCGAACCCACGCACGGCTTTCGCCGCCTGACGGTTTTCAAGACCGTTCTCTTAAACCACTTGAGTACGCCTCCGTACTTATAATTGAGCGTCGTGTTGTACGAGCGCCTTCCTGACATAAATTATGATAGCATCTTGGTTTTATTGTGTAAAGCCTTTTTCTAAAAAAACTTTTTAAAAAATTAGAAGGGGGAAATCTCCCCCTTCCCACTTATCCTTGAATGACTTCAAGACCGCCCATATAAGGACGAAGTACTTCTGGAATAACAACTGATCCATCTGCTTGCTGGTAGTTCTCGAGAATGGCAGCGACTGTCCGACCGACCGCAAGTGCTGATCCGTTTAATGTATGAACGAATTCCGGTTTAGCATTCGCTTCCCGACGGAAACGGATTTGTGCCCGGCGCGCTTGGAAATCTTCAAAGTTTGAGCAAGAAGAAATCTCACGGTACACTCCTTGGCTCGGCATCCAGACTTCGATGTCATACTTCTTCGCAGCTGTGAAACCAAGATCAGCTGTACACATGCTGAGGACCTGATACGGAAGTTTGAGTAATTTCAAGACTTCCTCCGCTTGTCCTGTCAGCAATTCAAGCTGTTCGTATGATTCTTCCGGTTTGACGAAACGAACGAGCTCCACTTTGTTGAATTGGTGCTGACGGATCAAGCCGCGCGTATCACGGCCAGCAGAACCTGCTTCAGACCGGAAACATTGGCTGTAGGCTGCATAACCGATCGGCAATTGATCCGCTGACAAAATTTCGTCCCGGTGCATGTTCGTCACCGGTACTTCTGCTGTCGGGACGAGGAAGTAGTTCGTATCTTCGACTTTAAACGCATCTTCCTCGAATTTCGGAAGCTGTCCTGTTCCTGTCATAGAATCCCGGTTGACCATGAGCGGCGGAAGGATTTCCGTATATCCGTTTTTATCCTGGTGTAAATCCATCATGAAGTTGATCAATGCCCGCTCAAGACGTGCACCGGCGCCACGGTAGAAGACAAAGCGGCTTCCCGTTACTTTTCCGGCCCGTTCGACGTCAACGATTTTCAACTGTTCCATCAAATCCCAGTGCGGTACGGCTTCAAAATCAAACGCCGGCTTGTCACCGACTTCGCGGATGACGACATTATCATCTTCCGTAGAACCGATTGGGACGCTGTCATGGGGAATGTTCGGAATACCGAGTAACAACAGGTTCAGCGTCGCTCCAACTTCACGCAGTTCTTCATCGAGGGCTTTGACTTCATCCCCGACTTGGCGCATCGCAGCAATTGCTTCATCCGCATTTTCTTTGTTGCGTTTTAGTTCCGCGATTTTTTTTGTCGCTTCATTTCGTTCTGCTTTCAGGACTTCTGTTTTGGCAATCAATTCCCGGCGTTTTTCATCAAGGGCGATGAACCGGTTCATATCCGTTAAATCTTCTCCCCGGTGAGCCAGTTTTTCTTGAATCGCGTCAAAATCCTGACGCAGTCGTTTAATATCAATCATGTTTTTTCCTCCTTTTTTTCAATAAAAAAAGGCAATCCATCCCTCTCCGGTTCTAAAAAACCGAAGAGGGACGAATCACCTGGATCCGCGTTGCCACCCTCATTGCTGATTAGATCAGCCAACTCTAAAGACGCGATAACGGGCGTACCCGCACCTTGTTCGCAAGGTGTGTGATCCGGCTCGATTCAAAGTATCCTTCTGACTAGTTCGCACCACCCACTAGCTCTCTTAACAGAATAAATGCTTCTACTTGGTCCGTTCATGACATCATTATGAGATTAGCTTTACTTTACACTATCCCCTTTACGGTTGACAAGGGTTGGTTGATGAATCGCTTGACTGATTTTTTTGGACCAGGCCGAAACGGCGCGGAATAAACGGGTCTGGAAGCTTGCCAACTCAACCTTCGCAGCACTGGTCACTGTAGCCTGAGGAATGGTAAATCCGGGCAAGTATCGTCCGCTGTCTTCCACTTGGACGTTCCCGATGATTTCACCTTCTTTTAACGGTGCTTCTGCTTTTGAAAATTGAAAGACAGGCGTATGCGGTTTCGTTTGGTTTTTTAACACGGTCACGTACAATGCTGTTTTCGTCACGACATCGTAGCGGGCTTGTTTTGCCCCCCGGATCGGCAAGACACCTTTGATTTGTTCCCCTTTTCCGTAATACGTCAACGGTTCAAAAGAAGAAAAACCGTAATCCAGCAGTTTTTTCGTTTCTGCAAATCGGGCTTTATCGGATGTCGTTCGCATGACGACCGATACGAGTGTTAAATTCCCGCGTGTAGCGACACTCGCAAAACAGTATCCGGCAAGGTCCGTCGTTCCGGTCTTCATCCCCCGCATTCCGCTATACGCATACGGTTGGCGCGGCAACATCTTATTGGAGTTTTCGACCTTTTCTCCATTGATTGTAATGAACGAACGTTTTGTCACATCTAATACATCCGGATAGTCTTGAATATAGCGGATGATCAAAAGAGAGATATCCATCGCCGTCATCAAGTTTGTTCCCGGTAATGTCGCATCGATGGCATCGAGTCCTGAAGCATTGGCGTATTCGGTATCTTTCATCCCTAACGCAACAGCTGTTTCATTCATCCGTTCTACGAACTGCTTTTCCGTTCCGGCCATGACTTCTGCCAGGAGAACGGCGGCATCGTTAGCCGATTTAATAAAAGCTGCGTCGTACAATTCCCGAATGGTATACGTTGTTTTTCGAATCGGCAACCTAGCGATTCCCGGTGTTTTCGCAAGCTTCAGTACTTTTTCGCTTGGTCGAACCGTTTGATTCCATGATAATTTTTTTTGTTCAATTTGCTGACGCACGAGATAAAGCGTCATTAATTTTGTCATCGAAGCCGGAGGCAGAGCCAAATCAGCCTGTTCAGCCAATAAGATCTTGCCTGTTACCGCATCGACCATTATGTAAGATTCTGCCTGAATGTCCGGTGTCTCAGCATGACCTGTCATCGGCTGTCCACCAGCAGTCAGTATAAGTACACTCAGAAAGAGTGTGAAAAGACGTTTCATCGGTCCTCTCCTTCAAATGATGTTATATCTTTTCAGTGTAGCACAAAAAAAGAAACCGACAGCCGGAAACTGACGGTTTCTCTCTTGCTTTTGATTAAACAGAAACAGCTGTCCGCCGTCTGATTTTTTGAATGAAATAATCATGGAGACGCCGATCTGAAGTCAGCTCCGGATGGAAGGAGCAGGCAAGATGAAGATCCGTCTCGACGACAACGGCGGCTGTCCCGATTGCAGCCAGGACACGTACTCCTTCTCCGACCTGTTCGACGAAAGGAGCTCGAATAAAAACAGCTTCAAGATCCTGACCGGCACCTTCGACGTTCAAGGAGGTTTCAAAACTGTCGATTTGTCGTCCGAACGCATTGCGTCTGACCGTCATCGGAATCGCCCCTAAGTGGGCAGGACCTTCAGTCAATTCGCTTGCCAGCAAAATCATCCCGGCACATGTCCCGAACATCGGCAAAGTATCGGCTTGGCGTCGCAAGACATCCAGTAAACCATAACGGTCAATCAGCCGGCGGATCGTCGTCGATTCGCCGCCAGGCAAGATTAAACCGTCGATTCCGTCCAAGTCCGCGCTTGATTTGACGATCATCGTTTTGACTCCAAGCAGATGAAGCATCTCTTGATGTTCGCGTACGGCGCCTTGGACACCTAATATACCGATTACCATCCTCGTGGTGCCATCCGTTCTTCAAACGGCATCGACGTCACATCAATTCCTTTCATCGCTGTTCCGAGTCCTTTCGACAGATGGGCAATCCGTTCAAAATCGTCTTTGTATGTCACGGCTTCGACAATCGCTTTCGCGACGCGTTCCGGATGTTCCGATTTAAAGATACCGGAACCGACAAATACGCCGTCGGCTCCAAGGTGCATCATCAATGCCGCATCGGCCGGAGTCGCGATTCCGCCAGCCGCAAAATTCACGACCGGAAGACGTCCTGTTGTCTGAATCTGTTGTAAGACCTCGTAAGATGCGCCCCACTCTTTAGCACGCGTCATCAATTCATCCGGTTGCGAATGAAGAATCTGGTGGAGTTGTGCTTGAATCTTACGCATATGCCGGACAGCTTCGACGACATTACCGGTTCCGGGTTCCCCTTTTGTCCGGATCATCGCTGCTCCTTCTGCAATCCGGCGCGCCGCTTCTCCTAAATCACGTGCTCCGCAGACGAACGGTACGGTAAATGATGACTTCAATAAATGATACTCCTCGTCTGCCGGCGTCAGGACTTCACTTTCATCAATAAAATCAACACCCAACGATTCGAGAACCCGTGCTTCGACGATATGCCCGATCCGGCACTTCGCCATCACGGGAATGGATACTGCCTGCAGGACCTCTTCCGTGATGAGCGGATCGGCCATCCGGGCTACTCCCCCGTCACGCCGGATATCCGACGGCACACGTTCAAGTGCCATGACAGCCACCGCCCCGGCGGCTTCTGCGATTTTAGCCTGTTCCGCATTCACGACATCCATGATGACGCCACCCTTTTGCATTTCAGCCATTCCCCGTTTGACACGATCTGATCCTTGTTGCCGTTCCATCATTATGAACTCCCCCTAGACAGTGATAGTATTTCCAATCGGTGATACTTTTTAGTATATTTCCCTTTGACTATTTTAAAAGTATCAGTTTATGATAAATTAACCAGGTCAGTGAAAAGGGAGATCAGTTATGGACATGTTATCGTTTGAGTTGATACGGGACGGAAATCGTCCGCTGTACGAACAGCTGTACCAGCAAATCCGTCAGGAAATCATTGAAGGACGCCTTGCTTACGGAACGAAATTACCATCAAAACGAAAGCTTGGTCAGTTTTTAAATCTCAGCCAGACGACAATCGAACTGGCTTATCAACAGTTGGTCGCAGAAGGATATGTCGAATCCGTTTCCAGGAAAGGTTACTTCGTCTTAGCCTACGAAGAACTGGCATACGTCAAAACAACGCCTCTGCCGACAAGTCAACGTTCAAATCAACAACCAGCCATGCGTTACGATTTTCATCCCAGTAAAATCGATGGCTCATCCTTTCCTTTCTCCCGTTGGCGAAAACACGCAAAAGATGTCATCGACGAACAACATCAATCACTCGTCTCGCTTGGACACCCGCAAGGTGATCTATCATTACGTCTCGAGATTGCGACGTACCTCTACCATTCACGGGGAGTCGTCTGTTCGCCGGAGCAGATCATCATCGGTTCCGGTGTTGAGCAATTGTTACCGCATATCATCTTTTTATTAGGAAAAACGACAACCTATGGCATCGAAGATCCCGGGTATCATGCGACACGTCTGATCCTTGAAAGTCATGAACGATCGGCGGTTCCGATTCCGGTCGACCAAAACGGCTTAGTGATTCCTTCCCTCGTTCAAAGTCCTGTCGATGTTATGTATGTGACACCGGCTCACCAGTTTCCGTCGGGCAGTATTTTATCCGTCAATCGACGCCGTCAACTGTTAAACTGGGCCGCTGCATCGGATCGCCGTTATATCATCGAAGACGATTATGATAGCGAATTCCGGTACAGCGGAAAATCCATTCCTTCTTTGCACAGTATGGACAGTGAACGGGTGATTTATCTGAGTACATTCTCAAAATCACTGATGCCGTCCCTTCGCATCGGATATATGGTATTGCCACGACCTTTATTAGAACGCTATCAAACTGAATTTCCATACTATACGTGTAGTGTCTCCCGATTTGATCAAACGATTTTGACGCGCTTCATGAAAGAGGGCGACTTCGAGAAACATTTGAACCGCATGCGGAAAATCTACCGCCGCAAACTCGATGTCGTTGTCCACGCTCTCCGGGATGTACCTTTTCTGAAATTGACGGGAGAAAGTGCCGGACTGCATGTCGTCCTCTCCGTCTCAAATGGCATGGGAGAACAGGAATTGCTGCGACGAGCGAAGGACTCCTCGATCCAAGTATATGGATTATCGGATTATGCCCAGTTGCCGTTATCCACAGCTTATCCACAAATTGTCCTCGGGTTTGCCAGTTTAACAGAACAACAATTGATGCAAGGACTGACCGAACTCGTTGCCGCTTGGCAGTTAAAATAAAAGTATCCACAAGGTTATCCACAAAAAAATCCTGCGGCCTATTCAGGTCGCAGGATTTTTGATTATTGACGTGTATAGTTTGAAGCTTCTTTCGTAATCTGAATATCGTGAGGATGGCTTTCCTGTAAACCTGCACCTGTCATCCGGATGAACTGTGTTTCTTCACGTAATTCTTCAAGTGAAGCAGAACCACAGTATCCCATTCCTGAGCGGATCCCTCCGACGAGTTGGTAAACCGAGTCACCGAGTTTACCGCGGTATGCGACGCGACCTTCGATTCCTTCTGGAACAAATTTCTTGTCGGCTTCTTGGAAATAACGGTCTTGGCTGCCGCGTTTCATTGAGGCTTCCGATCCCATACCACGATACGTTTTGAATTGACGGCCTTGGTAAATTTCCATTTCTCCCGGGCTTTCTTCCACGCCGGCGAGAAGACTGCCTAACATGACTGCATGACCGCCTGCTGCGAGTGCTTTGACGATATCACCGGAATACTTGATTCCGCCATCAGCGATAATCGAGACACCGTGCTTACGGGCTTCTGTTGCACAATCAAAGACTGCTGTGATTTGTGGAACACCGACTCCGGCCACGACACGTGTCGTACAAATAGACCCTGGTCCAATTCCGACTTTGATGACAGAAGCACCTGCTTCAATCAAGTCACGTGTCGCTTCAGCTGTTGCGACGTTTCCTGCGATGATTGGCAAGTTCGGATACTCGTCCCGAAGTTCGCGTACTTTCACGAGAACCCCTTCTGAGTGACCGTGTGCCGTGTCGACGACCAATGCGTCAACTCCTGCATCTACGAGGAACTTGGCACGAACCGAGGCATCTTTCGTTACACCGACAGCTGCTGCGACGAGCAGACGTCCAAATGAATCTTTGGCTGCATGCGGATACTGTTCAACTTTTTCAATATCCTTTGTTGTAATCAAACCTTTTAAAACTCCGTTCTCATCGACGAGTGGTAACTTTTCAATCCGATGTTTGTGGAGAATCTGTTCGGCTTCTTCTAAAGAAGTACCGACTTTTGCTGTGACCAGTTCTTCCGTCGTCATGACAGTTTCAATGACGGTAGAGTAATCTTTTACGAAACGGAGATCGCGGTTAGTTAAGATACCGACCAATTTGCGTTCTGTTTCGTTATTGACGATCGGAACACCTGAAATCCGGTACTTACTCATCAAATATTCAGCATCATAGACTTGTCGTTCTGGCGTGAGGTAAAACGGATTTGTAATGACACCATTCTCTGACCGCTTAACACGATCGACATGTTCGGCTTGATCTTCCATCGACATGTTCTTGTGGATGACTCCAAGACCACCTTGACGTGCCATGGCAATCGCCATCGGAGCTTCTGTTACGGTATCCATCCCTGCACTGATTAAAGGAATGTTTAATGTAATTCCTTCGCATAATGTTACAGACAAATCAACATCTCGCGGTAAGACACTTGAACGACGTGGTACGAGCAAGACGTCATCAAACGTCAAGCCTTCTTTAGCAAATTTGTTCTCCCACATGTTATCCACTCGCTTTCTCTTCTATAAAAGAATATTGATGTTATGGTAACAAGCGAGAGGTGGCATGTCAATGACTCCACCAATAATCAGAACAATCTGAAGTTTCACATAACACAAAAAGACCGACCTGCAAAATGCAGATCGGTCTCTTACTTGCCTGGCAACGTCCTATCCTCACAGGGGGAAGCCCCCAACTACTTTCGGCGTTCAAGTGCTTAACTTCCGTGTTCGGCATGGGAACG
>NZ_JAWPEN010000028.1:0-13103 GCF_033342815.1 Exiguobacterium artemiae
AATTACTATAACGAAGAACGAATCCAAGAAAAATTAGGCTACCTGACACCGATAAAATATGGTGTACTGGCAGCCTAATCAAGGTGTTTTATATGTGTCTCATATCGCTAGGTCAGTCTACCGGTCGTCTTTTTAATCGTTCCGTTCTGGACCGATCAACTGTCGCCCCTGCTACAGACACTCTTTTTCCTGATGTTGTTCATCTCGGTCTGTTTATCGTTACATACGGCGTGGAACTTGCTCAGTCCACGATTCCCCAACTGGGCGGCGCGCGTCAACAGACTTCATCCGGCGCTCGGGATTCTACTTGGTCTCGTTTTCCTGACAGCATTCGGCTACTTGTTTTTCACCGTTTTTTCTCTCGTCACGTTTGGTATCATCCAAAGTATCGTGACGATTGTCTTGATGTATATCGGACTGGCGATTTTTGTTTTCCTCCTCAGCTGTTTTGTCGAAGGGATTACACGCCAATCCAAAGAGACGTTGTTTCAGCCCGTCTTGATTTTTGTTTCCGTCTCCTATGTCGTCGTAACGACGTTCGGAATTTTACAGCTCGTCGTATAACCTCTAAATCCGTCTGATGACGGGTTTAGTTGTCGTGGTGCAACACACCATCTGTATCAATCCGGACACGAAGCTCCCCGTCGAGTTCAAGCACAAGCGGACTGGTAATGGCCGATTTCGGGGAGAACAACCATGTCCGGTCTTCTCGCCCAAGCAACAGATGGGTACCGTCTTCCGGTGCTCCGAGGAAATTCAGGAAGTCGACGTTAATCGGTTGATGATACCGGTGAAAGACACCGAGTTCCGCAAAGGATGCGCCGACACCGGTAACATCCGGCGTCGTCACGTTCATCTCGCCGATATCGAGGATGTCATTGACGGTGAACGTTTCAAGCGACTTCGCCGGATTGACATCATGGCGGGCAATCAATTCGACGACATTTTCATCCGGATCATAAAAATAAACGGAATGGGCATTGATGTTTTCAAAATAAATTTCGTCTTTCCCGTCCTCAATCAATAACGGGACACGGTGTTGCAACCAGTCCTTCGCCAGTCGGAAGGAATCCCCCGGCACGTTAAAGGCAAAGTGGTATTGTTTTGGTTGCTCTGTCGTGTCGAGCTCAAATCGAAGCTGACTCGTCCCGATTTGCATGGTAAACGCGGTCGCTGTCTCCTCGACGAGCGGAAAACCGAGTGTCTCCGTATAAAAGTCCTGCATCAGTTTGACATCATTCGTCCAAAGTGTGGCTGCTGTAATTTTCATCGTCTATCTCCTCCATCTCAGTCCAATCCATTTGCTAGTTTCAGTATACAATAATTGATGTATAATAATGGTTAAAAAGTAAGTACATACCTATTTTGAAACGGAGGCAGACAGATGAAACGATATACGATTGCATGCGGTGGCATTTCGACACAGATTACCGAATGGGGTGAACCGGATCGACCGGTCATTTTTTGCCTGCATGGTCTCGGCGGAACAAGCCTCAGCTTCATCGAACTGGCGGACGCCTTACAAGATACATACCGGATCGTCTCGATCGATGCGCCGGGTCACGGAAAAACCGAGCCGTTCCCGGACGAACGCGACTATCAATTTGCCCGTTTTTCCAATTGGCTGAATCAGTTGTTTGACCAGATCGATATCCAGGATTTTTATTTCCTGTCTCATTCCTGGGGCAGCTTCATCGCGCTTTATTATCAAAAAGAACAGCCGGACCGGATACGCGGCTCGATTTTGATTGACGGCGGATATCAGAGCAAACGGTTACGCGGCACCCCGCTCGAGCAGGAATCCGCATTTTACGATACCGATTTCGAAGAGTCTGTTGCCACGTGGGAAGAGTTCCGCGATGTCGCTGTCTACGGACCCAAGATGCGCCGGTCGCCGCTGCTTGACTTAGCTGGAAAGGATTTTGTTCGGATGCAGGACGGGCGGTACTACTGGCATACGCGGGCGAAAACGGCACGGGCGATTCTGACGGCGATGTACCAGGATGAAATCCTTGATTTCCTCGACGATGTTCCCGGTGACAACCTCGTGTTGCTCCGCGCGACATTACCCGTTTCCGACGAACCGTTCCGTCAAGAAGCAATCGCTCTGTGGCAGGAAAAAACCGGCGGAACCGTCATCTCCGTTCCGTCGACTTCCCACATCACGCACTGGGATGATCCGGCATTTGTACTGCAGGTGATTCGGGAACACTGGACCAGAACGCTTGCCGTTGATGAACAGCCCACTCAACTCTGAAAAAAATTGAACGATAAATAAACGACTCCCGGATGTCCGAGAGTCGTTTGCTTTGTGGATTCTTCGATCAGGTGATATTTTCGATGAACTGTCGGACTTCTTTCCGTGACTTTAACACGATAATTGTCTTCGTCGCTATCACTTGTGCGAGTCTTGCTTGAATGCCCGGCCGCTGATCATCCGGATAACGCCACACCCACTTCAAAAAAGCAACATCGATTTTTTCCGGACACCCGGTCGCTATATCTGGTCGTGCCTGATGCCGGTACCGAATCGACCGTTTGAGAATCCGGTAGACACACGTCGTTCGCGGTAGATCAAGAAAGATGATCGTATCCGCCGCATTGAGCCGGAGGTCCATCGTCCCACCGTAATTTCCGTCGATGATCCAGTCATCCCGGCTGATTAAGTCCGTTTGTATCCGTTGTTGTTCCTCGCGCGGAACTGCCTGCCAGTCCGCCCGCCACAACAAACTGTCGAGATGGTGGACAGAAATACCCAGCCGTTGACCCAGTTGTCTCGCAAGCGTCGACTTACCTGATCCACCGGAACCGATTAGCATGATCTTTTTCATTCCGCTTCCACCCACTCCAGCCGGAACCGTCCGCCGGGACCAATCCGTTGTAGCAACGGTCGGTCAACTTCAATCACGCGTCCGATCACATTGACCCGTTCGTCCGCCGCAAGATCCCGTTTTGTGATCTGCAGCTCCCCGGCATACCGGCCGTAACGCAGATTATCGATCGTAATCGATCCAACAGGCCGGTCGGCTAGCGTCGCAGGTTCGAGAAGTCCGTCGCCCGGTCGGCCGTAAGCACGTGACTCGACCGAACGGATGACATCGCGTGCCGGATCCATCCGGTTTGTCTGAACGCTTTCTAACAGCGGATTGCCTTGTCCCGTTGCTCGGAGGATAATGACCCCCTCCTGATAAGCGGCAAACTGCCGCATCGTCGTGTCTGACAGGCCGGGATCACCGATTAATATCCGGTCAACGGACGCTTCAAGTTCGAGATAACAGGCAAACGGTGATTGTCCGCGGTGATCCTCAAGCGTCGGTAACGTCTCGTAAAGCGGACCACGCAGTTGTCCGTTACCCGGGATGAAGGCCTGAACACGGATTCCTTGTTCACGGAGCCAACGGTTTTTATCGTCAAACCAGTTCCGGTCGAGTCCTGTTTCCGGACGCGGATAAAAGTTATGCCAGGCTTCGACGTGCTCAAGCACCAGCCCCTCCGCTTTCATCGCATCGAGTTCTTCCGCAGTTACCGTACTGGCATTCAACGCGATCATCAGTTGTCTCGACAACGCCGCAATCCGCTTCGGCGTCACGCCGTAATCGACACGCAATCCGGTCAGTCCCCACTCGGTCAACGTCCCGGCGTCATCCCATGTCTTTCCGAGCGCAGTTAGAGAAGTCGGAGCGATATCCGCAACGAGTTCCATCTCGAGTTCTCGTGCCAATTGCCCTAAAGTTCGCAACCGCTCTGTATATAACGCCGGATCATCTTCCGGGATATGTAACGAAGTAAAGATTGAGGTAAAGCCGATTGCCCGCATCTGTACGATGTTTGCTTTCACCTCATCTGTCAGTGCTTCACTCAAATAAACGGCCAGTCCTTTCATCTGAATCACTCCTTTTTGATTGACTGAATTCGTTCTAAAAATTGTTTCAATAGTACCATTAAAAGAAATTTTTAGGAGGTTCTTCCTGAACTATGATACCATTAATGTGTATTACATAAGGGGGAAAATGAAATGAAACGCATCTTAATCCCGTTCCTGTCCGTCGCCTGTCTGATCATGGTGTGGAACGTCTACAGCCAGCATGCTGATTCGAAAACGGATCTGTTCCACTATAAGCATTCAGTGGTCGGCAATAACAGTGCCGTCACAAATATCGTCAAGGAATTGGCCCACCACCAGGAATTACGGCAGATTGCCCTGCAAACGAAGCAAACACCATACGGCATGCATTTGACTTACAAGGACATCGAGACAGAAAACATCGAACAGGAAATCAAAGAAACGGTTCTGTTTAATGCCACTTATCTGTTTGTCCTCGTCGATAATGTCGACCGGATCACCTTTACGTTCCCGGACTACACGTATACCGTGACACGGAATCAGCTCGACCAGTGGTACGGTCAAACTCTCAGTACGATCACACAGGAACAGGACCTAAAACAGTTGCTTCAACACCAGTTGAAGTCGGAAACGAACATCAATCAGGTTTTGGCTGACTGATGCCGGACCGGCAACGCGTCAAAAAAAGATGGAACATCACGGTCACGTGATCTTCCATCTTTTTGTTGTGTGCGGTTCTTGTGCCGCCGTTAAATTCCGTCTGCCATTTCTTCCTTAAATCCAAACCAGAAGGTAAACAGGAATCCGAAGACGTACGAGATGACAAGGCCGCCGATGTACGTCAGGTACATCCCGTTATCGATCAACGGTGTCAACGACAGACCGGACACGCCGACACCAAGCGCCGCTGTCTTCATCGTCGCCTGGAAGGCCCCACCGACTGCCGCTCCCATACAGGCTGTCAGGAATGGACGGCCGAGCGGTAACGTGACCCCGTACAACAAAGGTTCACCGATTCCGAGGAAACCGACCGGAATCGCGCCCTTGATGATGTTGCGCAACCGTTGATTTCGTGTCTTGACGAAAATCGCCAGTGCGGCGCCGACCTGCCCGGCTCCCGCCATCGCAAGGATTGGCAAGAGTGCCGTGTTGCCGACGGTATTGAGCAGTTCCAGATGAATCGGTGTCAAGCCGTGATGCAGTCCGACCATGACGAGCGGCAGGAAGAATCCAGCTAACACGGCACCGGCAAGTGGTCCACCAACTTCGAGGATCACGTTGATTGCTTTCATGATCCCGTCAGACAGGACACCGGCGACCGGCATGATGGCATAAAGTGCTGTAAATCCGACGATCAAGACCGTTAAGAGTGGCGTAAAGATGATATCAATCGAAACCGGCATGAACCGGCGGATATGTTTTTCAAGATATGTCATCAACCAAGCGGCGAAGATAACCCCAAACAACCCTCCCCGACCGACGACAAGCGGTTCTCCGTAAATAATTATATCAACAAGCAACGGATTAAATAAAATCCCCCCTGCAATCGCGCCGAGGACCGGCGTGCCGCCGAATTCCTTCGCCGTATTCCACCCGACGAGAATCGCTAAGTAAGCAAAGACGGTGCTGCCGATCAGTAATAAAATCTGCATCCACGTTTCCGTCGCATCGACTCCGGCGTTTTTCGCAAAGTTCGCTGCTCCGTTAATGATTCCTGACGCGACCAGTCCCGGAATGAGCGGGATGAAGATATTTCCTAGGCGCCGTAAAAAGCGTTTGAACGGTGACTTTTGTTTATCCTTCACTTTTTGCCGTTCGATGGCGGCCCGTTCCTCAAATGTCAGGTTCTCATCGGCCGACTCTTCCCCGATGGCAAGCCCCGTTTTCCGACTCAAATGATCCGCGACCCGGTTGACCGTCCCCGGTCCGACGACGATTTGCAGTGTCTCGTCATCGATGACACCCATGACGCCGTCCAGTTGTTTGAGTGCTTGGATATCCGCTTTTGTCGGATCCTTCAGCGCCAACCGGACACGTGTCATACAGTGGGCAAGCTGTCGGAGATTGTCTTTCCCGCCGACATGTTCCAGTATTCCCTCCGCCAACACTTCTTCCTTCTTCATCTGAATCCCCCCTTAGAGCGCGTCGCGGACGAATCCGTGCGCACGTTGTAATCGTTCAACCGCCTCAGGATACGAAACGTCTGCTAAAATCATGACGATCGCCGTCTTGACGTGACCATTCGTTGATGTGAAATAACGCGCGGCCGTCTCAAGATCGACCCCTGTCGCTTCCACGATCATCCGTTTGGCCCGGACTTCAAGCTTTTCATTCGTCGATTGGACATCGACCATCAGGTTTTGATAGACTTTCCCGACGCCGATCATCGCTGCCGTGGAAATCATGTTTAGGACAAGCTTTTGTGCCGTTCCGGCTTTGAGCCGGGTCGAACCGGTCAAGACTTCCGGACCTGTCTCGACTTCAATCCGGAGATCGGCGTGCTGGCTGATGATGGATTCTTTGTTGCAGGACAACGCTGCTGTCTTCGCGCCGATTTCACGGGCATAATCGAGACCGCCGATGACGTAAGGGGTCCGACCGCTTGCCGCGATGCCGATGACGGTATCATTCGTTGTCAGCTGAAGCGCCTGTAAATCTTCGACAGCCAGTGTCTTGCTGTCTTCCGCCCCTTCAACGGCCTTGATGAGCGCCCGTTCGCCTCCGGCAATCAAACCGACAACCATCTCTGGTGAGACACCAAACGTCGGCACACATTCTGCCGCGTCGAGCACACCGAGGCGTCCGCTCGTTCCGGCTCCGATGTAAATCAGGCGTCCGCCCGCTTGAAACGATTGAATGACTTGCGCGACGACTTGCTGGATGACCGGGATTTCCTGTCGAATCACACCTGCGACCGACTGATCCTCCTCGTTCATCACCGTCAAGATTTCCTCGACCGTCATATCGTCAAGCTCCATCGTTCGTTGATTCCGGCGTTCTGTCGCCAATTTCTCTAACATGATTTTCATCCTCTCTCCACAGCTCCTTTTATCCTGACCACAACGAAACATTAATCCAAAAATAAATAGATTTAATAGAAATAAAATTGCAAAAGAAGTCAATAGGGAAAGCCCAACCGCGTCGATTGGACTCCCTCAAACGAGCCTGTTACTTATTCCAATTGCGGAATCCGTCCCCGAACTCCCGGTACAAATCGTTTTGGAACGTACCGTCCTTAAACTTCGGCACATCGACCGGTAATTTCCCTTGTGGTACGAATTCACCAAAAATGGCGCGGATTCCTGCCGGTAAATTCGGTCCGGCTGATTTTGTGTTCCCCGCTTCCGAATCCGGTCCGTTCGGATCCCCTTTGAAGCCGTAAACGAGCAGTTGAGCATCGGCGTCCGGTTGTACGGCGACATCATACGGATTCCGCAGACTGAGCAGGACGGATTTTTTACCCGCTTGGTTTGCCTGACGGAAGACTTCAGCCGGCACATAATGATCCGCGGAAGCTGTTCCGAGCTTCGCACTGTTGTTGACGTTCGAGCCGACGATCAGATAGTCGGCTTGATTAATTTTCTCCTGAAGCGCCGGATTTTGATCGAGATGCGGCGTCGAGGCTCCGTAATTTTCCGTCAGCACGTTCACCCGCTTCAGGTTCCCGGCATTTTTCTCAAGCGACCGAATCGTCTTGACCATACTGTCCGTCTGATCTTTTGTCGGTGAAAGGACGAGGACCGTCTGCCCTTTTTTCGGCTTGAACGGCAATGTCTTCCGGTCATTTTTGACGAGTGTGACTGCCGCTTCCGTCATCTGCCGCTCAAGTGCCTTATGTTCAGGGCTGCCGACGACTGACTTCGCCTCGTTCAGTTGTTCCTCAAGTGTCACCTGATCATTTGTTTCCTTCCAGATGCCGCGTGTCGCTTTGAGCGTCAGAATCCGCTCGACGGAACGATCGATGTCCGCTTCTTTTAAGTCACCGCTTTCGACGGCTTCAATCACATCGTCAAAAATCGACTCCAGTTTCGTCACGTCGTTCGCAGATCTTAGAATCGTCGGCATCAATGCGATATCGACACCGGCTTTAAACGTCTTGATGACGGCTTCCGACTCCGTAAAGTTGTCGGCAATCGCCTGCATGTTCAAGGCATCAGTGACGACAAGTCCCTGATAGCCGAGCTCTTCCCGTAAGACACCGGTGATGACGTCATCCGATAACGTGGCCGGCAGCGGGAACGTCCCTTGTTTTGACTCGACGACTTCATCCTCAATCTGCGGCATGCCGATGTGTCCCGTCATCACCATGTCAATTCCTTCGTCAATTGCCCGTTTAAACGGAATCAGTTCCAGCTGTTTCAGTTCAGCCAGTGATTTGTCGACGACCGGTAAGCCGTAATGCGAGTCGACTGCCGTATCCCCGTGTCCCGGGAAGTGTTTCGCCGTCGCTGCGACCCCTTGCTTCTGAATGCCTTGCGTCATGGCCGAGCCCAGTTCCCCAACCAGGTTCGGATCACTTGAAAACGAACGGACCCCGATGACGGGATTGCCCGGATTGTTGTTGACATCAAGGACCGGACCAAAGTTGACGTTGATGCCGAGTGCATACAGTTCGGAGCCGATGATTCCACCTGCCGCTTCCGCATAAGCCGGACTGCGGGTCGCCCCGAGTGCCATGTTGCCCGGTAAGTTGGTCCCCGTACCGAGGCGTGTGACGATTCCGCCTTCCTGGTCAATCGTGACGAACAATGGAATGTCGTTGCTCGGATCCTGCTCGACGACTTCCTGCAAATCATGGACCAGTTTCGTCGTCTGTTCCGTCTCACTGACATTTTCCGCGAACAGGATGACACCGCCTAAATCAAACCGGTCGATGATCCGTCCGACTTCCGGTGCCAGTTGCGTATGATTAACCCCGTTCCATAACCGGAAATCCGGCATGATCATTTGACCGATCTTTTGCTCAAGCGTCATCTGTTCCAGTTGTGCGTCAACCCGTTGTGTAACGGATGGTGTCGTTTCGGCCGCGACTGGTTGCATCGGCAACGACGCGGCAAGTAGCGCCGTCGTCAATCCGAGTGTCGCCGTCCAGTTGAGTTTCTGTCCCATATGCTCAGCTCCCCTTTTGTTTTGACCCCTGCATGATTGTTGCTTCCCCGTGTTCACCGTTAGTATAACAAGCCTAACATTCAGAAACAATGTTTTATTTGTAAGCGTAAACACTTTGAAATAAAGTTTCCTTTCGTTTCATTTTTATACAGAAAGATATTGACACTGTTGTATAATGAATGGAACATCATTCCCAGCAAGGAGACACCTATCCGATGAAAAAATTCCGTGGCAAACGCCGCTACTTTCGACAACTTCAGGCCGAACAACATCTCTCAGCCCATGCCTTAGATTTCAGTTCCGACAGTTGGTTTGATTTTTGGCATGTCCATCTCGATTTTGACGGACGTGGAAATGGTCACCTTAAAATTCGAAATGCACATGTCCAAGCACTGTTTCAGCTGATGGATGAGCTCGATGCCGCGCTCAAAACGTGGGGACAACCGTATCAGCTTTGGATCGAACTGTCCCGGCAAGATGCCGGCAAGGACGCAGTTTTCGTTCATACCAACAATCCGAACAGAGATAATTTCCCGTTTGTTCTTCCGGCTTTGTCAGAAGAGACCGGGCCGCTCCCACGTTATTTAACGGAGTCCGCAGACCTTGATCAATATCACATCCGGTCTTACGAGCAACGCCTTTTTGATGAATGGGAGGACGACCCGGTAGAAAGCTTTGACCAGCTATTTGTCATCGAACGACGGGATCGGAAGAATCCGCTTTAATGACGTCAAAACAGACAATTCCTCTTGGACCGTCCATTGCTGATTTTTATAATCATTTGAACATGATTTTAGAACCTATGAGGAACACGACCAGCAATATCCCGTCGAATACCAGATTAATCAGCCAAAGGAAAGGAGAACATTATGCGCCTTCCAGTTGAAAGGTTACCGTTCTATTTAAAACGTTTTCTATTTTTTGTTATTTTCTACATAACTGCTCCCTTGGCCTCCTTTTTGCTGTTGATCCACTGGAAATCGCTCCCTTCTCAAACGCGCGATGCACGATTGATTGTCTCCACCTTGTTTCTGCTGTTGTTTCTCGTCGGTTTTTTCCCTCGTGGCTGGTACCAGAACGCCATGCTCGCCTTTACGCTCACCGTCGGATTGTTCGTTACCTTCATCGGACTTGGCGGGAAAAAGAAGTACTGAGCAGCTCATCTTTCGAACGACCAAAAGACCGCATCGCCTGGATGCGGTCTTTTATTTTGTCATGATTCAGGAAGATACGGCTTCCCGTTTCGTCGTTTTACTTCATATAATCAAAAATCTTCTTCGGACCGCCGAGTCGTAAATCGGCGATGATATGCTGGGCATCCATGATCTTTCCGACCGGGAAATCGGCCAGCGGTGCCATGACATGCTGGAACAATTCCAAACGGGCCGGGCCGCGGTAGGCTTCCTTGACCTGAATATCCGTGATTTGACTGCGTGTCAATTCAGAGATGATCAGTTCCCCTTCGTAGCCGCGGTGTTGCTTCAGCATGAACTGCGGTGTACCGATGATCGCTTTCGCCTCTTCTTCCTTGACCGGATAATATTTATAACCCATCGTCGCCTGGGCGACACGAAGCGAATGATAATCAAGTGTTCCGACGAGAACGTCGTTGTCTAAAAACAACTTCGGCGAACCATATTTTTTCGGGAACGAAGCAACTTCCCGCCCGGAAGCAATCGCTGCCTGGTTATTGACGTACATCGACAGGTAGAATTCCCCGACTTCCCCGTTGTACCGGACCGGGATGACGTGACCGCATTCCAGATACGAGCCGAGTCCCGTACTGTCCGGCATATTGATGACTTCGAACTTGATCTGGTTGCCGATCAGCTCAAGCGGTTCCGGTACGACGGCACGCAATTGCTCCAGGTCCGTTTCATAGACGATATTCATGTATTCGCGGTTCCGGAAGAAAATATCGACCGCCGGAAAGACCGGTGCGTTGACCGGTGTCGCGACGACATTCTGGACATCCTCTTTTTTCATCTGCTCATCTCCCTTATTTGACTGCGAGAAGTGCCTTGAACTGCTCGACACTCTGTTCAAAGTCGGTTACTTCCTGTTTGTCCTGTGCATTTCGGACGAGTGCTTGAATCATTGAATTGACCGGAGTCGGAATGCCGTACGTTTCCCCGTACATCGTGACGACACCGTTAATGTAGTCGATTTCCGTCGGCTGGTATTTCCGTAAATCCTGTAACATACTCGCCTCGAGATTTCGCGAGCTGTTCATCAACTGCGGCAGTTCGACCATCTTTTGGTCGATGTCACTGAGTTCGCTGTAGACCGTCAAGTCCGCTTCTCCCATCCGGGCAAATTCGATCCCGTGCGCATGACCGACATCAAGGACTTCTTTCATCGCGTGAATCGCGGCTCGTAACAGGACCGGATGGTCGAGCACGTCACCATACGTCCCGTTGCAGGCAGCAGACAATCCGCTGAACGCGCTGTTGATGATCAGTTTCGACCATTTCGTGCCCGGCAGGTTATCGGAAATTTCCGTTCCGCCAATTGTATCGAGGACTTCTTTTAACTGAACGATCCGGTCTGTCGTCGCCCCGTCGAGTTCGCCGATTTGCAACGCATATTTTTTAAAGAATGAGTAGTCTGTTGTCAGACGGGACTGTCCCGGTCCGACATACGTCGCCCCAAATTCGACCGAGCCGGCGATAATCCGTTCACTTGGAATATGCTGGCGGATGATTTCTTCCGGCACCCCGTTTTGCAAGGACACGAGGATACCGTCCTCTTTTAAAATGGCTTTGACCGCCGGTAAGACTTGCGGATTGTAGAGCTGTTTTGTCAGCAACAACACGATATCATACGTTTTCGTAATCTCTTCCGGCAGAAAAGCCGTGACGCGTTGCATGATATCCGGTCCGACGACGTGTGCCCCTTTCTCGTTCAGTTGTGCGACATGTTCTTTGTTCGTATCAATCAAGTCAACGACAGGATATGTTTCACTTAAATACGCACCCATGATGGTACCGAGTGATCCTGCTCCATATATTGCAATATTCATTTCCATCACCTCTGCACTCAGCATATACCGGTTTCCGCATAAACAAAAATATATAATGATGTATACTGTTATAAACAATTACTTATAGGAGGAGTGAGAGATGGAATTACTCCATTTACATTATTTCAGAACCGTCGCAGAAGAACTGAACTTTACTCATGCTGCGAAGCGTCTGTTCATCAGTCAACCGGCACTCAGTATGACAGTCAAAAAACTCGAACGGGAATTGGATACCGAATTGTTCAACCGGAACGGACGCGCGATTACCCTGACGAATCAGGGACGGATCCTGTTGCAGTCCGTCGAAAAAATCGAAAATGAACTCGAACTCGTCAAAGAACGGCTGTCGAATCCGGAACAGGACGTGACGATCAGCCTCGCTAGTTCACACGGCCGTTTCATTCAGATTCTGCTGGCGGAATTTTTGGTTAACCCGTCAGCGACACTGTTCAACACGGAAATTTTGTCGAACCGTGAAATTCTGTCGCAACTGTTGACCGATGAAATCCATTTCTCAATCAGCTTTATGGAAATCAAACATCCCGAAGTCACGAGTGAACCGGTTATTGAAGAAGAGATTGTGCTGACCTATCCCGGTCATTATACGGAGCAGGACGTTTTGCGTGTGCTCTATGACAACGAGACGGCAAAATCGTTCCTGTTCCCGTCACACAATAAGGATTACAACAGTTTCATCAAATTAAAGATGACGGAATTCAGTTTATACGCGGATTCGATCCGTTACATTGATGACGTCTCCCTGCAGGTCGCCCTGCGTCAACAACGTTATTTCAGCTTTGTTCCCGTCTCCGTCTGCCGTGAACTGAAGCTTCCGTTCGTCGCCAAGGATAACCTGACAATCGTCTCAAACATCTATTTGTCACGCTTAAGCCGTGGCCTGACCGAAGAACAGCAGACGGTTTATGATGCCATCAAACAGTTCTTCCTCCGCGAAGCCGCTTCCTTCGTTAAATAACGGATCCCAGAAAAAAACGACCGTCCTGACGTGAACTGCTCCCCGTCAAGTGGACAGGCAAAATAATAAAAATCTTTTAAACGGCTTGAGCCCTGAATTCTAACGGGCTCAAGCCGTTTAGTCGTTCTTGGTATCGTTCTTCATTGTAGAAT
>NZ_JAWPEN010000029.1:0-12917 GCF_033342815.1 Exiguobacterium artemiae
TTTCCACTCCTAGTTCATCTCCCTACATCTGTTCTAAATACAGTGTAGCGAAGAAGTATTTGATTCGAGAAGTGTTGGATTCAAATCGTCGCGGATTGTTGTCTTCATCTTAGCAGTCACAACAGGGGAAGAATAGTTTATTTTATGTAAGAACAGCAGGGGGAATCGTGACAGCTAAAGACGTCAGACCTTTTTTATACGGAAAGTCTATAATGTGTCAAAAGTGTGAAGCAAGTTGCTGAATCGTGTGATTTCAAACGAAATGACTGCTTAGACTGTTCGAACGGACAGGTTTCTTTTAAAATGAAGTCAATGGAAGAACCGAGGAGGCAAACAGATGAAAAAGTGGTTAGTACTTGGAATAGCAGCTGTCGCTTTCTTTAGTTATGAAAATACTCCGATGGAACAGGCGGAAGCAGATTATCCGAAAAGCGGCGGAACGCTGATTGATCGATATACAAGTGAATATCCGGGTTACACCTGGGAAGTCAGACGGACGGCAACGGAAGAGTTCGTAGCACTGACGAAAGACGGCAAGGATTATGGAAAGTACCGTTCGAAAAACGGTGTAACGACACAAGGTGCTGTATTAAACAAAGATACGGAAGCCAGTCTTGCGAAAAAAGGCTGGAAAGCCGTCAAGTCGTATCGGAAAGGCAATACGAACTATTTGCTGAATCTCGATCATGCCGCCGTCTATGAAAAGAATGACCGGTACGTGACGTATTTCTTTGATCAGCACGACGGCAATAAGGTCAAAGCGACACTTGCAATCCCAAAAGAAGTCGAAGCGAAGAAAAGCGGATTTTACGGCAAGGCGTCCGCTGCCTTGCGAACGACGGATGAGAAGCTGATGCTGCGTCTTATGAACTGGGACCGGGCCGATTATAAGCTCGGAGCGCTGACACCGTACAGTCCCTTAAAACCGGTCACGCGGGCACACAGCGAAAACATGGCGAAGAATAACTTTTTCTCCCATACCGATCCGGAAGGACGTGATCCGTTTGACCGGATGAAAGAAAACGGGATCCGCTTCTCGGCAGCCGGAGAAAATCTGTCGATGGGCTACCCGAATGTCTTTTCAGCGCACTGGGGCTTGATGAACTCGAAAGGACACCGTGATAACATCATGAACAAGGACTTCAAACAGGCGGATACCGGTGTCGCGTTCCGTGACAATGCACCGTACTTTACGATTAATTTCCGAACACCTTGAACTACCTCAACCTTCACTTAGAGGTGGAGGATTCCTGAGTTATCCGACCTAACGGTCGAAAATGGATCAGGCTAACCCCGTCGTCCCGACGGTTGAAGAAGCTAAGATACGTTCAGCTTCTCGTTTGAGATTCAGTCCTGCGTTCACATCCCGGTCGTGGTGGATCCCGCAATTCGGACATGTCCATTCACGCAAGCCTAGATGTTTCACGTCCTTGTATTGATGATTGCAACTCGAGCAGAGTTGACTCGAAGCAAAGGTCTTGCCGACCTTTACGACAATCTTCCCGTACCAGTCTGCCTTGTATTTTAACATGCGGAAGAACTCCGCCCAGCTGACGTCCGAGATGGCTTTACTCCACTTACGATTCTTCTGCATGTTCTTCACCTGCAAGGTCTCGATCCCGATGACGTCGTGGTTTTGGACGATCTCGATCGATACCTTGTGCAGGAAGTCAGTGCGCTTGTTGGCGATCTTTTCGTGGATGCGGGCGACTTTCCGTTTTTGCTTTTGATAGTTCTTCGCCTCGGAAAGCTTCACTTTCTTGGCCAGGGCGATGCGTTGACGACGGGAGAGCTTACGCTGTTCGCGCGCCAGTTTCTTCTCAAGCGTTCGAAAGTAACGGTCGTTCTTGTATACCGTGCCATCCGAAAGGATGGCGAAGTTCTTGAGTCCTACGTCGACGCCGACGGATGAACCGGTCTTCGGCAGTTCGTTAATCTCCTGCTCGACGAGCAGGGAGACGAAGTATTTCCCTGAAGCGTTTCGTCGGATGGTTGCGTTTAAGATACGGCCTGTGACCTGTTTCGAATAGGCGAAACGAACCCATTTCAGCTTCGGAAGTTTTAACTTGTTCCCGATGATAGAGGCTTCGGGAAGTTGAGATTTCCCTTGGATATTGGTCTTATACGACTGGACGGGGTTCCGCTTCGACTTGAATCGAGGGCGTTCGTTTTGTTTCTTGAAGAAGCGGTCAAACGCATCGGCAAGATGCTTGACGCTCGTTTGAACAGAAGTGCTATCGACTTCCTTCAACCAGTCGAACTCCTGCTTCAACAAAGGAAGTTCTTTGGAACAAGAACCGGAGGACAGTCCTTTTCCGGTGGTCTTGTACGTTTCCTCCCACTTCGCCAGGAAGTGGTTGAAGACGAAGCGCGAACATCCTATCGTCTTCGCAATCAGGATTTTCTGCTCTTTTGTCGGGTAGATTCTGAACTTGTAGGCCTTGTGTTTCAACACCATTTTTCACCTCCTTTGAAGGGAATATACCCGAAAGGCAGGCTGGTGATTCCTCTCCCACTTTCACTTCGGTTAGAAATGGGAGTATTCTCGCCTAATTTTGATAAAACATGCAATACTACGCATGACCTCAATTTTGCGAAAGCAGAATTGAGGTTTTTTTTGATGGGGGAGAATGCTGTTTTCTGTCCACTCGCTTTTCTCGAGGGGGAAGACGTGACGCCCGAAACAGCTGTGCAATCGAAAAACCTCCTGAAGCGTCTCCACCCTGGAAACAAGGCGGAGCGATCAGGAGGTTCGTCTAGCATATTAATGAAGAGAGCGGACAATTTTGATTATTTTGCCCAGTCCGGTTTACTGAATCCTTTGAATGATTTTTCAATGACGTTATTAAAATCATCCGATTTGACGACAGCCGTCAAATCTTTCGCCAGTTGTTTATCTGCATTCGATGTTTTGATGGCGACCAGATTCCGGTACTGCTCGTCCATTTTTTCGAGGGCCAGTGCATCCAGCAAATCAAATTTTGCGGCTAACGCAAAGTTTCCCGGAACGGCAGAGATATCGACACTTTCGATGGCACGCGGCAGTTGGGCGGCTTCGAGCGGTTTGATGACCAGTTTCTTCGGATTCTTGACGATATCTTTTTCAGAGACCGTCAGTGGATCCGTGTCGGCTTTCAATTCAATCCAACCTTGGTCAGCGAGCAGATTCAGTGCCCGGGCCTGATTCGTCGGATCGTTTGGTGTCGCGACTTCTGCTCCCGTCTTGACGTCATCCAGCGATTTGTAGGATTTGCTGTACAATCCCATCGGCGCCGTCGGGACAGTGATCAGTCCTTTGAGGTCGAGGTTCTTTTCCTTGGCAAACGTCTTCAGGTAGATGGAGTGTTGGAACAGGTTGGCATCAATATCACCACTGCCGAGCGCGATGTTCGGTTGAATATAATCGCCGAACTCGACGATTTCGACGTCGTAGCCTTTCTTTTCAAGCCCGGGTTGAATTGCTTCTTTGACCATGTCACTGTAGGGACCGCTCGTTGCACCGATCTTGATCGATTTGTTGTCTTCTTCAGCGCTGCTGTCACCGCAACCGGCAAGAATTCCGGCACCAAGTAATCCTGTTGCTAAAAAGGCATAACGTTTTTTCATCTTCATTCTCTCCCTTACAGTTCTCTATTTGTAGTTAACGTTTATCAGCACGGCGGGCCAAAACATTGCCGAGCCCTTGAATACTTTGAACAATGATGACGAGGACGACGATCGTCACGATCATGACGACATTGTCGTACCGGTAATAACCGAAGCGGATGGCCAGGTCACCGACACCACCACCGCCGACGATACCGGCCATGGCGGAAAATCCGATCAGGCTGATTGTCGTCAAGGTGACGGCTTGGATGATGCCGGGAAGAGCTTCCGGCAAAAGGGCACTCAGGATAATCCGGAACGGTGTGGCCCCGCAGGCTTCCGCAGCTTCAATCAATCCCGGTGGAATCTCGCGGAGCGATGTCTCGACGAGCCGGGCGAGAAACGGAATGGCGGCGACACTCAGACTGACGGAAGCCGCTGTCGGTCCAATCGTGTTATCGAGTAACAATTGCGTCAGCGGAATCAACGCGACGAGCAGGATGATGAATGGTAACGAACGGACGATATTAACGAAAAAGTCCAAGATGCTGCGAACGACGACGTTCTGGAAAAACAATCCCCGGTCCGTGATGAACAACAGAATCCCGAGTGGAATGCCGACGATAAGAGCGAAGCCCAGTGAAATTCCGACCATCAAGGCGGTCTCGCCTAACGCTTTCGCAAGCTCCGGTAACATGGTTTCAATGCGTTCAAGCCACATCCTGGATCACCTCAAGTGTGTGAAGTTGTTCTTCGAGCCATGTCAGGGCCTTATTCACGTGAAGCGTCGGACCGGTCAAACTGACGATCAGCACTCCGAAAGCGACGTTCTGAATATAATCGACCTTACCGTGGAGGATGCTGACGGAGATATCAAATTGTTTGATTGCTTCCGATAACGTACTTTCACCGGTCTTCTCACCCGTGAATTGCAGGCGGATGATTTTACCCGGTGTCGTCCGTAAGATCCGTTCCGGTAACTCGATCTGGAGTGCCGTATCGACATAATGTTTCGTGACATCATGTGCCGGCTGACTGAACAGGTCGTATGTACTGGCGACTTCGACGACTTCACCTTGTGCCATGACGGCAACGCGGTGACAGATCTGTTTGACGACTTCAATCTCGTGGGTGATGAGAATGATCGTCAGGCCAAGCCGTTCATTCAAGTCTTTCAGCAGTTCGAGAATTTGTAGCGTCGTGACCGGGTCAAGAGCGGACGTCGCTTCGTCACATAACAGGACACTCGGGTTATTCGCAAGGGCGCGGGCAATCCCGACCCGTTGCTTTTGACCGCCGCTGAGCTGACTCGGGAAATTCGCCTCAAAGCCCTCGAGCCCGACCAGCGAGACGAGCTCTTTGATCCGTTGCGGAAAGTCAGTTCGTTTGACGCCGGCAGCCTTTAAGGCGAAGGCGATATTATCAGCGACATTCCGGGATTGAATTAATTGAAAGTGTTGGAAAATCATCCCGATGCTCAATCGCAGTTCGCGTAAGCTGCCTTTTGAGAGATCCGACAGATTGATGCCTGATACTTTCACCGTTCCTTGTGTCGGTGTCTCCAGTCCATTGATCAGACGGAGCAAAGTGCTTTTTCCGGCACCGGATTCACCGATGATGCCAAAGATTTCACCTTGCTGAATCGTTAAATTGACGTCGCGTAATGCGAAGATTGGTGTCCGGTCACGAACGAACCGTTTGGTGATCCCTTTAAATTCAATCATCTGTCGTTTCCTCCCCATACAAAAAAATCGCTTTTTTCCAGTTAAGAGCAACCAGAAAAAAGCGACGAAGTGTAAGATTTCGTAACTTATCTCTCAGAATGAAACATTCTGTAGGATGTGGCACCGTTCCTTAAAGGTGGTTGCCGGACGTCGTTGGGCCTAATCCCTCGGTCGCTCTCGATAAGTAGATATGCTGTTGGGACTTACTGTAACGGAAATCATTCCCATTTGTCAAACATTTTTTCAGAATTATTCCGCAACGGTCTGGCGGAACAGATTCAATTGACCAATCCGTTCGGCCGCTTCGACCAATCGTTCGGCGTCGGCAATCAAGCTGATCCGGACATAACCTTCCCCGTATTCACCGAAGAAATGTCCCGGTGTGACGGCGACATGCGCTTCATCGAGCAGGTGATCGGTAAAGCTTTGGGACGTGTAGCCGGACGGGACCGGCAACCAGACGAAGAACGAACCGCCCGGAATTGGTCCGTCCCAACCGATTTCCTGTAACTTGCCGAACAAGGCATCACGCCGGGCTTCATACAGAGCGCTCAGTTCGCGGACACACGACTGATCGCTTGAAAGAGCGACGGTCGCAGCGTGCTGAATCGGTGTGAAGGCACTGACGTATAAGTGTTCCTGGTACGTTTCGATACTTGCGATGACGGATGGATTCCCGATGGCGAAGGCGATTCGGAAACCGGACATGTTAAAGCGTTTCGATAATGAAAACAGTTCGATTCCAACGTCTTTTGCTCCTTCCGTCTGGAGGAAACTGCGTGTCGGACCGTCGAAGCTGATTCCGCCATAGGCGAGATCATGGACGACGCAGATGTCGTTCGCGTCAGCAAAGGAAACTGTCTGTTCGAAAGCTTCCGCTGTCGCCGTCGCGCCGGTCGGGTTGCTCGGGTAGTTGAGGAACAACATCCGGGCCCGTTCGACATCCGTCGTATCGAGTAACGTATAGTCGGGTAAAAAGGCGTTTTCCGCAAGAAGCGGCAAGGTGATCGGGTAAGCTCCGGCAAGGGCCGCACCGGATAAGTAATCCGGATATCCGGGATCAGGGACGATGACACCTTCGCCGGGATTGACGATCGTTTGCGGTAAGGCAACGATGCCGGCTTTACTGCCGAGCAGAATAGCGACTTCAGTGGCCGGATCGATTGTTACACCAAACTCCGACTGATAAAAATCTGCGACGGCCTGTTTGAGGAAATCGTGTCCGCGAAACGGGGGATACTGGAGATTCGCCGCGTCATTAATCGCCTCTTTTAAGGCATCTAGAATATGTACAGGTGTCGTCTGATCCGGTGTTCCCTGACCAAGCGTGATGACGTCATGACCGGCAGCCTTGACGGCACCGATCCGCTGGGCGAGCTCGGCGAAGACCGGAGCGGGTAACCGATCAATCGCAATCGATGGGGCGAAATGTTTCATCTGTCTTCCTCCTTGTTGGGTATTGTCGTCAAGGATAACGAATTTTCAGAAAAAAGAAAAGGGTTTTTTAATAATTACTGATAATTGGTAAAAAGGACCGGTGGCTTTCGTGTTTTTGATACACTGAACTAGAATACGATTGAATCACAAAGGAGATGATGGGATGAATCGGGCCTGGTGGAAAGAAGCCGTTGTCTATCAAGTGTATTGGCGCAGTTTTAAAGATTCGGACGGAGACGGGATGGGCGATTTACGCGGAGTGATTGAAAAACTCGATTACATCGCTTCCCTGGGTGTCGATGTCATCTGGTTAAATCCCTGTTATACATCACCGGATATCGATAACGGATACGACATTTCGGATTATTATTCGATTATGCCTAAAGCGGGAACGATGTCTGATTTGGAAGAACTGATTGCGTCTGCCCATGAACGGGGACTGAAACTGATCCTTGATTTGGTCGTCAATCATACGAGTGATCAACATACGTGGTTTAAAGAATCCCGTAGCAGTCGGACGAACGAGAAAGCCGATTGGTACATTTGGCGGGACGGGGTCAAAGGAACGCCGCCGAACAATTGGCGGTCATATTTTGCGCCGAGCCCTTGGACATGGGATGAGACGCGCCAGCAGTATTACTTCCATTCCTTTGCATCGGAGCAACCGGACTTGAACTGGGAACATCCAGCAGTCCGGCAGGCCGTGTATACGATGATGCGGTGGTGGGCCGATAAAGGAATCGACGGCTTCCGGATGGATGTCATCAATCTGATCAAGAAACGGACGACGTATGACGATGTCGCAGATCCTCTAAATTTATCCTACTTAGGGAACCAGCCGGGCATTCATGAATTGTTGCAGGAGATGTACCAAGAAGTACTGGCGGGAACCGATCTCTTTACCGTCGGTGAGATTCCGTTCGTCGGCCCGGAAGACGGGTTACTGTATGTCGGGGAGGAACGGAACGAACTGCGGACGCTGTTTCACTTCGAAGTCGCGGACGATATGGAGACGATGGATTTGCCGCGCTTCAAACAAATCCAGAAGCGTTGGTACGAAGCGCTTTATCCGGGTGGAGTCGCGTCCCAGTTCTTGAATAACCATGACCACACCCGTCAGGTGACCCGGTTCGGAAGCGAACGGTATCGCGTCGAAAGTGCCAAGTTACTGGGCTTGATGCTACACACGTTACCAGGCATTCCGTACATTTATCAGGGTGAAGAAATCGGCATGACCGGCATTCGTTTTTCTGACCCCGAGTCTTATCAGGACGTCGCGTTTCAGAATCAATACGCCGAACGGATTGCCGCCGGGGAATCACCCGGAACCGTCCTGTCATCGATGCAGTTGCGGGCACGTGATAATTCACGGACACCGATGCAGTGGAATACCGGCAAAGCAGCCGGATTTACCGCAGCGACACCCTGGATGACAGTCAATCCGAACTACCGTGACATCAACGTCGAAGCGGCGGACCAGGATCCGCATTCCGTGCTGGCTTTTTACCGGCAACTGATTGATTTACGGAAGACTCATCCGGTCATGGTTTATGGAGTTTATCGTGATTTGGCGATTCAAGATCCGTACCTGTATGTCTATGAACGGGTCCTGGACGGAGTGGTTTGGCGGATCGTCTTGAACGTCCATGATGAACCGGTGACGACGACGTTCGGTTTACCGGAAGAACAGTTGATTCTGACGAATTATGAGACGGCGGACATCAATCGATTGGCACCGTACGAAGCCCGGTTGTACCAATACGAGATGCCTTAACTGGCGGTGACGTTCAACAGAAAAAATCCGGACATCTTCTACTCTTCATTTCTAAATGAGGAGCAGGAAAAGTCCGGATTTTTTTGATTCGATTGATTTTTTACGTATAACCGTTGCGCTTTTTCGAGGATAAGAGCTGTTCAAACCGGTCGACTGCCTGGCGCATATCGAAGCTCGGTGCGACGACGAGCGGTCCGTGACCGACTGCCAGGACGTCCGGTGTCAGTTCCGTCAACTGATGCGCCGATTGGAGTGCCACTTCTTTATCCCACGTCGCAAGTGACGGGAAGGGGAACTGCCAACGTGTGTCCCCCGACACCGCCAGACCACCCTGAGTTTGGAAGGCGTCACCGGCAATCAACGTCCGGCTGCCTTCATGCCAAAGGGAGATGGAACCCGGTGTGTGTCCCGGAGAAGCAATAACACTTAAACTGCCGACCTGTTGACCGCTTTCGAGCAGCCGATCCGGACGGGTTTTGATGTTTTTCGGAATGCCGCCTTTCAGCGGTGTCGTCTCGCCTTCACGCAACGACTCATCCCCGCTGAGGAGAGCGGCGTCCCGGTAACTGATCGAGACTTCGGCAAGCGGAAAAGCGCTCGCTAAAAAATCAAGCGATCCGACATGATCGGCATGAGCATGTGTCAGGATGATGGACTGTAACGGTTTATCAAACGACTTGATGGCAGAATAGATGGCTTTGGCATTTAGTGAAATCCCCGTATCAATCAGGGTGAGACTGTCGGCTTCTTCAAATAAGTAACAGTTGACCGGAAAGAAGGATGGAGTTGTTTGCAGTTGATGAAGTCGTTCAATCGTCGAAATATGCATCCGGTTACACTCCCTCGTCATAATATACACTTCTGTTTTAGTATCGCCTGTTTTAGTACAGACGTCCACAAAAAAAACTCCCTCTCGTGAGGGAGTAAATGTGTCAATACGTTACTTCGAAAACGGCTCCTGCATGTTCGGAATCATCACCGTCTGCTGCTGTCGTGACGAGTAGACGGTCTTCATACAGAATCGGACAGGTCGGGTTCGAAACCGGGAAATCGATATGGGCGAGCTTTTCGCCGGTTTCAAGATTCCAGCGCGTCAGGCACGATCCGGCGTAATGGGCGATGAAAACATGCCCTTCCGTATCTTTGGTCATGCCGTCCGGGAAACCGTCTTCGTTCTCTAAATCGATCGCCACCCGACGGTTCGTCAACGGTTGATCCGCTGCATAATCAAAGGCATAGACTTTTTTCGTCGGCGTATCAATGTGATACAGCGTCTTGCCATCCTCGGACCAGACGAGTCCGTTCGAGTTCGTCAAATTTTCAAGGAGGACATCGACGGAACCGTCATGACGCAGACGATAAAGCGAAGCCGTCTCGCCGTCCTCTTCATTGATGCTTCCGGCGACATACTGACCCGATGGATCGAGTTTCCCGTCGTTCATCCGGTCGGATTCAGGAAGCGTCAACTGGGTTTCCAGTGAGAGGTGTCCTTCTTTTAAATCAAACGTTCCAAAACCATGTGCCGACGTGACGCGCAGGAAGTCCGGCGCGTCCGTCAAAGCGATTGATGTGATGGGACTGGGTAACTGATAAGGTTTTAAAGCCTCTGTCGTTAAATCATATGAAAATAGAAGCTTGCCCGGAATATCGACGAAATAAAATCGTTTTGTCTTAGCGTCGTACACCGGTGATTCCCCGGTCTTACATGCAACATCAATAAAAAGTGAAACTGTCATCTGATTTCCCCCTACACATACTGTGATCTCTGTTTTTGATTATCCGTGAATGAACTCGAGGTGCAATTGGAACTTGACGTCACTACCAACTAACACACCACCAGCTTCCAGTGCGACGTTCCAGGTGAGATTGTAGTCTTCCCGTTTGATCTTCCCGTCGACTTCAAAACCGGAACGGGTATTACCCCAAGGATCAACACCACTGCCTTCATACTCGACCTTAAACGTTTCTGTCCGCGTAACATCCTTAATCGTCAAATCACCGGTCACTTCATATTCGTCACCGGAGTGTTTTTTAAATGAAGTCACACGGTAAGTAATGTTCGGGTACTGCTCAACATCAAAGAAATCGGCTGATTTCAAATGTGTATCGCGATCCGAACTGCGCGTGTCGATCGTCGCGACCGGAATCGTTACGACAGCAGAGGCATTTTCCAAATCGTGTGCTTCCCCGCTGACATCAAAGGTAAAGTCACGAAACTCTCCTTTAACCTTTGAAATCATCATGTGTTTGACTGAGAATGTAATGGAGCTGTGGTCCTGATCGAGTTGATACGTAGCCATGTTCGTTTCCTCCTCATGTTCAAGTCACTTTTAGTCACGCCTTTTATTGTTCCTTTTTATCTCGATTCCAAAACATACAGCGGGAAACAAAAATAAGTCTTGCACCGCATCCAAGCAGTGCAAGACTATCAACGATTCCAAGGAATCGATTAGCGGCTTTTCACCAATAAATTAACGGCTTCTTTGACCAATTCCTCGGTCTGTCCTTCGCCGGATTGTTCGGCTTCTTTGACACACTCGATCAGATTGGAGCTCACGACGACACCAATTGTCCGGTCGATGGCGGAGCGGGCAGCCGACAGCTGGGTGATGACATCGCGGCAATCTTGTCCTTCTTCCATCATCCGCAAGATACCGCGAAGTTGTCCTTCGATCCGGCTGACCCGGTTCTTCATTTTACGATCGTAATCCATTCATTTTCCTCCGTTCTAAGATGCAATCCGTCTGTTCGATATCTTTATGCTATGCCCATCATGGTATTGCTGTCAATCTAACCGCTTTTTCAGCTATATTTTTTAGTGGAATAGGGAATATGGATGTGGTGGACAAAAAATGAAATAAAGTGAAAAAACTAAAACGATTTTGCGTCAGCTTGCGTATACTATATGATAAGGCTGACTGATCACCAAGGAGGAGAAGGATGCATACTCAATCCGATGAATCGCTTTATCATCAGATGCGCAGTGGAGATGAACAAGCTCTCGAAGTACTGTATGACAAGTATGAAAGGCTGCTGTTCTCATTCGCTCATCGCTTTACGAACAATGATCGTTTATCAGAAGAAGTCATCCAGGAAGTCTGGATGAAGATTTGGAACGGACGGGTCGATTTTAATACCGATAAAGGAAAGTTCTCCTCTTGGATATTAACGATTACCCGCAACGCAGCGCTCGACTGTCTGAGACGCGAGAAACGCCAACCGACGATTGAAGTCGAGGAGCGGGACGGCGGATATGATGAACCGGTCGAACGGACTGTCATTCAGCGGGAAACGGCGACGGAAGTCCGGGATGCCGTCAATGAATTGAAACCCGATCAACAAGAGTTAATTGAACTCGTTTATTTTAAAGGACTGACGCAACAACAAATTTCAGATCAGCTTAATTTACCGCTCGGAACGGTGAAAACAAGAATAAGGAGTGCTATCCAGGCACTCCGGAAACTACTAGACGGGAGGGAACGTTGATGGAAGAACGTTGTCATGATTTAATCGATTACTTCAACGGAACATTATCAGCTGCCGATCGCGACGCGTTCGAGGCACACTTGGCGACTTGTGATGACTGCAAACAGGCGCTCCAAGAGATGCAAGACTTGATGCTGCCCATCGCGGAATCACTTCCGGAACGACCGATACCAACAGGCATGAAGTCAAGAATTCTCGGTGAAGTTCTTGGATCGACGAAACAAGGACCGGAACCGGTACAAGAACCAGTTGAAAAATCGGCTGTCCAGAAAACGGCGCACGTGTCTGAACTCGAGGCGGCACGCTCGAAGAAAGAGAAAAAACGTGTGCCGCTCGGCTGGCTCATGAGTATCGCAGCTGCCTTGATTCTCTCACTTGGTGCCAACGCCTATTTCTTGTCGCAAGACGAGTCTTCTCCTGCGGAAGAGTTTGCGATGGACGAAGTCAAAGGAATGGGCAACTTTGAAAGTACAGCCTCGATCAAGGGATCGAGCATGATTTTTACGAAAGATGACCAAGAATTCATGCTTGTTCAATTGAAAGATTTACCGCCGCTCAAGAAGGGCGAGTTGTATCAGCTCTGGACGATTCAAGGTGATACGCCCCGCGCGAACGGAGTTATCGAACAGGACGGAGAAGCGGCAGCCGTCTTCCCGATCAAAGGAGACGGAACGATTGATGCAGTCGCCATAACGGTTGAACCTGAACCGGATTTAGAAAAACCGACCGGTGAAGTCGTGGCTTCCGTCACGTTATAAAAATCATTGAGTGAGATAGGACAGTAAGGGATTAGACTGACCTAGCGATATGAGACACATATAAAACACCTTGATTAGGCTGCCAGTACACCATATTTTATCGGTGTCAGGTAGCCTAATTTTTCTTGGATTCGTTCTTCGTTATAGTAATTT
>NZ_JAWPEN010000030.1:0-9946 GCF_033342815.1 Exiguobacterium artemiae
ATTCTACAATGAAGAACGATACCAAGAACGACTAAACGGCTTGAGCCCGTTAGAATTCAGGGCTCAAGCCGTTTAAAAGATTTTTATTATTTTGCCTGTCCACTTGACGGGGAGCAGTTCAGACGTCAACGGTTTTTATCTTACAACTTTAGATGACACGTTCTTTCCATTCTTGGTATGATGCGACACGATCGCGCCCTTGGAACTTCGCACCGATATACATCGCCCGGTCAGCATTTCGGATCAGACTTGCTAAATCTCCCAGCTCGTTTAATGTATCAACGCCGATACTTGCCGTAATCGTTAGCGAATCTTCTTCAATCTGAACCGGATTGGCGTGTAACGTCTCGCGAATCCGTTCGGCTACGATTTGCGCCGATTCCAGATCTGTATTCGGTAACAAGACGACAAATTCCTCACCGCCATAACGGGCCACAAGATCCGTGATCCGTGTCGCCTGCATTAACAGCTTGGCGACTTCAAACAGAACAACATCCCCGACTTCATGCCCATACGTATCATTGATTTGTTTAAAATGATCCAAATCAATCATCAAGGCTGAGAATGGATACAAATCACGTTGTCGAATCCGGCGATCGCCCCACTCCTGTAACGCTCTATAGTTCGGTAATTTCGTCATCGCATCTGTTCGGCTGTCCGTCAACAAACGCTCCCGCTCCTGCGCCCGTTCGACTGCCCAGGAGAGGACACGTAACGCACGGTACAGCTCATAACCAAAGTCTTTTGTGAATTCGCCGCTCGCTTCAGATGCTAAAAATAAGGAGCAATTGATTTTCTCCGTCGCTTCCGGCTGAATGAACAGAATCGACTGGGTTTCTTCCGGAACACAATCATACAAACGGATATCCCATTCCTGTTGCATACCGTACAGCAAAACCTCTTCTTTTTCGTCAATGATTTCTTCAATGATGATACCGCGGACATGATCCGCTTTTAATTTCCGGCCATCCTTTAACGAATAATAAATCGACTCCCCTTCACCGAAATCGAATTTAATCCAGGCGATATCCGGACGAACGAAATGGTTCAACTGACGTAAATACCGTTCAATGATGAACTGGGCGTCACCGTCTTTCCAGGCCGCTTCTTTTAATCGTTCAATCTGTTCCCAGTGCTCGATCCGGTCACTGGCATGGACGGAACTGCCGAGCGACCGTTTGATGATGAACAGCGCAAAGGCTGTCATGACGAGACCGCTGTTCCCGTTGTTTTGAACCATCAATGTACTGAAAATCCCGAACAATAATTCGGCAGCAATGACGACCGCCTCGAACCGAAGCAACGGCAGCATGACGCTGCTCGGGATATTTTCACCAAGTAAAAAGTTCGATAATTTATATTGGAACAGTAAGACAATCCATAAAATCAAGACCATGACGAGTAACGGTCCGACGTTCTCAATCAACAAGAAGTCTTTTCCGTGTGTTCCACCGAGCGCATTGTAAGCCAGCCCGGCAGGTAAAATCAATAACAGCTCCAGTGTGACATTAAACGGATAATTATGTAGCATACGCCGGCGGCCGATCGCGGTATGGAACGTCCGCAATTGGTAGATCAGCATCGTCAACTGTCCGACACAGATGGCAGACAAAAGTCCATACGTTAAAAATGTAAACAATACGAATCCGAAATGGAACGTAAAGCTCATATGTCTTCTGCGGACCGGATCAACAACAAAGATTGTGGAGAGTGCAACAACAAGCGTAAACGTAAAAAAGTCGATGCTCAGGCTGTAGTCTTTTGATTTCGCCAATAAATCGATTCCGATGACGACAAGAAAAAATACAATCCAGCTTCGAAGGAGATATTGTTGAAAGCGACGCATGTTGACTTCCCCTTCCTAACACATTTTTCTATCTGGAAAAAAATTTGATGATCATTCATTTGAGCATTGAGGTCTGTTCTTGATGCTTTGATTTGTTACACTACTAGTAGAGGTGATGAATCAATGACTACACATTTTACAAAAGAAGCGTTTGATACATTTGAGATTGAAGGACTGGAACAACGCATGCACGCGATTCGGGAACGGATTCAACCCGTCTTCAAACAAATCGGACAGGAAGTCTCACCGGATTTAACGGTTAACTTGGCAGAAGATATGTATGTGCATATTGCACAGCATGCCCGCCGGAAAGTAAATCCCCCGAAGGACACATGGATGGCTTTTTCCCCGAACAAACGCGGCTATAAAAAACATCCGCATTTCCAAGTCGGCTTGTTTGATGATCACCTGTTCATCTGGCTCGCTTACATTTACGAACTTCCGAATAAATCACAGTACGCCGCTAAACTACTGGATCATCAGGAGCTGTTGCATGCATTGCCGTCCGATTTTGTTGTTTCTTACGATCATATGAAGAAAGAGGCACAACAGATCGACGAGACCAGTCTGGAACAAGGACTCGTCCGGTTCCGCGATGTCAAGAAAGCAGAATTTTTGGTTGGCCGTCACGTCTCTGCCGAAGAAGTCAGTACGATGTCGCACGAAGATCTAGTAAAATTGATTCGAAATACCTATGAACAACTCGTGCCAATCTATAAAAAAATTCAATAAAAAGGATGGCCCAAAAGGTCATCCTTTGTTCGTTAGTTATATTTTACTAGAATTGACATGACTTGTGTACGTTCAGAATTTAAATTTAGATAAATGTTGACCTCTTTTGTCGAAACGGTCATCAGGTTGAAGGTTTTATCGAGTTTAGCCGTCGAGTATGCTTTTTTGACTTCTTTGACGGTAATCGTCCGGCCGATCATTTTTGGATTGTAGACGATGGCTGAGACTTTCGCTTTGCGGTCAGGCACACCGAATGTCGAGCAGTAGTGAACTGCTTTGTTCGGTGCAACCAATCCTTTCCCGCTTTGGCACCACGTCGAGTTTTTTTCCCCTTTGTACGCGCTATGTACCTGGGCTAACGTCGTTTTTTCCAATGTCACTTTTCCATCGACGGATTTGGCTTTAGCCGCTGTCGTTTTAACTTGTTTTAACCAATCGATATCTGTTGGTTTTGCTGCTTCGGCAGACTGGTTATATGAAGGACCTGAGACGAGGCTCATGGTAAGTGCGGCAGTTAAGATAAGACCAAAAATTTGTTTCATGATGTGCTCCCCCTTGAAATGCTTTGATAAATATCTCATTCCCCCATTTTCGAAATAATATTCACTTTAGATACATTTCTTTAAAAAATATTTTAAAAAAAGTTGTTACCCGGTTTGGGCAACAACTTTTCTTGTTATTTCTTATGCATCTTGAACTCTAAAAATAGTTCATTATAATGAGCGAGCATTTCTTTCCCTAAGTTTTCATATACTTCAAGCGTATCCGTCACCTGTTTATCCGGATAAAAACGTTTGTCTTCCCGCACGTCCCGATCGAGCAATTTCAGCGCTGCTTCGTTTGGCGTCGAGTATCCGACATAGTCCGCGTTTTTAGCGGCATTTTTCGGGTCCAGCATGAAATTGATGAATTCATGGGCACCTCTTACGTTTTTAGCCGTTTTCGGAATGACGACGTTATCGAACCAGACGTTCGACCCTTCCTTAGGAATCACATAGTTCAAATTCTCATTTTCACTCATGATTTCATTGGCATCACCGGACCAGACAACACCAATTCCCGCTTCTTCATTGGCAAGCAACAACTTGATTTCATCTCCGACGATCGCTTTGACGTTCGGTGTCAAATCCATCAGGTTGGCTTTTGCTTCCTGCAGTTTCGTTTCATCGGTCTCGTTCAAGGAATAGCCGAGACTGTTCAGACTCATCCCCATCACTTCACGTGCGCCGTCTGCGAGAAGGATTTGATTTTTCAACGCCGGATCCCAAAGGTCTTTCCAGCTGGTCGGTTTTTTTCCATCAATCAGTTTTTGATTGTAGACGATTCCGACCGTTCCCCAAAAATAAGGAATCGAATACTTGTTGCCGGGATCAAACGATAAATCGAGGAACCGTGGATCGATGTTCTTCAGATTGGGAATCTTTTGTTGATCGATCGGCAACACTAAATCCTCTTCGATCATCTTCGCAATCGCATAATCGGACGGGACGGCGATATCATATGTTGTTCCGCCCTGTTCGATTTTCGTCAGCATCGCTTCGTTTGAATCAAACGTCTGATAGACGACTTTAATACCGGATTCCTTTTCGAACTGATCAATCAGTTCCGGATCGATATAATCGCCCCAGTTATAGATGTTCAGGACATTTTTTCCTGAGTAACCTTGAGTCGCATTCAGCCGGTTCAACGCAAACAGGATGATACCGGAAATCAAGAAAATCGCGACAAACAATTGAATGAGTTTTTTCATCGATCATTTCACCTCCGGTCGGGACAACTTCATCGCAGAACGTTGGTTCAGGAAGTAATAGCCGATGACGAGTAAGAATGTAAACAGGAAAATCACGGTCGACAAGGCGTTGATTTTCATCGAAATCCCCTGCCGCGCGAGCGAATAGATTTCAACGGACAATGTCGTGAATCCATTTCCGGTAACAAAAAACGTGACCGCAAAATCATCGAGTGAATACGTCAATGCCGTAAAGAAGCCGGCAAAGATACCGGGTGTAATGTACGGCAGGATGACTTTCGTCAGGACATCGAGCCGGCTCGCTCCTAAATCACGCGCTGCATCGACGAGTGTCGGACTCATTTCCTGCAGTTTCGGCAGGACTAGAATGACGACAATCGGAACGGAGAACGCGATGTGTGACAACAGGACTGACGTAAAGCCGAGCTGAATGCCGAGCATCGTAAAGAAGATCAGGAACGACGCCCCGATGATGACATCGGGACTGACAATCAAGATGCTGTTGAGCGTCAACAGCGACGTCTCGATCCGTTTCTTGCGGACCGCCTGGATCCCGATCGCTCCAAGGACACCGATGATCGTCGAAATCGCTGCGGACAGAAGCGCAATGACCAGCGTGTTTAAGACGATGATCAAAAGTCGGGAATCCTGGAACACTTCCTTGTACCAATCCCACGTGAAGGAATCAAAGTTCGTCATGTTATCGGCACTGTTAAACGAGTAGAAGGCCAGATACAGAATCGGGGCGTACAAGATGATGAAGACACCGATCAAGTACAGATTCGCTAATTTTAATCGTTTCATCATGTTGTCGCTCCTTTCTTCCGTTTCGTACTCGTTAATGCCAGAATGATTGCCATCGCAATAATCAGGAAGACGGCAATTGTCGCGCCCATGCCCCAGTTTTGTGTGACAAGAAACTGTTGTTCAATTGCTGTTCCGAGCGTGATGACCCGGTTCCCGGCAATCAGGCGTGTAATCATAAATAACGACAGCGCCGGAATGAAAACGAGCTGACAGCCCGATTTGACACCGTCAAGCGTCAATGGAAAGACGACACGACGGAACGTCATGAAATTCGAAGCTCCGAGATCGCGGGCCGCAAAGACAAGTGACGGGTTCAATTTTTCAATCGCGTTAAAGATCGGCAGGATCATGAACGGAATGAAGATATAGACGGAAACGAACACAAAACTGAAGTCCGTGAACAAGATCTGTTTCCGGCCGATTCCGATCGCTTCCAACGTCTGGTTCGCCCATCCGTATGTGCTGAACAGACCGATGAATGCATAGGCTTTTAAGAGCAGGTTAATCCAGGTCGGTAAGATGATCAGCAGCAGCCACAATTGTTTATGCTTTGTTTTCGTCAGTAGATAGGCGGTCGGATAACCGATTGCCAGTGAAAACAGTGTGATCAAAAAGGCATACCAAAACGAGCTGAGCGTCATCGTCAGATACGTCGAGGTGAAGAACTTCTGGTAGTTGACGAGTGAGAAGTGTCCTTCGAGATCGAGAAACGAATAATAGACGACGAGGACGATCGGCGCGATAACGAACAACGCAATCCAGAAACTATACGGAATCAGGTACCAGTTACGTGTCTTCTGCATCACAGCACCCCGTCGTAGGACTCAAGCCGTTTGTCGAATTCCTCTTCCGTCTCATTCAGACGCATGACATGGATCGCTTCCGGATCGAATGTCAGGCCGATCTGTTCCCCGACCGTCGCTTTTTTCGTACTGTGGACGAGCCATTCGTTTCCGACTTCATCCATGCAGGCAATCTCATAGTGAACACCGCGGAATAACTGGGAATCGACGGTCACGCGCAACTTCCCTTGAGCGACGCTGGTGATTTCCAAGTCTTCCGGACGGATGACGATTTCGACCGGTTCATTTAATTCAAGACCGCGGTCGACACATTCGAATTCTTTTTCGGCAAACGAGACCCGGTAATCCATCAACATCCGTCCCGGGATGATATTCGATTCTCCGATGAAATCAGCGACGAAACGGTTAATCGGCTCGTCATAAATATCCGTTGGTGTACCCGACTGCTGAATCAGACCGTGATTAAGGACAAAGATTTCGTCCGACATCGCCAGCGCCTCTTCCTGATCGTGCGTGACAAAAATGAACGTAATGCCGAGACGGCGCTGTAAATCACGCAACTCATACTGCATTTCCGTCCGGAGTTTCAAATCGAGTGCCGATAACGGTTCATCCAGTAAGATGACTTCCGGTTCATTGACGATTGCCCGGGCGATGGCGACACGCTGACGCTGTCCACCTGACATCTCCGTGATTTCGCGGTTTTCGTATCCGGATAAGTTGACGAACTTTAACGCATCGAGCACACGGGTCTTGATTTCCGCGTCTTTCATCTTTTTGATCCGCAATCCGAACGCGATGTTCTCGAAGACGTTGAGGTGCGGGAACAACGCATAATCCTGAAAGACCGTATTGACCTGCCGTTTGTTGGCGGGGACATCGTTGATCCGTTTTCCGTTGAACAGAATATCGCCTTCCGTCGCTTCGGTGAATCCGGCAATCAGCCGTAAGACCGTCGTTTTCCCGCAACCGGATGGTCCGAGCAGCGTATAAAATTTTCCGCGTTCAATTTCAAAACTGACGCGTTCAAGAACCGTCTGATCGTCAAAACGTTTTGTCACGTCTGTAAATTGAATGATTGTATTGTTGTCTGCCAAATCTTATTCCTCCTTATAAGTACGAATCCGTGGCCGTCACGAGTACTTTCGTTTCTGCCTTTGAATCATTTCGTAACTGATGAATTTCTGAAGCTTTATAATAGAGCGTCTCGCCTTGCGTCGCCACGAATGATTCCCGGCCAAGCTTCAACGTGACCGCCCCTTCAAGTACATAGACGAACGTTTCCGATCCGGACGGTTCGTATGCTTTAAAGTGTCCGCCTGGTGCCAATCGCAGTAAGACCGGCTCCATTTCCTTTTCATTCGATTCCGGAATCAACCATGTCACATGATACCCTTGTTCCGGGTCCTCATAACGCGTGACATCTTTTTGCGAATAAACGACCTTTTGGTTTAATGTATCCTCATCAAAGAAATCCTTCGCCGAGATGCCGAGTACTTCCAGAAGACTGAACAGCGTCTCAATCGACGGTGAACTGATTTCACGTTCGATTTGCGAAATGTATCCTTTACTTAAATCCGTCCGTTCGCCAAGCTCCTCTTGCGTCAAGCCTTTTTGAAGACGCAGATTTTTGATTTTGTTTCCGATCGTCCGCAATCCACGCCCTCCTTTCCAAATAACAGTTTAGTATAAGACGACTTCAAGTTTACTAATCACGTACCGATTATAGCGTATTGTGTCAGTTAATCAACTAAAATGTTTGAAATTTTTAAAGGTTCATTTGACAGCGATAACGCTTACAACTACAATTAATACCAGGTACTAAAACAAGGAGGAAACAGGATGAAGATTGCATGGATTACAGACAGTACGACGATTTTGCCCGATTCGATTTCTCAGCACGAAGACTTGACCGTCGTCCCTCTTCTCGTCATGAAGGATGGTGAAAGTTTTACGGACGGCGTCGATGTCCAGGCTGAGACGGTCTATGAATGGATTGGTGCGAAGCATAAGGTTACGACCAGTCAACCTTCTATCGGCACGTTCACGGAGCACTATGAACGGTTAAAAGAACAGTATGATGTCGGCTTTGCAATCCATCTTTCAAGTGAACTGAGCGGTACGTATAATGCGTCTGTTCAAGGTGCGGAAATTGCCGGTTTCCGGTTGATCGCCATCGATTCCCGTTGCGGCATCTATCCGGCGGGCCAATTGCTTGCGGAAGCAATGCAACTCGCAGCAGATGGAATGGCAGTCACAGAGATCGAGCAGTATATTTTAGAGCGCCGCTTCGATCATCACATCGAGTTCACGGTCGCGAACCTCGATCAGCTGCAGGCAGGCGGACGCATTTCCTCGACGAAGGCGTTTGTCGGTAATTTACTTCAATTGCGGCCGCTGTTTCATTTCGAAGAGGGAAAAATCGTGCCCTATCAGACGGTTCGAACGTTCAAGAAAGCCCATGGAAAGATTTATGACCATCTCGTCGAAATGCTTGAGAGCGGAACGGTCACCGATGTCTCGTTATTCCACGCGACAGCCTATGATTTGGCGCTCGAGTGGAAAACGAATCTCGAAAAGCGGTTCGATGTCACGGTTCGCATCGATAACTTAACGCCCGTCCTCGGTTCACATACCGGTAATCCGGCCATCGGCATGTCGTTCTTAAATCCGACGAGCCGACGCTGATGTCTAAAGAGTCAAATATCCGGGTAAACCTCCTTTAGAGATTAAAGGAGGTTTTTGTATTGAAAAACAAATGGATTTGGCTCAACTGGCTTGGTTTTGTTTTTACAATTGCCGTCAATGCGCTTGACGGTGGAAAGACAGGACGTATTTCGGACACGATCATGACCTATTTCAAACCCGCAGGTTATGCTTTCTCGATTTGGGGACTTATCTATCTTGTCTTGCTCGTCTGGTTGATCATGCAGACGATTCCGAAATTCAAGGAACATGATATCGCAAAAAAAATCGGACCATGGTTCTTGATCAGTTGTCTGTTCAATGCCGGTTGGATTGTTACGTTCTCATACAAGTTATTCCCGCTGTCGGTCGTCGTCATCGTCGGTCTTCTCGTTTCACTGATCGTGATTTACTCAAAAATCGACCGCGAGACAAAAGCCTTACGCTTTAAATTGCCATTCTCACTTTACCTCGGCTGGGTCTCGGTTGCGACAATCGCCAATATCTTCTTGACGATTGATACCGAAAACATCAACTCATGGCTTGGAATCGGCGATGCCGGTTGGACGATGATCATGCTTGGTGTCGGTGTTGTCCTCGCCTTGTTGTTCATGTTCTTTAACCGTGATCCGATTTACCCGCTCGTCTTCGTCTGGGCTTACATTGCAATCAACTTCCAGTCGGATAACGGGCTTGTTGATACAGTTGTTCTCGGAAGTGTCGTCGTCCTTCTTGCCGGATATGTCTTCCTGCTCGTCCGGATGCGCCGTCAAGTCCGACTGAGCAAGTAACGTTATTTTCTTTCCTGTTCGTCGTATACTGGTATCAAAGGAGTGAATGTCATGCATATTACATTTACAGAAGCCGCGCTTGGTCGGATTGATCAGTTACGCGGTGATACGGAAGGTCAATTGCATCTTTATTACGATACAGAAGGATGCGGTTGCGGGAATTCCGGTATCTTCAGCATTCGTCTTGTCACCGCCGCAACGGATGAAGATATGACGATTGATTCGAATGTCGGACCGGTCCTCGTTAAACGGTGGTCAAGCCATTTTCTCGATCAGGAAATGACACTTGATTATAATCCCGAGAAAAAATCATTGATCCTAAAAAGTGATGGTCAATATTTTAATACGAACGTCCTCGTTACCGATCAGACCGGCTGCCAGTTGACAGCCAACCGGTAAGACGACAAAAAAGAGGCTGGGACATAACTCAGCTTTATAAATGAGAAGGCCCTCGAAACGTTTTTCGTTTCGAGGGCCTTCTTCTATGATAAAAAACCGATTTTAAGTAAACAAATAAGGACTGCCTCTGATA
>NZ_JAWPEN010000031.1:0-8271 GCF_033342815.1 Exiguobacterium artemiae
CATTTCTTGATAATTATTAATTTTTCAGCAGCTGAATATCTATATTTATACACAGAAAAAGCTCCCTTCAAAAGTGGACAGTTTTATTATTTCAACTGTCTACTTTTGTGGGAGCATATCAACGGCAGGCGGTCGTTTTGCTGTGCAGTATGATAGTTCGCTTTAAGAAGATACAACTTCCTCACCGGTTAAATCGATGTGCCCTTCACCCCAGGCACACATCGCATCTAAAATCGGGCGCAACGACCAACCGTAATCCGATAACGAATAGATGACTTTCGGCGGAACCTGTTCGTAGACCGTCCGGATGATGACACCGTCCTGTTCGAGTTCACGCAGTTGTTGCGTCAACATTTTTTGTGTGATGTTCGGCATCAGCTTTTTCAATTCACTTGTCCGGCGTTCGCCTTTAATGAGATGACACATGATGACGACTTTCCATTTGCCTCCGATGACTTGCAGCGTCGCTTCGACCGGAATATTGTAGGCCATGCTGATTCTTCCTTTCGTTACGAAGTACGGTGGGACAGGTACTTTTTAGTGCCTATCGCACTTGAAAGTGCGTACTTCTCAAGTAGATTTGATGGGTTTATGATAACAACTGTTAACGGAAAGTACAAGCCACCTTCGTCCATTGCTTTAATTGGTGATGGTAGGGTACTTTTTAGTGCCTATCGCACTTAAAAGTACGTACTTCCATAAAAAACAATGCCGCTCTATGATGGGATCACGCAGAAGTGTCCCTGTTTGAAAAACGATCCGGGCCCGGTCGTTCGGAGCATGGTTGCACTATCTCACTTTAGCTCATTTATCCAGGAGGAATTATCATGAATCAATTAAACCCGCGTGCTGAACAGGAACAGGTCCCGCAAAACGGCCGCTTCGCCCTGCTCGCACTTGCTATCAGCGCCTTTGGTATCGGAACAACGGAATTTGTCCCGGTCGGTCTGCTCGCTGCGATCGCCGGTGACTTAAATATCGGCATCACTCTGGCCGGACTGATCATTTCCGGTTACGCAATCGGTGTCGCCGTCGGTGCACCGATCTTGACTGCCCTGACGAACCGGATGAACCGGAAAACATTACTGATGGCGTTGATGGTCGTCTTTATCGCCGGAAATCTCGTATCAGCCATCGCACCCACTTTCGAACTGTTGATCGTCGCCCGGTTCATCACCGCGTTTTCGCACGGTGTCTTCTTCTCGATTGGCGCAACGATCGCCGTTCAGCTCGTACCGGAACATAAAAAAGCCAGTGCCATCGCTTTGATGTTCACCGGTCTGACGGTTGCGACCGTAACCGGCGTCCCGCTCGGCACATTCATCGGTCAATCATTCGGCTGGCGTGCGACATTCTTTGCTGTTGCCGCACTCGGCGTCATCGCCATCATCGCAAGCATTTTCCTGATTCCAAAAGACTTGAAACAATCACCGCCGGCGAAGTTTTCCGATATGTTTAAACTGTTGACGAACGGACGTCTGATGCTCGGTTTCCTGATCACCGCACTCGGTTACGGCGGAACGTTCGTCGCCTTCACGTACCTGACACCGATCATGCAGGACGTCACCCACATCAGTCCGAGCCTGATCAGTATCATCCTGCTTGTCTACGGCATTGCTGTCGCCATTGGCAACACCGTCGGCGGAAAACTCGCCAACGGAAATCCGATCAAAGCGTTGTTTTACATGTTCATTTTGCACGCGATCGTCATGATTGCTCTGTCGTTCATGATTTCGTTTAAAATCGCCGGGATCATCGGCATCATCCTGATGGGACTGCTTGCTTTCATGAATGTCCCAGGTCTGCAGCTGTATATCGTTCAGCTGGCGGAAAAATACGTCCCAGCAGCGGTTGATGTCGCTTCCGCGTTGAACATCTCCGCCTTCAATATCGGGATTGCGCTTGGGGCAACCATCGGTGGACTCATTGCCGACACGATCGGACTTGTCCACACACCGTGGGTCGGCGGAATCATGGTCATCCTCGCCGTCATCCTGACTGCCGTTTCCCGTCGTCTTGAACGTCTATAATCATGCCGACGGATCTGCGTGCACTCGACTACACTATCCGGATGCTCGGAACGGTGCACGAGATGCACATCATCGCTCAATTATTGCAGGCTCCTTGTTCAATCGACCAGTTGTCGTCAACCGGACCCAAGCATTCACGTAGAGAGTTGACCGTGTGTCTGACCCATCTTACACAACGGGGAGTCATTGAACGACCAGAAGCCGTCTATCAACTGACGCCAACAGGTAAAAGTTTGCAGCCGATTTTTCAAGCCATCGCCGAACAAGCCCAGCATCCGTGAGGACGCTGGGTTTTATGTTGTCGCGACAAGCGTGAATTCCCACGGGATGTTTTCCCCTTTCCACCCCGGATGTTCATCGAGTTGTTGAAGCGTAAAACCGCTTCGAATGACGGTGTTCACGATTTCACTCATCGTATAATGCCGCAATAGCACCTTCGGAAAATCAGCTTGTTCAGCCGGATCAAAATGGGATTGGTACGCAATTTTTTCTTCATATGTATTCTGATCGAAATAGCGCGGGATGTACTTGTCTTCATGAATACAATGTTTGATCGGATGATAGTCACTCAAAATCAGTTTCCCGCCCGGCTTGAGCAAGGCAAACAAAATCGCCGTGAATGCCTCCAGGTCATGAAAATAATGTAATATCCCGCCTTCAAGATACAGGACATCGAATTGGTGCTGATAGGTATGCAAATCGATCTCATAAATATCGCCGACGACATATTCAATTTCTGTCCCGGCACAATCGGCAAGTTCAAGGGCATAGCGGCGGTTGTCTTCCGAAATATCAAAGACGGTGACGTCTGCTCCAAGCAACGCCAGTGGAACCGCCTTACGTCCGTTTGATCCACAGAGATTGGCAATTCGTTTTCCGACAACTTCTTCAAAATAGTTCTGATGTTTCTTCAGGCTTGCTCTCGGGTCGGCCATGATTTCTTTTGCCTTGTCCACCGGTGACCCGTCGCGTTGATTCCAAAATTCATAAGCACGGTATTCCCAGGCGGTTTTGTTACGTTCACTGGATTTTTTCATGTTTTCGTCTCCTTTTGAGTCTGATTATATTTTAAGGCAAAAAAGTGTCCAATTGCATTTCCAAAGAAAAACAGCACACTCATCGCTTTACTTTGAGTTCTTATGAACTTATAATCAAAATATGAAAAGCACATCACTTCAAAGGAGGAAGCGCTGTTGACACTATTGATTGTATTTTTAGCAATCGTCTTCATCATGCTCGCACTGGACCTTGGCGTATTTCACAGGAAAGCTCATGAGGTCTCGCTCCGCGAAGCCTGGACGTGGACGTTCGTCTGGATCGGACTCGCCGTCGCCTTTGGCGGTTGGTTGTTCTACGCGCAAGGTAGCGACGCCGCCATTGAATACACAAGCGTTTATTTCATCGAGAAGGCACTCGCGATTGATAACGTCTTCGTCTTCTCACTCGTCTTTGCGTACTTCGCGATTCCATTGAAGTATCAGCACAAAGTCTTGTTCTGGGGAATTCTCGGTGCCATTCTCTTCCGCGTCATCTTCATCGTCGCCGGAGTATCGCTTCTTGAGAACTTCGCATGGGTGTACTACATCTTCGGTGCATTCCTCGTCTACACGGGTTACATGATGTTTAAGAACATCGGTCAGGAAACGTCGCTTGAAGAAAATAAAACGATCCGTTGGCTTGAGAAGCGCTTGCCGATTACGCAAGACATCTCGTCTGGTAAATTTACGCAACGGATCAACGGTAAATTGTTCTTTACACCACTGTTAATCGCGTTGATCTTCATCGAAGTCTCGGATATCGTCTTCGCCGTCGACTCGGTCGCAGCAAGCTTCGCCTACTCGCGTGATCCGTTCATCATCTTCTACGCGAACATCATGGCGATTCTCGGACTCCGCAGTCTCTACTTCGTTCTTGCGAACCTGATTGACCGCTTCTACTACCTGAAACACGGTCTCAGCTTCATGCTCGTCTTCATCGGAGCGAAGATGATTTTCAGCGATGTCTACAAAATGCCAATCTGGATGTCGCTCGGAACAATCGTCCTTGTCATTCTGATCAGTGTCATTTACAGCTTTAAAAAGACAAAAGCACAAAAGTAACTTCGGTTAACCGCAGGCAAGGAGGGAATCACAGATTCTCTCCTTGTCTTTTTGTTCTCTTACCACAAGAAAAAGGTGAAAGCCCATCCGTCATCCTGGATGCCTTTCACCTTTTTTATAACGTCATCATCAATATGAATCAGCTGTTGACGACTTGTTCAGTTGGTTCTTCAGCGATGGCTGTACGATTGATCGATAAGTTTTCGCCTTCTTTTAAACGCTTTTTAAATTCGGCTGTCGCTGTAAACAACACATCCGTTGAAGAGTTGAGTCCTGTTTCAAACGAATCCTGCAAGACACTGATGATGAATCCGACAGCGATGACCTGCATCGCAATCTCATTCGGAATGCCGAACAGGCTGCAGGCAAGCGGAATCAACAGGAGTGATCCACCCGCGACACCGGAAGCCCCGCAGGCACAGACAGCAGCTAACACGCTCAAGATGATGGCTGTCGGAAGATCGACCGGGATGTTAAGGGTGTTGACCGCGGCAAGTGTTAAAACCGAAATCGTTACGGCAGCTCCCGCCATGTTGACGGTCGCACCAAGCGGAATCGAAATCGCATAAGTCTCTTTATCAAGACCAAGTTTTTTACACAGTTCCATGTTAACGGGAATATTCGCAGCCGAACTCCGTGTGAAGAAGGCCGTGATCCCGCTCTCGCGGATACATCTGAAGACGAGCGGATACGGATTTTGACGAACGTTGATGAAGACGATCAGTGGATTGACGACAAGTGCAACAAACAGCATCGTCCCGATCAACAGGACAAGCAGTTGACCATAGTTGAGAAGGGATCCAAGACCATTTTTCGTAATCGACTCAATGACAATCCCCATGATACCAAGCGGTGCGAGTTTAATGATCCACCCGACCATCTTCGCAATCGCATCCGAGAAATTAGAAATGAACGTTTTTGTTGTGTCCGATGCATTTTTCAGTGCTAAGCCCAATACGATGGCCCACGTTAAAATCCCGATGTAATTACCTTGGACTAACGCATTGACCGGATTGTCCACCATATTCAGGACGAGTGTCCGGATGACTTCAACCGCATTACCAGGCGCAGCTAATTTCTCCGTGCTCTCCGTCAGCGCGATGTTGACAGGGAACAGGAAACTGAAGACGACAGCAACGGCTCCCGCTAAAAACGTTCCGAGGAGATACAGGAAGACAATCGACTTCATGTTCGTCTGTTGTCCTTTTTTATGCTGGACGATTGCTGCCATGACCAGGAAAAAGACTAAAACCGGTGCAACGGCTTTCAGCGCGGAAACAAACAGTGTTCCAAAGATGGTGATGGACTGGGCAGCTTCAGGAATCGATACAGCTAAAATAATACCAATAATCAAACCGACTGCAATTTGTTTCACTAAACTGATTTGGTTCCACATCTTCAAAACTTTCATACGTTCCCCTCCAGGTTCAAAACGAATAAGTTATTTAGAATTTGAAAAACAACGATTCTCTCTCCTATCCAAAAGACAGATAGTTTACTCGTTTATTTTTCTAAAAATTCTCTCAGTTTGTTGTGTTCTATTTTTACATAAATCCGGTGAAATAAAAACTAGTTTTTTGTAAGAAATCCGATTCATTTAAGACGAGGTGTTAAAAGAATCGGTATGCAATCGATTGCATTATTAAGAATGAGAAGTACTCTTTAAGGAACTTGTTCTTACGAAATAGAAATCAAAACTAATCGATTTTAACGACATACAAAAAGACAATTCCTCGTCCAATACAGGAATCGTCTTCTTTAATCATCACAAATTGTACTTACTTTTCTTTTCGATTTAACGCATCTTTATACACGCGTTCTCTCGTACGCTCACCAATTGCTAAAATACTAACAATCCCTTCAATCTCTTGCTGAATTTCCTGATCATCCGATATTTTTATGATCGTTAATTGCTCGTCACGAATCGTGTAAACGAGCCGAAGATTCAATGATTTGTACTTTAGCTTATAACAACCAGTTAATGGAGCACGTAGCGGTTCACCGTGATTTTTTGGATCAACTGCTAATTTCTCCTGTACATCACGCTGAATAATTCGAATGATTTGTCGATCCAGTTTTTTAAGTTCTTTAACAGCTTTAGGGTGAAAATTAACTTTATCGAATTTAGGCGAGAATACTCCCACTTCTAAACGAAGTGAAAGTGGGAGATGAATCGCCAGCCTGTCTTTCGGGTATAGTCCTTTTAAAGATCCTTTTGTTTGAAGGTCCTTTTGAAGGAGGTGAAACATGGTGTTGAAGCACAAGGCCTACAGATTCAGAATCTATCCCACAAAAGAGCAGGAAATCCTGATCGCGAAGACGATTGGGTGTTCGCGCTTCGTCTTCAACCATTTCCTGGCGAAGTGGGAGGAAATGTACAAGACCACTGGGAAAGGGCTGTCCTACGGTTCTTGTTCCAAAGAAATTCCTTTGTTGAAGCAGGAGTTCGACTGGTTGAAGGAAGTCGATAGTACATCTGTACAGATCAGCGTCAAACATCTTGCCGATGCGTTCGACCGCTTCTTCAAGAAGCAGAACGATCACCCTCGTTTCAAGTCCAAGCGCCATCCCGTCCAGTCGTACACGACCAACATACAGGGCAAGTCTCAACTTCCTGAAGTCTCGATTGTGTGCAACAAGCTCAAACTTCCGAAGCTGAAATGGGTTCGTTTCGCCTATTCGAAACAGATCACAGGCCGTATCTTGAATGCCACGATCCGACGTAATGCGTCAGGCAAATATTTTGTCTCCCTGCTCGTCGAGCAGGAAATCCACGAACTGCCGAAGACCGGTTCATCTGTCGGTGTCGATGTCGGACTCAAGAACTTTGCCACCCTGTCAGACGGCACGATCTACAAGAACGACCGTTACTTCCGAACACTTGAGAAGAAGTTGGCGCGCGAACAGCGTAAGCTCTCCCACCGTCAACGAATCGCCCTGGCCAAGAAAGTGAGGCTTTCTGACTCTAAGAACTATCAGAAGCAGAAGCGGAAGGTGGCCCGTATCCACGAGAAGATCGCCAACAAGCGTACTGACTTCCTGCACAAGGTATCGACCGAGATCGTCAAAAACCACGATGTCATCGGCATCGAGACTTTGCAGGTGAAGAACATGCAGAAGAACCGCAAGTTGAGCAAGGCCATCTCGGACGTCAGCTGGTCGGAGTTCTTCCGCCTGCTCGAATATAAGGCGGGCTGGTACGGGAAAACCGTCGTGAAGGTCGGCAAGACCTTTGCTTCGAGCCAACTGTGCTCCAGTTGCGGCCATCAACACAAAAACGTGAAACATCTTGGCTTACGGGAATGGACATGCCCGAGTTGCGGGATCCATCACGACCGGGATGTGAACGCAGGACTGAATCTCAAACAAGAAGCCGAACGTATCTTAGCTTCTTCAACCGTCGGGACGACGGGGCTAGCCTGATCAGGTTTCGATCGTTAGGTCGGATAACTCAGGAATCCTTCACCTCTAAGTAAAGCGTAGGTGGAGGTAGTTCAAACACGAGCATTCCACACTTTCAACATTGATTTTTAGTCAATGCTCAGAGAAGCAAACACGTCGTCAGCATCAATGAATGTTTCCGGCGAATTTTCCGCATCTCGCAGACGAGAAAGAAGCTCAAATTCTTCAATTAAAGCTGCTTGTTTGACAATCATCTCGCTCATTTCTTCGAATTGATGAAAACCTACAACGACCGTATCAATTTCTCCTTGCGCATTAGTGACGAAGAGTGGCACCTCTTGTGCTTTTTCTCTTGTTTGTTTGAAAGAACGTGAGACAGCAGTCGTTGAGATAATTTGATCCGCAGTAAGCATCACAACCGACCGTTCTTTTGATTTCGAAATCATATAAAACTCCTCCTCAATCCCACTTTGCTCTTCACCTCGTTACAGTAATCTCAGTTTTCATAGATAGGCACCAGGCCATTGAAACGTTTAGATGAATGAGTGAAAAGCACGTGGATAGTTTTAAATATGATATAGTAGATAATTTCTTTACTTTAATAACTATATACATCGTATGTGACTGCTAAGATGAAGACAACAATCCGCGACGATTTGAATCCAACACTTCTCGAATCAAATACTTCTTCGCTACACTGTATTTAGAACAGATGTAGGGAGATGAACTAGGAGTGGAAA
>NZ_JAWPEN010000032.1:1480-2981 GCF_033342815.1 Exiguobacterium artemiae
GGTGGGGTAGATGATTGGGGTGAAGTCGTAACAAGGTAGCCGTATCGGAAGGTGCGGCTGGATCACCTCCTTTCTAAGGAAAACGTCCCTTACGGGACATGCCCATCGTTCAGTTTTGAGAGCTCGTCTCTCAGTCTCGATAGAGACACTCGCACCTTGAAAACTGAAGACATCAACAAGACATCAAACTTTTTATAACCATGTCATTAGACGTGTGTTCTTAGAATACCAAAATGCTAGATCAAGGTATGAAGGGCGTACGGTGGATGCCTTGGCACTAGGAGCCGATGAAGGACGCGACGAACAGCGATATGCTTCGGGGAGCAGTAAGTATGCTTTGATCCGAGGATTTCCGAATGGGGGAACCCACCATCCGTAATGGGATGGGACATGTTACATGAATACATAGTGTAGCGTGAGGCAGACCCGGGGAACTGAAACATCTAAGTACCCGGAGGAAGAGAAAGCAAATGCGATTCCCTGAGTAGCGGCGAGCGAAACGGGAACAGCCCAAACCGGAGAGCATGCTCTCCGGGGTTGTAGGACACTCTATACGGAGTCAAAAAGGAAGACAGTAGGTGAACGACCTGGAAAGGTCGGCCGAAGAAGGTGACAGCCCTGTAGCTGAAACTGTTTTCCCTCCAGAGTGGATCCTGAGTACGGCGGGACACGTGAAACCCCGTCGGAATCCGGGAGGACCATCTCCCAAGGCTAAATACTCCCTAGTGACCGATAGTGAACCAGTACCGTGAGGGAAAGGTGAAAAGCACCCCGGAAGGGGAGTGAAATAGATCCTGAAACCGTATGCCTACAAGTAGTCAGAGCCCGTTAATGGGTGATGGCGTGCCTTTTGTAGAATGAACCGGCGAGTTACGATAGCGCGCGAGGTTAAGCTGATGAGGCGGAGCCGTAGCGAAAGCGAGTCTGAATAGGGCGCCATAGTGCGTTGTCGTAGACCCGAAACCAGGTGATCTACCCATGTCCAGGATGAAGGTCAGGTAACACTGACTGGAGGTCCGAACCCACGCACGTTGAAAAGTGCGGGGATGAGGTGTGGGTAGCGGTGAAATGCCAATCGAACCTGGAGATAGCTGGTTCTCCCCGAAATAGCTTTAGGGCTAGCCTCGAGGTTGAGAGTTCCGGAGGTAGAGCACTGATTGGACTAGGGGCCCCCACAGGGTTACCGAATTCAGTTAAACTCCGAATGCCGGCAACTTATACTCGGGAGTCAGACTGCGAGTGATAAGATCCGTAGTCAAGAGGGAAACAGCCCAGACCGCCAGCTAAGGTCCCAAAGTGTATGTTAAGTGGAAAAGGATGTGGCGCTGCCTAGACAGCTAGGATGTTGGCTTAGAAGCAGCCACCATTCAAAGAGTGCGTAATAGCTCACTAGTCGAGTGGCGCCGCGCCGAAAATGTAACGGGGCTAAACATACCACCGAAGCTGCGGATTCCGTAAGGAATGGTAGGGGAGCGTTCCAAACCGCTGTGAAGCTGTACCG
>NZ_JAWPEN010000033.1:0-2667 GCF_033342815.1 Exiguobacterium artemiae
ACCCAAAGTATTGCCCGAGGGGCAATTTAATAAGAGGTGATGAAAAAAATAAGGGATTGCGCATCGTCACGATGGCAATCCCTTATTTTCTTTAAAAGACAGCTAGTTATGTCCCAGCCTCTTGTAGTGTGATGGACAGACAGGTACTGGATTGAGTAGAGAGCTGAGCAACCATCGAAATGTACGGCGATTCTGTCTGCATCTTGCACAAGTCGAACAAATTCCTGCCCGGAATTCGTTCACGAAGCCATTGCGTCCCCCATGATCGCACACATATTCCTCGTGTGCTTATCCAGTATACGTAAAAAGACACGGATTGGATTGAACGGATGTGCTGTCAGCCCACATCCAGGACGGTTCGCTCGATCGTCTGCTGGTCGAGATCATTGACCTTGACCGGACGACTGTAATAATAGCCCTGCCCGTAGTCACATCCAAGCCGTTTCAGGAATTCGTGCTGTTCAAGCGTCTCGACGCCTTCCGCCACCACTTCAATCCCAAGACTCTTCGCCAGCTGGATGATCATTTCGGTTATCGCCGTTCCCCGCTCGTCATGCGGTACTTCATCAATGAATGATTTATCAATCTTTAAGATATCGATCGGTAAATGCTTTAAATGCGTCAGCGAGGACAGGCCTGTTCCGAAGTCATCGAGCGCAATCGTCAAACTCAATTGCTTCAATTCTCCGAGCATCAACAAGGCACGTTCGAGATTTTCCATGACGGAGGTCTCCGTAATTTCCAGTTGAAGTTGCAGTTCTCCGCCGTTCTTCAATGAATGATGAACGATTTCCTTAATCATCAGATTATGCGATTCCGACCGGAAATGCATCGCTGACAGGTTGACGGAAACTTGACGGATGAAGTGATCCTCTTCGCGCCAGACTTCCATCTGGTTGACGGTTTCCTGCAGCACCCACTGGGTCAGACGGTGAATTAGGCTGTACTTTTCTGCGAGCGGAATGAACTCTGCCGGTGAAATGAAACCGAACTTCGGATGATTCCAGCGAATCAGAACTTCCGCCTGCTCGACTTTTCCCGTCGCCAGTGCAATTTTCGGTTGATAGACGAGATTAAACTCCTTGAAGTCCGTCATGGCCCGACGCAGGGAACCGACGATTTGTTGTTCCCGGCGATCCGAATGGAGCAGTTCATCGTAAATGACGAAACGGTCCCGTCCTTCATTTTTCCCTGCACGCAACGCGCTTTCCATTTGACCGATCCGCATCTCCAGTGTATCCGTAATATCCGGAACGATGATACCGATGGTCGCGGTCAAATGAATCTCCTGTCCGTCGAGAAAAATTGGTTGCCGGATTGCTTCCAAGACATCCGTGAAGGCCTCTTCGAGCATTTCGGAATCGATGTTTTGAATCAGGAAAAATTGGGTTCCGTTGTAGCGGATACACGCTTCATCTTCTCGAAGTAACGCTTTGATTCGGTCGGAGAATTGCCGAATGACGATGTCTCCCTGATCAAAACCGAATGTATCATTGATCCATTTGTAACCGTCCAGATCAAGCAATGCCATCGTCATCTGCTTTTTCGTCCGGCTGTACTGTCCATCCACTTTTGACATATGATGATCCAGCCAACGGCGGTTGTGCAATCCGGTCAAATGATCCGTATACGCCATCATCTGTAAGGCTCGCCGTTCCAGGTGAATATACAGTCCGACAATCAACAGAACAATTAAAAAGACCGGAATTGCCACGTCACTTAAGATATTTGATGTGACAGGCCGGGCGGTAACGTCTACTCCCGAAGCACTTGGAACACAAAACGTCGTTCCGAGCATTCCGACATAGTGCATCGTCGAAATACCGAATCCCATCAAAATCGCAACAGGAATCAAAATTCGTTTTTTATCGACGTGTCGTGTCATATACAACAACAACAGGGCAACATAGGCAACGGTGATTGCAATCACAATCGATAACATGAATAACGTCGCATCATAGCGGATATCTCCATTAAACTGCATTGCAACCATCCCAAGATAATGCATCATGGCGATTCCCGTCCCCATTAAGGTTCCGGCGATGATGACTTTTTTCCGCGTCAGTTCCGAATAATATAAAAGATAAAAGGCGATCCAAGCAGCTGTCACGGCGGGAACGATTGACAGGAACATCAGCACCCAGTCGTATTTAACCGGTACCGCCAACTCAAATGCCCCCATTCCAACGAAGTGCATGCCCCAAATGGATAATCCCATCGTCAAGGAAGAAACGAACAAGGCTCTTTTCTTTAAAGATACGGCTTTTGCCAACCGGCGATTTAATTCAATCGAGGCATAGGATCCGACAATGGCCACGATGACCGATAGGATGACCAGTGTCTCTTCATAGTGTTTCGTTAAGGTGATCCATTCATTCATGATAAGTGCCTCTCTTTTTTGACTGACATTCCTATTAGTATCGTCTGCTTACCGGTATTTCTTCAGTCTTCTGAAGAAATTTCACTAGAATGCGTGTGCTTTTTTCTAAAATAGGCAGATAAACTCGAAAAAACGAACAAAAAAAGGGATGCTGTTGAAACCGCATCTGGGCTAACCTAAAATTTTGAGACAATATAAAACACCTTCGGAGTGGTACACTTTTAAAAAGTACTAGCATCGGAGGTGTTTTTGCATGGGCAAAAACGTATATTCAAGCGAAGTGAAAT
>NZ_JAWPEN010000034.1:0-1843 GCF_033342815.1 Exiguobacterium artemiae
AAAGAGGCTGGGACATAACTAGCTGACTTGTAAAGAAAATAAGGGATTGCCATCGTCACGATGCGCAATCCCTTATTTTTTCGTCACCTCTTATCAAATTGCCCCTCGGGCAATACTTTGGGTGAGCCACTTTCTCAAATTTACTGCCATAAGGATGAAACCGAGCTCACGTTTCACCTTCGCTTTTCCTCTTACAGAAAAACGAGTGAAACCCAAATTAGCCTTCAGATTTCCAAAAACTGGTTCTACATCTGTCTTACGTCTCGCGTAGATTTTTCCGGTTTTTTGATCTGAAAGCAGGCCCTTTACCTGTTCTTTTTGTTCTTCCCACGAAACGTTTACTCGGACTTGGCGATGACGACCGTTCTCTGCTTTGGTACAGAGGGATCGAAGTGGGCAGTCATCACAACTCTCACTTTCGTACACCTTAAAATCACGGGTGAAGCCATAGCGATCCGTCCTCTTGGACATGTAACGGAACGTCACGTCCTGTCCGTTCGGACATATAAATTGATCGGTCGTTTCATCATAGGACCAGTTAGTGAGGTTAAAAGGATTATCACGCCATTTTCGCGTCTTCTCTTTTTGGAACATCGTATAGGGAATGAGTGGAGTGCGCCCTCGGCGCATCAGGATCTCCTGATAATTTTCTTGGCTGCCATAGCCGGCATCCGCAACGATATGTTCCGGTAAAGTAAGATACGAGGCCACTTCATCTAAAAATGGAATTAACGTGCGGACATCTGTCGGATTAGGATAGATATCATAAGCGAGGGTATATTGACCTTCGGTCGCAATCTGCACGTTGTACCCAGGCTTGAGTTGTCCATTTTGCATATGATCTTCTTTCATCCGCATAAACGTCGCATCCGTATCCGTTTTGGAATAGCTGTTCCGTCCATCGAACGTTTCCTTATGGACGGCATACTTCCGTTTTCTTTCCACGAATTCAGCGACCTTTTTTCGGAAAAGATGGGGCTGCTTTCGTTCAGAACGAAGACGTTTTCTCTCCTGCGTATCTGAACTTGTCTCGATTTCTTGATTAATAGAAGCGATTCGTTCCTCCAAAACATCACCGATGTGCTCGAGTTCAGGAATGGTCAGTTCGTCTGGACTTTCCCGTTCAATCTCCGGCAAAATTTCCTGCGCGACGAGTTCTTCATAGAGAAGATTAGACTTTTCAACGAGCGACGCACTATATCGCTCGACGGATTTCCGCCAGACGAACGTATATCGATTCGCATTCGCTTCTAGTTTCGTACCATCAATGAAGATCGCTTCTTCCTTAATTTCTCCCATCTCGACGAGATGGCAACGGAAGGTGACGAATGCCTGCTTCAGAATAGGTGTGACTGCCGGGTGCACTCGAAAACGATTGATCGTACGATAGCTCGGTTCATTCCCCTGAGCGAGCCACATCATCCGTAGACTGTCTTGAAGGAGTCCTTCGATCTTCCGACCAGAGAAGACCGATTGCGTATAGGCGCATAAAATGATCTTCATCATCATGCGAGGATGATAGGCAGGGCAGCCTGTCGTTCGAGTAAATGGTTCAAAGGCCTCGTCGGGAATGGACTCGACAAGATGATGGACGGCGAATGCGATATCATTTTCATGAAGACGAATTTCTAAATCTAAAGGCAGAACCAGCTGGTTCATGTTATAATTTTTAAACATAAGGACACCTCCGATGGTTATGGTTTGGTCACTTTAACTTTATCAGAGGAAGTCCTTATTTGTTTACTTAAAATCGGTTTTTCATCATAGAAGAAGGCCCTCGAAACGAAAAACGTTCCGAGGGCCTTCTCATTTATAAAGCTGAGTTATGTCCCAGCCTCTTTTT
>NZ_JAWPEN010000035.1:0-1836 GCF_033342815.1 Exiguobacterium artemiae
GAGGCTGGGACATAACTCAGCTTTATAAATGAGAAGGCCCTCGAAACGTTTTTCGTTTCGAGGGCCTTCTTCTATGATAAAAAACCGATTTTAAGTAAACAAATAAGGACTGCCTCTGATAAAGTTAAAGTGACGAAACCATAACCATCGGAGGTGCCCCTATGTTTAAAAATTATAACATGAACCAGCTGGTTCTGCCTTTAGATTTAGAAATTTGTCTTCAAGAAAACGATATCGCATTCGCCGTTCATCATCTTGTCGAGTCCATTCCCGACGATGCCTTTGAGCCTTTTACTCGAACGACAGGCTGCCCCGCCTATCATCCACGCATGATGATGAAGATCATTTTATGCGCCTATACGCAATCGGTCTTCTCTGGCCGGAAGATCGAAGGACTCCTTCAAGACAGTCTGCGGATGATGTGGCTCGCTCAAGGGAATGAACCGAGCTATCGTACGATCAATCGCTTTCGGGTGCACCCGGCAGTCACACCCATCCTGAAGCAAGCGTTCGTCACCTTCCGTTGCCATCTCGTCGAGATGGGAGAAATTAAGGAAGAAGCGATCTTCATTGATGGTACGAAACTAGAAGCGAATGCGAATCGATATACGTTTGTCTGGCGAAAATCCGTCGAGCGACATAGTGCGTCGCTCGTTGAAAAGTCTAATCTTCTCTATGAAGAACTCGTCGCACAGGAAATCTTACCTGAGATTGAACGGGAAAGTCCAGAAGAACTGACCATTCCTGAACTCGAGCACATCGGTGATGTTTTGGAGGAACGAATCGCTTCTATCAATCAAGAAATCAAGGCAAGTTCAGATACGCAGGAGAGAAAACGACTTCGTTCCGAACGAAAGCAGCCCCATCTTTCCCGAAAAAAGTTCGCGGAGTTCGTGGAAAGAAAAAGAAAGTATGCCGTCCAAAAGGAGACGTTCGATGGACGGAACAGCTATTCGAAGACGGATACGGATGCGACGTTTATGCGGATGAAGGAAGATCATATGCAAAATGGACAACTCAAGCCTGGGTACAACGTGCAGATTGCGACCGAAGGTCAATATACGCTCGCTTATGATGTCTATCCTAATCCGACCGATGCCCGCACGTTCATCCCATTTTTAGATGAGGTGGCCTCGTATCTTACTTTACCGGAACATATCGTGGCGGACGCTGGCTATGGAAGCCAAGAAAATTATCAGGAGATTCTGATGCGCCGAGGGCGCATTCCGCTCGTTCCTTATACGGTGTTTCAAAAAGAGAAGACGCGAAAATGGCGTGATCATCCTTTTAATCTCGCCAACTGGTCCTACAATGAAACAACCGATCACTTTGTATGCCCGAACGGGCAGAATGTGACGTTCCGTTACATGTCTAAGAGGACGGATCGATATGGTTTCACCCGCGATTTCAAGGTGTACGAAAGTGAGAGTTGCGATGACTGTCCGCTTCGATCCCTCTGTACCAAGGCAGAGAAGGGTCGTCATCGCCAAGTCCGAGTAAACGTTTCGTGGGAAGACCAAAAGGAACAGGTAAAGAACCTGCTTTCAGATCAAAAAACCGGGAAAATCTACGCGAAACGTAAGATAGACGTAGAACCAGTTTTTGGGAATCTGAAGGCTAATTTGCGTTTCACTCGTTTTTCCGTAAGAGGAAAAGCAAAGGTAAAACGTGAGCTTGGCTTCATCCTTATGGCAGTAAATCTGAGAAAGTGGCTCACCCAAAGTATTGCCCGAGGGGCAATTTAATAAGAGGTGATGAAAAAAATAAGGGATTGCGCATCGTCACGATGGCAATCCCTTATTTTCTTTAAAAGACAGCTAGTTATGTCCCAGCCTC
>NZ_JAWPEN010000036.1:0-1765 GCF_033342815.1 Exiguobacterium artemiae
TTTTTGATGTTAACAGGATTGAAAGCGATGGATAAGGCTGTTTTGAAAGGTCTTGCTTCGGAAGGTGGGGAACAATTGTTTGACGACTTTTCCTATCCTGCTAGACGGAAATATAAGCAATTGTTACTGGAAAGAACTCTACCTTGTCCAGTTGATCCGTATTCTGATTACGAGGAAAACGAAAAAGACCTGCTGGCACAGGTCGATTCATGGACAAGCTACGCAAGAGTAGCGGTATTCTGATGTAAGTATTATACCATAACTGAATAGTTGAGGGGAGGGCTGCGAACCCTCCCTTTTGCGTACCCGGAAAGCGTAGCGAAGACGGAGCGCAAACTGAGACGCACGTCCAGTTGAGCAACGGCTCGCACGCTGCTGGATACACATAGGAAGGTATCAACCCCCACCTACTAACAGGGGGTAGGAAATACATAGAGAATTACCTTCAAGCGTTGGTATACATGGTCTAAATCTACTTTTAAAACGGTACACGTTAGCGTTTATGTCGCGAAAGCTGGTTGATATTGAGTAGTACCCCTGATAACACTGAAACCGGTGGCTCCCAGAGGGGCATAGCCCCTCGGAGGCGATGGTTTTGGGGGTTCGGGGGTACAGAGTCTCAATGTCAACCAGTCGTGAAATAAAAAGCGTTGTTATCCAAAAATTTCTAGGTTACAATATGTGTATTAGGAGGTGTTAAAATGGCAACTGAGGAAAATATCAAACGTATCAATATTCGTATGCCTTTACCTATTTATGAATGGGTACAGGAACAATCTGATTATCATGGCGTTTCGGTCACTGCGTATCTGAATATGAAGATTTCTGAGATTAAGAAACAAGAAGATATGATGAAAGCTATGGCTGTAATGACAAACGAAAACGTTCTGAAGTATTTGGAGAAAAAAGCTGAGGAATAACCTAAAAACGGGTGAAGAATCGTGCTGGGGGAAGCCAGTGAAAAGTGTGCGTCTATCTAACAGGCACACAACCCTTAGTTTCGTTTCAATTTTGGAGGAGTGGAGGTTTTATTTCTTGTTTGAATCGTCGATAGATAAAATGACTATTTTGGGAGATTTGAACGGCGAAGAATCGGAATTTATAGAGTTTTTAGAGACTGAATTGCTACTTGAAAGATACCAAGCCAAGTTTCCTTATCAGTGGTCTTATAATCTTTCGGGGAAAGGTCATTTATCAATTTCTCCTACAAATGCTAAAGTACCTCGATTAAGGTTTGAATTTAATCCTAATCACGCTAAAAACAGTAATGAGTGGTGGAAAGTTTATCGCTCTGTCATTAGGAGAATGAAAAACGTTTATCTGACTCGTATCGACGTCGCTTTTGATTACCATGAGGACTTGTCTCATGTCAGATGGATCGATATGCAGTCTAGGGAAAGTAGTAGGCATCATGCCGGCACAGGAGCGCTTGAAACATGGTATGTAGGCGGTAAGAGGTCTAAGGTTACTATGGTCATGTATAACAAGAAGAAAGAGCGTAGCAAGGCTAATGAGGTGAACGAATTGCAAATCACTGATAAAGAGTGGTGGCGTATAGAAGTCAGATTCACTGGGGCCGACGCTTGCAAGAAATTTTTAGATGGTGGTTTTAACCCGTTTAACGACATTAGACCTCATACGGAATTTTTGATGTTAACAGGATTGAAAGCGATGGATAAGGCTGTTTTGAAAGGTCTTGCTTCGGAAGGTGGGGAACAATTGTTTGACGACTTTTCCTATCCTGCTAGACGGAAATATAAGCAAT
>NZ_JAWPEN010000037.1:0-1738 GCF_033342815.1 Exiguobacterium artemiae
TGTGACTGCTAAGATGAAGACAACAATCCGCGACGATTTGAATCCAACACTTCTCGAATCAAATACTTCTTCGCTACACTGTATTTAGAACAGATGTAGGGAGATGAACTAGGAGTGGAAAAGTGGATGATCTACGGAACGATTCATCAATTAAAATCCAAAGGATTTAATGTTTCTCAAATTGCAACGCAGCTCAACGTGAGTAGAAATCGTGTCTATGATTATTTATCAATGGATAGAACGACGTTTGATCAGTGGGATAGCAAACGACAGCGTAAAGTTAGAAAGCTGGATCCCTATCGGGAAGAAATTTTGTCATGGCTACATGAATACCCGACCCTGAAAGCTTCCCAAGTTGAAGACTGGCTCAAAGAACGTTATCCAAATCTTCAGGTCGGAGAAAGTACGGTTCGACTCTATGTACGTGATTTGAGAAAAGAGCATGGTATCAGAAGAATGACGAAAGAACGACAGTACGTTGCCGTTCAAGAGTTACCGCCCGGTCAACAGATTCAAGTCGATTTCGGGATGGTTACGCTCTCCCATGAAGATGGTTCAGAAACGAGAGGACGGTTTATCGCCTTCGTTTTGGCACATTCTCGTTACAAGTATGTCGAATGGCTCGATCGACCGTTTAAAGTAGCAGACATGGTTAGGTGCCATGAAAATGCGTTTCGTTTCTTTGGTGGACGCACACGCGAACTGGTTTATGATCAAGATGCATTGGTAGCCGTAAACGAAAATAATGGAGACTTACTTTTAACGGAATCGTTCCAATCTTACGTTTCCTTCCGTGGTTTTCAGGTCCATCTCTGTCGGGCTCGTGATCCTGAATCAAAGGGAAAAGTGGAGCGCGTCGTTCAATACGTTAAATCGAACTTTGTTTTAGGAAGGTCCTACCATCACCTGAGGGAATGGAATCAGCGTTGCCTGGACTGGCTTGAACGTACGGCGAACTATAAAAAACATGATACGACAAAAAAGAGACCGTCCGAGGTGCACAGCCTGGAAAAGCTGCACCTACATCCGATCTCTTCACCCGTCTCTTTCGAGACGAACCTTGTATCAAGTGTATCAAGAACCGTCCACAAGGACAATACCATCCGTTACAAAGGTTCACGTTATAGCGTTCCTGTCGGAACGTATCGACACGAGACACTCCGTATCGTTTATCTCCACGAACGTGCGGCAGGTGATGCGATTGTCATCGTAGACCATGAAACAGGCGAAGTGCTGGGGGAGCATCCTCTTGCGTTAGAACGAGGGACGCTCGTCCAATCACCACATCATGAACATGACCTCGTGAAACGAAAAAACGATTACACGGAAGACGTCTATGCGCTTTACGAAGACCATAGTAAAGCAGTCGAATTTCTGGATGAAATCGTTGTGAGATATCCTCGATACATACGTGATCAGTTTGACCTTATTCGTGGCCTGGGTACTAATCGGATAGAAGAAACAGTGAAAGAAATGGGTCGTCTATATGACATTGGACAGGTCAGTGCTAATCTATTACGACAAAACCTATTGACTGGTCCCGAAGGGATCACCGTCTCGACGCGCGCCCTTGATCCGTATATTCATTTGATGACAGGGGCGACGAAGAAATGAGTAAACATCCAATCGAAGGTATTCAAGAAATGGCAAGAGCTTTACGTCTGGTTGAGAGTGCAGCAGAACTCCCACGCTTTTTACGGACAGCAGAGGAAGAACGATGGACGTACCATGAATTTCT
>NZ_JAWPEN010000038.1:0-1362 GCF_033342815.1 Exiguobacterium artemiae
TGATATGCTCCCACAAAAGTAGACAGTTGAAATAATAAAACTGTCCACTTTTGAAGGGAGCTTTTTCTGTGTATAAATATAGATATTCAGCTGCTGAAAAATTAATAATTATCAAGAAATGTGAAGAAGGATATCACACGGTACGAGAAGTCGCAGCGCTCTTCGAGCTCTCGGTAACGACGCTTAGAGAATGGATGCGCGTTTATCATCATGGTGGTATTGAGTCTTTGGAAACTCGAGAAAGATGGGCAAAATACTCGAAGGAACTGAAAATTCAAGCTGTACGTGATGTTTTGGAAGGCCGTGAGTCTCTGACAAGTGCCACCCTGAAATTCAATATTTCCAGCAGAAGCGTGCTTAGAAGTTGGATAGCGAACTATAATAGTCATAGAGAACAGAAGACATTTTTAAAGGAGAACTCCTCTATGACCAAGGGAAGAAGCACTACATTTGAAGAACGTGTAGCCGCAGTGCTCGACTGCATTCAATCGGGTAAAGATTATCAAACAGTAGCACAGACCCATCGGGTCTCCTACCAACAACTCTATGGTTGGGTTCGAAAGTATGAAAGTGATGGCGTAGACGCACTTATCGATCGGCGTGGACGGAAGAAGACGGAAGAAGAACTGACTGAAATAGAACGCTCCGTCATCGAGCAGAAGCGACTCGAGAAGGAGAACGAGCTTCTCCGGATGGAGCTTTCCTTCCTAAAAAAGTTAGAGGAAATCGAGAGGAGGCGACGTTAAGCCAGGTTCATCATCATGATAAGTACGAAGCCATTCAATTACTCACAAAGCAGTTCGGTTACTCCATCGTATCACTATGCGACATCGCAGGAATTTCACGTGCCGGTTACTACAAATGGTTGAATCGTATACCTACGATACGGGAAGCTGAGAACACGTTGATTATCGAAGAGATGAACGCGATTCATGATGCGGTTGGTGGCATCTATGGATATCGTCGCATGTCCTTGAATCTGAAACGACGTTTCGGTCGAAACGTCAATCATAAACGTGTCCGTCGATTGATGCGAATTGCCCGGATTTACTGTGTAATCCGTCGAAAACGATCAAAATATGTCCGGACCTTTCCACAGCAGACGGCAGAAAATATCTTAAATCGTGATTTCCATGCGGCAGAACCGAATCAAAAATGGGTGACTGACGTCACAGAATTAAAGTACGGGGCCTCTGAAAAGGCCTATTTGAGTGCCATTCTCGACCTGCACGACGGATCCATTCGCTCGTTCGTCATCGGTCATTCGAATAATAATCAGCTCGTGTTCGATACGCTTGAACGCGCCCTACAGGGCGCACCAGAAAGTCAACCACTTCTACATAGCGATCGTGGATTCCAATA
>NZ_JAWPEN010000039.1:0-1293 GCF_033342815.1 Exiguobacterium artemiae
TTTAGACTGACCTAGCGATATGAGACACATATAAAACACCTTGATTAGGCTGCCAGTACACCATATTTTTTCGGTGTCAGGTAGCCTAATTTTTCTTGGATTCGTTCTTCATTATAGTAATTTAAGTAATGGATAACGCGCTCAGAGACCTCATGGTCTCTTAAAGAATTAAATTTGACGTACTGGAACTCCTCAGACTTTAAATTGGAGTGGAACGATTCGATGACCGCGTTGTCCCAACAGTTTCCTCTCCGAGACATGCTGCTTGTTAGATGGTTCCTCTTAACGAATTCTTGAAAGACGTATGACGTATAGACACTTCCTTGGTCCGAATGAAGGATGACCCCCTCGGGGTGATTACGATTCTCTAATGCTAATTTCAACGTATCGACGACGAGAGGTGTCTGTTGGTGATCGTATAACTTATAGGCAACGATTTCGTTATTGAAAAGATCGATGATGGTGGAAAGATATTTCGTCGTACTGCCGTATTGGATATAGGTAATATCCGTTACCCACTTCTGATTCGGTTTACTTGCTGTGAAGTCACGTTCGAGAAGATTAGGTGCCATTATGATGCGTTCACCTTGAGATTTCCATCTTCGTTTCGGCTTGATCCGACATTGGAGATGGTATTTTTGCATGATTTTCTGTACGGTATTCCGATTGGCTTTCAACTGATAGATTTGCTGTAATAATGCCTTTATTTTTCGATGTCCATTCCGATACTTCGTCTGCTTACTTAGTTCGATGATGGCTTTTTCCAGCACCGAAGGTGCTCCCACAGATTCTTTAATCCAGCGGTAATAGCTTGCTCTTGATACATTCAAAGCGCTCAGAATGGTGGTAATTGTATACTTTCCCCGAAGACACCCTACAATTTTTATGATTACTTCTTTCTCAACTCTCTTTCGATCTCCATGTACTTTTTTAAAATCTCGTTTTCCATCTTCAGATGAGACATTTGTCGCTCTCTCTTGTCATCCTCACTCGCAGAATCTGGACCATGTCCGTAGGTGTACTGTTTTCCAATCGGCTGATCAAACCGATAGAGTTCATTAGACCGATACCATCTCATCCATGTTTCGACTTGCGATTTGTTTTTGATTCCGTACTTCTCCATGATCTCTTTCGTCGTTAACTCACCACTCAGCTTTTCTTTGACTACTGCCCATTTCACTTCACTTGAATATACGTTTTTGCCCATGCAAAAACACCTCCGATATTAGTACTTTTTAAAAGTGTACCACTCCGAAGGTGTTTTATATTGTCTCAAAATTTTAGGTTAGCCCA
>NZ_JAWPEN010000040.1:0-1066 GCF_033342815.1 Exiguobacterium artemiae
GTCGTCTGGTGACGATAGCCAAGTGGTCACACCCGTTCCCATGCCGAACACGGAAGTTAAGCACTTGAACGCCGAAAGTAGTTGGGGGCTTCCCCCTGTGAGGATAGGACGTTGCCAGGCATACTTTTTTAATAAAGTATTTGACAATTTTGACTGATTGATATAGTATTATAGAAGTCGTCAAGTTACCACGGTCCTGTGGTGTAGCGGTTAACATGCCTGCCTGTCACGCAGGAGATCGCGGGTTCGAATCCCGTCAGGACCGCCATTTTTATTTACCGAAAATTTTTAGTATGGCTTTGTAGCTCAGTCGGTAGAGCAGAGGACTGAAAATCCTCGTGTCGGCGGTTCGATTCCGTCCAAAGCCACCATTACACCTGCCGGTGTAGCTCAGCTGGTAGAGCAACTGACTTGTAATCAGTAGGTCGCGGGTTCGACTCCTGTTGCCGGCACCATCTTAATATGGCGGTTGTGGCGAAGTGGTTAACGCACCGGATTGTGATTCCGGCATTCGTGGGTTCAATTCCCATCAGTCGCCCCATTTTATTTTAACTTAATACTATTTGTGTCATTAGCTCAGTTGGTAGAGCATCTGACTTTTAATCAGAGGGTCGCAGGTTCGAATCCTGCATGACACACCATTTTTTTATGCGGGTGTGGCGGAATTGGTAGACGCGCTAGATTTAGGATCTAGTGTCTTTGACGTGGGGGTTCAAGTCCCTTCACCCGTACCATTATATGTATGCGGAAGTAGTTCAGTGGTAGAATACGACCTTGCCAAGGTCGGGGTCGCGGGTTCGAATCCCGTCTTCCGCTCCAATTTTTCATCTAAGAAACATCAAATAGCATAATTTGCGGTCGTGGCGGAATGGTAGACGCGCTAGGTTGAGGGCCTAGTGGTGGCAACACTGTGGAGGTTCAAGTCCTCTCGACCGCACTTATTATGCACCCTTAGCTCAGCTGGATAGAGTACTTGACTACGAATCAAGGGGTCGGGAGTTCGAATCTCTCAGGGTGCACTTTTCGGGAAGTAGCTCAGCTTGGTAGAGCACTTGGTTTGGGACCA